>DASREA010000021.1:0-6382 GCA_035652315.1 Xanthobacteraceae bacterium | reverse complement strand
ATGCGTGGTGCTGGCGCTGCTCGTGGTGCCGCCGCTCGTGTTGTTGACGCTCGGCGTCGAGCCGCTGTTCGGCTGAATGGCCACGGTCGCCGCGACGTAACGGCGGCTGCTCGTATAAACGAGCGCTGCGGGATCTTCGCTCGCGGCGTTCAAGGTGCGCTGGCACGAGGCCATCGACGCCTGGTTGTTGCTGCTGTGATAGGCGAAACCGTTCGAATAATTCGCCGGATACGATGGATCGTTGAGATTGTTGTCCTGTTGCCACGCGGCGCAGGCGAGCCACAGCGTATTGTCCGCGCCCCATGACGGCGACAGCGATGGCGGGTCCATATTGGTTGATCCCGACGATGTACCGGTGTTGGACTGCTCGGGATTGCCCGTCCTTCCGCGGATACGATAGGAGCAGTGCGCGCTTTGTGCCGAAGCCGTCGTCGTTACGTTGATCGTTGCGCCGGTGGAGCCGTCATCGACCTTGTAGCCGATCTCGGCAACGATGTTGCTGTTGGTCACAGCGCAAAGAACCGTCCAGCCGACCGGCCAGGACGCGGCGCCATTGGCCGTGTCGCGATGCGCGAGCATGACGATCAGCAGGTCGCTTGTCGCCGGCGGCGGCGCGGACAATAATCCGGCGATTACCGGCGCGATGCCAGGAAGCATGTCGAAAATTCCGAGAAGGAGCGCTAGACGATCGCCTTGGTGAGCGAGGCCATGATCTCGCCGCTGCCGGTGACCACATACGCGAGCACGTCGACCTTGGAGGCCGCCGTCGTCAACACCGGCGCATTGCCGCCGGCGAATTTCCAGTTCGTTCCGAACGAGAGCGTGCGCGAACCGGTCGCGTCCTGTGCGATGCGGATGAAGCCGCTTTGTCCGACCTTCTGGTTAGTCGGGTTGGCGAGCGTGCGATTGCCGCCGAGCGTCACGGTGAAATTGATGCCGGCGGAAAAGTCCGGCGTGATCGTCGCACCGTCGGTCAACGCCACCGTTGCCGCCGCGCTCCACACCTTGTCGGTTGTCAGCAGCAGATTGGCCGTGTTGGCCAGATATTGCGCGGCCGTGGCGATGGCCGCACTCGCCAGTTTGGCGAAAGTCACAACGCCGCTGGCGATGCTGGTTGCCACTGAACCGGCCGAGGTGGTGACGTCGCCGGTCAAGGCCGGCATCTGCGCTGCCCCCACGGATCCGGAAATGTCCGAGAAGGCCGGCTGCGTCGCACTCGGCAGGCCATCGGTGCCAATCGCGTTCAGCCATTTGTGCGCGACCGAGGCGAGAGATTTGACGCCACCCTTGGTCGTGGCCGTCGGATCGGGGAGATCGCTTGCGGTCAGCGCGCGGAAACCCGGCGCCGCCGCCGCGCCGCTCGCGGGGCCGGCGAAGACTTGGTTGGCGCTGGCGGAACCGACACCGGTGCCGCCCGCGGCGGGATCGATTTTGCCGTCGGCGTTCGCGTCATAGGTGCTCTTGAGCATATCGCCGCCGCTGCTGCCGCTGGTATTGGGCAGCGTGACCGCGCCGGTATCCTTGTCGATGAGAATGGCATCGAGCCAACTGGTGCCGTCCGGCGAGACCTTGAAGTGAAAATCGTCGTCGCCGGTGAGCCCGATCTCCGCGCGCCCGGAGAAGTTGTCCTGAAACAGGAAGGACAGCGTATTCGCCGCGGATTCCTTGGTCAGCTTGTAGCGCAGATCGCCGTCGCCGCCGTCCGCGGCGGTGCGCGCGGTCCACAGCGCATTGTTGAGCTTGGCGCTGAAGGGATTGGTGGCGTCGGCCGTCGTGCCAATGCCGAGCAGCGTCACGTTCTGCCAGGCGCTGAGCGCGGTCAGCGCGTCCACCCAGGCGCTGCCGTCCCAGGTGAGCAAGGCGCCTTCGTCGATCACGTAAGCCAGCCAGCCGATATTCGGCGCGCTGAACTCCCAAGTGCCGTCCTGCCAGGCAGCAACATGCGTGGCATGTCCGGCCCAGTCGCCGGTCGGTGCAGCGGCCACGATCCAGCGCTGGCCTTCGGCCGGACTGGCTGGCGGGGCCGAAAGATCGCGGTCGAGCACGGCAAGGTGCAAGAGACGGTCGAGCACGCGCAATGCCTCGTTGTGGGTGACGTGCTTCTGCGCCTGGGCCGCCTCGATGTAAGGCAAGCCGAGATTCGGAGTATCGGTCATGGTCGCTCGGATGTCGGAGGAAAAGACGAAACGCCGTCACAACAGGAACGGCAGCGTCGCCGTGACGGCAAAACCGCGGTCCACCACAGCGGAGATTTGCGCGATACTTACGCTGAGGCTCTCCTGCGGCGCGCCGAAGTCGCTGATTTCGTCGGCAGCGGCATAAAGCGCGGATGCCTCGCTGACATTCAGCGTCCGCAAAACGCTGCCGCCGGAGAGGATATCCACGGCATAGGCTTCGCGCTCTTCGCCGAGCGGCACGTCGCCGGGATTCCAGGCATCGCCATCGATCCGCGTGCGCCGGATCCAGGTGATGAGGACTCCGTCCGCCGTGCGCCTGGCGCGTATGTCGACCGGCGACAGGGGCCGCAATGCGGTTTCCTGCGGCGTCGCCTCCAGCGCCAGCGTCGCCGGATCGCTGTAGTCGAGGCCCGCCGCGACGATGCGCAACTGCATTGTCCGTCCCAGCATGTCGAGTCCTTGGGCGATCGGCACCACGTGCTCGTCGAGCAGCACAAAGGGCGCGCCGGCCGGAAGCGGATCGGCCATCGCCCATTCGCTGCCCGCCTGTCCGCGCAGGAAGCGTGAGAGTTCATAAGTCAGATCGCCGACCAGATCGGCATTGGCGAATTGCAAAACTTCCCACGCGCCGTCGGGCCGCTGCACCGCCGCGGCGTTGCCGCCGCCAAGCAAGATCGAGTCGGAAACCGAGGCCAACGCGCCGCCGTAGAGTTGCACGCGCACGCGGTTTGCGTCGTCGAAGCGGCTGGTCGGCCCGCGCGGCAAATCGTCGAGCGTCACCCCAGCAATCGACGGCGCCAGCGCCAGCGCCGTGCGCTCGAAGCTCAAGCCGTCGGCCGACGACCAGATCGCCACCGCGCCGGGCCAGGGATCGGCGAAAACCGCGATCCGCGTCAGCACCGGCGGCTCGGCGGAATCGAGCATCGGCAAATCCAGCACCGAGGCCTGCACCGGCGCGATGGAAACCGGCGGCTGCGGCGCAATCCAGCGCGGCGGCGACAGCGGCAGGTCGAAGACTTCGGGATCGATCGAGCGCGCCTTGATTGCGCGGCTCTCGGTGTCGACGATCTCGCGGATTTCCAGAAGCCGTCGCCGCCCGCCGGCGGTCAGCGCGACGATATCGCCCGGCGTGAGCGAAAGCGCGCTCGGCGGCAGGGCGAATTCCGCGGTCTCGCGCCCGGCCCAAAGATCCTGCAGCCACATTTCCGCCTGCCGCTGCGCCGCGGTGTCATTGGTGATCACGGCAAGGTCGGCGTGGCTGTTGCGATTGGAGCCGCCGACGAGGCGCCGCGACGTCACCGCGGCGCGTCGATAGTCGCCCCCCGTGTCGGTGAAGCCGAGCGACACCTCGCGCGGCAGTTCCGTCTCCTGCGCTCGCACCAGACGAAACGGCGCGCCCTGCGAGGTCAGCGCCAGATCGTCTTCGGCGATTTCCGCAATGGCATCGCCGCCGCGCGGACGAAACTGCAATTGCGTTCCGTTTTCCAGCGCATCGAAGGCGTAAGCGAGCGCCAAGGGCTCGATGGCGTCGCGCGGCGACATCGGCCGGTCAAGCACATAGCCGTCGACGCTGCTGGCGAGCGTCGAACAATCGACATCGCCAATCCCGGCGTCGCTCAGCATCGCGTCGAGCAAACCTTCCATCGGCGCCGATCCCAAGCGGCCGGTCAGCCAATGGCCGGTGGCCCAGTTGGGGCCGTCGCGCCAGGTCGCGGTGTCGGCGGGGAAGACCGGATAGGGCCGCGCGTCCCAGGTCCACAAATGGATTCCCGAAACGTCGACCATGCGCCCGCCATAGACGCTGGAGACCGGATTGAGCGCCTCGCTCGCGCCAAAGGCCGGATCGAAGGCCGCCAGCAGCGTCTCGAGATAGCGGCGCTGGATGAGATCGTCGCGGCTGCCGTTGGAAAAATAGGGAAAGCCCGCACCCGACGATTTCGCATCGGGAAAGATGCTTGGCTGGTTGGCGCCTTTGTTGACCGCCGGGCAGCCGAGTTCGCCGAACCAGATCGGCTTGCTCTGTGCGGCCCAGGCGGTCGGCGACGGCAGCTCCGCGCCGCCCACCCGCTCATAGTGCGGATTCGTCCACCAGCTCCACAAATCCTTGGCGCGGAAGATCCACGGCTTGCCGAGGCTGTCGCCGATGTCGCTGCGCGTCTGCGCGTTGCGCGCGGCGTCGTCGGCGTAAAACCAGTCATAGGCCTCGCCGCCCTGCAAATTCCCGACGAGGTAGGACTTCTCATAGATCGAGCCGGCGATGGCGCGGTCGCGATGGCTCGCACCGTCGCGCCAATCGGCGAGCGGCGCGTAATAGTCGACGCCCACCGCGCCGATGTCCGGCGAAGCCCACAGCGCATCGAGCGGAAAGCGCACTTCGCTTGCGCCGGCATCCAAGACATGCGCCCCGTATTCGGTCCAATCGGCGGCGTAAGTCACCACGGTCGAAGCGCCGACGATCGCCTTCACCTCGCCGGCCAAAGCCACGAGCTGATCGACGCCGGGGTAAACCCCCGACGCCGAGCGCACCCGCGTCAGCGCCTTCAGTTCGGAGCCGATGAAAAAGCCGTCGACACCGCCGGCTGCGGCGGCGAGATCGGCGTAATGCAGCACCATGCGCCGGTAGGTCCAGTCGCCGGCACCGCCAAAGAAAGCATTGACCTGATCCGCCGCGGCGGCCGTGCCGTCCGGCGACCCCGCCTGCCCCGGCGCCGGATCGCAGGTGATGCGGCCGCGCCAGGGATAGGCCGGCTGCGAAGCCGCGCCGGTCCAGGGATCGGGCAGGCTGTTGTCCGCGGCGATGTCCATCACCACCAGCGGATAGAGCGTGACCTTGAGCCCGCGCGCTTTCAGCTCCGCAATCAAATGCGTCACGCTGTCGTCCGACGGCGTGCCGCCGAAGGCCGGCCGGCCGTCGATCGTGGAGACGACGTAAGCCTCGCCGCGCGTCACGCCGGCGACCGACCACGTGGCGCCGTGGGTATCCTTGTCGGCGTTGTCGACGCCGGGCCGGACCGAACACTGCCCGGCGCGCAAGTCGCTGCCGAACCAGGCAACGACGATGGCGACGCGCTCGACATTGGGACAGATCGCTTGCAGTTCGTCGAGCGAGGCGAGCACGTCGGAATCGGCATAGGCGACGTGGCGGTTTTCCGGCGCGGAGCGGCCGCCGCCGAGCTTGCGCACCACCGTCGCCGGTTCGTAGCCGAATTCGGTGGTGCCGGGGATGAGCGTGACCGCGCGCACCGCCTGCTCCAAGAGGCCGACCGGGCGCACGATTTCGAATGAGAGCTGCGGAATGCGGTTGCCGAATTTCTCCAGCGGCATGCGCTCGAACACGACATAGGCAAGACCGCGATAGGCGGGCGCATTGCCGCCGCCTTCCTTGGCCACGATCAGCGGATCGGGTGTCTGCGTCTCGTCGCCCCGATAGATGCGATAGGTGAAGTGCGACAGATCGAGCAGCTTGCCGTCGGCCCAGACGCGCAACACGTTGCCGATCGGCCCTTCGCAAAGCCCGACCGCGAGATTGGCGAAATATCTGTAGGTCTTCGTCGTGGTGGTGCTCGCGCCGGCCCCACCGCCGCCCTTGCCGCCGCCGGCGCCGCCCGTGGTCTCGGTGCGCGTCCGCACAACCTCTTCCAGATGGGTGGCCCAGATCACCTGGCCGGATAAACGTGCGCGGCCATAGACGCGTGCGATCGGCGCGCCTTCGGTCGAGGCCATGACGTCGAGGTCGGACAGCCGCGGACCTTTGACGATCCGTTGTTCGCCTTTGGCGCCGAACAGCGCGTTGTCGATCAGGTTGCCACCGATGGCGCCGATCAAGCGTCCGGCGATGGCTCCCGCCGGACCAAACAGAGCGCCGCCGGCCGCGGCGCCGGCGGTGGAAAGGAGAAGCGCTGCCATCGGATGACTCTTGCGTTAAGATTGCCCCTCACTCAGCCGCGGGAGGGGAACATGCGTGGATCGACGCCGATCATTGCATTCGCAGCCGGCTTGGCTTTGACAGCGGTCGTGCCGCTCTCGCCGGCCGCTGCGCAGAGCCAACAGCAATTGAACTGGTGCGAAGGCAAGGATGGCGCGCCGCCTGACCTGATCATCGGCGGCTGCACGGCTGTCATTCAGTCGGGCAAGATCACCGGCAAGAATCTCGCCGCCGCCTTCAACAACCGCGGCAACGCCTACGACGACAAAGGCCAATACGA
>DASREA010000020.1:0-24306 GCA_035652315.1 Xanthobacteraceae bacterium | reverse complement strand
GGTCATCACCGTCGCCGCCAAGTCGAGCAGCGAGTGAGCCGCCTCGGACAGGATTGCAAGCGAGCCGGAGAGAGCGCCGACGACCGCCTTGGCCAGCGTCAGCCCGGCCGACGCGGTGATCGAGGAGAGGGCGGCCTTTTCCTTGACGTCTTGCATGCTATGGCCCGAGCGTTAGCGGGGCCGCGCGCAAGCGTCAATGCCGGCTCATGGCGGTGCGAAATCGAATATTATGTTATCCGTGCAAGCGGCTATCCCACTTGGTGACCGTCGCCGGAGACCACAATTGCGGGCCGTGAAACCAGAGAATTGGCGCTTTTGCATTGCCCCGATGATGGACATTACCGACTGTTCGGAGTTTGCAATTAGCTGCAACGGCTTAGCGCGTGTGAAAAATCGCTTGCTGTAATCTGCTGTAAGGCGATTTCGGGGATCGCGCGAGGTTGCGCACAACAAATTGCAGAAACGAGCGCATCACGTCTCAAGGCGGCGAGGAATGCCGTTCGATTTCGCTTAGAGGACGTTGCTCTTTCCAAGGTTACAGGTTGCGCAAAGAGTTTGAAGATTCTCTTCGATCGTTTCCCCGCCATGACTCCACGGCTTAATATGATCAACGTGCAACGAAGTTCCCGGCTTCAAAGCCGGGCTGGCTCCGCAAGCGCGACATGTGAAATTATCACGCTTCAGAACACGAAAACGCGTCCTTAAAGATACGCTACGCCCTGGTTGGCGGCTGCTACCTGTACCTTTATCCGGCGTTGGTGGCTCCGCGCCCTTCGAGTTGGCGTACTCAACAAACTGTTTGAGAGCATTCGTCCAGGAGCGAAAGCGACGCTCATACGGACCATAAGAAATCGTAGACGGAGGACGAGTGAGTTTTCTCACGCGAGGTTGCCGACCGTAAAACTCCCACAACTGCATTATGTTTTCGAATAAGCGATCGTCCGAAATATCGCGCTCGCTTCCAACCTTCAGTCCGGCCGCGACGATGGCTTTATTCCATGTGCCGAAACGGAGAGCCGCAGTTGCTGGATGAATGCTCCCCAATTTTGAATACGCTCTAAATGAAATGGCATTGGGGGCAACTAGGCCGGCTACACGTTGAATGTCAGCAATTATTTCTTCGTCCGATGCCGGTGACCTTGGAACGCGCTCAAGCTGGAATTTTGAACCGTCAGACATGGCGGGACCGGCAGGCTTGGATTCTTGGAAACCCTACACGACGATAGCTCGGGCGGAACATTAGCCATAGAGCGCCTCAAATTCTTTCATTGCCTCTTGGCGCCGCTTATCAAGGTAGTCCGCCAAATCCTGCAGATGGACACCCTTCGCACTCTTCTGGCTGCGCTCGATGTGCACGATCGGAAGCGGGATTTGGCCTGTCATGACCTTTCTCACCAGCTTCTCCGCCGTCAAATGCGAGAAGTAGTCCCGGCACACGTCCGCGAGCGGGATGATGGCCTTGCCGTTATATTGGGCCATGAGCAGAAAGGCGGTGTTGAGGGTCATTAGGTGTCCTCACCGAAATGGGCGGAAATCGGCAGGCGGCTCGAAAAGTGAGGGAATTTCAAATACATAAAAATGCAGAATCTCAGTCGGTCACATCCCGCAGGTATCCGAAATCGGTGAATAAGTGATTGATATCAATAGAAAATTCGCCATTGCCCCCATGATGGAATGGACGGACCGGCATTGCCGATTCCTCCATCGCCTGCTGACGCGGCATGCGCGGCTCTACACCGAGATGCTGACGACCGGGGCCATCATTCACGGCGACCGCGCGCGGCTGATGAAATTCGACGCGGCGGAGCATCCCGTGGCCATCCAGCTCGGCGGCAGCGATCCGCGCGCCTTGGCGCAATGCGCCCGCATCGCCGAGGACTTCGGCTATGACGAAATCAACTTGAACGTCGGCTGCCCTTCGGACCGGGTGCAGGAAGGGCGTTTCGGCGCCTGTCTCATGGCCGAGCCGGGGCTCGTCGGCGATTGCGTCGCCGCCATGAAGACAGCGGTGCGCGCGCCGGTCACGGTCAAATGCCGGATCGGCATCGACGACCAGGACAGCGAAGCGGCGCTGGAAGCTTTTGCCCGGACGGTGAAAGCCGCCGGCGTCGATGCGCTTATCGTGCATGCGCGCAAGGCCTGGCTGTCCGGATTGTCGCCCAGGCAAAACAGAGACGTGCCGCCGCTCGATTATGAACGTGTGTTCCGGCTGAAGGCGGCGCATGCGGAACTCCCCGTCATCCTCAATGGCGGCATCGGCAGCATCGAGCAGGCGCAAGCGCTGCTGGGCCGCGTCGATGGGGTGATGATGGGGCGGGTGGCCTATCAGGAGCCGTGGCGGCTTCTTGCCGTCGATCCGCTGTTGTTTGCCGCGGCTCCCGCTTTTGCCTCGCAGCGGGCTGCCGTCGAAGCCTTCATTCCTTACGTGGCGCGCGAGGTCGCCGCAGGCACGCGGCTGCATGCGATGACGCGGCATATGCACGGGCTGTTCCGGGGAATGCCGGGGGCGCGCGCCTTTCGCCGCCATCTCGCCACCGAAGCGGTGAAGCCCGGCGCCGGAGTCGAGGTTTTGATGACCGCTTTAGAAATGATTTGCGAGAAGCCTGGGGAGCTTGCCGCGGACGCCGCGGCTTAGCGCGATCGTCATCGCGCGCCGCGCATCATCAAACGGTCGCCGCGCACTTCCCAGCTTTCCAGCCGATCGAGAAAGCTCATCCCGAGCAGGCTGGACTTGAGTTGCCCCGGCTCGGCGATCAGCGCGGGGACCGAGCGCTCGGTAATGCCGCCGACGGCGAGACGGTCGAGCGTGACCGGCGCCGCGCGGGCGCGGCCGTTGGCCGTGTCGACCTTGATGGAATAGTCGAGAAACGCGAGCGGTAAGCCGGCGGCCTTCGCCGCGTCCTGGGTCAGTACGACTGCGCTGGCGCCGCTGTCGAGCACCATGGAAATCCTTGCCCCGTTGATCTGGGCATTGACGGCAAAATCGCCGTTGCCGCCGCGCGCCACGCGCACCATGCGTCCCTGACTTGCGGTCCAGCCGGGAATGAGCTCGGCCATGACGCGGTCGCCGGAATCGCGCAGTTCGATGCGGTAGGTGTAGCCGGCGAGCAGCGCCAGGGCGAGCGCGAGCCAAGCCAGCGCCCCCAGCACGGCGTTCGATGCCCGCTCGCGGAAAATTCCGAGCAAAAGCGCCGCACCGGCCAGCGCGGTTCCGATTTTCACGAGGGACGAGGAAAAATCCGGCCTGGTCAGTTGGTCAACGCTGACGCCGCCCGCGCGCAGCGCCGCATAGGCAAAGGCGGCCAAGGCGCCGAGCAGGAAAATCCAGAAAAGGCGTCCCCTTATCGGCATCGTCACGCGGTTTGCGGAACATGGCGCGAGAGCCGCTGCGGCAGCTCGCCCATGATCCGGCGGCGTTGTTCGGGAGTGAATTCCAGCCAATGCGCAATTTCCGCCAGGCTGCGGCCGCAACCCAGGCATGCTCCGGCCCGCGGAGCGATCACGCATACTTTGATGCAGGGAGTCTCGATAGTGCCCATGCTGCCGCCGTGAATCGGTTGCCAGAATAAGCGGCGTGTCGCGGAAGGCAAAGCATCCATGAGCTTCAACGGCCGAAGCTGAACAATTTGCGTTTGCGCAAGCCGACGCGGGAATCGGCGGCGGCGTCGGTGTTTTGCGTCGGCGGCGACTCGCTCACCGGCGCCAGCGCCGAGACCACGCGCTCCGGCGGGAACGTCACGATGACTTCGGTGCCGATGCGCAGCTTTGATTTCAGGCTGAAGGTGCCGCCGTGCAGGTCGACCAGGCTTTTGGCGATGGGCAAGCCGAGGCCGGCGCCCTGTTCGGCGGATTTGATGGAGTTCGAGCCCTGTCCGAAGGTCGCGAGCACGATGGGGATTTCCTCTTCGGGAATTCCCGGCCCGGTGTCCTTCACGCTCATGTATTGCCCGCCGGCCGCGGTCCATCCCGCCTTGAGCCAGATTTCGCCGCCTTGCGGGGTGAACTTGATCGCGTTGGAGAGGAGGTTGAGGCAGATCTGCCGGATCGCGCGCTCGTCGGCCCACAGCCGCGGCATGTCCCTCTCGAAGACCTCGTGGATCGTGATGCCGCGATTTTTGGCGCGCAGCGTCAGCAAATGGTTGCAGTCCTCCACAACCGCGGCCAGCGAAACCGGCTCTTCATTCAGCTCATGGCGGCCGGCCTCGATGCGCGACAAATCGAGAATTTCGTTGATAAGATTGAGCAGGTGAACGCCGGAATTGTGGATGTCGTTGGCGTATTCCTTGTAGGTCGGCACGCTATGCGGGCCGAAGATCTCGTTATTCATCACCTCGGAGAAGCCAAGGATCGCGTTCAGCGGGGTGCGCAATTCGTGGCTCATTTGCGCGAGAAAGCGCGATTTGGCGATATTGGCGGCTTCGGCGCGGCTGCGCGCCTCGTCAGAGATGGCTTTCGACTGTTCGAGCTCGCCGATCAGCGCATCCTTCTCCGCCCTTGCTTCCAGCGTTGCCAGCGTCGTCGTGTAGAGCCGGTGGGCGAGCAGGCCGAAATAGCCCTGCGCCATGACCGCCATGACCGCCAGAATATATTCGTGGATCGAGCCGCTGAGCGCGAAGTTCAGCGCAATGGCGGCAGTCACCGGCAGGGTGGCCGCGAACACCGCGATCGGCAGGCTCGAGGCCAGCATGCTGGACACCGCGACGACCAGCAGCATGACAAACAGCATGAAGGTGCGCGAACCTTCGTCGGTGCCGCTTGCGTGCAACAGCAGAAACATCCACGCCAGCCCGACGAAGAGGTCGAGCATGACGAAGCGCAGCCGCCATGCGCGCACGTCGACCTGGGTGGGCGGCTCGGCAAGGAACTGCCGGCATTTGGCGACGAATATCAGATGAATGATCAGGATCGAGGCGGTCCACACGCTTGCGAGCACGGTGCCGGCCCACAGGCCGGCAAGGAAGCCGACCGTCGCCACCAGCAGCAGAATAACGAGCGAGGCAGAGATTCGGTTCTGCGCGAACTGCCGCAGCAATTCGTAGTCGAAAGCCGGACGCGTGCCGCTGGTCGACGTCAGACGGTCACGCGCTTCGCGCACGCGATGGGCGGCCGCGCGACGGCGCTTGCCGGCCGATGCGTCCGACATCGCCGCGAGCTCGCGGGTCTCACTACTCGGCATGGCGCTACGCTACTGGTGAACGGGTGGCCGAAAATCAGGCCAAAAGTGTCGCAAAATCCTTAAGGCGACGCTTAAATGAAGACGGGGACCGGGGTTATTAACAGGTCGGCAATGCCGGGCCGGCCGGCGGAAAGCGTGTGAATATGAAGCTTTATGACGGGGGCCGGGCGCCCAATCCGCGGCGGGTGCGGGTCTTTCTCGCGGAAAAAGGCCTTTCCGTGCCGACCGAGCAGGTCGACCTCGCGGCCATGCAGCACAAATCGTCGGCATTTACGGAAGTGAACCCGCTGCAGCGCATTCCGGCCCTGGTGCTCGATGACGGGACCGTGCTCACCGAATCCGTCGCCATCTGCCGCTATTTTGAAGAGTTGCAGCCGGAGCCGGCGCTGTTCGGGCGTGGCGCGCTAGGCAAGGCGCAGGTCGAGATGTGGAATCGGCGCGTCGAATTGCATCTCTTCTATCTGGTATCGCAGGTTTTCCGCCACACGCATCCGGCGATGAAGCAGATGGAAGTGCCGCAGGTGCCGGAATGGGCGGAAGCCAACAAGCCGCGAATCGCCGACTTCCTCGCTTTTCTCGACCGCGAATTGAAGGATCGGCCTTACATCGCCGGCGATCAATATTCCGTTGCCGATATCACGGCGATGATCGCGGTGGATTTCATGAAGCCAACGAAGCTGCCGGTGCCGGAAGAATTGACGCAGCTGCGCCGCTGGCACGCGGACGTCTCGGCGCGGCCGAGCGCGAAGGCGTAGCCTGTTTTGTCGTCATGGCCGGGCTCGTCCCGGCCATCCCGACAAGGAACGCGCTGCCTCCCCAAGCGGGGATGCCCGCGACCAGCGCGGGCATGACGAAAGAAACGTCACCGCTCCAGCCGCGCAATCAGGCTCGACGTATCCCAGCGCCGGCCGCCCATCGCCTGCACCTCGGAATAGAATTGATCGACCAGCGCGGTGACCGGCAGATGCGCGCCGTTCTTGCGCGCTTCGCCGAGGCAGATGCCGAGGTCCTTGCGCATCCAGTCCACCGCGAAGCCGAAATCGAATTTGCCTGCGGTCATGGTCTTGTAGCGGTTCTCCATCTGCCATGACTGCGCCGCGCCTTTCGAAATCGTGGCGATGAGCTTCTCGATGTCGAGGCCCGACCGCTTGGCGAAGTGCAATCCTTCGGCAAGTCCCTGGACCAGTCCGGCGATGCAAATCTGGTTGACCATCTTGGCGAGCTGGCCGGAGCCGGCAGGCCCCAGCAGATTACAGGCGCGGGCATAGGCGTCGATCACCGGCTTGGCGCGGCCGAAGGGCGCTTCCTCGCCGCCGCACATGACGGTCAGCACCCCATTCTCGGCGCCGGCCTGGCCGCCGGACACCGGCGCATCGACGAAGTCGAAGCCGCGCTGTTTCGCCTCGGCGTAAAGCTCGCGCGCGATCTCGGCTGATGCCGTGGTGTGATCGACAAAGACCGCGCCCTTTTTCATGCCGGCGAAGGCACCATCCTCGCCTAGCGTCACTTCCCGCAAATCGGCGTCGTTGCCGACGCAGCACATCACGAAATCTTGCCCGTCAGCCGCCTCGCGCGGCGTGGCCGCGCGCTTGGCGCCATGTTGGCCGACCCATTTCTCCGCCTTTGCCGCGGTGCGATTGTAGACGGTGACATCGTGGCCGCCTTTGGCCTTGAGGTGTCCGGCCATGGGATAGCCCATGACCCCGAGCCCGATGAAAGCCACTTTTGCCATGACGATCTTCTCCGCCCTTGGTGACGCGGCGCGCCGCGCTTATTTCATTGCGGGCAAGGCGGCTTGCGTCAATCCATCGGAGGGATGCCATGACAGCGCAAAGCCGTCAGCGTATGGTGCGGCCCATCGTTTTGAGGACGCCGGATGGCCTTGAGCAAAGAACAAGTCGTTGACGCGCTTGCGCAAGTCGCGGCCCCCGACGGGCGGCCGCTGCCCCAGAGCGGCGTTCTCTCCGACATCGTGGTCAGCGGCGGCAAAGTGTTCTTTTCCATGACCGTCGATGCGTCGGCGGTCCCCGCCTGGGAGCCGGTGCGCAAACGCGCGGAGGCGGCGGTGCGCGGCCTTGCCGGGGTCGACTCTGTGCTCGTTGCGCTGACAGCCGAGCGCGCCGGCGGCGCCGGCCGTGCGCCGCAAGGAAGTCCGGCGGGTCGCGCCATGCCGGGCGCCGCCCGGGGGGCGGGGACGCAGCCGGCGCAGGCGCCGCCGGGCGTGGGCGCCATCATCGCGGTCGCGTCCGGCAAAGGCGGCGTCGGCAAATCCACGACGGCGGTCAATCTGGCGCTCGGCCTGCGCGACCTCGGCCTGAAGGTCGGCATTCTCGACGCGGACATTTACGGGCCATCGATGCCGAAACTGCTGTCGATCCGCGAGCGTCCGCAGACGCTCGGAGGCACGCGGCTGAAACCGATCACGCGCTACGGCCTGACCGTGATGTCGATCGGCTTCCTGATCGACGAAGAAACGCCGATGATCTGGCGCGGGCCTATGGTGATGTCGGCGCTGACGCAGATGCTTCGCGAAGTGGAATGGGGCGAACTGGATGTCATGGTGGTCGATATGCCGCCGGGTACCGGCGACGCACAATTGACCATGGCGCAACAGGTGCCGCTGCGGGGCGCGGTGATCGTTTCAACGCCGCAGGACATGGCGCTGATCGACGCGCGGCGCGGCATCGCCATGTTCCGCAAGGTCGATGTCCCGGTGCTCGGCATTGTCGAGAACATGAGTTATTTCCTCTGTCCGCATTGCGGCGAGCGCAGCGATATCTTCGGCCATGGCGGCGCGCGCCACGAAGCGGAACGGCTCGGCGTGCCGTTTTTGGGCGAAGTCCCGCTGCACATGAGCATCCGCGAAAAGTCCGACGCGGGGCTACCGGTGGTCGCCACCGAGCCGGACGGCGCGCACGCGCAAATCTATCGCGACATCGCAGGGAAAGTTCAGAGTCAGCTCGGCAGCGCGGCGGCGGGACGGACGGCGCCGAAAATCATTATCGAGGCCTGAGGAAAAATTCAGTTCCCGCCATGCTTTTGACCGCTTGCCGGTCCAATGGCGCAGTCTTAGCTTGGCGGGTCGGTGATCCGTGCTTTTTCGATTTTCCAGGGGGAGCTATTGCATGAAACGGCGGCGGTTTTTACAGGCTGCGGGCGCGGGACTCGCGGCGTCGGTCATCGCCAAACCGGCGATCGCCCAATCAACACCCGCCATCAAATGGCGGCTGACCTCGAGCTTCCCCAAATCGCTCGATACGCTCTACGGGGCCGCAGAGACCCTGTCGAAATACGTGGCGGAGGCCACCGACGGCAATTTTCAAATCCAGATTTTTGCCGCCGGCGAAATTGTGCCGCCGTTGCAGGCGGTGGATGCGGTCAGCGACGGTAAAGTCGAGATGTGCCACACCGCCGGTTACTATTTCGTCGGCAAGGACCCGACCTTCGGTCTCTATTGCGCGGTGCCTTTCGGGCTCAACGCGCGGCAGCAGAACGCCTGGTTCTACGATGGCGACGGCATGACGCTGCTCAACGAGTTCGGCAAGAAGTTCAATCTTTATGGACTCGTCGGCGGCAACACCGGCACGCAGATGGGCGGCTGGTTCCGCAAGGAGATCAAGACACCGGAAGATTTCCAGGGCCTGAAATTCCGCATTGGCGGCTGGGCGGGAAAGACCATCGCCAAGCTCGGCGGCGTCCCACAGCAGATCGCCGGCGGCGATCTTTATGCCGCCTTGGAGAAGGGCACCATCGACGCCGCGGAATGGGTCGGCCCCTATGACGACGAACGGCTGGGGCTCAATCGGGTCGCCAAATACTACTACTACCCTGGCTGGTGGGAAGGCGGCGCGGCCTTGCACTTCTTCATCAATACCGCGAAGTGGGAATCCCTGCCGAAGAAATATCAGGCCGTCCTCAAGGCGGCTTCCGGTCTCGCCAATGTGGAGATGCTGGCAAAATACGACGCGCGCAATCCGGCCGCGCTGCGCAAGCTGCTCAACAATGGCACGCAACTGAGGCTGTTTACCGAAGCGACGCTCGAGGCCTGTCTGAAGGCATCCAACGAGGTCAATGCCGAAGCCGCCGCCGCGAACGCCGACTTCAAGAGGATTTACGAGGCGATGGTCGGGTTCCGCAATTCCGAATACATTTGGTGGCAGGTGAGCGAATACAGCTACGACAATTTCATGATCCGCTCGCGGCGTCAGGGTTGATCGGCGCAAACGCACGAGTTTACCGCGGAGGATGGAGATGAAACGCCGCGAATTCCTGATGGCGGCCGGCGCCGGTCTTGCCGCCTCGGCCATCGCCAAGCCGGCGATCGCGCAATCGACGCCGGCGCTGAAATGGCGGCTGACGTCGAGCTATCCGAAGTCGCTCGACACGCTTTACGGCGGCGCCGAGATTTTCGCCAAGGCGGTGTCGGAGGCGACCGACGACAAATTCCAGATTCAGGTCTTTGCCGCCGGCGAAATCGCGCCCGGGCTGGATGCGCTCGATGCCGTGGGCCGCGGCAATGTCGAGATGTGCCATACCGCTTCCTACTATTACGTCGGCAAGGACCCGACCTTCGCATTCGGCACCGCCGTTCCCTTTGGCCTCAACGCGCGCATGCAGAACGCCTGGCACTTCTTCGGCGGCGGCATGGACATGATGAATGCCTTCTACAAGAAGTACGGTGTCTACGGCATTCCCTGCGGCAATACGGGGACGCAGATGGGCGGCTGGTTCCGCAAGGAGATCAACACGCCGGACGATCTCAAGGGACTGAAAATGCGGATCGGCGGTTATGCCGGGCTGGTGCTCGCCAAGCTCGGCGTTGTGCCGCAGCAGATCGCCGGCGGCGATCTCTATTCGGCGCTGGAAAAAGGCACGATCGATGCCGCCGAATGGGCCGGGCCCTACGACGACGAGCGTCTCGGCTTAAGCAAGGTCGCGCCGTATTACTACTATCCCGGCTGGTGGGAAGGCGGCGCCATGCTGCACAATTTCATCAACCTGAAGAGCTGGGATTCGCTGACGCCTGCCTATCAGTCGATCGTGCGCACCGCGTCGGAGAAGACCAATGCCTGGATGCAAGCGAAGTACGATGCCTCCAACCCGCCGGCGCTGAAACGGCTGCTGAACGCCGGCGTCAAGCTCAGGCCGTTCCCGCCCGCGGTCATGGATGCATCCCTGAAGGCGGCGCTCGAACTTTACGATGAAGTCTCGAAAACGAATGCGACGTTCAAGGCCGCGTGGGATTCGACGCTGGCTTTCCGTAACGACGAATATCTGTGGTGGCAGATCGCCGAATATAATTACGACAATTACATCATCCGCTCGCTGCACCGCGGTTGATCGGCCTAGCGGAACGCGCCGGGATTGAACGCCGGCGGCGGCTCCGGTTGCGGCAATTCGAAAACCTTGGATGGACTGACCGTCGGCTGAGGACTGATCCAATAGGTCACCGACTGCGGCCAGAAAATCAATATCAGAACCAGCGCGATCTGCAGCCCAAGCCATGGTACCGCGCCCCAATAAATCTCCGAGCTCTTGATCGAGGACGGCGCAATGCCGCGCAGATAGAAAAGCGCGTAGCCGAACGGCGGGTGCATGAAGCTTGTCTGGATGTTGGCGCAGATCAGCACGCCGAACCAGACAAGATCGATCCCAAGCTTGGCCGCGACCGGCGCCAGCAATGGGATGATGATGAAGGCGATCTCGAAGAAATCGAGAAAGAAGGCGATGATGAAAATGAACACGTTGGTGAACAGCAGAAAGCCGATTTGCCCTCCGGGCAACGCGCTGAGCATGTCTTCGATCCAAACTTTGCCGCCGACGCCCTGAAAAACGAGGCTGAAGGTGCGGGCGCCGATCAGGATGAAGACGACCATGGCAGTGATGCGCATCGTCGTGGCCATGGCTTCGTAGAGCAGGGGGAAGGTGAGCCGGCGGTTGAATGCGGCAAGCGCAAGCGCGCCGACGGCGCCCATGGCGCCGGCCTCGGTGGGCGTGGCGAGCCCGAGGAAGATCGTTCCGAGAACGAGGAAAATCAGGCCGAGCGAGGGAATGACGCCGCGTAGGCAGGTCAGGAACAAGGCCCATCCGGAGAGCGTGCGCGCCTCCGGCGGCAGCGCGGGAACATCCCTTGGCCGGACGAGGCTGACGATCAGCACCCATAGGCAAAACAGCGCGATCTGGATGAAGCTCGGCCCGATGGCGCCGGCATACATGTCGCCTACGGATCGGCCGAGTTGGTCCGCCAGCACGATCAGCACGAGCGACGGCGGGATGAGCTGGGTGATGGTGCCGGAGGCCGCGATCACGCCCATCGTGTGCCGGGTGGAGTAGCCATATTTCAGCATCGGCTGCATCGAGATCACGCCCATGGCGATGACGGAAGCCGCGACCGTGCCGGTAATGGCGCCGAGCAGCGCGCCGACGAGGATGACGGCATAGGAAAGGCCGCCGCGCAGCGGCCCGAACAACTGGCCGATCGAACCGAGCAAATCCTCCGCCAGGCCGCTGCGCTCCAGAATCGCACCCATGAAGGTGAAAAAGGGAATCGCCAGCAGCAGGTCGTTGGAGATGATGCCGAACAGCTGATAGGTGAGGTTGCCGAGAAAATCGGGCCGGATGAGATCGAGCTCGATGCCGATGAAGCCGAAGAACAGGCCGGTGGCGGCCAGTGCGAAAGCGGCCGGATAGCCAATCAGCATGAACAGAATCATCCCGGCGAACATGAGCGGCGCCATGTTGTCGCGCAGGAAATTCATTGCAGCGGCGCTTCGTAGGTGAAGTCCGCGTCGATGCGATGGCTGAGCGCGGCAATCCGCTTGATGATTTCAGAAACGCCCTGAAGCAGCAGCAGGACGAAGCCGACCGGCAGCAGGAGCTTCACCGGCCAGCGCAACAAGCCGCCGGCGTTCGGCGAGATTTCGTCGATATGCCAGGAATCGAGAAACCATGGCCAGGTGAAATAAATAAGGATGACGCACATCGGCAGCAGGAAGAAGAGCCCGCCGAGCAGGTCGATCCATAGCCGTGTGCGGGTAGAGGACAGACTGTAGAGCAGATCGACGCGCACATGCTCATTGCGGTACAGCGTGTAAGGCGCGCCGAGCAGCACAATGGCCGCAAACATGTACCATTGCACTTCGAGCCAGCCATTCGAGCTTTCGCTCAGCAGATAACGGCTTGCCGCGTTGCCGGCGCTGACAAGGCAAGCGATCAGAACGAGCCAGACCGCCACAACGGCGATCCTGGCGTTCAGCCAATCGACGGCGCGGCTGAATTTCAGAAGTATCTGCACGGCGCTCACCGGCGGCGTGGCCGCCCTCGACCTTTATCGAGGGCCGGCGCGGAGGGAGCAAGTATTTTAGCGCATCGCGGCGGCGTCACCCGCCGGTGACGCTCATATGCCGCACCACCGCGGGGCGCTGATGCCGGCGGTCGATGACGAAGTCGTGCCCCTTCGGCTTGCGCGCGATTGCTTCGTCGAGGGCGCGGTAGAGGAGCTCGTTGCTCTCCGAGGCGCGCAGAGGCGCGCGTAGGTCGGCGGCGTCCTCCTGCCCGAGGCACATGTACAGCGTGCCGGTGCAGGTGACACGAACGCGGTTGCAGGATTCGCAGAAATTATGGGTCATCGGCGTGATGAAACCGAGCCGCCCGCCGGTCTCCCGCACCCGCACATAGCGGGCCGGGCCACCGGTGCGGTAGTCGATATCCTCCAGGCTGAATTTCTCGGCAAGCCGCGCCCGCACCATGGAGAGCGGGAGATATTGATCGAGCCGGCCGGCGCCCACGTCGCCCATCGGCATGACCTCGATCAAGGTCAGGTCCATGCCGCGGCCGTGCGCCCAGTCGAGCAGTCCCGGAAACTCGTCCTCGTTTACGCCCTTGAGCGCGACGGTATTGATCTTCACCTGCAGCCCTGCATCCTGCGCTGCGTCGATACCGGCGAGCACTTTTTCGAGGTCGCCCCAGCGGGTGATGGCGCGGAATTTATCGGCATCCAGCGTGTCGAGAGAAACGTTGATGCGGCGGACGCCGTGATCGCGCAGTTCGCCGGCGTATTTCGCGAGCTGCGATCCGTTCGTCGTCACGGTCAGTTCGTCGAGCGACCCGGACCTGAGATGGCGCGACAGCGACGCAAAAAGCGTCATGATGCCGCGGCGCACCAAAGGTTCGCCACCAGTCAGGCGCAGTTTGCGCACGCCCTTGGCGATGAACGCTGTGCAAAGGCGGTCGAGTTCTTCGAGCGTGAGCAGATCGGCCTTCGGCAAGAAGGCCATGTTCTCCGACATGCAATAGATGCAGCGGAAGTCGCAGCGGTCAGTGACCGAAACGCGTAAGTAGGAAATGCCGCGACCGAACGGATCGACCATCGGCGGCACCGATTGGTTGCCGTATTCGGTCAAACCGGCATTTGGCAGGATCTCGGCCATTCGATTCCGTACAGGCGCTCGAAAACTTCGCTGACTAATTCTCCGTTAGTTAAGAACTGTGACGGATTAAGGCTAGGCCGTCCAGAGCCTCAATAGTCGGGGCCGGCCCAATAGTCGGGGCCGGCCGCGGCCCATGGGACGCGACGCAAAAAAGCGAAGGCAAGTCGGACGTTATTGCGGCAGCGGCGGCCAGGGGCTGTTGCTGCTCGGAGGTGGCCCCACAGAGGGCGAGGCCTGCGGCTTCGGCGCGGCCGCGGGCTTCGGCGCTGCGGCGGGGGCTGCCGGCTTCGCCGCCGCCGCCGACGGCTTTGGCGCCGGCTTTTTCGGCGGCGGCGCTTTTTTCTTCGGCGCGGCCTCGAGCGTCGCCACGACCGGGTTCGGATCGAAAGCCTTCTGCTGCTCCGCCTCGGGGCCCGACAGACCCTCCGGCGCCCGTAATACGACCGGGACCAATTGCTGCTGATAGCCGGCAAGCGTGAACGTGACCGAGAATTCCTTGCTCGGGTCCATATCGAGTTCGCACGGGGTCTTGCAGCTGGCGCCGGTGGAGGTCACGGCTTGCGCGCCCGCGGGCTGAGACTGGAATTGCACCTTCACCGGGGTTGGCTGCGGCTTCGAAAAGAGATCAGGCATGCCGCCAGAGGCGCAGGCCGTCACCGTCAGACCGCAGGCGACAATAGCGATGACTCGATTCATGGTACCGTCCCTCGGGCGGACTGACCGCCTCTCCCACCAAATCCCCAGATACAGTCTCGAAGAGCCTTCGAGCCGTCCAAGACCTTGGCCCCACTCACGTTTAGCCAGGGTCGCTGCAAGCGATTAACGATTAGACCATAGCGTAACAGCGGCCAAACGCGAAATTGGCAAGTTTAGTTAATATTTGCGGATGATGGCCACGAGGGCCGAAACGCCAGATGCGGACTGCATTCTCGCGGCTCGGCGCTCAGTCGGCCAAGCTGAAAATGCGGCTCACGGCCGCGGGCAGCTTCGCGAAATGGCCGATGACAAGGTCCGGTCCAAACTCGGCAATCGGCGTTTCGGTATAGCCGAACTCGACCCCGATCACCGGAACTCCGGCGCGGCGGGCGGTGGCGATGTCGTTGTGAGAGTCGCCGACCATAACGGCATTGCCCGGCGTGCCGCCGGCCCGGCGTATTGTCGCCAGCAGCATCTCGGGATCGGGCTTCTGCACGCCAAAAGTGTCCTGGCCGCAGATCGCGGAGAAGTGCGGCAAAAGCTTGAGCGCATCGAGTAGACGCACCGCGAGTTTTTCGAGCTTGTTGGTGCAGACGGCAAAGCGGCAGCCCTGGCCGGAAAGTTCTTCGATCGCTTCCACGGCGCCGGGAAACGGCGCCGAGCGGTCGGCAAGATGTTCGCCATAATGGGCGACGAAGTCGTCATAAAGCCGCTGGACCTCGGCGGCATGCCAGGCACGGCCGTCCGCCTTCAGTCCGCGCTCGATCAAGACGCGGGCGCCGCCGCCAATCATGTTGCGGGCCGCGCCGAAGGGCACCGCCGGCAAGCCCTCCCGCGCGAGAATGACGTTGAGCGTGTCAACCAGATCGGGCGCGGTATCCACCAGCGTCCCATCCAGATCGAAAACGATGGTCGGCGCAGACATGACCGGGATCGCTAGCGGCTGGCGGCGTTATTGGCAAGGTTCGCCCACTCGTGCCGGCCTGCGTGTGCGGGCTAGGAGGCTGCCCTGAAGGGCAGTAGATATGACGAACCGGCTTTGGGCGAATCGTGCGGCGGGAATTGCAATGGATGCGGAAAAGCAAAAGCGGGATGCCGCGGCACGCGCCATCGAATTCGTGAGACCGGGAATGAAGCTCGGCCTTGGAACCGGCTCCACCGCGCGTTATTTCATCGAACTGCTGGGGCAGCGGGTGCGGGAAGGCTGCACGGTTGTCGGTGTTCCGACATCGGCGGCGACGCGGGCGCAGGCGGAACAGGCCGGAATCCCACTGACCACGTTGGACGAGACGCCGCAGCTCGATCTCACCGTCGATGGCGCCGACGAGATCGGTCCCGACCTTACGCTGATCAAGGGCGGCGGCGGCGCCCTGCTACGGGAAAAGATCGTGGCGGCCGCCGCCTCGCGCATGATCGTGATCGCGGACGAGTCGAAATGGGTGAAGACGCTGGGGCGCTTTCCTTTGCCTGTCGAGGTACTGCCATTCGGGCTTGCGGCAACGCGTCTGAAAGTCGAAGCGGCCGCCACCGCCGCCGGCGCTGCGGGCCCTACACTGCTGCGCCGCCAGGCCGACGGCAGTCCCTTCCTCACCGATAACGGCAACTGGATTCTCGATGCTTCACTCGAATGCATTCCCGATCCGCAAAAGCTGGCCGAGCGATTGAGCGCGGTTCCCGGGGTGCTCGGGCATGGATTGTTTATCGGTCTTGCGCACATCGCGGTCCTCGGCACCCGTGACGGCGTCCGCGTGATCGAGCGCGGCGAAGCGGGTTAGGACGCATCATGCCGGACTTCGATCTCGATCTCTTTGTCATCGGGGCGGGCTCCGGCGGCGTGCGCGCGGCGCGCATCGCCGCGGAATATGGCGCGCGCGTCATGATCGCGGAAGAAGACCGCGTTGGCGGCACCTGCGTCATTCGCGGCTGCGTACCGAAGAAGCTCCTAGTCTATGCCTCGCGCTTCGCGGACGACTTCGAGGATGCGGTCGGCTTTGGCTGGGACGTCGGCAAACCCAAATTCCATTGGCCGACGCTGATCGCCAACAAGGACGCCGAGATTGCCCGCCTCGAACGCGCTTACGTCGCGGCATTGGAACGGGCGGGAGCGAAGCTGGTCCGCTCGCGGGCGGCGCTTGAGGACGCGCAGACGGTGCGGCTTGCCGACGGGAGCAGGCTGCGCGCCAAATACATTCTTATCGCCACGGGCGGGGCGCCGAATTCCGGCGACCCGATCCCGGGAATGGAACACGCCATATCATCCAACGAGGCGTTTCATCTCGCCGATCTGCCGAGCAGCATTCTGATTCAAGGCGGCGGCTATATTGCCGTGGAATTCGCCGGCATATTTTCCCGGCTCGGCTCGCAAGTGACGCTGCTTTATCGCGGCGAAAACATCCTGCGCGGCTTCGATGACGATCTGCGCGAGCACTCGCGCATGGAAATGGAGAAGCGCGGCATCCGGGTCGTGCTCGGCAAGACGGTGAGGGCGATCGAACGGAGCGCCGAAGGTTATTATTCCACCCTGTCAGACGGGACGATGCTCGAGACGGAAAAGGTCATGTTCGCGATCGGCCGCCGCCCGAATATCCGCGGATTGGGATTGGAAGCGGCCGGCGTACGCCTCAAGGAAAATGGCGCGATCGCCGTCGATGAATATTCGCAAACGTCGGCGCCGAGCATTTATGCCGTCGGCGACGTCACCGATCGCGTGAATCTGACTCCGGTCGCGATCCGCGAAGGTCATGCTTTCGCGGATACGGTTTTCGGCGGCCGGCCGACACCGATGGATCACGAAAACGTTCCGACGGCGGTGTTTTGCGAGCCGGAAATCGGCGTTGTCGGGTTGACCGAGGCGCAGGCGCGCGAGCGGCTCGCCAGGGTCGATATCTACAAAACGAGCTTCCGGCCGATGAAGGCGACGCTGGCGGCGCGCGACACCCGCTCATTCATGAAACTTGTGGTCGACGGCACAAGCGGCCGCGTAGTTGGGTGCCACATTGTGGCGCCGCACGCCAGCGAGATGATCCAGCTCGCCGCTGTGGCAGTGAAGATGAAGGCGACTAAAGCCGATTTTGATGCCGCGGTGGCCGTGCATCCGACAGGGGCCGAGGAATTGGTCACGCTGCGCGAAAAGGCGGTCAGCTACCAACGCTAGCCGCTGCCGCCACCGTCACCGCGGGTCGATCGAGGGGCCGTAAAGGCGGCATTTGCCGTGGACCGCGAAGCGGCTGGCTTCCCGGGGCGGGGATCGTGTATAAGCCCCTATCCCCTTGAAAAGGCTGCCAGTGGCCGCCTTGGTGATGGAGTTTCGGCGCATGGCCGAGCGTTGGACGCCGGATAGCTGGCGGAAAAAACCTATTGTCCAGGTGCCCGAGTACCCGGACCAAGCCAAGCTGGAAGAGGTCGAGGCGCTGCTTTCGACCTTTCCGCCGCTTGTCTTCGCCGGCGAGGCCCGGCGCCTCAAGCGGGCGCTGGGACAAGTGGCGGCCGGCGAGGCTTTCCTGCTGCAGGGCGGCGACTGCGCGGAAAGCTTTAAGGAACATCACCCCGACAATATCCGCGACTTCTTCCGCGTCTTCCTGCAGATGGCGGTGGTGCTCACCTTTGCCGCGGCTTCGCCGGTGGTGAAGGTGGGACGCATTGCCGGCCAGTTCGCCAAGCCGCGCACCTCGCCGACGGAAAAACGCAACGGCAAAGAGCTGCCCGCTTATCGTGGCGACATCGTCAACGATATTGAATTCACCGAGGCTGCGCGCACGCCCGATCCGCGCCGGCAGATCGAAGCCTATCGGCAATCGGCGGCGACGCTGAATCTGCTGCGTGCCTTCGCGCAAGGCGGCTATGCCAATCTCGCCAGCGTGCAGCAATGGATGCTCGGCTTCGTGAAGGATTCGCCGCAGTCGCGCCGCTATACCGAATTGGCGAACCGCATTTCCGAGGCGCTGGGATTCATGCAGGCCTGCGGACTCGATCTCGAGCGCCATCCGGAATTGCGCACGACCGATTTTTACACCAGCCACGAGGCGCTGCTGCTGCCTTATGAGCAGGCGATGACGCGCGTGGATTCGACCTCCGGCGACTGGTACTGCACCTCAGGCCACATGCTGTGGATCGGCGACCGCACGCGGCAGCCCGATCATGCGCATGTGGAATTCTGCCGCGGCATCAAGAATCCGCTGGGACTGAAGTGTGGACCGTCGCTGGCGCCCGACGCTCTTCTCAAGCTCGTCGATATTCTCAACCCCGAGAACGAGCCCGGGCGCCTGACGCTGATCTGCCGCATGGGCGCCGACAAGGTCACCGAAAGCCTTCCGCCGCTCATCCGCGCGGTGAAGCGCGAAGGCAAGCAGGTGGTCTGGTCCTGCGACCCGATGCATGGCAACACGATCACTTCGGCGAGCGGCTACAAGACGCGCCCGTTCGAGGCGATCCTCAAGGAAGTGAAGCACTTCTTCGAGGTGCATGCCGCCGAGGGCACCTATGCCGGGGGCGTGCATCTGGAGATGACCGGCACCAATGTTACGGAATGCACCGGCGGCGCGCGCGCCATCACGGAAGCCGATCTGAACGACCGTTATCACACTTTCTGCGATCCCCGGCTCAATGCCGAGCAGGCGATCGAAATGGCTTTTTTGCTGGCCGAGCTGCTGAAGGAAGAGCGGCTCGCCAAGGCGAAGCCGCTGCCGGCCGCGGCAGGGCTTTGATCCCTTCCGTCGCTAGGCCTGCGGGCATGAATTGCCGCCCGCGGCGACACGGAAATGCTAAACCTGCGCCATGAGCGCCGCTTCGCCAGCAAATCGTCTCGCCATCGCCATCGCACAGCTCAATCCGGTGGTCGGCGACGTTTCCGGAAACGCGGAAAAGGTACGGCGCGCGCGGGCGCGCGCCAAAGCCGACGGCGCCGATCTCGTCATTTTTCCTGAGCTCTTCATCGCTGGCTATCCGCCCGAGGATCTGGTGCTCAAGCCGGCATTCCAAGCGGCCTGCCGCGCCGCCATTGAAACGCTGGCGCGCGAGACCGCGGACGGCGGGCCGGCGGTTCTCGTCGGTGCACCGTGGCTGGAACAGGGGCGGCTCTTCAACGCGGTCGTGCTGCTGGATCGCGGCGCGATCTCGGCGGTGCGTTTCAAGGTCGATTTGCCGAATTACGGCGTGTTCGATGAGAAACGCGTTTTCGTGCCGGGTCCGATGCCGGGCCCGGTGAATTTCCGCGGCGTGCGGCTCGGCATTCCCATCTGCGAAGATATCTGGGGCGATGAGGTGGTGGAATGCCTCGCCGAAACCGGCGCCGAAATGCTCGTCGTGCCGAACGGCTCGCCCTATTGGCGCGCCAAGGAGGAGGTGCGGCTTAACATCGCGGTGGCACGCATAACCGCGCACCGCATGCCGCTGCTTTACGTCAATCAGGTCGGCGGGCAGGATGAATTGGTATTCGACGGCGCTTCCTTTGCGTTGCACGCCGACCATTCCGTCGCCTTCCGGCTTGCCAGCTTTCGAGAAACAATAACGACGACGCGTTGGCAGCGACACGGCGGGACCTGGCGCTGCGACGACGGCCCGGAGGCGCCGATCATCGAAGGAGATCACGCGGATTACATAGCCTGCATGCTGGGCTTGCGTGACTATGTCGACAAGAATGGTTTCAAAGGCGTGGTGTTGGGGCTCTCGGGCGGCATCGATTCGGCGCTTTGCGCCGCGCTTTCGGTGGATGCGCTCGGCGCCGAGCGCGTGCGTTGCGTGATGCTGCCTTACCGGTTCACATCCCAGGCGTCGTTGGACGACGCACAGGCGGTCGCCAAGGCCCTCGGCGTTCATTACGATACCTTGCCGATCGCTGCCGCCGTCGCCGGTCTGGAAAACGCGCTGGAGCCGCTGTTCAAGGGCCTGCCGCGCGACGTGACCGAAGAAAATCTGCAGGCGCGCGCACGCGGCGTGATCGTCATGGCGATTTCCAACAAGTTCGGGCTGATGGTTGTCACCACCGGCAACAAATCGGAAATGTCGGTCGGCTACGCCACGCTGTATGGCGACATGAACGGCGGCTTCAATCCCATCAAGGATCTCTACAAGACGGAAGTTTACCGGCTATGCCGCTTGCGCAACCAATGGAAGCCTGAAGGTGCGTTCGGCCCGGAGGGAATCATCACCCCGGAAGACATTTTCGTGCGCCCGCCGTCGGCGGAGCTGGCGGAGAACCAGAAGGATCAGGATACGCTGCCGCCCTATGACATGCTCGACCAGATCCTCTATCGCCTCGTCGAACAGGAAGAGCCGATAGCGGATATCGTCGCGGCCGGCTTCGACCGCGATACCGTGATGAAAATCGATCGCATGTTGAATGTCGCCGAATACAAGCGGCGGCAGGCCGCCCCCGGCGTCAAGGTGACGTTGAAGAACTTCGGCCGCGACCGGCGCTATCCGATCACCAATCGGTTCCGCGATTCGGGAATGCCATTGTCGGAGCCGGACCGCTCGCTTCTGGCTGCGCCGGTGATGTCAAAAACCGACGCGCTCGATTTCTAGCGTCAATTATTCCGGGCGAATTACTGGTTGGGGAAAAATACCGGCCCCACGGTGCGCACCTTGCGCTTTCCGGTTCTACTATCAACCGCGCCGCCTGCGGGCGAGACCGGCGCCGCCGCGGTGGCTCCTTGTGGAGCGGCCGAAGGCGTGGCTTGCGTCTTCGCCCCGCCTTTTGGCTGCGCCAGTTGCTTGGCGTTCTCATCGGTGACGACGATGTCGCCGCTCTGCAGCGTCGGGTCCTCGAAGGACTTCAGCGCATCGGCCCAGCTCTGGCCGGGACGCCGGCAGCTGCACGACTGCTCGACCTTTTGGCGGTAGTGAAAAGCGTTCGGCGATTGCACGTAGGGCTGGCCATTCAGCGACACCGCCTGCTGGATGTCTTCGCCGGTGTTATGAAAGCTGTAGAGGTGGGCTTCCGCTCCCGGACAGAGCCGCTGGCATCGTTGTTCGTCCGAGCCGAAACGGTCCGGCGTGGTCGCATAGGAGATGGGGAAATAATAGCCGTCGCAACTGCGCACGCAGACGGTGCTGTATGTCGACGATTGATCGGGATAAGGCGAGCGCGGATTCAAGATCGAGCCCGGCCCGAACAGTGTTTCGAAAAAACCGCGCGGCTGCGCCGCGGCACTGCGGTATTGCGGCCCGCAGTCGTTTTGCGCGAGCGACAACAGAATCGATTGCCGCTGGCCCTCGCGATCGGCGGTGTTGTTTTGCAGCGCCGCCAGATTCTGCATCAGCCCGTCGAGATTGCTCCGCATCTGCTGGATTTGCTGATTGATTTGCCCGCATTGCGGCGCTTGCCCACTGAACAGCGAAAAGAAGCCAAGGCCTTGGCAACCCATGCGGCGGGACTGCGCTATGACGCGGTCGAGCTCGTATTGCTGCTTATTGGCCGCATCCTCATAGCGCCGAATCTGATCGGCGCGGGCGGGATCGGTGGCGCCGCGGTCCAGGGCGACGAGCTGGCCTTCGAGCTGCGCGCATAGAGGATTTCGCACCGGCTGCGCCACCGGGCCGGGCCCCGCCGGCGGCGTCCCCGGCTGCGGCGGATAGGCTGGAGAAGGCGGCGGCTGGCTTGGATAGGCCGGATAGCCGGAATAAGGCGGATAGCCTTGCGCCAATGTGGAAACCACGCCGGCGGCGAGGCATAGCGCGCCGGCCAGCCCGCCAAGCAGTGTCTTCCCCGCTGTTTTCATGCGCAATTCCCCGCTGCCGCCATGAAGCGCAACATGGTGGCGAAATCACGAGCAGTAAAAAGGGCTCTCGGGCGCGAAGTCTACCGGCGGGGGACCTTTAGGCCAACCCTCAAAGGCGCTTCACGGCGCCGCGCCACATTCGTCATTCCGTATCGGGGAGGGCGCAAATATGAACGGATTAAGCGATGCGGCGGCCGGTCACGCCGGCATGCGCAACGAGGACAGCATTTCGGCGCAGGCGTCGGCGCATTTGAGGCAGGCGTCGGCGGCGACGCGGCAGTGTTTGTGCCGTTCGGCATGGCGCGCACATTCGGCGGCGCAGGCGCGGCAAAAAGCGATGCAGGTGGTGAGCTGCGCTTCCAGCGGTTGCCGGTTGCCGGCTTTATTGGCGCGCGCGACCACGCTTCCGGTCGCGGCGCAGACGGCGGCGCAATCGAGGTTGAGCCGAATGCAGGAAATCAGCGACTCGACATGGCGCTCGGAGAGACAAGCGTCCGCGCAGGCGGTGCAGGTCTCGCTGCACAGTGAGCAGGCGTCCACGCAGGTCGTTATCGCGTCCGGGTGAGCGGGGTGCTCGGGATGAGAACGAAGGACGGCTTGCACGACGGACATTGCGGTTCCCTTTTTAGCCCTCGTTCGAGGTGGTTAGGGAACAGCCAAGCAAACGGATGGTTCCCGCGGAACCGTTCCGTCCTGAGTTCACGAGCTCGGCAAGTGGAACTGTGAATGCCGTCCGAATCAGCGGCGGGTCAGCGATTGCACTCTATCGCCACGAATGTGCCGCAGGCGTCGCCACGGCAATTGGTCGAACTCGCGGTCGGCACCGCGCCGGTGATTTCTTCGCGGTCGACCTTGCGGAAGGAGACCGCGGATTTGAATTCGCGGGACCGGCAATAGGCGGCGGCAGCGGCGGCGCCGCAGGCTGCGCCATTGGCGAGGCAGCGATCGACGCCATAGCCCCCGGCATCATTGGCAATGATGAACAGCCGGCGCTCCGCTTGCGCGGTATTCACGCAAAGCATCGAAACGGCGATCGCGAGCAAGGCCGCTTTGCACGACATGGCGTATCCTTCGGACCTCATACCGCAACTGCGGAGAATGCGGCGAAAAGGCTAAAGGCTTCGTTAACTGCCCAGCCCCGCGTCCTTGTGTCGGTGCCGCGACAGTTCGGTGAAAGGCGCAAGTGCCGGGCGGGGCAAAACGGCGGAATTCCGGGGCTTGACGCCAGCGGGCTCCTTGCCCATTCTGCCGGCCCATGAACGGCCATTTCCTCCTGATCGGCATTTGCCGGGAGATTATTCGCTAGCTCACCGCTGGCTGAGGCCGCCTTTTCTCTCGCCTTCTGAAGAAAACGGATGCCCGGCCAGCAGGCCAGGGGCATGCTTTGGCGCGATTCCCTTTGGGGGCCGAAGCGGCGGGTTCGACAGGGTGCCATGGAATTGCAGCTTTACGACACGCTGATGCGGAAGAAACGGCCGTTCGTGCCGATCGATCCGGCGCGCGTGCGCGTGTATGTCTGCGGGCCGACGGTCTACGACTTCGCGCATATCGGCAATGCGCGGCCGGTCATCGTCTTCGATGTCCTGTTCCGGCTGCTGCGGCATCTCTATGGCGCCGAGCACGTCACCTACGTCCGCAACATCACCGACGTCGACGACAAGATCAACGCGCGGGCGGCGGAGCGCGGCATTTCCATCCGCGACCTCACGGAACAGACCTATCGCGATTTCAAAGAGGACGTCGCCGCGCTCGGCTGCCTGGAGCCGACGGTCGAGCCGCGCGCGACCGAGCACATCGAGGAAATGAAGGCGCTGATCGAGCGCCTGGTGCAATCCGGCTGTGCTTACGTGGCCGAAGACCACGTGCTCTTCAGCGTCGCGTCCATGCCGGACTACGGCCAGCTTTCCAAGCGGCCGCTGAAGGAGATGATCGCCGGCGCGCGGGTCGAGGTCGCGCCCTACAAGCGCGATGCGATGGATTTCGTTTTATGGAAGCCGTCGAAGGAAGGCGAGCCGGCCTGGCCGTCGCCCGCCGGCATCAAGATGCCGGGCCGCCCGGGCTGGCACATCGAATGCTCGGCCATGTCATGGAAGCATCTCGGCGAAACCTTCGACATCCACGGCGGCGGCATCGACCTCGTCTTCCCGCATCACGAGAACGAGATCGCGCAATCGCGCTGCGCCTTTCATACCCAGGTGATGGCGAATTATTGGATGCACAACGGCTTCCTGGAAGTCGAAGGTAAGAAGATGGCGAAGTCCGAAGGTAACTTCGTGACGATTCGGGA
>DASREA010000019.1:0-6759 GCA_035652315.1 Xanthobacteraceae bacterium | reverse complement strand
TGATGATGCCGCCCTTGGTCTTCTCTTCGGCCTCGATGCGGCGCACGACCACGCGGTCATGCAGGGGACGGAACTTTGTCTTCGCCATGTCTTCCTCGTCGGCGCGGTTTGCGCGATGTGAGCGGGAGGTCGTCGGAGAGCGCCTAGCACTCGATTTCCGAGAGTGCTAAAGCCCGTGGCGGAGATAGGGCCTGGCCTCCAGGCTGTCAAGCTGAGGGTTTTTGGCCAAACGGGCGGGGCACGCAATGACCGCCAGCGGACATGGAAATCACGGCTTGCGCTGTGCGGCGCCGCCCCGCTAAGTCGGGCGCTCCGTTTCCCGGGAGAGCCCCTATGCCCCGCATCCCCTCTTTTCCGATGGCCGCGCCGATGGCTCTCCTCGCCCTGCTGGTGGCTGGCTGTGCAACCGCCCCGCAGGCCCCGCCGGAGCCGGCCGCGCCCGCCGTGGTGCCGACACTGCCGCCGGCTTTCCCCAATCAGGAATTGATCGGACGCTGGGGCTATGCCGCGTTCCACCGGCCCGATGACAGGGCGCGCACGGAAGCGGCTGCGCGGGCTCAGTGCAACAAGCCCTATGTCATCAGCGCCGGGCCGGGCGGCGGCGTGATGATGTATCTCGCCGACGACTCGCAGATGCACGAGCTCACGCTCAAGGGTCATCCCAACGGCAAGACCTATCTCGGCCCGCAAGGCGAGCCGGGCGGACCGCAGGATCGAGAAGTCATCTCCTTCGATGGCCGCGTGCTCGTTCTGCATTGGGTCGACAAGGAAGTCGCCGGCCGCTATGGCACCGGCGTTTATGTGCGCTGTGGCCCGCATGCCTGACGGAAACCGCCGATGAAACAGGTCACGATCTGGCACAATCCGAAATGCTCGACCTCGCGCAAGGTGCTGGAGATGATTCGCGCCAAAGGCATCGAGCCGGCGATCGTCGAATACGTGAAGGAGCCGCCGAGCGGCGCCGAGATCAGGTCGGCGTTGAAAGAAATGGGAATGAGCGCGCGCGATCTGCTGCGCCGCAAGGGCACACCCTATGACGAGCTTGGCCTCGGCAAGCGCAAGCTCACCGACGCCGAGCTGATCAAGCTGATGACCGAGCATCCGATCTTGATCGAGCGTCCGGTGGTGCGCACGTCCAAGGGCACGCGGCTGTGCCGGCCGGTGGAGCGGCTGAAGGAAATCCTGTGAGCGAAAGGCGGCGCCCGGTCGGCCTTCCCATCATGGCATGGGAACGCGACGGTTTGGTCGCGGCGCTGGCGCGCGCCGGCCTTTCGACCAAGGACGTGAAATCCTCCGGTCCGTTGTTCTGGCGCTTCGAAAGCGACGACAGTCCGGTCGGCTTCGGCGGCCTGGAAATTCACGGCGACGCCGCCTTGCTGCGCTCGGTTGTGACGCTGCCGCCGTTGCGCCGGCGCGGTTTCGGCCGCGGCATCGTCGAGGTGCTGGAATTGGAGGCGCGCCTGCGCGGCGGCCGCACGGTTTGGCTCCTGGCATCGGAGCCCGGTTTTTTCGAGCGGCTCGGCTATCGTCCCTGCCCGCGCGAGGCGTTGCCGCAAGCCCTGCGCGAGACGGCGGAGGTCAGCGGCGCGCCGGCCTCGGCGGTGGCCATGACCAAGCCGCTGGCGTGACGCAAAGACATTGTCATGGCGGGGCGCGAGTGCAGCGAGCGACCCCGGAATCCAGATGCAATGTGGCGCCTGCTTCCGGATGCCGAGCCGTCCCGGAATGACGATTGGTTTTCATTCCCCTGATTTGCTGCGAGGGCCCGTCACCCGCTGCGGGCGAACAGCGCGTCGATCTCTTTTTGCGAGACGTAATCGCCGAGGTCGCCTTCGAGCTTCGGGCCGTTACATAGGTGGCGGTTCTGCGCGCGCTCGCCGCGCGCGGCGGGAACCAGGTCGCCGAGCTGATCGACGCCGCCCCAGATCGCGCTCAGCCGGTGCAGGCGCTCCTCGATGTAATTTATCGTCGCGGAAACCTTGCTGATGCGCTGGCCGGTGAGATCCTGGAAATTGCAGGCCTCGAAAATGCGCGTGACCTGGTCGAGGATGTCGCGCGCCAGATCCTGGTCCTGCACGTTGCGCAACGCCGCCGCCAGCGTCTTGGCGGCTTCCTCGATCTCCTCGCCGGCTTCGAGAATGCGGTGCGTGGCGGATTCCGAGCCGCCGATCACCGCCTTCAGCTCGTTGCTGACGCGGCCCATCTCCGCGTTGGCAAAGCCGTTCACCAGGATCGCGGCGATCTCCTGCTTGGTGCGTTGCACGGCGTCATGAATGGCGCCGAGCTCCATCCGGCAAGCTTCATTGTCGGCGCTGTTGCGCCGTTCCTGTGCGGTCTCGCGCGCGGCGAGATGCTGCCGCAGCGCCCTCAGCTCGGTCATGATCTCGGCATGACGCAACGCCACTTCCGTGCCCGCGGCGGCGGGCTCCGCCGCCGGCCGCAGCCCGGCCAATTCTTCGATGCGAAATACGTTTCGCCGCAGCGCCATCGTCGCTTTTGCCGCTCCCTGTCGGATGCAGCTTTTCTAATCGGCGCGGCTTAACACGCGGTGCATGCAAGTGGCGCAACTTCCGCTTAACCATGCGGCGCGCCGTTAAAGCGCTGTAAACCCTATGTCGCTGAACGCCGCGTGCACGAACAAGGTGAACGCCTGTCTTAACCAATCGGTCGAGTTTGAACCTATACTCGGCGTGCTGAAACGCGGACTTTCGGTCCGCGCTGGGTAACGACGAAAAGTGCCGAGTACGTCGATGCTGCGTTTCATCTGGGCCGCGCTCGCCGCGACCGCCGCCGGATTGTCCTCGGCGCTGGCGCAGCCGATGCCGGTAAATCCCTACGGCAATTATTACGCCCCGCCGGCGCCGCAGGCGCGATATGCCGCACCGGCGCCGGCGCCGCAGTACGCCGCGCCGGCACCGCAGGTGGCCGCCGTTCCGGCTTATGCGGAGCCGCCGCGCGCCGATCTCGGCGGCGGCTTCATCGAATTCGTTTTCAGCGGCGGCCGAACCCGCCATGGCCTCGCCGTCGCCCCGCCGGCGGCGCCGCAAGTCGCCGCCCTGCCGATGCAGCCGCAACCGCTCTATCCGGTCTATGCGCCGGCGCCCGCCGCGCCGCCGCCGGTCGTCCAGGCTTCGCTGCCGCCTTCGGCCGCGCCGCTCGACAGCCGATTTCAGAAACACACGGTGGCCTATAACGGCGACGAAAAGCCCGGCACCATCATCGTCAACACGCCGGAGCATTTTCTTTATCTCGTCGAGGAAGGCCACAAGGCGCTGCGCTACGGCATCGGCGTCGGGCGTCCCGGCTTCACCTGGGCCGGGGTGCATCACATTACCGCGAAGCGCGAATGGCCGGATTGGATCCCGCCGGACGACATGCTGCAGCGGCGGCCGGACCTGCCGCATTTCATGGCCGGCGGCCCCGACAACCCGCTCGGCGCGCGCGCTCTCTATATCGGCTCGACGCTCTACCGCATCCATGGTTCGAACGAGCCGTGGACGATCGGCCAGAACGTCTCGTCCGGCTGCATTCGCCTGCGCAACGAAGACGTCATCGATCTGTATGACCGCGTGAAAGTCGGGGCCAAAGTCGTGGTGATGTAATAGCGCGCCGTATCGCCGCACCGTCGTGGCGCATGATACGCCCGGCAGCGCTCGCGTGCGCGAGCACCGCAAACCCCGAGCGCGGCGCATGGTTCCCCTTTTCCGTAGAAATATTCGATTTGTGGGAACCCGGCAGCGGCCCTAGATTCAGCGTGCCGGGGGGACGTTTCAGCACAGGAGCGTCCAATGTCGAATGGAAAAATCCTACTTCTGACCGCTGCCTTCATGGGCGGAAGCGTCATCGCCGCCGCGGCGCAATCCTCGGGCGGCAGCAGTTCGTCGCCGGGCGCGAGCTCGAGCATTTCGCCGGCGACTCATTGCCTCGACAAGTCGACGGGCCAGCCGCGGCTGAAATCCGCCAGTTCGGGGTCGTCTTCCGGCTCGAGCTATGGCTCGTCCAGCGGATCGAGCAACAGCTCGACCATGGGCAGCGCCGGCAGCTCCAGCAGCAGTCCGTCGTCGAGCGGCAGCATGGGATCGAGCACCGCCGCTTCCAATCTGCCGCCCTGCTAAGCGAAGCGCTTTTCTGCGAACGGGTAGTGGCTCCGCCGGGGCCACTACTTTTACCGCGGGCGTCATGCTAAGCGGCGGGGATGGAATCCCCGTCCGCCGCGCGGAAGAATCGCGCCACGCTCTTCAAGGCCGCGAGCTTCGCGCTGATCGGCGCGGTGAACACCGTGGTCGATTTCGGCGTCTTCATCGCCGCCTACCGGCTGCTCGGCTGGCCGCTGGTGCCGGCCAATATCCTCGCCTGGCTGGTGGCGGTGTCGTTTTCCTATGTGATGAATTCGCACGTGACCTTCGCCGCGGAATCGGAGCGCAAGCTGACTTGGCGCGCCTATGGCGCCTTCGTCGCCTCGGGCGCGGTGGGCGCCGCGGTCAGCACGGCGGCGCTGGTGGCGGCGTCCTATGTCGTGCCGGTGCTCTGGGCCAAGCTCGTCGCCATCGGCGTGAGCTTCGCGGTGAATTTCACGCTGTCGCATTTCGTGGTGTTTCGCCCGCGGCCGAAATAAATCTCGTCATTCCGGAGCCGGCCGAAGGCCGGAATCCAGAAATGAGCGCTGAGATTGCGTCTGGATTCCGGGTCCGGCGCGAAGGCGGCGTTACAACCCCGCCTCAAGCTTGGCGTAAAGCGGATTGTCGCGCGCGAAGACGTAATCGAGCCGGCCCACCGAGACACCGTCGGCGCCGGCCTCGCGCAGAAAATTCGCCAGCGCATGCACGGCACCGGCCGGGCAGTGCAACGTCAGCACGCCGGACGCCGCCGGCAGACCGAAGGCGGCGAGCGCGCCGAAGCGCTCCTTCACGGCAGCGAGGAAAGCTTCATCGCAGCGCGGCAGCCGCGTGCGCACTTCGCGGGATTGGCTGGCGCGCGCCTGTGCGGCGATGCGGTCGAGGATGACGCGCGCGGTTTCCCGCGCCGCCGCGTCCCAATTCGCCTTGCGCGCGGCGACGAGATTGGCCTGCGAGCGCAAGATCACGCCGTCGTCGATCACTTTCAGCCCGTTGGCGGCGAGCGTCGCGCCCGTCGTGGTGATGTCCACGATCAGCTCGGCGGAGCCGGCCGCCGGCGCGCCTTCGGTGGCGCCGGCGCTCTCGACGATGCGGTAGTCGGTGATGCCCTGCTCGGCGAAAAAGCGCCGCGTCAGGTTCACGTATTTGGTCGCCACCCGCATCTTGCGGTCGTTGCGCAGGCGGAAGGCGGTGGCCACGTCGTCGAGATCGGCCATGCTGCGCACGTCGATCCAGGCCTGCGGCACCGCCACCACCACATTGGCGAAGCCGAAGCCGAGCCCCTCCAGCGGCACCACGCGCGCGTCGGTCTGCGGGATCATTTCGCGCAGGAGGTCCTCGCCGGTGATGCCGAGATGCACCGCGCCCTGGCCGAGCGCGGCGGTGATTTCCGCCGCCGAGAGATAGGCGACTTCCACATGGTCGAGCCCGGCGATCGTGCCGCGGTAGTCGCGCGCCCCGCGCGGCTTGACGAGATCGAGTCCGGCGCGGGCGAAGAAGGCTTCCGCGTTGTCTTGCAGGCGGCCTTTCGACGGCACGGCGATGACGAGAGGCGCGCTCATGCCGCGCCTCCGTCGGAAAGCCGCTCGATCCATGCCGCGAAGCCGACCGCGGGAATGGGCGCGGGCGCGCCGAGCCGCGTCAGCAGTCCGTCATAGCGCCCGCCCGCCACCAGCGGCTCGTCGGCGCTCGTCGTCGCATCGTGCAGTTCGAATTCCACGCCGGTGTAATAATCGACGCCGCGGCCGAAGGCGGTGGCGAAGCGGATGCGCGAGACGTCGACGCCGCGCGCGGCGAGAAATCCGGTGCGGCTTTCCAGAAGATCGATCGCCGGGCCGAGCCCCGGAGCCGAGGCCGCCGCCGCGAGTTCGCGCAGCTTCGCCGCCACTTCGTCGGGATCGCCGGAAACGGTCAAAAATGTCTCGATCACCTGGCGCGTCTCCCGCGGCAGCGAGGCCGAGGCGCCGAGCGCCGCTTGTTCGAGAAAACGGTCGGCGATCTCGCCGACGCTGCGGCCGCCCACGGCGGTGATGCCGGCAATCGAAAGAAGGTCGGTCACGAGCGCATGCGCGCCTTCGGGATCGGCGCCGGCCAGCGCCGCCAGCACGCCCTGATATTCGGCCTGGCCGTTGGCGGTCGAAAGCGTCAGCCGGTCGAGATCCTGCGCCAGGCTTTTCTTGCGGTTGAAATCCTTCATCAGCCGGCGCTTCCAGGCCGGGGCGAGCTTCAACGCTTCGAGCAGCGCGGCGAAGAGGCCGACGTCGCCCATGCGGATGTCGGGCGCCTTCATGCCGTAATGCGTCGCCGCCTCCAGGCCGAGCGCCACCATCTCGGCGTCGGTCGCCGCGGTGTCCGTGCGGCCGAAGCTTTCGATGCCCGCCTGCAGGAATTCGCTTGGCGCGTCGCGGCGGTGACGGAACACCGCCCCGAGGTAGCAATAGCCCATCGGCTTGCCCGCCGCGGCCGAGGCGAGATAGGCGCGCGACACCGGAATGGTAAGATCGGGGCGCAGGCACAGTTCGTGGCCCGCCGGGTCGGCGGTCAAGAACATGCGCTTGCGGATGTCCTCGCCGGAAAGGTCGAGGAACGGCTCCGCCGGCTGCAGCAGCGGCGGCGCGATGCGGCGATAGCCGGCGCGCTCGTA
>DASREA010000018.1:0-39777 GCA_035652315.1 Xanthobacteraceae bacterium | reverse complement strand
GGACTGGCGGAGAGGGAGGGATTCGAACCCCCGATACGGTTACCCGTATGCCGCATTTCGAGTGCGGTGCTTTCAACCACTCAGCCACCTCTCCGCGGGAGCTGTCCGGATATAGGCACGGAAAGCGCGTTTCTAGACAAGGCCCTGGGGACCGGCAAGGCCGGCGAGGCGATGGCCACGCGAAAAGGCCCGATTCCTTGACAGTCCGGTCCGGCATGGCCATAAACCCTGCGAGGCGCGGACGCCCAATGGCTTTAGCCTTGGGCCCGCGCCATTTGCTGCGGCTTACCGATGCGCCGCAACCGAAACCCAAACCCGACTGAAAGAAGCCGGTCCGGGACATCCGAGTACCGGGGTCGAACACGAGGATAAGAAAGATGTTCGCAGTCATCAGAACCGGCGGCAAGCAATACCGCGTTGCCGCCGAGGACGTGATCAAAATCGACGGCATCGACCGGCAGCCGGGCGAGATCGTTGAATTCGGCGAAGTGCTCATGCTGGGCGGCGACACCGTGCAGCTTGGCGCGCCGACGGTGAGCGGGGCGACGGTCGCCGGCGAGGTCGTGGAGCATACGCGCGGCGAGAAAGTAATCGCCTTCAAGAAGCGCCGCCGCAAGAATTCACGGCGCAAGCGCGGCTATCGCCACGATTTCACGGTGATCCGCATCACCGAAATCCTGACCGACGGCAAGAAGCCCTCGCTTCAAGCCAAGCCGCGACTCGAACGCAAGCCGAAGCCGGCAGAAGGCGGCAAGACCGCCGCCGCGCCCAAGGCTAAGGCCGCACAAGCCCCGGCGAAGAAGGCGGCGGCGAAAAGGCCCGCCAAGGCCGCCGCAAAAAAACCGGCAAAAGCCCCCGCGAAAGGGGCAAAAGGCAAAAAGAAGTGAGATGAATTCGTCACGATTTTGCGTTAGGTAATCGGTAGGTTCGGAGACAAGCAATGGCGCACAAGAAAGCAGGCGGCTCCTCGCGCAACGGGCGCGACTCGGCGGGCCGCCGCCTCGGATTGAAACAATTCGGCGGTGAAATCGTCGTCGCCGGCAATATCCTTGCGCGTCAGCGCGGGACCAAATGGCATGCCGGCCGCAATGTCGGCGTTGGCAAGGATCACACGCTGTTCGCGCTCACCGATGGACGCGTGGAGTTCCAGACCAAAGCCAAGGGCCGCACCTACGTATCGGTCGTTCCGATGACGGAGGCTGTGACCAAGTAAGACGGTGGATTCATAAAGGTCCGCCGGCATCAGTCGAACCGGCGGGCTCAGCGGGCTCAGAATGGGGAGACGGGATGCCGGCTCCCCCTTTTCGCATGAAGGAGCCCATGCCGTGACCCTGCTGGAAGATAGACCCGCCGAAAGCTTCGCGGTGGCGCCGTCCGTGCTCGAGACGGAGCGCCTGGTCTTGCGCGCGCCGCAATTAGACGATGCGAAAGCGATCGCGGCGCTGGCGAACGATTTGCGGGTGTCGCAGAACACGACGCAAATCCCCTATCCCTATCTTCTGGCCGACGCGAAAGCCTGGCTTCGCAAGGTCGCGGGAAATGCCGAGGCGACCTTCGCAGTCACCCTGCGCGAGGGCACGCTCATCGGCATCTGCGGAATTGAGTCGCGTCCCGAGAGGCACGCGGACGCTGCAGCGCCTTGGCTCGGCTATTGGTTCGGCGCGGCTCACTGGGGCCAGGGCTATGCCACCGAGGCCGCCCGGGCGGTGATCGATCTCGCATTCGGCGATCTCGGCCACGCGGTCCTGTATTCTGGCGCGCGTGTCAGCAATCCCGCGTCGCGCCGCGTGCTGGAGAAATGCGGCTTTCAATGGACCGGAGTCGGTCTCTACCGCATCCGCGCCATCGCCAGCTCCGCGCCGGTGGACCGCTTCCGCCTCGATCGCGGCATTTGGGCGTCGCTCAAGAGCTGGGGCGCCGGCAGCCGCGTCATGAAGCTAAACCAGACGTGATCGGCTTCCCGTCGAGCGGCGTTGACAGCGCCGCCGGACGGGAAGACGCTTCGATCCTATGGGGGCGTGCCTCGCGACAGAACGGAGGTGGCCATGATTCCGCCGGGCCAAGCCTGCCGCAGTAACCGCCATCGTATGCGTTCGGACGATGGCATAGCGGCAGCTTCACGAACGGCACGTCGGGAGCGGTCCCTCGGGCCGCATCAGTAGGGCAAGGCCCCCTCACCGCTCCCGATGCTGCATGAACCGAACCAAAGGCAGAATCGGCCTTCGGCTGTGCTAAAAGGCTCCCATTTCACCGATTTCAGGCCCATATTCCGGGCATGAAATTCCTCGACGAAGCCAAGGTTTATATTGCCTCCGGCGCCGGCGGAAACGGTTGCGTCTCGTTTCGGCGCGAGAAGTTCATTGAATTCGGCGGCCCGAACGGCGGCGACGGCGGCCGTGGCGGCGACGTGATCGCCGAAGCGGTGAACGGGTTGAATACGCTGATCGATTATCGCTACCGCCAACATTTCAAGGCGCGGCCGGGCGGCCATGGCATGGGAAAGGATCGTCACGGCGCCAACGGCGCGGATGTCTTGCTCAAAGTTCCGGTCGGCACCGAGATCTACGACGAAGACGGCGAGACCTTGCTGGCCGATCTGACCGAGGCTGGCCAGCGCGTGCGCCTCGCGCGTGGCGGCAATGGCGGATTCGGCAATGCGCATTTCAAATCCGCGACCAATCAAGCGCCGCGCAACGCCAACCCGGGCCAGCCCGCGGAAGAACGCACCATTTATCTGCGGTTGAAGCTGATCGCAGACGCCGGCCTTATCGGGCTGCCCAATGCCGGCAAATCGACGTTTCTCGCGGCGGTCACGGCGGCCAAGCCGAAGATCGCCGATTACCCCTTCACCACCCTGCATCCGCAACTAGGCGTCGTGCGCATCGACGAGCGCGAATTCGTGCTGGCGGATCTGCCTGGTCTCATCGAAGGGGCGCACGAGGGCACGGGCTTGGGGGACCGCTTTCTGCGGCATATCGAACGCTGCCGGGTTCTGTTGCATCTGGTGGACGGTACCGGCGAACATGCCGGCCAAGCCTACCGGGTGGTGCGGCAGGAACTCGAGGCCTATGGTCACGATCTTACCGCTAAGCCGGAAATCGTCGCCTTGTCGAAGGCCGACGCATTGAGCGCCGAGCTGCGGAAAACGCAGCTTGAACGCTTGCAACGGGCGGCCGGCCGCAAGGCCTTCGTGCTTTCCGCGGCAAGCGGCGAAGGCGTATCTGAAGTGTTGCGCACGCTGCTGGAAAATATCGACCGCGCAGAAAAACGCCTCGTACAGGCCTAAGCCGCGGGCGCACCAATGCTGCACCGCACCGAGACTTCACGAATTTTCGACTACGGGCTTATTCCCCCGCCCGCGCGCCTGGACTAGCCTAATTGAGCTTCTCAAAAAAAGCGCCCGGCCGCTCGATTGGCGCCGCCAATGCTACGGAGGATTTGACGCATGAGCCAAAAATTCTCACTCAACGTGAACGGCAACGTTCACACCGTCGATGCCGATCCGAACATGCCCCTCCTTTACGCTTTGCGCGACGATCTTGGACTGAACAACCCGCGCTTCGGCTGCGGTCTGGCGCAATGCGGCGCCTGCACGGTGCACATCAACGGTGTCGCCACGCGATCCTGCGTCACGCCCATTTCCGCTGTCGGCAACGGCAAGGTCGTGACCCTCGCCGGGCTTGGCACTCCGGAAAAGCCGCACCCGCTTCAGGCGGCCTTCGTCGAAGAGCAGGTGCCGCAGTGCGGCTATTGCTTGAACGGGTGGGTGATGACGGCTGCGGCGCTGCTAGACAAAAAGAAAAAGCCGAGCGACGCGGAAATCAAAGATGCGCTCGCCGGAGTCAAATGCCGTTGTGGGACGCACGTCGCCATCATGCGCGCGGTCAAGCGCGCAGCCGCCATGATGGGTTGAGGAGACAGCCATGACAAAAACGGAAAAGGCTTCGAATTTCTCCCGTCGCGCCGTGCTGAAAGCCGGCGGCGCTCTGGTGGTTTCCATCGGCATGCCGATCGGGCTCGACGCCGTGCTGGCGATCAATGCGGCCTATGCGCAAAACAGCAAACCGCCGCTCACGCCGGATCAGCTTTCGTCCTTTATTGCCGTCAACGCAGACGGCAGCGTTACCGCCTATTTTGGCAAAGTGGACATGGGGCAGGGACTCGCGGTCGGCATCCGGCAGATCGTTGCCGAGGAGCTGGACGTTCCGTTCGAACGCGTGATGCTGGTCGCCGGCGATACGGCCTCGACCGTCAACCAGGGCGGCGCCTCCGGATCGACCGGCGTGCAGGATGGCGGCAAGCAGATGCGCATGGCCGCCGCCGAGGCGCGGCGCGTGCTTGTCGAGATGGCGGCGCAGAAATTCAACGCGCCCGCCGAAAAATGCACCGTGACGGACGGCGTGGTCGGCGACGGCAGCAATAAGGCTTCCTATGCCGAGCTGATCGGGGGCCGTTATTTCAATGTTCAGCTCGCCTGGAACAAGGAGCAGGGAAACCGGCTCTACGCTCCGGGGCAGGCGAAGCCGAAAAATCCGAAAGAATACAAAATCGTCGGCCAGCCGATCCCGCGCGAGGACATCGCGCTCAAGGTCTACGCTAAGCACGAATACGTTACCGACATCCGCCGGCCTGGCATGCTGCATGCGCGGATGATCCGCCCGCCGGTCGCCGGCGCGATGCCGGCCAGCATCGACAAGAATTCGATCAAGGACATCCCCGGCGTGCAGGTCTATCAGGACCAGGGATTCCTCGCCGTCCTTGCCGACAAGGAATGGAATGCCGTCCAGGCCGCCGAAAAGCTGAAAGTGACCTGGTCGGACGCGCAACCGCCCTTCATCGACCAGAAGGCGCTTTACGACCACATCCGCAAAGCTCCGGTACGCAAGCACGAGGAAAAGAAGCCGGTCGGCAATACCGACGAGGCTTTCAAGAGCGCGGCCCAGGTGCTTGAGGCCGAGTACGAGTGGCCGTTCCAATCGCATGCCTGCATGGGCCCCGCTTGCTCGGTCGTGGAGATCAAGAACGACGAGGTGACCTGCTGGAGCGGCACGCAGAAGCCGCACTATGTGCAGGAGGGAGTAGCCGCCACCTTGGGTGTCCCGGTTGAAAAGGTGCACGCAATCTGGACCGAGGGCCCGGGCTCTTATGGCCGTAGCGATGCCGACGACGCGGCCATGGACGCCGCCGTGCTGGCGAAGGCGACCGGACGGCCCGTGCGCGTGCAATATACACGCGCGCAAGCGACCGGCTGGGATCCAAAGGGGCCGGCGTCGGTGCATCGGGTTCGCGCCGCTTTGGATTCGGAGGGCAAGGTCGTCGCCTACGAATTTTCCAGCAAGGGCTTTTCGCGCAACGACGTCGATACCAATGGCTCGAAGCCGCGCGCGACGCTTGCCGGACATCTTCGCGGCGTCGCGCTTCACTCCGGCGATAATTTCGGTTTTCCCGATGAGGGTTACGAATTTCCCAACCGGAAGATGACGTGGGAAACCATTGCGCCGCTTCTGGACCGCGCATCGCCGCTTCGCACCTCGCATCTGCGCGATCCGGTGGGACCGCAAATCCAGTTCGCCAGCGAATCCTTCATGGACGAGCTGGCGGCGAAGCTCAAAGTCGATCCGGTCGAATTCCGCCTGCGTCATCTCAAGGCGCCGCGCGACATCGCCGTCATCAAGGCCGCCGCGGAAAAGGCGGGCTGGCAACCGCGGCCGTCGCCGCAGTCCAAACAGACCGGCAACATCGCGAACGGGCGCGGCATCGCCTATGCCCGACGCGGGCAGACCGTGGTCGCCGTGGTGGCGGATGTCGAGGTCGACCGTAGCAGCGGCAAAATCTGGGCGCGAAAATTTACCGTGGCTCACGATTGCGGCCTGATCATCAACCCAAAGGCGCTCCAGCACACGATCGAGGGCAACATTGTGCAATCGCTGAGCCGCTCGGTGCTGGAAGACGTCAAGTTCGACAACAAAAACGTGACCAGCGTCGATTGGGTCAGTTATCCGATCATCGACATCGCCGAAGCTCCGGAAACGATCGATATCGTCCTGATCAACAGGCCGGACCGGGCGCCCTCGGGTGCCGGCGAACCGTCCTCGCGTCCCGTGGCGGCGGCCATCGCCAATGCCGTCTTCGACGCCACCGGCGTTCGCATCCGCCGGGCGCCATTGACGCCGGATCGCGTCAAAGCGGCGCTTTCCTGAGCGGAAAATCCTGTTAAATACCGCAGCCGGCACACTGAAAGGTGTGCCGGCTGTTTCTATCGCGTCCGGATCGCCGCATGAGCCCAAATGAACCGACCTCGACCGGGGACCCCCCCCGCGTTGAAGACGCCGTCCTGCTGCGCGGCGGCGGCCGTTTTCTCGACGACGCTCCGGTGGCACGGCAGGCTTACGCCCATTTCCTGCGCTCCCCGCATGCCTTTGCGAAGATCCGTTCGGTTGATGTGGAAGCCGCGCGCACGGCCCCGGGCGTGATCGCCGTATTGACCGCATCCGATATGGCGGCCGCCAATGTCACGAACGTGGCGCGGCATGTGGCGATCGACGGACGAGGCGGCGCCAAGCTCATCATTCCGCCGCGGCCGGCGCTTGCCGCCGACCGTGTGATGCATGTCGGCCAACCTGTCGTCGCCGTGGTCGCGGAAACGGCGCGGGCGGCGCGCGATGCGGCGGAGCTGGTCGCGATAGATTACGAGCAGTGGCAGCCGGTTATCGATATGCAGGCGGCGCTCGCGCCCGGCGCTCCGCAGCTATGGCCGCAGGCGCCCGGCAACGTGGCCCTCGATTGGCCTGGCCCGGTGCCCGACGCGGCCAACGAGCGCGAGGTCGAACGCATCATTTCCACCGCGCCGCGCGTGGCGCGGATCACCGCGGTCAATCAACGCGTCGTAGTCGCGGCGATGGAGCCGCGCGGGGCGACCGCGAGTTATGACGGCGAGGCCGACGCTTATACGCTACGCGTCTGCTCCCAGGGCGTGGCGGCGCTGCGCGACATGGCCGCTTCCATCATGGGCATCGACCGGGACAAGCTTCGGGTGATTACCGAAGACGTCGGCGGCGCCTTCGGCATGAAATCGGCGGCCTATCCGGAATACATCGTGCTGCTGGTCGCGGCGAAGAAGCTGCGCCGGCCGGTGCATTGGATGGCGGATCGGAGCGAAGCCTTTCTCAGCGACAGCCAGGGACGCGACGCCATCGCCGAAGGCGAATTGGCGCTCGACGACAACGGCCATTTCCTCGCACTGCGCGTGCGGCAGATCGCGAATATGGGTGGCTTCGTGGCCAATACCGCCGCCCACCTGGCGACGAACAATTTCTCGCGCTGCTTTCCCGGCATGTACCGGATCCCGCGCATCGACATCGGCGTGCGCTGCGTATTCACCAATACGATCACCACCGCGCCCTATCGCGGCGCCGGCCGGCCGGAAGCGAATTATCTGCTGGAGCGGCTGATCGACGAGGCGGCGCGCGTATGCGGCATCGATCGCGTGAAATTGCGCCGCCGCAATTTCATCCGCCCCTCCGCCATGCCGTATAAGACACCGGTCGGCACCGAATATGAGAACGGCGAATTCCAAGCGGTATTCGACAAGGCACTCGCCCTCGCCGACTATGATGGCTTCGCCAAGCGGCAGCGCGAGAGTAAGCGGCGCAAGCGCCATCGGGGCATCGGCTTCTGCTGCTTCGTCGAGCACGCCGGCGGCGGGCCGATCGAAAGCGCAAGCCTCGTCTTTCCCGGCGGCGATATTTTGGAGTTGCGCACCGGCGTTCAATCGACCGGCCAGGGCCACGCCTCGGCGCTTGGCCGGCTCGTCGCCGGCCGGCTTGGCCTGCGCCTCGAGCAGGTGCGCTTCCGCCAGGGAGACACGAACTTCCGGATCAAGGGTGCCCCCGCCGTGGCGTCGCGCACAGCGATGATGGTCGGTCACGCCAGCGTCAAGGCGGTCGAGGCGCTGCTGACAAAAGGCCGCGCCATCGCTGCGCGCCTGCTCGACGCACCGGAGCAGAACATTTCCTACCGCGACGGCTATTTCGAGATCGCCGGAACCAATCACCGCTTATCGCTGTTCGAGGCTGCGGCGCGGGCCAAGGAGCTGGCCGCAAGGAACGAGGTTGCCGAAAGCCTCGATACCGTCGTCACCGTGGAGACGCCGCAGACCTTCCCCAACGGCTGTCACGTCGCGGAAGTGGAGATCGATCCGGAAACCGGAGCGGTGACGGCGCTTGCTTACACGGCCGTCGACGACTGCGGCAACATGATCGATCCGTCGCTCGTTCGCGACCAGCTCCACGGCGGCATCGCGCAAGGCCTCGGCCAGGCCTTGATGGAACGCGCCGCCTATGACGTGCAAAGCGGCCAGCTTATCAGCGGATCGTTCCAGGATTACGCCGTGCCACGCGCCGAAGACGTTCCTTTCATCACGGAGGGTTTTCATCCGGTGCCCTCCTCCGGCAATCCGCTGGGCGTCAAGGGCATTGGCGAAGCGGGAACAACAGGCGCCCCTGCCGCGCTGATGAACGCCATTGCGCACGCCATTCCGGATAATGCCGGCGTCAACATCGATATGCCGGCGACCGCGGAGAAAGTCTGGCGCGCTTGCCGGCAAACGCGCGGCTGAGCGATCAAACCACCTTGGTTTGGCGCAGCGCGGAAATTTCCTGCGCGGTAAAGCCGAACTCGCGCAGCACTTCCTCGGTCTGCTCGCCGACTTCGGGCGGCGGCGCCGCCATCCGGCTCGGCGTACGTGAAAGCGTGAACGGCTGGGCCACGAGCGTGAGCGGGCGGCCGTCCGCGGTAGCCACCGGCTGCGCCATGCCGAGATGCTTGACCTGTGGGTCGTCGAAGACTTTATCGATCGAATAGATGGGGCCGCAGGGAACGCCAGCTTTGTTTAAGAGGTCCAGCCACTCGGCGCTCGGGCGCGTCTTCGTGATTTCTTCGATGTCGGCATTCAAGGCGTCGCGATTTTCCGAGCGCGCCGCAGCGGAGGCATAGCGTTCCGATCGAAGCCACTGCGGCGCGCCCAAGGCTTGCGCCAGCCGCTCCCAGATCTTCTGACCGGTTGCGGCGATGTTGATATGGCCGTCGGCGGTCCTGAAGACGCCGGTGGGGATGCTGGTCGGGTGATTGTTGCCGGCCTGTTGCGGCACCTCGCGTTCGTTGAGCCAGCGTGCCGCCTGAAAATCGAGCATGAAAACTTGCGCTTGCAGCAACGACGTCTGCACCCACTGGCCTTCACCGGATTGCTCTCGTTCCAGCAAGGCGGTGAGGATGCCAAGCGCCGCGCTGAGACCGGCCGTCAGATCCGCGATCGGGATGCCGGCGCGAACCGGCCCCTGCCCCGGCAATCCGGTGATCGACATTAAGCCGCCCATGCCTTGCGCTATCTGATCGAAGCCGGGCCGGTCGCGATAAGGCCCGTCCTGTCCAAAGCCCGAGATGCTGGCATAGACGATGCGCGGGTTGATCTTGCGAAGTGCCGGATAGTCGATCTGCAAGCGGCCCTTGACGTCGGGGCGGAAATTTTCCGCCACGACATCCGCCTGCTTCACCAAACGATAAAGCACCTCGCGGCCCGCTGGATCTTTCAGATTGAGCGTGATGGCGCGCTTGTTGCGATGCAGATTCTGGAAATCCGAGCCATGGCGAGGGCCGCCCACAGGGTCGCTTCCAGTCTCTTCCGGAGCGTCGATCTTGATGACATTGGCGCCCCAGTCGGCGAGCTGGCGGACAGCCGTCGGCCCGGCCCTTACACGCGTGAGGTCGATGACGGTGAAGCGCGATAGCGCTTGCGAGGCGTGCGGAGATGACACGAGAAAGGCTCCGACCTGGGCCACGGGGAATTTTAGGATCGTCAATAATCCGCGGCTTGTCCATGCGACAAGCCCGCCAAAGGTTCGTCAGATGCCGGAACCGCGGAACCAGTCGGCGGCGAATTTCGGCGTTCCGCCGGAGAGACCGATCATCCCGCGCGCCAGCAGCAAATCCAGCACTTCGACCGCAAGCTGCGTTGGCGTGTGGCCGATCGTTCGCAAATGCAGTTCGGGATTCTCGGGGGTCTCGTAGGGCGCGTCGACGCCGGTAAAATTCTTCAAGTTGCCCGCCTTGGCCTTGGCGTAAAGGCCCTTTGGATCGCGCGCGATGCAATCCTCAAGCGGCGTATCAACGAAGATCTCGATGAATTCCGCGGCGTCGGAAAGCCCGCGCACCATCTGCCGGTCGGCGCGGTAAGGCGAAATGAAAGAGCAAAGAACAATCAGCCCGGCGTCGGTCATCAGCTTGGCTACCTCGCCGATGCGGCGAATATTCTCCACGCGGTCGACCTCTGTGAAACCGAGATCGCGATTAAGTCCATGGCGCACGTTATCGCCGTCGAGCAGCATCGTATGATGTCCCGTCTGGTTGAGCGCCTGCTCGACGAGATTGGCGATGGTCGATTTGCCCGAGCCGGAAAGACCGGTGAACCACAGCACCGCCGGCTTCTGCTGCTTCAGCGCCGCACGCTCAGTTTTGCCGATCAGCAAGGGCTGCCAATGAATATTGGTTCCACGGCGCAAGCCGAAGGTGATCATTCCCGCGGCGACGGTCTGGTTCTTGAAACGGTCGATAACGATGAACGCCCCGGTCTTGCGGTTGTCTTCGTAAGGATCGAAGGCAATCGGAACACTGGTTGAAAGATTGCAAAAGCCGATGTCATTCAGGCCGAGTGTCGTCGTCGCCAGATGCTCGCGGGTGTTGACGTCGATCTTGTGCTTGATGGTGGTTATTGTCGCCGGCACCGTTTTCGTGCCTATGCGTAAAAGATAGGAGCGGCCTGGCACCAGCGGCTCCTCATTCATCCAGATCAGGTGGGCGGCAAACTGATCGGAGACTTCCGGCCGCGCCGTCGGCGCGGCTAGCACGTCACCGCGCGTAATGTCGATCTCGTCGGCCAGCGTGAGCGTCACCGCAGCTCCGGCCTCGGCGGTTTCAAGCGAGCCGTCATAGGTGACTATGTCGCTGACCTGTGTCTGCCGGCCCGACGCCGCGACGACGATGGCGTCGCCTTTGCTGATCCGCCCTGATGCTACCGTGCCCGCATAGCCGCGGAAATCGAGATTCGGCCGGTTCACCCACTGCACCTGGAAACGGAAAGGCTTGTCGAGATCGTCGCTGCGCACGTCGACGGTTTCGAGATAATCGAGCAGCGTCTTGCCGCGGTACCACGGCATATTCTTGGACGGCGCCACGACGTTGTCGCCAAAACGCGCGGAAATCGGAATGGGCGCGATCGAGGTGAAGCCGAGTTGCGACGCAAAGGCCATGTAATCGGCGGCGATGCGCTCGAACGTTTCTTGCTGGTAATTTACCAAGTCGATCTTGTTCACGGCGACGATCACGTGACGGACGCCGAGCAGCGAACAGATAAAGGAATGGCGCTTGGTCTGCACCAGCACGCCTTTGCGGGCGTCGATCAGGATGACGGCGAGCCGAGCATTGGAGGCGCCGGTCGCCATGTTGCGGGTATATTGTTCGTGCCCGGGCGTATCCGCGACGATGAACGAGCGCCGCGGCGTGGCGAAGAAGCGATAGGCGACATCGATGGTAATGCCTTGCTCGCGTTCGGCCTCCAGACCGTCTACAAGCAACGCGAAATCGATATCGTCGCCGGTGGTGCCGTGTTTGGCCGAATCCTTCGCCAATGCCGAAAGCTGATCCTCGAAAATCTGCTTGGAGTCATGCAGCAGACGCCCGATCAATGTGGACTTTCCGTCATCCACCGAACCGCAGGTGATGAATCGCAGTAAATCGCCGCCGGCCGTTTCGCGCTGATCGCGTTCGGCAACCATGATGTCCATCAGAAATAGCCCTCGCGCTTTTTCTTCTCCATCGAAGCGGCTTCGTCGGTATCGATGAGACGTCCTTGGCGTTCCGAGACTTGCGCGGTCTGCATCTCGGCAACGATCTGCTCGAGCGTCGTGGCGTCGGATTCAATGGCGCCAGTGAGCGGATAGCACCCGAGCGTGCGAAAGCGCACCCGGCGCAGTTGCGGCTTTTCACCCGGTTCCAGCGGCATGCGTTCGTCATCCACCATGATCAACGTGCCGGCGCGCTCGACGACCGGCCGCTCCTTGGCGAAATAGAGAGGAACCACCGGGATCTTCTCCAGCTGGATATAGGTCCAGACATCGAGCTCGGTCCAATTCGACAGGGGGAAGACACGGATCGACTCGCCCGGGCGGATACGGGTGTTGAACAGGTTCCAAAGCTCGGGCCGCTGGTTGCGTGGATCCCAGGCGTGGGCTTTCGAACGGAAGGAAAAGATGCGCTCCTTCGCCCTGCTCTTCTCTTCGTCGCGGCGCGCGCCGCCGAAGGCGGCGTCGAACTGATATTTGTCCAGCGCCTGTTTGAGCGCTTCGGTTTTCATCACGTGGGTATGCAGCGCCGAGCCGGACGAGAACGGATTGATGCCGCGCTCGATACCGCTTTGATTGACGTAAACCAGCATGTTGAGATTGAGCCGGCGCGCGGTCTCGTCGCGAAACGCAATCATCTCCCGGAACTTCCAGGTGGTGTCCACGTGGAGCAGTGGGAACGGCAGCGGTGACGGATAGAATGCCTTCAGGGCAAGGTGCAGCATCACGCTGGAATCCTTGCCGATCGAATACAGCATCACCGGGTTGCGGAACTCCGCCACCACCTCTCGCATGATCTCGATCGATTCCGCTTCAAGGCGCTTGAGATGGGCGGGCAGACGCGGCCTGGAATCGGTCATGCGGTCCGTGACAGTAATCATCTCACTCATATTTAGGCGATTTTTGGCTTTGACGGGGCGTCGATTCAGGCCAGGGGCGCGCCGCCCCAGGCAACGAAACCCGTGTTACGGAAGCCGGGTTTTCCATAGGAAAGCGGCGCCCCATCCCTTCCGATCACGCATCCGCCAGCCGCCGTCAAGACTGCCTGTCCCGCTCCAGTATCCCATTCCATCGTCGGGGCCAGCCGGGGATAAACGTCACCGTCGCCCCGGGCGATCAGGCAAAATTTTAGCGACGAGCCCGCCGCCTTCCACGCTGCGACATTAAGCCGCGCAAGTAAAGACTCCGACTCCGGATCGAGATGCGACCGGCTTGCCATGGCACGTAAGCCGTCCGCCGGATAGGGCTTGGTCTTCAGTTTTTGCATCGCAGTTAACGGCGGCGGATCCGCGCCGGGCCGCAGCCGCGTGCCGTAGGCATTGTCGCCGGCGAGGTAGAGATCGTCCAATGCCGGCGCGTAAACGCAGCCGACCACGGGCTTTCCGGCCTCTACAAGCGCGATATTGACGGTGAACTCACCGTTGCGGCTGATGAATTCGCGGGTTCCATCCAACGGATCGACCAGCACGAAACGCTCGGGCGCCGGCCCCGGCAAGCCTTTGAACGATTCCTCGGCGATGATGGTCATATCAGGCAAAATTTGCGCCAATCCGGCGGTGATCAGGCGTTCGGCGGCGCGGTCGGCCGCGGTGACCGGCGAGCCGTCGGCCTTGGCCGTCGCGCGCGAATCTGATCCATAGATATCCATGATTATTGCGCCCGCCTTGGAGGCGAGCGCGGCGAATTGCGATGCAAGACGGTCCTTGGCTGCTGCGGTCATACGCGTTCCGGCAGCCTTCTTTTGCATTTCGCTAATCTTGTCGGCTTAAGAATTACACGAGCGGTCACCGCGCAATCGCGTCGCAATGCGTTAGTGCGTGAATGTTTGATTCCCGGATCGATCATACCTGAGGCTATGTCCCCTCGATGACACTTGTGACAATCGCAAATCTTCATCTTTCCTTGATTGACTTGTATCAAATTGCGAGGTGCAAAAAAACGAGACCTAAACGCGATGTCTGGTTTGGAGAGTATCACCCTTCAATTAGACACAATGAGTTCATCTTTGCGTACGCGTCTTGCGACAATCTCCCGCTAAGCTGGACTGCTCGTCGGGATATTTCCTACCCCAAGTCGTCGGGGAAGTTCCAGTGCCCTGCGTAATCGCGCCCCAAAGCACATAGGAGAAGCTAATGGCCAACAATATTGTCACCGGAACCGCTGGCGACGACAACCCGCTGAACGGAACGGTCAAGAACGACACCATCAACGCGCTGGGCGGCAACGATATCATTTTCGCGCTCGCGGGGAACGACATCGTCAACGCTGATGACGGCGACGACACCATCAACGATTTCGTCGGCAAGGATACGGTTCATGGCGGCGCAGGCACCGATACGATCGCCTTAACAGCGACGATGACCGATTTGAATAAAGCCAAGGATGCCCAGATCGACGGCGTGGAAGCCATCAGCGCGGCGGGCGCGGCGGCGGGCGTCACCCTCGACGTTCATCTGCAGAGCGAAGGCTTCACCATCACCGGCAGCGGCTTCGGCGACACCATCACGGGCAGCGCGGGCGCCGACGCGATCAGCGCGGGCGCAGGCGACGATACGATTGTTGGTTTCACGGCTGGCGATACGGTTGACGGTGAAGGCGGCACCGACACGATAGCCCTGACGGCAACCTCGGCCGGGCTGAATGTTGCCGCGGACGGCGATATCGCGAATGTCGAGGTGGTGAGCGCGGCGGCGGCCAGCGGCGCCGTTACGATTGATCTAAGCAATCAGACCGAAGCCTTTACCATCACGGGCGGCAAGGGCAACGATACGCTGACCGGCGGCTCGAACGATGACACCATCAATGGCGGCGCCGGCAACGACACGCTGAGCGGCGGCGGCGGCGTCGACGCGCTCGACGGCGGCGCGGGTATCGACACGGTTTCTTACGCCAACGCGGCAGGCGCGGTCACGGTCGATCTCAGCTCCGGTGCAACCGGGGACGACGGCGACGGCGGCAGCGACACCCTTGCCAATATTGAGAACGTGACCGGCTCGGCCTTCGCCGACACGATCACCGGCGACGGCGGCGCCAACGTCCTCGACGGCGGCGCTGGCGACGACATCATCGCGGGCGGCCTAGGCGCCGACACGCTCATCGGCGGCACCGGCACGGATGCGGCCGATTACAGCGCATCCGGCGCGGCGGTGCAGGTGAGCCTGCTGGCCGGCGCCAAGAATACCGGCGGCGACGCGGCCGGCGACACGCTGACTGGCATCGAAGACCTCAAAGGTTCGGACTTCAACGATACGCTGACGGGCGACGCCAATGCCAACGTCCTTTCGGGCGGCAACGGCGACGACACGCTGATCGGCGGCGGCGGCGCCGACACGCTGGTCGGCGGTGGCGGGACCGATACTGCCTCTTATGCCACCTCTGCGACCGGCGTGACCGTCGACCTCGGCGCCGGTACCGGAACTGGCGGCGATGCGGCCGGCGATACCTTCGCCGGCATCGAAAATCTCACGGGGTCCAGCAAGGACGACACGCTGACCGGCGACGCCAACGACAACGTCATCGACGGCGGGATGGGCAACGACGCGATCGACGGTGGTAGCGGCGGTACCGATACTGTGACTTATGCGGCATTCAAGGGCGCCGTGACAGTGGACTTGGGCGCGGGCACGGCGACAGGCGCCGGCGGCTCCAAGGGTTCTGGCACCGATACGCTCGCCAACATCGACAATGTGACCGGCGGCTTGGGCGCCGACTCGATCACCGGTGACGGCAATGCAAACACGCTTGATGGTGGTTCCGGCAACGACACGTTGAACGGCGGTGCTGGAAACGACACGCTGATCGGCGGGCTCGGCAACGATACGCTTGCCGGCGGCGATAATGACGACACGCTGATCGGCGGCGCCGGCGCCGACGTGCTCACCGGCGGCGCAGGCACCGATACCGCCTCCTACGCGGCTTCCTCCGCCGGCGTGACCATGAGCCTGGCGGGAGGATCTGTTTCAGGCGGCGATGCCAAGGGCGATACCTTCAGCGGTATCGAGAATGTCACCGGTTCGGATTTTGCTGACAGCCTTACCGGCGACGGCGGCGCCAACGTGCTCGACGGCGGCGACGGCAACGACACGCTGAACGGCGCGGCTGGCGACGACACGCTGAACGGCGATGACGGCGACGACACGCTTATCGGCGGCGCGGGCGCGGATGCCCTCGATGGCGGCGACGGCACCGACACGTTGTCCTATTCCGGAGATACGACAGGCGTGACAGTCGATCTTGACGCCGGTACGGCGGCGGGCGGCGATGCCGCGGGCGACACGATCGCCAATTTCGAGAACGTCACCGGCGGATCGGGAGCCGACAGTCTGACCGGCGATGCCGGCGACAATACGCTCGACGGCGGCGCGGGCAACGACACCCTGATCGGCGGGGCCGGCGCGGACCATCTGGTCGGCGGCACCGGAACCGACACCGCGGACTACAGCGCCTCGGGCACCGGCGTGACGGTGAGTCTCGCGGCGGGAACCGGTGCGGGCGGCGATGCCGCTGGCGACACGCTGAGCGGCGTGGAGAACGTCATCGGTACCGATTTCGCCGACACGCTGACCGGCGATGCCGCGGTGAACACGCTGACCGGCGGCGCCGGCAACGACTCGCTTTCGGGCGGCGCCGGCAACGACACGCTTAACGGCGGCGATGACGACGATACGCTGAATGGCGGAGCCGGTGCGGACGCCCTGGACGGCGGCGCCGGCAACGACACCGTCTCCTACAGCGGCGCCACAACTGGCGTGAACGTCAACCTGACCACCGGCACCGCCACGGGCGGCGAAGCCCAGGGCGATACCCTGACAAGCATCGAGAATGTCACCGGGTCCAACCTGGCCGATACGCTGACCGGCGATGCCAATGCCAACGTCATTTCGGGCCTCAACGGCAACGACACCATCGTCGGCTTTGACGGCGCGGACGTCGTCGATGGCGGCGGTGGAACGGACACCATCACGCTCACCGCAACCTCGGCGGACCTTAATGCCGCCGCGGATGCCGACGTCACCAATGTTGAAGCGGTTTCCGCCGCTTCGGCCGGCGCCGGCGTCACCATCGACCTGAGCGCGCAAAGCGAAGGCTTCACCATCACCGGCAGCGCCAACGGCGATACGATCACCGGTGGTGCCGGCGCCGATACGATCAGCGCCGGAGCCGGCGACGACGCCGTCAATGGGTTTGTCGGAGCCGACAGCGTTGACGGCGGAACGGGGACGGACACGATCGTCCTGGCCGCCACATCGGCCGACCTGAACAGCGCCGCGAACACGAAGATCACCAATGTTGAGGCGGTGGATGCATCGACGGCCGCGGCGGGGGTCACCATCGACCTCCACAACCAGACCGAAGGCTTCACCATCACCGGCAGCGCCAACGCCGACACGATCACCGGCGCTACGGGCGCGGACAGCATCAGCGCCGGAGCCGGCAACGACACCATCACCGGCGCGCAGAACGACACGCTATTGGATGGCGGCGCCGACACCGACACGCTGCAGGTGGGGGCCAGCTTCACCAGCAGCAGCGACGGTCAGATCGCCAACATCGAAAACGTGACGATGACGGCCACGGGCACCGCGCTCGATCTGAGCAATCAGACCGAGGGCTTCACCATTACCGGTTCGGGTGGCGTGGACACCATCACCGGCGGCAGCGGGGCTGACAGCATCAGTTCCGGGGCCGGTAATGACACCATCAACGGCGCCGACAATGACACGCTGCTCGACGGCGGCGCGGATACCGACACGCTGCGGGTGGGGGCCAGCTTCACCAGCAGCGCCGATGGCCAGATCGCCAACATCGAAAACGTGGTGATTACCACCGGAGGCACGACGCTCGATCTGAGCAATCAGACCGAGGGCTTCAGCATCACCGGGTCGTCCGGTGTTGACACTATTACGTCGGGCGATGGAGCCGATACGATCAATGCCGGTACCGGAGCCGACAGCGTGACCGCCGGCGCGGGCAACGACACGATCGTGGGTGAGCAGGCCGACACGCTGCTCGATGGCGGCGCCGGCACCGACACCCTGCAGGTGGGTGCCAGCTTCACCAGCAGCGGCGACGGCCAGATCGCCAACATCGAAAACGTGACGATGACGGCCACGGGCACCACGCTCGATCTGAGCAACCAGACCGAGGGCTTCACGATCACCGGGTCGTCCGGGGTCGATACCATCGTCGGCGCCGGCGGGGCTGACAGCATCAGCTCCGGCGCCGGCAACGATTCGATCACCGGCGACGACAGCGATACGCTGCTGGACGGCGGCGCCGATACCGACACCCTGCGCATCGGCGCCAACTTCACCAGCACGGCGGATGCGCAAATCGCCAACATCGAAAACCTGGTGCTGACGGCCGCTGGAACGACGCTCGATGTGAGCAACCAGACCGAGGGCTTCGATATCACCGGTTCGGGCGGCGTCGATTCCATCGCCGGCGGCGCGGGCGCCGATACCATCAGCGCGGGCGTCGGTAACGACACCATCGTCGGCTTTGTTGGAGCGGACAGCGTCGACGGAGGCGCGGGAACGGACACAATCACTTTGTCCGCGACCTCCGCCGATCTCAACGACGCGGCGAATGCCGACATCACCAACGTCGAGGCTGTCGATGCCTCGGGTGCGGCGGCGGGCGTGACCATCGACCTGAGCAATCAGACCGAGGGCTTCACCATCACCGGCAGTGGCTTCGCCGACGACATCACCGGCGGCGGCGGTGCCGACACGATCAGTGCCGGAGCCGGCAATGACACCATCCACGGCTTCACCTCCGGCGAATCCGTCGATGGCGGCAACAACACCGATACAATCGCCCTGACGGCGACATCCACTGCCCTCAACGGGGCCGGGGACGCCGCCATCACCAACGTCGAAGCGGTCGACGCCTCGGGCGCGGCGGCGGGGGTCACGATCGACCTCCACAACCAGACCGAAGCTTTCACCATCACCGGCAGCGACTTCGGCGATACCCTCACCGGCACGGCCGCAGCCGACACGATCAACGCCGGCGACGGCGACGACACCATCGTCGGCTTTGCCGGTGCCGACGCCGTCGATGGCGGTAACGGCACCGATACGATCACCCTTTCCGCCACGTCGGCGGACCTCAATGGCGCCGCCGATGGGGACATCGTGAACGTCGAGGCGGTGGATGCCTCCGGCGCCGGCTCCGGGGTCACCATCGATCTGAGCAATCAGACCGAAGCCTTCACCGTCACCGGCAGCTCCCACGACGATACGATCACGGGTACGGCGGCCGCCGACACCGTCAGCGCCGGCGGCGGCAACGACACCATCACCAGCTTCACCGCCGGGGATAGCGTCGACGGCGGCGGCGGCAGCGCCGACAAGATCGTCGTCGACGAGAACACGGACGCCAATGTTAGCGCGGCGACCGATGGCGAAATCGCCAATGTCGAGAGCATCGACGCCAGCGGCGCGGGAGCAGGGGTCACGATTGACCTCAGCGCCCAGACCGAAGCTATCAGCGTCCAAGGCAGCACGTTCGCTGACACGATCACCTCGGCCGCCGGCGGCGGCACGGTGACCAGCGGTGCCGGCAATGACGTGCTCACCGGCGGCGCCGGCAACGACGTGCTCAACGGCGGCTCCGATGACGACACGATCGAAGGCGGCGCTGGCAACGACACGCTTAACGGCGGCGTCGGGACCGGCGATACGGCGACCTATGCTAATGCCTCCGCTGGCGTCACCGTCGATCTGTCACTAACGACCGCGCAGAATACCGGCGGCGCTGGGACGGACACCCTGACTTTGTTCGAAAACCTCACCGGGTCGGCCTTTGACGACACGCTCCATGGCAATTCCGGCAACAACACGTTGACCGGAGGCGCCGGCGACGATCTGTTCGTCTTCAATCCCGGTGACGCCATCGACACAATCACCGACTTCGTGCCGGGAGCGGCCACGGACGACGTGATCGATCTGCGGGCCTGGGGCTTCGGCGACGCCAGCGAGGTGACGGCTCTGGCCACCGACGATGGAACCAACACGACGATCGATTTCGGCGGCGGCGACAAGCTCGTCCTGGACAACGTCCTGGTCGCCCAGTTGCATCAGGACGATTTCCTGCTGGCCTAAGCCACAAGGCAATATGGAGAAGGCGCCCGAAAGGGCGCCTTCTTTTTTTGGCGGTCCCGGGGGGACTCGAACCTCCGACCTTCGGTTTAGGAAACCGCTGCTCTATCCGGCTGAGCTACGGGACCGTTGCGCCAACTTGCCGGGTGTTCCTTGTAGCGATTGTGACGAAGGGCCGTCTAGACCGCTTGTGCTTGGCTGGGGCGGCGCGCTTGAGTTCTTCGCTGCAAGCGGCTACGCCCTCCTGCAGACAGCGCGGGACTGCGATCCATGGCCGACCTCAGCAACATCTGCAATTTCGGCTGGAAAGCGCTTGACTTCGCGCTCGAGGGAACCGACGGAAAAATTTATCGGCTTTCCGATCTCCGCGGGAAAAACGGCACGCTCGTTATTTTCCTCAGCAACACCTGCCCCTATGTGCGGGCGGTCATCAGCCGCATCGTCGAAGAGGCCGCAGCGCTTAAGCAGATCGGGATCGGCGTCGTCGGCATCATGTCGAATTACGGCGACCCCCGCGACTCGCTGGACAGCATGCGGGAATTCGTGCGGCAGCACGCCCTGCCCTTTCCCTATGTCGAAGACCCGACGCAGGAAGTCGCGCGGGCCTACGACGCGCAATGCACCCCCGACTTCTTTGGCTTCAATGCCAAGGACGAGCTGCAATATCGGGGCCGGCTCGATGCCTCCCGCCGCGAGCTAATCCCGGGCGTCCGGCGCGACCTGTTCGAAGCCATGAAGCAAATCGCCGAGACCGGCGCTGGTCCTCGGGAGCAGATCCCTAGCATGGGCTGCGGCATCAAGTGGAAGCCGCAGCCGGAAGCGCCACATGAAGACTCTTCCTTGGCGCCTCCGTCCCTGTAGCCCCCGATCTGCTGCGCGCGTCCGGAACGAAATGCGAACCGCCGCCGCGGCCGGTAGCGCCGCGCCTGTTGCTCTGGCAAAGTCGCGGCGGAAGGAAACGAGCGAAAGGGCGAACTATGGCGCAGCATGAAGGCGACGTCCTCCTGAGGGAGCGAGCGGATCCTGGCGATTTGACCATCAATACCAATGGCGTGCTGCATTTCACGATATCGGTGCGGGATCACGTCAAGGCCGCCGAATGGTATCGCGACGTGGTCGGCTGCCGGATCGCGCGATGCAGCGACCACTTCGCCTTTATGCAATGCGGCAAGGATTATTTTGTCCTCTCCAAGACGGACGATCATGTCGAGCCGAACAAACATGGCGTCACGGCCTTTCACTATGCCTTCAGGGTTACGCCGTCGGATTTCGATAAGGCGATGGAGATTCTCAAAAAGCGCAATATCGAGATCGTCAAATACGAGGATTTCAACTCCGGCGATCCTAAGCGCCGCGGCGGCCGCACATTTCCAGGCCGCCATGTGTACTTTTACGATGCCGACATGAACTGCGTCGAAATCATCGATCTGCAGCCCGACGGCCTGCCGTAGGTTCCGTGGCCGACGATCCAAGGCCGCCAAGCAATGATCATGAGGAAACACGCGATGAGGAAGTTGATGACCGCGGCCGCCGTCGCCGTGCTGGCTTTGACCGGCGTCGCGAAAGCCGAAAACCTGGCTGGCTTCTACAAAGGAAAGAACATCACCATCGTGGTCGGCACGCCGGCCGGGGGCGGCTACGATATCTACGCCCGATTGCTCGCCCGTCATCTCAGCAAGCATATTCCGGGAAATCCGGCCATTATCATCCAAAACAAGCCAGGCGCCGGCTCGGTGATCGCGGCCAATTACGTCTACGAAGTCGCGCCGCAGGACGGCACGGTCATCCTGGCGCCGACGCGGACCGCGGCCTTCGCTCAGCTTCTCGGCCAGGACGGTCCGCGCTATCTCGCCACCAAATTCAACTGGCTTGGGAGCCTCAACAACGAAGTCGGCGTCATGGCGGTGTCGAACACGGTGCCGGTCAAGACCGTCGAAGATGCCCGCAGAATCCCGGTCATCTTCGGCAGCGCCAGTCCGGGCGGCGACGGCGATATTTATCCCGCGCTGATGAATCATACGCTGGACACGAAATTCAAGATTGTGCGCGGCTATGAGGGAAGCGCCGGGGTCGATCTGGCGATGACACGCGGCGAAGTGCAGGGGCAGTCCGATTCCTATTCGGCCATGACCAAGCATTTTCCGGATTGGCGGAAGAAGATAAATGTCCTGGTGCAACTGTCGCTGAGCAAGCATGCCGATCTGCCGGATATTCCCCTGATATTCGATTATCTCAAGCCGCAATATCTCAAACCCGGGATGTCGGTGGAAACGGCCAATACCTTGTGGCGGATCATGCTGGTGCAGAAGGCGATGGGGCGCCCGTTCGCGGTCGGCCCCAATGTGCCGCCGGAGCGTGTGAAGGCGCTGCGTGATGCTTTTGCCGCGGTGCTCAAGGATCCGGAATTCATCGCCGAGGCGGAAAAGACGAAAAATGAAATCAATCCGGTCGATGGCGATGGCATCCAACAAATGCTGGAAAAGATCGCGGCAGCGCCCGCCAGCGATATCGCCAAGCTCAACGCGGCGATCACCTATGAAGATGAGGTGCCGAACAAAGGCGCGGCGAAGCCCTGACCGCGGCGGCGCAAGATAGTCGGCGCTGCGCGTCGCGTGGCGGCGAGCCGCGTCAGGTCAGCGTACCCGGCGCGAAGCAATAATCCTGGCGGCCCTCGTCGCTGTCGACATACCACCAAACGGCGTGCCCGGTCGGATTGGGGCCGTGCAGTACCATGTCAGTGGGGATGGTGTGCATGCGCCCCTGGAATTCGAAACTAACCGATCCATCTTCGTTCAGCTTGTAGTCGCCAAAAAACGCGTGGCCGTCCGATTTATCGCAGCACCATTCGCCGCGCGCATTATGCTGCTCACGATACCAAGCTTGCAGCTCGGGGGTGCTGCTGCCGTATTCGGCTTTCCAGCGCGCGTGCGCCGGAACAGCAAGAAACATCAGGATAATTAAAACTTGCAGCCTTCCATTCATGCGGGCCTCCTACAGCGCAAGCCGCTCCGATCGGCCCCCTCAAGCGGTTGAATCAGTCATTGAACACGGCGCTCGTGGTTTTGTTTCCATCGCCGAGGGTCACCGCGCCTTTTGGCCGGGTCAAAAATCGCGCAGGGGTGGCTTTGTGCTCTGACCCTAAGGGGTGGCAAAATCGGCCAAGATGACCGACATGCCGGTTTTCCGCGTCGCTATTTTCCCGCTGATCTTGGCGATCTGCGCGCCGCCGGCGCACAGCGAGGACGGCGTGCCAGTATGCGGCAGCCGGTTCCTGGAAAACGCCACCGCGCTCGCTGCGATCGACGGGCACAGCTTCCGGCTACAGGATGGCCGCGAAGTCCGCCTTGCCGGGATCGAGACGCCGACGAATGGGCCGGCGAAGGTAGCCCTCGAACGATTAATTGCCGGCCGCCCGATCCAGCTCGTGCAAGCCGATACGGCGGTCGACCGTTACGGCCGCACGGTTGCTTATGCGTTTATTTCCCAGAGCGGTTCACCGCATCTCGTTCAGCAGGAAATGATCGCCGAGGGGTGGGCTGCGGCCGGGGCCTCCCTCGGCGAAAAGGGTTGCGCCGCGGCTTTGCTGGCTGCCGAGGAGAGCGCGCGCGGGGCTCGGCTCGGGCTATGGGCCGATCCGGCCTTCCAAATTAGGCCCGCCGAAGACGGCACAGGCCTCCTGGCCCGGCGTGGCCGGTTTACGCTGGCCTCAGGCAAGGTGTTGTCTGTCCACGAGAGCGGAGGCACAATATACGTCAATTTCGGAAAAGCTCGGTCCGGCAACCTGACCGTTACGATATCCAGGCGAAATTTACGCCGGTTGGCCGCCACCGGAATCGATACGGAAAAATTGGCGGGCCATCAGGTGCGCGTACGCGGCTGGATCGAGAATCGCGGCGGGCCCCAGATCGAAGTGGCCCACCCGGAGCAAATTGAGATCGTGGACCCGAACAGACCGAAGCAGTGAGTGCGTCGTGCCCATGACAATTCACCACAGCGGTTTCGGTCGGCACCGGAAGATCGCGCGCTTCGCCGTGTTGCTGCTGACGGTCTCGCTCACCGGTTGCGCCGGCTTCGGGCAGATCTCGCCGCAACTCACGTCGCGGCCTGAATCCAAGGCACCGGCGCTGCCAGCGGCAGCTCAGCGCGAACATGAACGAATCCTCGCCGCTTACGGCGGAGCCTACGACGATCCGCGGCTGCAGGCTTTGATTCAGGACACGGTTTCGCGGCTGGTCGCCGCCTCGGATCGTCCCGATCTGCAATATCGTGTCACTTTGCTCAATTCCCCGTCGGTGAACGCCTTTGCCTTGCCGTCCGGCCAACTCTACGTCACGCGCGGCCTCGCGGCGCTCGCCAATGACAGGTCGGAATTGGCGTCGGTGCTCTCGCATGAGATGGCGCATGTGATCGCCAAGCATGCCGCGATCCGCGAAAATCAGGCGCGGCGCGTGGCGCTGATCGAGGACGTCGTCAACAAGCTCCTCACCGATCCGCAAAGCGGCGCCCTGGCGCTCGCAAAATCGAAGATGGCGCTGGCCAGCTTCTCGCGGCAGCAGGAGTTCGAAGCGGACGCCATCGGCGTGAAAATCGCGGCGCGAGCCGGGTTCGATCCCTATGGCGCGGAGCGTTTTCTCGAAGCCATGGGCGCTAACAGCAACCTTTACCGCGGCACCACAACGGACGAGGATCCCTTTACAGCGGAGTTTCTTTCCAGCCATCCCTCCACGCCGGACCGGGTGAGCAATGCCATCGCCCAGGCACGGCAAATCGGTGCTCCCGGCATCGGTGAGCGTGACAGAGCCGCGTATCTGGCGAGCATCGACGGACTGGCCTATGGCGAGAATCCTGCCGACGGCGTCGTCCGCGGCCGCCGCTATCTGCATCCGAAACTTGGGTTCACGTTCGTTGCGCCCGCAGGATTCCAGCTCGATAACACCGCACAGGCCGTGATCGGGATGAAAGAGGGCAAGCAGGCGTTGCGGCTCGATACCGTGCAGGTACCGGCCAGCGAAAAACTCACGGATTACCTGATCTCGGGATGGATCGAGAACGTCGACAAAAATTCGTTGCGTGAGCTCACCATCAATGGATTGAAGGCTGCGACGGCGACCGCGCAGGGCGAAGAATGGTTCTTCCGGCTTTATGCGGTGCGCTTCGGCAGCGACGTCTATCGTTTCGTCTATGCCGCGAAGGCAAAAAGCGCCGAAGCCGACCGCGCCTTTCGCGAGTCCGCCAGCAGTTTCCGCCGCTTGACCTTAAGCGAAATCAACAACGTTAAGCCGCTGCACATTCAGATTGTTACCGTGAAAGCCGGGGAAACGGCACAGCAACTCGCCGCTCGCATGACCATGGTCGATCATTCGCTGCAGCGTTTTTTGGTGCTGAACGGCCTTGCTGCGGGCGATAAATTGCAGCCCGGCGAACAGGTCAAGATCGTCGCCGAGTGACGGCAGGCCGTCAGGGCCCCCTGGGAACAAATTCGAGACTTGGGGCTTAGTATGCTTAATGAGCGTCGCGAGACGGCGCGTCGTAATGGGGGGTCGGCGTGCTGATCCGCCGTCGAATCCAAAGCGTCTTCAGTTGGCGGCCGCGTTCCGGGCCGAGGGCGCTGCCGCATGGGACTCTAGCGGGTGCTGCCGCCGTCTTGCTCGCGGCAAGTGCCGGATTAGCACCAGCGCAGACCGGTCGCATTGATGTTTGCCGTGACGCTTCCGGTAAGGCCGCCATCAAATCCTGCAACATTATCCGCGCCGCGCGTGAAACCGACACTCCGGATCTCGCCGCCGCCTATATCCAGCGTGCCATTTCGTTGCGCCAAGAAGGCCAGCGCGAGCAGGCCATTGCCGATCTGAATCAGGCGATCAAGCTCAATCCCAGTGATGCGCGCGCCTTCTATCATCGTGGCAACACCTATTACGATGCAGGCGACTATGGGCGCGCGATCGACGACCTCACCCGCGCGCTCGCCATCAACCCGGCCTATGTCCCAGCGCTGTTCGACCGCGGAGTCATCTATTACGATCGCCGTGACTACGATCGCGCGGTCGACGATCTGACGCGCGCGATCCAGATCGATGGCAAGAATCCTTTGGCCTATTACAATCTCGCGATCATGTATCGCGCCAAAGGCGATGTCGATCACGCGCTGGTCCATTTCAATCGCTCGATCGACCTCGACGGCAAGAATCCTCTGGCCTTCTACAACCGCGGGCTCGCCTATAGCGACAAGGGTGATTGGGATTCGGCGATCCGCGATTTCACGCGGGCGATCGATCTTGATCCGAAGCTGACGCTGGCGTTTGGCAGCCGGGGTGCCGCATATCGCAAGACCGGCGACTTCGATCACGCCATTCGCGATTTCACCCAGGCGATCCGGTTCAATCCGCGTGATCCGATAGCCCTTGCGGACCGCGGCGTCGCTTACGCCGGCAACGGCGATTATGAACAGGCCATCGAAGATTTCGACCGCGCGCTGAAGCTGAGGGCCAACTACGCTCCCGCCTACAACGGCCGCGGCTTTGCCTTTTACAAGCAAGGCAAACTCGATCGTGCGATCGAGGACTATGATCAGGCGCTCCGCCTCGATGGGCGGCTGGCCGCTGCATTCATCAACCGCGGCATCGCTTACCGCGACCTCGGCGACGGGCAAAAGGCACTCGAGAATTTCGATAGCGCGGTCTATCGCGATTCCGGCAATGCGGCAGCCTATTACAATCGAGCGCTAGTCTATCGCGACAAGGGCGACGACGATCACGCTTTTCACGACCTAAATCAGGCCATCAAGCTCGATGCGAAGAACGTCAGCGCGCTCTATTACCGGGGCATGATCTATAGCGCGAGGCGCGAGCCGGCGCGGGCTATCGCGGATTTTGATGCGGCGATCGCCATCGACCCGAAGTCGATTCCAGCGATCTACGAGCGTGGGAAGGCGCGTTACGCCAACCGCGATTATAAGCGCGCTATCGAGGATTTCGATCGCGTTATCGAGGCCCGGCCCAAAGATGCGATGGCGCGGCATGACCGCGGGCTGGCTTATCGCGACGGCGGCTCCTATGACCGCGCGATCCAGGATTTTACCCAAGCGATCAAGCTGGCGCCGCAATTTGCCATGGCCTTCGCCGATCGGGGCACCACATTTCATAAGCAGGGAAATGACGAACGCGCGTTGCAGGATTTGAACGCGGCGATCGCCATAGATAACCGCCGCTCATCGATTTTTTACGGTCGCGGCGCGGTTCGGATCGCGATGGGCGATACCGGCGATGCCATAGCCGACTTCAACCAGGCGATCTTTCTCGATCCCCGTAACGTCGCAGCCTATAACAGCCGCGGCTCCGCTTATCATGAACTCGGCCAGGCGAGCCTCGCGCTTCGCGACTTCGAGCAGGCGTTGGCCGTCGATAACCGGTCCGCGCCGGCCTATTACAACCGTGGCGTCATTTATCGCGACCTCGGCAAGACCGATCGTGCCCTCGACGACTTCACTGCGGCGCTTCGGCTCGATGACAACAATGCTTCGGCGCATTTCCAGCGCGGCTTGATCTACGCAAGCAAGGGCAACGATGGGAATGCCATTGCCGATTTTGCACAAACGATAACGCTCGACTCCCGGAATGCGGCGGCCTTTTTCCAGCGCGGCAGTGCGCTTTCCCGCCAGCATAAATTTCAGGAAGCGATTGCCGATTTCGATCAAGCGGTAAAATTCAACGGTAAGGACATCGCGGCGCTTCTCGGACGCGGCACGGCCTTTCGCAGCCTGGGCAATTACGATCAGGCGCTGCGGGACCTTAACAGAGCAATCGACTTGAAGCCCGATTCCGCTCAGGCGTTCACCGAGCGCGGATTGTCGTATGCAGCGCTCGGCAGGCCGGGCCGTGCCTTACCCGATTTCGACCGCGCCATCGCTATCGAGCCCGGATTCGCCGCGGCGTTTCGCGGGCGCGGCATGGCCTATGCCGGCAAAGGTGAGCCGGCGCGCGCGATCGAGGATTACAACAAAGCCATCGCTATCTCGCCGCGCTACGCGGCAGCTTTCTATGACCGCGGCATCGCCTATACGGCGCTGCGCGATTACGACAGTGCGATCCGTGACTTCGACAAAGTGATCGCCATCACCCCCCGCGATCCGGCCGCCTTCTATCAACGCGGGCTAGCCTATGGAGCGAAGGGAGACTACAGCAATGCCGTGGAAAGCTTCGGCGCCGCGATTGAATCCGATGCAAATTACGGGCCCGCGTTCTATCAGCGTGGCTTGGCTTACAAAGGAAGGGGCTTCTATAGCCGCGCCATCGCCGATTTCAGCCGCGCCGTCAGCCTGAAGGCCGACGACACGCCGGCGATCTTTCAACGGGCACTTTCACACGAGGCGACGGGAGACAGCCGCGGCGCGGTCGCCGACTTTAGCACCGTGATCGGCCTCGACGGCAGGAATGCTTCTGCGATCGAGCATCGCGCAGCGATCTATCTTGAGCGCGGCGAGGTGGATTCGGCCATCGCCGATTGGGCGGCCCTCATCAAGCTGCGCCCGGGCGACAGCTTGGGCTATTACCAACGCGCCGCCGCCTATTATCTCAAGCAGGATGACGACCGCGCGCTCGGCGATCTCAACCAGGCGATCAAGATCGATCCGCGCAATGTCCGGGCCGTTCATACGCGGGGCCTCGTTTATGCGCGGCAGGGGAACTACAAGCGCGCGCTCCGCGAGCTCGATCGCGCGGTTGAGATAGACCCCAACTACTATGACGCCTATAGCGACCGATGCCTTGTGCGGGTGATGGATGGACAGCTCGCGCAGGGTCTGGACGATTGCAACCACGTGCTGAAGCTGCAGCCGACAAATCCGCTCGCCCACGACCGGCGCGGCCTTGCCTATCTGAAAATGGGCGATCGTGCCCAGGCGATCCAGGATTACGACTCGGCGCTCGAGACCGAGCCGGCGCTTGCCGAATCGCTTTATGGCCGCGGCCTCGCCTTGATGGAAAGCGGATCGCAGCGCCAGGGCCGCCTCGACATCCTCGTAGCCAAGGCCCTTAAGCCATTCATTGGTAAGGACTTTTCTCGTTACGGCTTCACCAACATGACCCAGGTCCACCATTAGGTCTTCAGCCGGTAACCCGTTTTGAAAATCCACCAAACGATCGCCAGGCAGGCCACCAGAAAGCCCAAGGTCAGCGCGAGGCTCGTGCCGATGCCGACGTCAGCAGTTTCGAAAAAGCTCCAGCGAAAACCGCTGATCAAATAGACCACCGGATCAAACAGCGTCACCGTCTGCCATATCTCGGGCAACACATGAATCGAATAGAAGCTGCCGCCGAGAAATGTCAGTGGCGTGATAATCAGGAGCGGCACGAGTTGCAGCTTTTCGAATCCGTCCGCCCAGATGCCGATGATGAAGCCGAGCAGGCTGAAGGTCACCGCCGTGAGCAGCAGAAAGGCGACCATCCACACCGGATGCGCGATGTGCAAAGGCACGAAGAGATTGGCGGTAATGAGAATAATGACGCCGAGGATGACGGATTTGCTTGCTGCGGCGCCGACATAGCCGAGCACGATTTCGAAAAAGGAAACCGGCGCGGACAGGATTTCGTAGATCGTGCCGGTGAAGCGCGGAAAATAGATGCCGAAGGACGCGTTGGAAACACTTTGCGTCAGCAACATCAGCATGATCAGCCCGGGGACAATGAAGGCGCCGTAGGCGATGCCGTCGATATTGGTGATACGGGCGCCGATCGCCGCCCCGAACACGATGAAATAGAGCGAGGTGGAGATAACCGGGGAGACGACGCTTTGCAGCAGCGTCCGCCGCATTCGCGACATTTCAAAAAAATAGATGGCGCCGACAGCCCGGAAGTTCATCGTTGCTCTCTCAAAAGATCGACGAAAATGTCCTCAAGTGAGCTTTGCGTCGTGTGAATGTCGCGGAACTGGATGCCGGCACGCCTGAGATCCTCGAGAAGTCCCGTGATGCCGGTGCGCTCACCTTGGGTATCGTAGTTGTAGACCAGCTCGTGGCCGCCCGCCGCCAGCGTGAGCGGATACCTCTCCAGCTCGCGCGGAATGGCGTCAAGCTTCTGCTGCACGTAGATGATCAGTTGCTTCTTGCCGAGCTTGCGCATGAGCTCGGTCTTCTCCTCGATCAGGATCAGCTCGCCTTTGTTGATGATCCCGATCCGGTCGGCCATCTCCTCGGCCTCTTCGATGTAATGCGTCGTCAATATGATGGTGACGCCGGAGGCACGAAGCCCGCGAACGATCTCCCACATGTCCTGGCGCAGTTCTACGTCGACGCCGGCCGTGGGCTCGTCGAGAAACAGGATGCGCGGCTCGTGCGACAAAGCCTTGGCGATCATCAACCGGCGCTTCATGCCGCCGGACAGCGTCATCACCCGATTGTCCCGCTTGTCGTCTAGCGTCAGATCCTTGAGCAGCTTGGCGATATACCGCGGATCGGCGGGTTTGCCCCAAAGTCCCCGGCTGAACGAGACGGTATTCCAAACGCTTTCAAAGGCGTCGGTCGTCAGCTCTTGCGGCACCAGACCGATCAGGCTGCGTGCCGCGCGATAGTTGGCAATGTTGTCGTTTCCGTTGACCAGGACGCGCCCGGAAGATGAGGTGACGATTCCGCAGATGATGTTGATCAGCGTGGTCTTGCCGGCGCCGTTCGGGCCGAGCAGCGCAAAGATCTCGCCCGGACGGATTTCCAGATTGACGTTTCGCAATGCCTGGAAACCCGAGGCGTAGATTTTCGATACGTCTGCAACCGAGATCGCTGAAGGCATGGAGCGGCCGCCGTTTAGAGGGAGTCCTATTGAAAAGGCCCGGCGCTGAGGCCGGGCCTTCCTATCTTGGATGGGCAATGCTTGGGGTCAAGCGCCGTCAGGCCGCTTCGTCCTCCACGCCAGCCTCTTCTTCGGCTGGCTTCGGCCCGCGGCGCGGACCCTTGGCAAGCGCCGCCTCAATCTCTTTCACGGCCTCGGTCTCTGTGACGCGCTGCACCGCTGAAATTTCCCGCGACAGTCGGTCGAGCGCCGCTTCATAAAGCTGACGCTCACTGTAGGACTGTTCGGGCTGCGACTCCGACCGATAAAGGTCGCGAACCACCTCGGCGATCGCAACGATGTCGCCAGAGTTGATCTTCGCCTCGTATTCCTGAGCGCGCCGCGACCACATTGTGCGCTTGATCCGGGCGCGGCCCTTGAGGGTCTCCAGCGCCTTTTTCACGATCGGTCCCTCGGCGAGCTTGCGCATGCCGACACTGGCAATTTTCGCCGTCGGCACCCGCAGCGTCATCTTGTCCTTGATGAAGTTGATGACGAACAGTTCCAGCTTGGCGCCAGCGACCTCCTGCTCCTCGATGGCAACAATCTGGCCCACGCCGTGGGCGGGGTAGACGATGAACTCGTTGGTCTTGAAGCCTTGGCGTTGTGTAGTCTTCTTGCTGGTCATGCCAGAAATTGCTCCTTCACCGGCGGGCTTGCGCACAACCGGTTTGGCCACGGGAGCCCCACGGCGGACGGTGCCGCGCAAGGCATGCGAGATCCTCCGGGTCAGACCGGAAGCTTTCTTCTTGGCCGCCTGCGCCGGCCTACCGGAGGTTTTCTTTCTCCGGCCCGACACAACCAACGGTTTCTTTGAACGATGACGCGATCTATCAGCCACTGCTCTTGCGTGGGTTACACGCCCTCATGTGTGACGCCTCGGGGGACACGCCGGAAAAAATAGGCCCCCCAAAGGAGAGCTTTCGGCCGCGACGTGCTTTTGATGTCACCAATATAGCACATTTTCTCCAAAAATCAATGCCTTACAGCGCTGTGAACGTGCCATCTTTAGGCAAATCGCCGTGCTCAGCCGCAGTATTGGTTAAAAAGCATGACGGGACTTGGGTTCCAAAAGACGCAAAGCGACCGGAAATATGGTTGCTACTTCATTCGGTCGCGTTTGAGCCAGGCAAACCAGACGGTAAAAATGGTCTAATCTCCCGACCCGGAATTCGGAGAAAAATATTTCTTCTTGCCGGGTACGCCGTCCCATTCCTTGGCATCGGCAGGCGGCTCTTTCTTCACGGTGATGTTGGGCCAGATCTTCGCAAACTCAGCATTGAGCTCCAGCCATTCCTCCAATCCGGGCTCGGTATCGGGCTTGATGGCCTCCGCCGGGCACTCCGGCTCGCAAACGCCGCAATCGATGCATTCGTCGGGATGGATGACGAGCATATTCTCGCCCTCGTAGAAGCAGTCGACCGGACAAACTTCGACGCAGTCCATGTATTTGCACTTGATGCATTTTTCATTGACGACGTAGGTCATTGCCGCTCCGGAAGCCGCACCATCGCGGCTGGCCTAGCGCAGGGTCAGGGAACTCGCAAGAAGCGAGGCCGCTAGTCGGGCCTGTCATGCAATCGCGCGATGGCACGACGCTCGCGCTTGCTTGGCCGCCGTGCTGGAGAAGGCGGCTTCGGCGGTATCGCCCGTGCCGAATCGCGTTCGGATAGTTCCACGTAAAGGAGGCGCGCGCTGTCGGCGGCCCCGCGCCGTTCTTTGAAGCCAGCGACCTTCAGCACGCGCACGCTTCGATCGAGCGCCACGGTAACCACATCGTCAAGACGCATCGCGCGGCTCGGCGAGATGACACGCTCGCCATTCACCCGCACATATCCCGACGTGACCAGCGCAGCGGCGCCGCTGCGCGTTCGCACCACGCGGGCGTGCCAAAGCCATTTATCGATGCGCTGGCGATCCAATCGCGAAAAACGGCTTATGGCCGTTCCTTTTCATTAGCCTCGAGTTGTTCCTTCAGCGCCGCGAGCTTGGCGAATGGTGAATTCGGGTCGGCTTGCTTCTCCCGCCGTTCGAACGGCCGCGCGCTGGCGGCGAACTGCTGGCGCTCCTTATGCCGCGGCCGTGGCCGCTGCTGCGGACGCGCCTTGCGAGGCGGCCGGGATTCGCGTTCTGCCGGACGCTCCCCTCTGCTTTCGGCCGCCCCCGCAGCGACGCCGGCGCCGCTTGAGCTTTCGCTCGATCGCGCCGGCTGACGCTCGGGCCGGCGCCGCTTCGTTTGCCGGCTATGGCGCTCCGACGGCCGGCCCGGCCGCCAGATCTCGATAAAGGCCTGATCCTCGGAAGCGACAACCGGCGCCGCGGCGGTGCCGCTCGCCAGCTCTGTCGCATCCGTGGATCCTGCCGAAGCAGTCATGGCCTGCGCCGCGTGGTCCTCCGACAAAGGCTCGGCTATCGCTGGCGGCATCTCGCCAGTCTCCGCCGCGCACGCCGTAGCCTTGGCAAGCAACGCGGCTTCGGCCGCCGCACCCTTGATCGTGGCCGATCCGGACGCCGCCTCGTCGTTGGCGGCACTCGTCAGCGGCGACGTGGGCTCGACCGGCCGCGGCCGCCGCTCCAGGCGGTATCCAAGCGCGCGCAAGATGGAAGCAAAATCCTCACCGGAAGAGCCGGTCAGCGATGTCATTGCCGAGGTCGCGGTGAACCCGCCGGCGACGGCGCCGGCCGGCTTCGGTTGGGCTGAACCTTCCCGCCAGGCCAACGCGGGGCGTATCAGGTCGGCAAGCCGCTCCAGGATATCGACCCGCACGGCGCGGGCGCCACAGGCGCGATAGCCGAGCGCGCGGTAGAGCGGCTTGGCGATCTCGGGGTTGATCGGAATGGAAGTGCGCCCGCCCGAAGCGAGTTGGCGAAGTTCATCCAATCCCTTGTCGTCGGGCGCGGCGTTCTTCAACAGCCAAAGCTGAGCCGCCAGCAAACGGGGGGCGGGCTTAAGCAAGGCCGGCAGATAAATGTGATAGGCGCCGAACCGCACGCCGTGCTTACGCAAGGTCGCACGCGCGGGCTGATCGAGACCCTTCATGTCTTCAGCTACCTTCTGCCGTTCCAACACACCCAAGGCTTCGGCAAGCTGGAACGCAACGCCGCGCGCGATGCCGGTGAAATTGTCGGCGGCGGCGAGCGCAAACAGCGGACCCAGCAGCTTTTCGATATGCGTCTTCAGCCAAAGGTCCAGTCGCGCCTGCACCGCGTCGCGCGCGGCGCCGGCGAGCTGTTCGTCGGCGATGATGCGCACACGCGGTCGCAGCACTTCCTCGCCGGGGGCGAGCCGGCCAACGGCGTCGCCTTGCCAGCGAATGACGCCGTCGGAAGCGAGCAGGAATTGCTCGTCCGGCGCCTCAGACAAACGCGTGGCGCGCGCGTCAATCTCGCCGGCCAATGCCTTTTGCGCAGTAGCCTGCAACGCCTTCGCTTCCGAAGCGCCTGAAGACGGCGCCGGCGCGAAAACAAAGCCGTCGAGGCGGCCGATCGCGTGGCCTTCGACGATGACTTCGCCGGTTTTTGCGATTTCCATTTCCAGCATCGTGCTTTCCTTTAGCCGCCGCATCAAGACGCTGGTGCGACGGTCGACGAAGCGTTCGGTGAGACGTTCGTGCAATGCATCGGAAAGCTTATCCTCCACTGCCCGGGTGACCCCTTGCCAATGTTCCGGGTCGTCCAGCCAATCCGGCCGGTTCGCCGCGAAGGTCCAGGTTCTAACATGCGCGATGCGATTTGAAATCGTGTCGATGCCGCCTTCGGCATGGTCAGCCTGCGCCACCTGGCGAGCGAACCAGTCGGTGGGAATGGTTCCGCCGCGCATGAGAAACCCGTAGAGGGTCACCGCGAGTTCCGCATGGGTCGCTGGCGCGATCTTGCGGTAATCGGGAATTTGGCAGACCTCCCACAGCCGCTCGATCGCTTCGCGGTCCTTCGCCAGAACGCGCACGTCTTCGTCGCGGGCGGCGTGTTCCAGCACCAGAATGTCTTCGCCAATCGGCGCGCGGGTGAGGCCTGGTTCCTTCGGCGTCACTGCGAGAGAGGCCTGCAGCGCGCCGAGCGAGGAGAAATCAAGATCCGTATTGCGCCATTGCAGGATTTTGACAGGCTCGAAGTTGTGGCTCTCCAACGCCTGCGCTAATTCCGGCTCGAAAGCCGGACAGCGTCCCGTCGTGCCGAAGGTTCCGTCGCGCGTCGCGCGGCCGGCGCGGCCGGCGATCTGCGCCAGTTCGGCCGGATTCAGCTTGCGGAACTGATAGCCGTCGAATTTGCGGTCCGACGCGAAGGCGACGTGGTCGACGTCGAGATTGAGCCCCATGCCAATGGCATCGGTGGCGATGAGATAATCGACATCGCCGGATTGGTAGAGTGCGACCTGCGCATTGCGGGTACGCGGCGACAACGCGCCTAGCACCACCGCGGCACCACCGTGCTGCCGGCGTATCAACTCGGCGATGGCGTAAACTTCCTCGGCGGAAAATGCGACGATCGCGGAGCGCCGCGGCAGACGGGTAATCTTCTTTTCGCCCGCGAATGTGAGCTGCGAGAGCCGCGGGCGCGTAAGAATATGCGCGCCCGGCAGCAGCTTTTCGATCATCGGGCGCATGGTGGCCGCGCCAAGGACCAGCGTTTCCTCGCGGGCGCGGCGGTTGAGGATGCGATCGGTGAAGACGTGGCCGCGATCGAGGTCGGCACTGAGCTGGATTTCATCGATCGCCAGAAAGGCCACGTCGATGTCGCGCGGCATGGCCTCGACCGTGGAGACCCAATAACGCGGATTAGACGGTTTAATCTTTTCTTCGCCGGTCACCAAAGCGACCGCGTCGGCCCCGGCCCGGCTGACGGCCTTGTTGTAGACCTCGCGCGCCAAGAGCCGCAGCGGTAATCCGATAATGCCCGACGAGTGAGCAAGCATGCGCTCGATGGCAAGATGGGTCTTGCCGGTATTGGTCGGGCCGAGAATGGCAGCCACCCCGGCCCCTCGCGCGCGTGGCTCGCGGCTCGACGGCGACGAGAAGGAAATTGGCATGGAAGGTCCGCTTAGTAGGAGGCCACGGGCGCCGTCCTGGTGCTGTTCTGTATCACAATGCGACGGTTCCCAAGGGCCGTTTTAAGCAGTGGAACGAGTCTCGAACGAATCACGGCCGAATCGGTATTTTTTTGCGAGTCGGATTTCGTTCACTGCGACATCTGGCATGCGCAACGCGCCAGGCTACAATATGGTGTGAATCTGTCATTCGAGAAGCGTCACCGGCCCGTAAAAAAAAGATTAAGGCGCACGACAGAGGTTCCGCGCGAATGTCAAGTGCCGAAGCTCGCCCTACTGGGTCTTGGCCCCGGTGCGCAGCGGCGACTTCGTGGCTGTCGTGATGAATTGGGTCGCCTCCAGGATGCCCAGCCCGATCGGGGTCGGAACCGAAATTCGGAACGGCACCACGACGCGCGTGCCGGCCACGGGTGCGAGCCAGACCTCCATGTCGCGCTCTTCGGTCAGATAAGTGATAACGCGGCGCCCGGGGATGTGGCCGGCGAGCGCCGAGAAATACACCGCGCAGACGACCACGGGGCCCTCGTAGCCCTTTTCCGCCTTCACCCGATCCATCCGCTTGTAGGCGAGCCTCAGATCGTAGCGCAGCCGCCCGTCGAAGATCGGCGCCGAGCGATTGCACGCATCCGCGCTCAACGGATTGCCATTGCCGGAAACGCGGACGAGCGCCGCCGTCATCGGATCGATCACCGCATGACGCTGGGCATCGGTGATGGGAACCCGCTCCGGATTGGGCGGGGTCTCGGGCTTCACCGTGACCTTCTTTACGTCGCCGCCCTCCAGGGCCATCTCGACTTCGTCGGTTTTCTTGTTGGCAACGATCGTCGAATCGTAGCGCCGCGGCACCGGTTGACCGTTGGCTACGGTTCCCTGCGCGATCGTCTTGCCTTCGCCGCTGGTAAAGACCTTGAGCCAGCCGCTTGTGGCCCCGCTGGCGGCAGCGGAATATTTGTCGTCGTGAATTTCGAGCCACCATCGACCGCTTCCGATCGGCACACCGGCAATCGTCGCCTGATAGCGGGCGTCGAGCTTCACGTCCGTTTCGGCGCGGCTATGCTGCGGCCAGGCGGCCGTAATCAGCCCGCCAGCCACCAACCAAAGCAACTGCCTGGAAAAAGCGATGGATGGGAGCACGAAGATTCAGTCCTCTCGAACCGGCGAGCAAGCCCGCCCCCAAATTGCGAACGCCATCATATGACAGAGGCTGCGCGAGAACCAATCCGGCCACCGGGTTCGCGGCTCAAGCCTTGTCTCATGCGCAAATAAGTCCTTTGTATGATGGGTTAAGCGGCTGGCAGCGGCCATCGGCTTGACGCCCAGCCGCGTCACAACTATACGTCCCCCCCGCTCTCGAAAACATTGTCCTTTGTCCCGGGCGCGCCAGCAGCGACCCCGTAAATCCGAGGTTTTCGCCATGTCACGGCGATGCGAATTGACCGGCAAGACCGCCCTCGTTGGCCACAAGGTGAGCCATTCGAACCGCAAGACCAAGCGGCGGTTTCTACCGAACCTGTGCAACGTGACGCTGATGTCCGAGGCGTTGGGCCGCTCCGTGCGCCTGCGCATTTCGGCCAACGCCGTTAAGACTGTCGATCACCGCGGCGGGCTCGACGCCTTCCTGCTCAAGGCCAGGGCCGACGACCTCTCGCCGCGCGCGCTGGAACTGAAGCGGCAAATCCAAAAGAAGCTCGCCGCGGCTGGCTAGCCCGTCTTGCTGCGATCAGTGCAGCGACCCGGCTCCCGGCTTACGCAAGGCGGGCGCCGGATTACGCATGACAGGCCGCCAGAATTCCTCCGGTGCCTGCTCGTCAAACAGCTCAGCTAGCTTTTCCGTCATCGCGCCGCCGAGTTCCTCCGCGTCGACGATGGTAACGGCGCGCCGATAATAGCGCGTCACATCGTGGCCGATGCCGATGGCGATCAATTCGACCGGCGACCGGGTCTCGATTTCGCGGATTACCCAGCGCAGGTGGCGTTCGAGATAATTGCCGGGATTGACCGAAAGCGTCGAATCGTCGACCGGCGCTCCGTCGGAGATCATCATCAGAATCTTGCGCGATTCCGGTCGCGCCAACAGCCGCTTGTGCGCCCAGTCGAGCGCCTCCCCGTCGATATTCTCCTTGAGCAGACCCTCGCGCATCATCAAGCCGAGATTCTTGCGGGCGCGCCGCCACGGCGAGTCCGCCGCCTTGTAGACGATGTGGCGCAGGTCATTGAGACGGCCGGGATTGGGCGGCTTGCCGGCGGCAAGCCAGGTTTCGCGTGACTGCCCGCCCTTCCAGGCGCGCGTGGTGAAGCCGAGGATTTCCACCTTGACGCCGCAGCGCTCGAGCGTGCGGGCGAGAATATCGGCGCAGGTCGCCGCCACCGTAATCGGCCGGCCGCGCATGGAGCCCGAATTGTCGAGGAGGAGCGTCACCACGGTGTCGCGGAAGTCCGTATCCTTCTCCCGCTTGAACGACAGAGGATGCATCGGATCGACAATGATGCGCGGCAGGCGCGACGGATCGAGCAATCCTTCTTCGAGGTCGAATTCCCAGGCGCGGTTCTGCTGCGCCAACAGAAGGCGTTGCAAACGATTGGCGAGCCGCGCCACCACGCCCTGCAAATGCGAAAGCTGCTTGTCGAGATAACCGCGCAACCGGTCGAGCTCTTCCGGCTCGCATAGTTCCTCGGCGCCGACCATCTCGTCGTACTTGGCGGTGAAGGGCTTGTAATCGGGGCCGTGCGGCTCGTTGCGCTGATTGCGCGGCCGCCACGGCTCGGCGGCAGTTTCCGATTCGCCCATTTCGGCGTCATCGGCCATTTCGGCGGCAGGCGCGTCGACCGCTTCGGAGGCGCTGTCCGGCAATTCCTCGGCAGAGGCCTCCGCCTCGGCGTTCATCTCCTCGCTTTCGGCGGCGTCCGAAGCCTCGCCGTCCTGGCCGCTTTCGTCCTTTTGCTTCTGCTCCTCGCCTTCTTCGCCTTCCTCCTCGTCCGAGTCGCTGGAGCGATCTTCGCCCATGTCGAGACAGTCGAGCAGATCGTGCACGACGTCGCCGAAACGGCGCTGGTCGTCGAGCACGCGTTCGAGGCGGTCGAGATCGCGGCCCGCCCTCTCCTCGATCAGCGGCCGCCACAGATCGACGAGCTTGCGCGCGGCAGCCGGCGGCGTTTCGCCGGTCAGCCGTTCGCGCACCAGCATGGCGAGCGCATCCTCAATCGGCGCGTCGGCGCGGTCGGTGATTTCATCGAACTTGCCGCGATGGAAGCGATCCTCGAGCATGGCCGAGAGATTTTTGGCAACGCCGCCCATGCGCCGCGAGCCGATCGCCTCGACGCGGGCCTGCTCGACTGCTTCGAACACCGCGCGCGCCTGCTGTCCGCCCGGCGCGAGCCTGCGGTGTACGGCGGGATCGTGACAGGCAAGCCGCAACCCGATCGAATCCGCATGGCCGCGCACGATCGCCGCCTCGCGCTCGTTGAGCCGGCGCGGCGGCTCGGGCAGCCGCGCTTTGCCGCCGGCAAGGCCCGGCCGCTCTGAAGCAAAGCTGACTTCGAGATCGCCCTTGCCGGCGATCGCACGCAGACAAACGCCGACCGCGCGCTTGAACGGCTCGGTCGGTGCTTCCTTTGCAGCGGGCTTCGGCTTGATGTTCGAGGACATGCTCTTCGCGCAAGTCGATGATTAGCTCAGCGCAACATTCACCGCGCTCTCGGGCAGTTCCTGGCCAAAGCAGCGCTGGTAGAATTCGGCCACCAGTGGACGCTCCAGTTCGTCGCACTTGTTGACGAAGGTGAGCCGGAAGGCGAAGCCGATTTCGCCGAAAATCTCCGAGTTCTCAGCCCAGGTGATCACCGTGCGCGGACTCATCACGGTCGAGATATCGCCGTTCATGAAAGCGTTGCGGGTGAGATCCGCGACCCGCACCATCTTG
>DASREA010000017.1:0-60612 GCA_035652315.1 Xanthobacteraceae bacterium | reverse complement strand
CTCTTCGCCGGAGATCGGCGTGATTTCCAGCTTCTGCTTCTCGGCCTCGGCCAGGAATTCCTTGTCGGCCATGGTATCCATGAAAGCCTTGCGCAACGCGGCGACGCGATCGGCCGGCACGCCCGGAGGAGCCACGTAGGGCCGGCCCAGCGGTTGGCGGGCGCAGACCAGCGTCAGGATCTGCTTCTGCTCGGGCGTTTTCGCCAAATCGACGAGCAACGGCACGTTAGGCAGGTCGGGATGCTTTTTCAACGCGATCTGCACCAGGATGTTGATCTTCTTCTCGTCGAGCCAGGCCTTGCGCGTGGAGATGACGCTGGACCACGACCAGCCGCAGCGGCCCTGAACCTCGCCGCGTTCCATGGCGAGATTGATGTCATTGCCGCCCGGATAGCCGGTGATCAGCTTGAACTTGGTACCGAGCACGCCGTTGACCACGCGCGGGAATTGATCGGTATCCGCAGTGGGACCGGTGCCGCCGACGACCAACTCTTTGTTCTCCACGTCGGCGATGCTCTTGATGCCGCTGGTCGCCCAAGCGACGCAGACGCTAACCTCGTCGTTGGCGCTGCCGATCCAGTTCATCTTCGAAGCGTCGAACTTGGCGGACGGATTGCCAAATAGCGGATCGAAGGCGGCGCCGCGCGCCACCGTGCCGAATACGGTGCCGTCCTTGGGCGCCGAATTGGCGATATGATTGGCTGCCGTGAGGCTGCCGGCGCCCGGCATGTTCTGCACCACGATCGTCGGATTGCCGGGAATATGCTTGCCCATGAAGCGCGCGATGATGCGCGCGTAGGTGTCATAGCCGCCGCCGGCGCTATAGCCGACGACCATCGAAATCGTCTTGCCTTTGTAGAAATCGGCGACGCTTTGCGCCGAGCTGCTGCCCGTTTGCATAAGGGCGATCGCGGCAACCGCCGCCGCCCCAAAAACAATACGGCTCATTCGTCTGTTAATCACGTTCTCCTCCCTTGTTGCTAAACGCGTATCGCCGCCTTGATCCGTTCCGGCTTGAGCGGCAATTCGTAAATCCGAGTGCCGATAGCATCGGCGACGGCATTCGCAATGGCCGCCGCGGTCGGCCCCTGCGCGGCCTCTCCGGTACCCAGGAATGGCTTTCCGGGCCGGTCGATGATCTGCACATCGACGGCGTCGGGGACCGCGTCAAAGCGCATGATCGGATAGCCCGCCCAATCGCGGCTGGTGATCCGCATCTTATCGAAGCTCACCGCTTCGTAAAGCGTCCAGCTCGCCGCCTGATGAATCCCGCCTTCGATCTGATTGCGAATGCCGTCGGGACTGACTGCCTGCCCGCTATCCGCGGTGGCCGCGATCCGGCGCAAACGGACGGCGCCGCTGGCGCGATCGACGTCCGCTTCCACCGCGACGGCTACATAAGTCTCACCGTTGCGATATCGGGCATAGGCAAAGCCGCGGCCGCGGCCTTGCGGCAGCCGGGACTGCGACCAGCCGAAGCGCTCGGCCGTAGCGCGAATAACGTCAATGGCCCGCGAGTCGTCGAGATGGCGGATGCGGAAATCGACCGGATCGGCGCTCGCCGCCCGTGCCAGCTCGTCCATCAGGCTCTCATTGGCAAAGACGTTCATATAGGCGCCGAGCGAGCGCAGCGCGGAAACCCGCAATGCCATTTCCTTGATGTGGTGATGGACGATGCGGATGCTCGGCACTTTATAGGGCGGCGTCGCATTGCGGTTGCCGTCGGTCTCTGTCGGCTTGGGGGCACGCGCCGGCGGCAGCTTCAACGGCTGCTCGCGGTACCAGGAGGCGGAGAGGCACTTGGCGCCGCCAGGTCGCGTCGAATGCGTCATGCTCCATACGTCATATTCCCAGTCGACGATCTGTCCTCTGGCGTCTACGGAGGCGCGCGCCTTGCTCAGCATGGCCGAGCCATAGGGCTCCCAGCCGTGCTCGTCCTGCCGCATCCATTGCACGCGCACCGGCCTGCCCGGCAAAGCCATGGCGAGCAATGCGGCATCGCCTCCAGCGTCGTCGGCGCCGTTGTGTCCATAACAGCCGGCGCCCTCGACGTGGATGCAGCGGACCTTTTCGGCGGGAAGATTGACCAGCTCCGCCACCGCTTCGCGCAGCGGATAAGCGCCCTGGTTTTGCGCCCAGACAGTGAGCTTGCCATTGTCAAATAAGGCGACGGCACAGGACGGACCGATCGATCCGTGCATCTGATAGTCGCGCTTGAATGTCGCCACCACCGTGCGTACGTCCGGTGGAAGGGGGACCTTGTTGTCGTGGATCACGACCTCTTGCGATTGCGTATTTTGCAGGAATTCGTAGAGCGCGGCGTAATTGGCCGGAAGCACCGCCTGTTCATCCCATTTGGCGGCCGCCGCGAGCGCCTGCATGGCCGTAATCGCTTGAAATTCTTTCTCGGCGATGACGGCGAGATAGCTGCCGTCGCGGACGACCTTGAGCACGCCTGGCATCTTCTCGACCTTGGCGGCATCGACCGAGCGCAGCACCGCCGCATAGGTCGGCGGCCGCACCACCCGCGCGTGGACCATCCCAGGAAGCCGTAGATCCTGGATATAGGCGGCGCCGCCGGTCACCTTGGCGGGAATGTCTACGCGCGCGAACGGATGTCCGACGACCGTATAGCTCTTCGGCTCCTTCAGTTTCGGTTTCTCATCCGCCTCGACATGCAAGAAGTTGTCGGCGACCAACTCGCCATAGCCGAGGCTGCGGCCGTCGGGAGCGACGATCTTGCCGCGTTCCAATTTGAGCCCCTCGGCACTCGTACTGAATTTCGCCGCTGCCTGCTTGAGCAGGATTTCGCGCGCTTGCGCGGCAGCGGCGCGCATGGCTTTGCCGCTGATTTTCATCGAGCGGCTGCCGGAGGTATAGCCCTCATCCGGCGTCAATGCCGTGTCGCAGCTCACGATCTTCAGCGTCGCCGGATCGAGATAAAGTTCTTCGGCGGCGACCTGCAGCAGCGCCGTCTTCACGCCTTGGCCGAATTCGGTGCGGCCGGTAAAGATCGTGACCGTCCCATTGGCTTCGATCTGAATCCAGGAATCGAGCGTCTTTCCGTCGGGCGCCCGCTCCGGGGCAGCCGACTGGGCCAAAGCACTGCCGATGCCACGAAGCGAGAAACTGACGACCAGAGCGCCGCCGGCGGCGAGCAACGCACGGCGCGACAACTCGGGAAACGCCGGGGCGTTCATCGGGCCGCTCCCCCGGTTTGCGGCGTATTAGCGGCGGCACGGATCAGCGCCCCGCCGCGCTTGATAGCGCGAATAATGCGGGAATGGGTCCCGCAACGGCAGAGATTGGGCTGCAGCGCTTCACGAATTTCCGCTTCGGACGCGGCGGGATTCTTTTCCAGCAAAGCTTGGCCGCGCATCATCATGCCGGCGATACAATAGCCGCATTGGGCGGCCTGTTCTTCGATGAAGGCACGCTGCAACGGGCCCGGATGGTCGGCGGTGCCAAGCCCTTCGACGGTCTTGATGGCGCGGCCGGCGGCGGAGGAGACCGGCGTCCTGCAGGAAAACACGGCCTTGTCGTCCACCATGACGGTGCAGGCCCCGCATTGGCCGAGACCGCAGCCGAATTTCGCGCCGTTGAGTTGCAGATCATTGCGCAGCACGTAAAGAAGCGGCGTCGAGGGATCGGCATCGACGGGATGCGTGGTTCCATTGACGGTGAGCTCGATCACAAAAATCCTCCCATTGGCCCGGCGTCTCGGCGCCTTGGGCGACGCCATTAAGGAACAATTCGGCCGGTCGGTCCAGCGCGTCGTCGCCATGCGGCAACGGCTTGCAAAAGCTGTTGCGGCGAGATGCCGCGCACCGGAAGACGGTTTCTAAGGTCCTGACCACCCTGCCTTTTTGTCCAGCCGGAGGGCTGCTGGATCGGCGCGGGGCGATGACTTACAGTCCCCCGCCCGATTTTAAGGAGGACGCGACATTGGCTTTCACCACCGCTAACGGCATCAGCATTCATTACAAGCTCGAGGGCCAAAGCGGCCCCGTTGTCGTCCTGCTGCATGAGATGGGCGGCTCGCTTGATAGCTGGGACAAGGTGGTTCCCGGATTGAGCGCCAATTTCCGCGTGCTGCGCTACGATCAGCGCGGCGCCGGGCTGACGGAAAAAGTGCGCGAGCCGTTTACCAATGACACCGCGGTCGCCGATCTCGAGGCGCTGCTTTCGGAACTGAAGCTCGCGCCGCCCTATCACCTCGTTGCGGTGGCGGCCGCGGGCACGCAGGCGCTGGCGTTTCGCGAGCGTCAGCCCGATCGCGTTCGCTCGCTGGTGCTCTGCAATCCGGCGCTCGGCGTCGACCCAAGCCGCGCCGGCGCCTTGATCGAGCGCGCGGAGAAGGCGGAGCGCGAGGGCATGCGCGCGGTGCTGGCGCTTACGCTCGACAAATCCTATCCATCGGAATTGACCGACCGCGAGACCTACGAGGAATACCGCGGTCGCTATCTCGGCCAGGATCCTGTGGGCTTCGCTCACGCCAACCGGCTGCTGGCGGGAACGAATGTGAATGGCCTTTTGCCAAATATCACCTGTCCCGCCATGGTGGTCGCCGGGCGTCAGGACGGGGTGCGTCCGCCCGCGGCGAGCGAAGAGATTGCCGGCAAGATTCCGGGGGCGCGATTTGAGCTGATCGATGCCGGGCATTTCATGCCGACGACCGGACCTGGCGCGCTTTTGGCGTTGCTGAAGGACTTTCTCGGAAAAGCGTCGCGGTCCTGATTTCCAGTCTCCGCAGCCAAGGACAGATCATGCATACCAGCGCCAACGGCATCACGTTTCATTGCCAGATCGACGGGCCGGAGAACGCGCCCTGGCTCGTCTTCAGCAATTCGCTGGCAACCAATCTGCACATGTGGGACGACCAGGCGGCGGCGCTGAAGACATCCTTCCGCATCCTGCGTTACGACCAGCGTGGCCACGGCGGCACTGAGGCAACCGACGGCCGCTATAATTTCGATCTCCTTGTCGCCGATGTGATCGGCCTCTTCGACGCGCTCTCGATCAAGCGCGCGCATTTCTGCGGCATTTCCATGGGCGGCATGACCGGCCTGGCGCTGGCCCAACGTCATCCCGAACGGCTCGACAAGCTGGTCGCGTGCGACTGCGGGCCGGCCTCCTCTCCCGCTTCGGCGCAGCAGTGGGAGGAGCGCATCGACATTGCCGAGCGCCAAGGCATGGAGCCGCTGGTGGAAGCCACGGCGCGGCGCTGGTTTCCGCCGGAATTCATCGAGGCCAATCCGGCCGTTTTCCGCCGCGCCTGCGAGATGATCCGCAACACGCCGGTGCGCGGCTTTATCGGCTGCGCCGGCGCGCTGGCGAATTTCGACCTGCGGCCCGGTCTTTCCGGCATCAAGGCGCCGACGCTTCTGATCGTCGGCAGCAAGGACGCCACCATTCCCGGAATGAAAGCCATTAACGCGGCGATTCCCGGCTCAAAGCTGGTCGAGCTGGCGGGCGCGGGACATTTGTCCAACATGGAAAAGCCGCAGCAATTCACGGCCGCGTTGCAACAATTTCTCGCGGGGACCTGAGAATTATCAAAGGCAGCCATCGCTTTTCGCCAGGGGGGATTGCGCCCCCGGAATGGCGCTGCCACGGATTTAAGAGCAGATTATATTTATATGAAAAGGCGAAAGCCCCCGACGGGCTCGCCTTCGAACGCAACAGGAGGAACCAATGGCTGTCGCGACCGCCCAAGAAGGACAAGCGCGCGGACCGGGCAAGGCGCGCGAATTGCTCGAGCAACTCAACAAGGATGCCGGCAATTACCACATCTGGGTGCGCACCCAGATGAATGCGCCGGCGCAACTGCCGTGGTTCACCGATACAGGCGGCGATACCGGCATCGCCCCGATGGCAAGCGGCCGCGTCGCCGCCAATCAGCTGAAAACCGCGGCCCACCGCTGGCGTTGGAAGGATTACAGTCCCTTCCTTCACCGCATCGCCGGCATTGCCAGCCAGTCCGAAGTCTCGCCGATCGAATTCACCGACCGCCAAAGTATTCTGCTCACCAATCCGGGGCTCGGCGGACGCCTGCAGGTGACCAATACCATCCGCTGCGCCATCTCCATCTACAACCCCGGCGATGTCGCGCCCGCGCATATCCATAGCCCGAACGCCAGCCGCACCATTCTTTCGGAGAAAGGTGGCTATACGAACGTTGAGGGCGAGCGCTGCGACGCGGTACGCGGCGACATCATCCTGACGCCGAACGGAACTTGGCACGATCACGCCAATGATGCGAAGTCGCCGGTGATCTGGATCGACATGCTTGACTGGCCGCTGATGGAATTCCTCGACTGCGCCTGGGTCGACCAGGAATATACCGGCAAGCCCGGCAGCAACGAGAAAAGCCAGCCCACGGTTTTCGCTGACGGGCATTCCGGCCGGCTCTACGGCAACGGCGGCATGGTGCCGACCTTCGTCGACCACCAGCGCGGCTGGGGCAACAACCCGACGCCGCTGTTCCATTACCGTGGCGCCGAAATCCGCGGCGCGCTGGAGCGGCTGCGCAAGGAAGCGGGCGATCCCTACGAAGGGATTCAGATGCAGCTCGTCAATCCGATCACCGGCAAGCCGGTCTATCCGACGCTGGACTATCGCGCGCAACTGCTGCGTCCCGGCGAGGAACTGCGCTTCAAACGCGAGACCTGCAGCACCTTCATGGTGGTGATCGAGGGAACCGGCTATTCGGAGGTCGGCGGCAAGCGCTTCGACTGGGAGCCCAACGACATCGTCGTGGTGCCGAACTTCCAGTGGCGGCGCCATGTGAATACCGGCAAGTCGGATGCCATTCTCTACACGGTCTCCGACGCCGCGCTGTTGCGCAATATCGGCCAATACCGCTCGCAGGGTAAACTCAAGGACGGCAAGGTCGAGCAAATCGTGGCTTGATGCGGCACGCGAAAGGGGAACCCGGAATCCAGAGCCCCTAAATTCCGGGTCGCCCGCGCGAAGCGTCCGCAATGACAAACCTGAGAGATCAAGCGCCACCCGCGGGTGGCGCTTTTTTATTTAGCCAAAGCTTCGCCGGCCCCGGTTTTGCGGCTTGGGGCACCCGCCGTCATCCCTTTCCCATTTCCGCGAGAGAAATGGAGCGCCGGGGAGGCGCCAGGGCGTTGGCGAAACGCCCTTGGGCAAGCCTTGCGATCGGCCCGCCCGGGAACGCTGGCGAGGCGTTCCCGCCCCGCTGGCGCAGCGGGGCGGCGCCTCCTCGGCGCTCCATATGGCGCGGCGCGTTGTCGGCGCCGCGGCCCGTTGCGCCGTGCGGATGCCTCTAGAAGCATCGGTCACGCGCAGCGGACGCGAGCAGGATAAGGGAGGTTTTTCGGGCGGGGATAACTTTTTTCCGCCGCGCCGACGATATTTCCGCTCATTCCCGCGGCGGCGGCGACAAACTCACTTCTCGTCCGCGACGCGGCTGCGCAGCGTGCCGATGCCGGTGATCTCGACTTCGAGGACGTCGCCCGCTTTCATCCAGACCGGCGGGTTGCGCTTGGCGCCGATGCCTTCCGGCGTGCCGGTGGCGATGATGTCGCCCGGCGCCAGCGGGGTAAATTTTGAACAGAAGGCGATGATGGCCGGGATGTCGTAGATCATGAGGTCGGTGCCCGACTTCTGCATCTCCTGGCCATTGAGCCGGGTCGTCAGCGTGAGCTTGCTGGGATCGGGAATCTCATCGGTGGTGGTCAGCCACGGACCGAGCGGACCGGTGCCGGGAAAATTCTTGCTGGCGGCGAGCGAATACTTGGTGAAATCGCGCAGGCTGCCGTCGCAGAAACAGGTATAGCCGGCGATATGCGATAGCGCGTCCCTCGCCTCGATGTAGCGGCCGCCGCGGCCGATGACGAGCGCGAGCTCGCCCTCGAAATCGAGATTGGTGGAAATCTTCGGGCGGATCATCTCGCCTTCATGCGCGGTCAGCGTATCGACGAAGCGCGTGAAAACGTTCGGGTGCGCCGGCGCGTCACGGCCTTGTTCCGCGGCGTGCGATTTGTAATTGATCCCGACGCAGAGAATTTTCGACGGATTGGGAATGACCGGCAGGAAACGCACGTCCGAGACCCGGCGGTCGGGCGCAGCCCCCTGCGCCGCCTCGCGCATGTCATCGATCGCGCCGCCGGCAAGCGCATCGCGAAGGGTTGGATAGCGGCCGCCGAGCCGGTCGTTGAGCGTAATCACGCCGTCCCCCGCCACGGCGCCGAAAACCGGCTTGCCGCCGGCGATATAGCTCGCGAGCTTCACCGCCGCCTCACTTGTGCTTGTGCTCGTGCACGTAGATCGGGCCGCCGTCCGGCCGGTTCAGCAATTTGCCGCAGCCGCATTTATTCGCCCAATATTCCCATGTGCGCCAGGTCTCGGTGGAGTAAGGGCTATAGCCCTTGTTGCGCGCGTCGATCTCGCCTTGCGACAAATAGCGGATTTTTCCACCGAGCGTCTTGGCCTTTTGCAGCACCCGAGCGTTGCGCGGCAGATAGACCGACATGCGCACCACCTCGATCAGCGACTTTGCCGCGGAGGCGAAGCCGTGGCCGCTCATCAGCACGACATTGTTGCCGGCGAGCTTCTTGGCGAGATCGCGCGCCTGCTCGATATTGGAGACGAGCACGTTGGTGCTGTCGCCGAAGGTCTCGGCGATGTCCCACACCGGCACATGCGCGCCGATAAAGCTGCCGGCGTGAATCACCGGCCGCAGCGGCGTCTCGGCGGCAATGCCGAAGGGCAGAATATCCTCGGCATGGGCATGCACCACCGCCATCACGTCAGGTCGCGCCTCGAGGATGCCGGCATGGATGAAACGCTCCAGGTAAAGCGGCCGCTTTTCGTCGCGCACCGGCTGGCCGTCCAGGCCGAATTCGACGATGTCGTCAAATTCGACGAGTTCCGGGGCGAGCGAGCGAGAAAGAAAAAAATGGTTGGGCTTGTCGGGATGACGGATGCTGACGTGACCATAGGCGTCCACGACGTCCTCGTTCGCCAGAATGCGATTGGCGATGACAAGGTCTTTCATGATGTCGTCGATCTTGCTCATAACGATGTCTTTCCCGTTTTTGTCCCTCTGCCCTGCCGGGAAGCGGCTGGGGTGAGAGGGTTTGCACCTTCCCGCTTGGCCGCATCCCCTCACCGCGATTGCTTCGCTATCCGACCTCTCCCCGCTTGGGAGAGGTGAATAGGATTAAAATGCCGGTTCGGTATGGCCGTAATTCTTCACGAACAAATCCTCGATCGGCATTTTCTTTGCGATGAAATACTGCTCGTGCATGTAGCGCACCAGCGCCTCGAGGGTCGGCCGGTTTTCCTCAATGCCATAGGGCCACGGGTCCTCGCCGAACACGTCGCGGATTTCGTCCAGTTGCGCGGGCAGGAAAGGCATCATGTAGCGCAACGCCCGCGTCGAGAACATCTTCTTCAGCGCCAGCTTCTTCGCCTGCACGAAGGCGTTGTAGAGGCTGGTCGCGACAAAGGGATTCTTCTCATAGACATCCTTGCGGATGGCGATGAGATGCATGATCGGGAAGATCCTGGTCTTCTTGTAATAGGCCTTTTCGTCCTCGTAATAGTTCGGCAGCAGGCGGCCGACGTTCGGATTTTTCAGGATCGAGCGCGGGATGCTGGTGCCCATGGTGGCATCGACTTCGCCCGAGACCAGCATGTCGTCGAGCGACTTGTTGGGATCGCCATGGACGAGGTCGGGCTCCTTGAGCAACGGCAGCACATGCGGATCGCCATGCGAACCCGCGGTATTGATCGCGCCTTGCACCCATTTGCATTTCGAGAAATCGACGCCGTATTCGTCGCTGAGCAGCCCACGGACAAAAATGGCCGCGGTCATCGTGTAGAGGGCGACGCCGATACGCTTGCCGTCGAGGTCCTTGGGTTTCTTGATTCCCGAATTCTTGTTGATGGCAATGACGTCGTGGCGGAAGGAGCGCGAAGGAAATACCGGCAGCGCCACGAAATTGCACTTTCCCGCCGCGAAGCGCTGGATGAATTCCGACGCGGAATATTCGGCAACGTCGAATTCCTCGCCGCCGGACATGCGGTCGAAGATCGGCCGCGGCAGCTCGATGGGAATGAAATTGAGGTCAATGCCTTCCGGCCTGATCTCGCCGGTGTAGAGCGGCAGCAAGCGGTCATATAGCGAGGCAGCGAAATTCAGTTTCAACGGCGCCATCGATTACTCCCCAACAAAGATGATACGTAGCGCTAGCATGGGGTAGCGCAGGTAGGAACCCCGTCACGTCTCATCGACAACCGAGTTGCGCAGAACGCCGATCTCCGGCACCTCGACTTCCACCACATCGCCGGGCTTGAGCCATTTCGGCGGATTGAAATGGCCGCCAGCCCCCGTCGGCGTGCCGGTCATGATCATGTCGCCGGGGCGCAGCGTGGTGAAGGTACTGATGTAATTGATCAGCCAGGCGAAGCCCCAGGTCAGCCGTTCGGTATTGTCCTGCTGCCGCTGTTCGCCGTTGACGCGGGTTGTGATCTGCAGGCCTTTGCCGGGGTCGACGTCCCCCGCCGGCACGAACCAGGGACCCAGGCTGCCGGAGCGATCGAAATTCTTGCCTTGGGTGACGTTCAGCGTGCCGTGGCGGATCCAGTCGCGAACGCTGCCTTCATTGCCGAGCGTGAGCCCGCCGATCATCGATAACGCCTGCTCCTGGGGCACGTGGCGGCCCTCGCGGCCGATCACCAGCACGATCTCGCCCTCATAGTCGAACTTGTCCGAGACCTTAGGCCGCACCAGCGGCTGGTCGTGTCCGGTGAAAGAGCTGGGAAATCGCACGAAAAGATTGGGATATTTCGGCGTCGGCCGGCCGTCTTTGTATTCTTCGTTGCGCTCCGGATAATTGATGCCGACGCAGATGATCTTTTCCGGGCCGAGAATAGGCGGCAGCATCTGCACGGCGGACATCTGAAAATGGGGCGTTCCGGTCGCCGCGGCACGCGCCTCAGCCACGGCACCGGCGCGCAGAACCTCGAGCAGAGTCGGATATTTGAGTTTGCCGCCGAGATCGATAATGCCCTGGTCGGTGACCGCGCCGTAGCTTATCCGGCCATTCACGCTGTAACTGGCGAGACGAAGAGACATGGGCGGCGAAAGTAGCGCCGGATCGCGGGGCGTCAAGTCGCCTTTGGGCGTGACGCTCCCTTGATTTAGGCCGGGCCGGCATGCATTACGGCGGTCCCGCCATCCGGGAGCGTCCCGCCATGATCGTCGATTTCCAGCATCACTTCACCCCCCGCGAGCTGATCAAGGAGGACCCGGGCAACCGGCGGATCCTGCGCTACGACGAAAACGGCGCGCCGAGCTACACCATCCACTCGCTGCTCTACGATCTCGACGAGCACGTGCGCATGATGGACGAGGCCGGCATCGACGCCGCCTTTCTCACCAGCGCCGCCGCCATGTGCGCGCCGATCGAGGTCTCGCGGCTGGTCAACGACAAGGCGAAACAGGCCGAGCGCGACTACCCGCGCCGCTTCATCGGCGCCGCGCATGCGCATCCGCTCGGCGGCAAGGAGGCGTTTAAGGAATTATCGCGCTGCGTGCATGAGCTCGGCTTTCCCGGCGTCGTCATCACCTCGGAAACCGATGGGCTCTATCTCGACAATCCCCGGTTTGAGGATTTCTGGACCGAGGCCGAGCGGCTCGGCATTTTCGTCTTCGTGCATCCGGCGCTGAAGCTGAACCAGACCAAGCAATTCGACGGCTTCGACCTTGCCCGCGCCGTGGGGCGGGAATTCTCGCTGATCACCGCCGTGATCCGGCTGATCGACTCCGGCGTCTTCGACCGTCATCCCAAGCTGACGGTGCAAGTGGCGCATCTCGGCGGCGGCATCGCATCCATGCTCGGGCGCATCCGCGGCTTTCGCGACAAGGAATTCTGGGGCACCGCCGGCGATCCGCGGCATGGCGCCAAGGCGGCAAAGGATTTCGACTATTACCTGCGCAACAACATCGTGTTCGACACCGCGGGCTTCTGCGGCGAGGTTTCCGCCATCAAAACGGCGCTAGTGGAAATCCCCGCCTCGCGCATCGTCTTCGCCACGGATTACCCGCAGGAAATCCGCGAACGCCACGTCGTGCGCGATTTCGTCACGGCGCTGCGCAAGCTCGATGGCGCCGGCGAGCAAATTCTCTCCGGCAATACCGGGTTGCTGTTGCGCTCGGACAGATAATAGCCGGGACAAGGACCACGCCGGTTTCCGTTATCATTTGAGTAAAGAGTCGATTCACTTCGCTTTTACCGCGGCGCGCGTCATACGTATTTCTCGATACGGCAGCCGAGCCGGCGTCTTTAACTTTTCGCGTGCATTGCTTCTCCCAATAAAAAATTGGGGAGACGTCGATGCAGTCCGATCCGTTCGCGGAGCGCCTGGCCAAGGTGCGCCGCCGCTTTGCCTCCACGCTCGCCGGCAAGATCGACGCCAGCATCGCGGCGCTGCCGAAACTGTCGTGCGCCGAGGCGGCATCCGTGGCGCTGGTCGCCGATGCCTATCAGGAGATGCACCGGATTTGCGGCGTGGCGCCGACCGTCGGCTTCACGGCGACGGGCAAAGCGGCGCGGGGGACCGAAGACGTTCTTATTGCGGCGTTCCGCGGCAAGCGTGCGCTCAGCGGCGAAGAGGCCGGCCGATTGCAGGAGGCGCTCGCCCGACTGAAAGCGGCGGCAAGCGACGAATTGCTTCACATCGATGGCGGCGGGGCCGATGCGTGAAGGATTTCAGCGCGCACTCGTCGCGCCGCTCGCCTTAGCGATCGGGCTCGCCGCTGCCGGCGCTGCCGCTGCGCAGACGCATCCGCGCCCGACGCGAGCCGCCGCTCCCGCGATGCCGGCGCCTGTCGCCGCGCCTTCGGAGAGCGCCCCGGCGCCGATCAGCGGGGCCATCACGCTCGCCGATCTCGGCATGTCCGAGGGGCTGCAATTCGGCGAATTGGAGGGGCGCCGCGACGTCTTCGTGCCGGTACCGCAAACCGGCGGCGTCGCGTTCACGGCATTCGTGCTGATATTCGACGATGTGAGCGCGCACGACGCCCGGCGCAGCCTGCAAATAGCCGTCGACGGCGAGGTTATGGCCGCTTTGCCGCTCGACGGCCACGGCAAGGGGCGCAGCGTCCGGATGCCGCTGCCGCCGCTCGCCGCGCGCGACGGCTTCATCAAGCTCACATTCATTTACTCCGGCGCGGCGACGGAGGATCGCTGCGTCGACGGGCGCTCCGTCGGCGACAGCCTTCTGATTAGGCCGGAGAGCGCGATCGCCTTCGCGCTCCCCGCCACAGCGCCGCTGGAAGTCGCCGGCACCTTGGCACTGATGCCGCGCGATGTGATCGTGGCGCTGCCGCAGCGCGTTATCAGCACCTCCGAAATGGCGACGGCGCTGACGGCGGCTCGCTCGCTTGCCGCGGGGGGACGCCGCGTTCGCTTCGAACAGCGTACCGACGCGCTCGCCAGTCTCGATAGCCAAAACGAGATGCATCGCTGGTCGCGCGGACTTGTTCTCGTCGGGCCGTCCGCGGATTTCTCCGCAATACAGAAATCGGAAACGACCTTCGGTGGCCCGGCAAGTGCGGGCGGAATTGCGGCCACGCGCATCGCCGGCGTTCCGGCGCTGCTGCTCACCGCCGCCGACGATGGCCGCGCGGCGCGCTTGCTCGGCAGTCCCGAATTGAGCGCCACGCGCAGCATGCCGGCAACGGTGGTCGGCGCGATCGGGGGGCTGCGCTTGAATTCCGATATGGTCCATTTCGACCAGCTCGGGCTGGCGCCGCGCCCGGTGGAATTCACCGACCGCGCGGACATTTCCATCAATATCGATACGCGCAAGCTGCCGGCGGGCCGACGCCTTGCCCGACTTCTGCTCGATGTGCTGGTCGCTCCCGACGGCGGCGCCGGGCGGGCGGTGGTAAGCGTCTTTGTCAACAACCAGCTTCTTGGCAGCGCGGCGGCGGAAGGCGCGTCCGCGCAACTCGACCTCGCAATTCCCGACGGCCTGGCCGGGACGAACGCAGCGCTCCGTGTCCTTATTCAGCGCCACAATGCCGCCGGCGAATGCCGCTACGCGCCGCAAGCCTATCCCGCGCAAATTCTGGGCTCGAGTGCGCTGGTTTTCGAACGCAGGGACGGCGCGCAGGATTTCGCGGACCTCGGCTCCCTCTGGACCGATGGGCTGGAAATCTGGCTGCCGACGGATGCGGCGGCGCGGCCGCTGTCCTACATGCCGCTTCTTTCCACGATCGTGTCCGCGCTTTCGCCGACGAGCGCGCCGATAACGGTAAAGTTTGCGGCCGCCGATACCGCGCCCCATCCCGACCGCCCGTTCATCGCGGTGGGCAATATTCCGCCGCTCGGCGCGGCGCCGCCGGTTCGCTTTGACCGCGGCCGGGTCGCCATCAGCGGACAGAACGGGCGCACGCTGCTCGACATCGGCGGTTTCCATGCCGGCGCCGTGGCCCAATTGATCAGCGCCGAAAACCGGCCGGGGCTCTGGATCAGATCGCTGGCCGGCGACGGCTCGCTGCCACAGCCGCGAACGCTGCGGCTCGAACGGGGCGACGTGGCGCTCATCGACGACATCGGCAGCTCGCTGGCGCTTTCCACCAGGCGCGATTCCCTGCTGACCATCGCCTATCCGGAACACGTATCGTGGCTGACGATTGCCGCGAGATACCGGCCCTGGATCATGGGCACGCTCTGGATATTCGGCTCGGCGCTGTTCCTCTTCGGCCTGACGCGGATGTATCGCCGCGGCGATAAAACCGGACCGGGTTGAGAGCGTGGCGCCGCTTTCGCCTTCCGATCGCGCGCTCGGCGACCTGCTGGTCGGCCGTCGCATCCTGACGCTGCCGCAGCTCGATGAGGCCGTGCGCCTGGCCGAGACCTGGAACGTCCGGCTCGGCGACGCCATTCTGGCGCGCAACTGGATTTCTCCAAGAGTTTATTATCAGGGACTCGCCGCTTATTACGACCTGCCGTTTGTCGATCTCGAAGCGTCACCGCCCGACGAGACTCTGCTGCGCGAAGACGAGGCCGAGAGTTATGCCCAGCAACTGATGCTGCCGTGGAGAAAAAACGGCGACCGTATGCTGGTGGCCACGGCAAATCCCGGACCGCACGCCTTGCTGCTGGGGCGCCAGCGCTGGGGCGCGGCGATCGACTTCGTCGTGGTGTCCAAGTTCGACATCGTTTGGACGGTGCAGCGCGTCTTCGCCGGCGCCCTCTCTCGTCAAGCCGTTTTGGAACTGGCTGAACGCGACCCCGCGCTGTCGGCGCGCCGCGTTTTCACGCCCGGGCAAAGCACCGCCGGCTATCTGCTGCTGACCGCCTTGCTGGCGGGATTGGCCTATGCGCCCGTGGCGACGCTCGTCGCCCTCAACGTGGCGATGGGCGTTTTCTATCTCGGCAACTTTCTCTTCAAAGGACTTCTGGTCGCCGCCGGCGGCGGCCGCTCGACGGAACGCAATCAGGCCATCGAGATTGCCGCCCGGCAATTGAGCGACGACGAACTGCCGGTCTTCACCATCCTGGTTCCGATGTACCGCGAGGCGCAAATGCTGCCGATGCTGGCGGAATCGCTGCGCCGCGTCGACTATCCGCTCGGCAAGCTCGACATCAAGATCGTGTTCGAGGCCGACGACACCGAGACAATCGAGGTGGCGCGCACGCTCGGTCTCGAAGGCGTGTTCGAGATCATCCGCGTGCCGCCTTCGCACCCGAAGACCAAGCCCAAGGCATGCAACTTCGCCCTGCGTTTCGCGCGCGGCGAATACCTCGTCATCTATGACGCGGAGGACCGGCCGGAGCCCGATCAGCTGCGCAAAGTGGTGGCGACCTTCATGCGGGCGGCGCCCGATGTCGCCTGCCTGCAATGCAGCCTGAACTATTATAATGCCGGCGAAAATTGGCTGTCGCGCATGTTCACGCTCGATTATGCGCTCTGGTTCGACCAGATGCTGCCGGGCCTCGAACGGCTGAAGATCCCGATCCCGCTCGGCGGCACGTCCAATCATTTCAAGACGAGCGTGCTGCGCGAACTGCACGCCTGGGATCCATTCAACGTCACCGAGGATGCCGACCTCGGCTTGCGCCTAACGCAGAAAGGCTATCGCGTCAGCGTCGTCGATTCGACGACCTTCGAGGAGGCGAGCTGCCACACCGCCAACTGGGTGCGCCAACGTTCGCGCTGGATCAAGGGCTATATGCAGACCCTGCTGGTGCATACGCGCCATCCGCTGCAATTCGTGCGCAATAGCGGCTTGCTCGGCCTTCTCGGCTTCGTTTGCTTTATCGGCGGCACGGTGATCGCCGCGCTGCTCAATCCGCTGTTCTGGATTCTCTTTCTTGTCTGGTTGGCCGCGCTGGCGAGCGGCTTCGATGGAATCTTTCCCGAGCCGGTCTTGTGGCTGAGCGTCCTCAACCTGCTCGTCGGCAATGCGGCATTTATCTACCTGAGCTTGCTGGCGCCGATTCGCCGCGGCTGGCTCGACTTCATTCCCTACGGCCTCACCGTTTTCGGCTATTGGCTGTTGATCTCGGCGGCAGCTTACCGCGCGCTCTGGCAACTGCTGCGCAACCCGTTCCACTGGGACAAAACCCATCACGGCGTCTCCCGATTCAGCGACGCCCGGCTCGCGTTCGCCGGGAAGGCAGGCCGTCGATGCGCGTAGCCGCCGCGATTCCTCCTGGGCTGCTCGCCTTCGGCGCCGCGCTCTGCCTCACCGCGGCGGTGACCGCGGCCGGCCTGACGCCCGGCGGCGCCGTCCGTCTTTGGGCCGCCGCCATGCTCGGTAGCGGGGGCCAATTGCCCTGGGCTTCGGTGGCGACCGGATATCCGCCCATTCCCCTCGTCACGGCGACCGCACTGCAGGCGATGGTGCCAAGCGCGCCGGCGCCGGCATTGCTGGCGGCGGCGGTCTTCGGCCTGCTGGCCATGCTCTTCGTGCGGGCGCTGCGCAAAGCGGACCTGCCGAAGCCGCTTCTCGTAGTGGCGGCACCGCTCATTCTTCTCCATCCGTTTCTGCTGCGCGCGGTGCTCGGCGGACCGGCGGAAATGTTTCTTGCGCTCTTTCTCTATTTCTTCGGTCTGTCGCTTTTCGATCTGCGCGAGCGAACGCAGGTGCGCGAGATCATGACCACGGGACTGTCGCTGCTCGGCCTCGCCTTTTCGCATCCCTTGGGCGCGGTGAGTGCCGCCGCTGCTGTTCCTCTGCTGGCCTTCGCAGTGCGTCCTTCTTTCGCCGCCACTTCGGCCATCAATACCGTGCTGGCATTGATCTTCCCCGCGCTCGCGGGCGCCGGCGCTTTCGCTTATTTGCGCTGGGCTTTTCCCGGCGAAAGCTTGGCGGTCGATCCCGGTGAAGGCTCGCGTTTCGCCGCTTGGGCAGCGGACGCCGCCATCGCCATGGCCGCACCCCTGCCCTTCTTCGCTGCGTTTTGGGTCCGCCGCCGCCGCCCGCAACTGATGCCCATTCTAATCTTCGCCGCCGTTGTCGGCTTGGCCGCGCTTTTTGCAGCGATGATCCCCTTTGGCGATCCCCGGAGCGTGGCCGTGGCGGCTCCTATCCTTTCCGCCGTCGTGCTCGCACGCGTCTCGGTCGCAAGGGAGAATCGCCTCGCCGTCGTTCTTCTGCTGCTGGGCGGGTGTCTCGCCGGAGCGCCGGGATGGAAATTCATCGAAGGTATGGCCGCCGATCCGGCCGGCTACTCGACCACGGAGAGCCAGCGCCTCGATGCCTTGGCTCTCGGCAACGCCATCCGTGGCCGTTACGGCGTGCTGATCGACGCCGTCAACACGCCCGCCGTGGTGCTCGGCCGCGGCGACGCCGCCGGACTGCTACCCCCGCGCAGCGAAAGCTTTGCCTTGGCGCTGATGCGCGGCCGGCCCAACGCGCCGTTTATCGCCGTACCCGATCCGCGCGGCGACGCCGGCGACCGGCTGAACCAGGCATTCCCGCATTTGTACCGCCAAGGTCTGCCCGGTTATCGGCTCATATTCCAAAACAGGACCTGGCGCTTGTTCGCGCGCGAACGCCCCGATGTCGAAGGGATTGATAGCGCCGAAGCCAGGTTTGATCCGTGAAAACACCGAGGTTCAGATGCAGATACTTATAGTCGACGATTCCGAGGACTCCCGTGAGCTGACGGAGGCAGCGTTGCTTTCCGCCGGTTACACGGACGTGCGCACGGCAGCCTCGGCGTGGGAGGCATTCAAGATTCTGGACTTAGGCCGCACCGCCGATTTTGTGCCGCAGGTCGATATCGTATTGCTAGACATCGTCATGCCAGAGATCGACGGCATCGAGGCCTGCGCCCGCATCCGCAACGATCCACATTATGTCGATTTGCCGATCATTATGGTCACCACGCTCGACGATATGGACAGTTTGCAAAACGCCTTCGTAGCCGGCGCAACCGATTACGTGACCAAGCCGGTAAATCGCGTCGAGCTGATCGCTCGGGTGCGCGCCGCGCTGAAGCTGAAGGCCGAACTGGAACGGCGGCTCGAGCGCGAGCGCGAGCTGCTCGCCTTCATGTCCAACTGGGGCGCCCGCCACTCGACCCTGTGGATCGACGAAGCCACCGGGCTATTCGTCGGCGAAGGCGCCGAGGCATATCTGAGCGCCATCTCGGGGCGGCAGGCCGAATCGCCGATCTCCATTATCGCCGTCGCGGTGGACCGCATCGACGCCTTCCGTGCCGCGCAAGGCGAACAGGCGGCAAAAAAACTTCTTGCCGAAGTGGCCGGCGCGGTGCGCGCCATCTCCGCCCCGATCGGCACCATTCCCGCCGCCTACCGCAATGGCATTATTGTTCTTGTGGCGCCCGAGATCGGCACGGCCAAGGCGACGGAGCTCGGCAGAGCTTTCTGCATGGCCGTGTCCCGCCTTCGTCTCGCCAACGCCGAATCGATAACCGCCGACCACGTCACCGCGAGCGTCGCGGTGGTGACGGGGCAGGTGCGGCGAAGCGCGGACCGCGCGCAGCTTTTGACACATGCCATTTCCCACGTGCAGGCCGCCGCGGCGGCGGGAGGAAACCGAATCGCCGCCGTGACGCTTTAGCGCCACGCGCAATCCGTAATAACCCCAAGGCTCTCCGCGGCGCCCGGCTGTTATCCAGGTTGTAGCCTGGAGAATCACGTTGAGGCGGCAGATCGCGGCGGGGCTGTGTCTTGGCGTCTTTTCTCTGGCGCCGGCGGCCAAAGCGATCGCCGGCGCCTGGACTTTGGCTGAAGGCAAAGGCCAGCTCGCCACCACGGTAACGCAGAGCGACGCGACGCGCGCTTTCGGAGGCTATGGCGCCCTGACGCCGGTTCCGCGCTATTCGAAATTCGAATTGGAAAGCCTGATCGAATACGGCCTCAGCAATCGCGTGACGCTGATCGCCGAGCCGCGCCTTCAGGAGGCGACGGTCGACGGCCCGCAAGGCGGACAACGCAGCGGGCCGGGTTATACCGAATTCGGCGGCCGCTACCGCTTGCTGCAAGCGAATTCCTGGGTGCTGTCGGCGCAGGCGACAGCGCGCCTGCCGGGCACCTTCGCGCGGAAAAATCCGGCGGCCGTGGGCTATGCCGACACCGAAACCGACGGCCGCATCCTGTTTGGAAACAATTTTTCGATCGGCGGCCTGCCGGTTTTCGTCAATGCCGAATTGGCGCAACGCTTTCGCGCCGGCGATCCGCCGAATGAATTCCGCGCCGATTTCACCTTCGGCTTCGCTCCGGCGCCGCGCTGGCAATGGCTCGCGCAAAGCTTCAACGTGATCTCCGAAGGCAGGGGTGCCCCGGCATTTCCAAGCTATGCCTATCACAAGCTGCAAATCAGCGCCGTCTATGACGTGACGGCCATGTGGGCTCTTCAGGTCGGCGGCTTCCGGACCGTAACGGGACGGCAAGCGCTGCAGGAGAACGGCGCCATCTTCGCCGTCATACACAAATTCTAGCTAGCGCGCGGCACAGGATGCGGCCCAGGCGCAACGCAGGATCGCTTCGGCCGGCTTGCCTTGCACGGTGAAGTCGGTATCGCGCGGTCCGCCGGCGGCGGGATCGCTGAACCAGCGCCAGATCAGCACACCGCCAATCGACGGCCGGTCAAGCACGGCGAGCCAATCGGAAATCACCTGTGCCTGCACGCGCAGATCGACCGCGGCCACGCGTTCCTCCGCGCTTTCCCATGGTTTTGCAGCGGCGCCCTCGGCGGAGCGCAAGCCGATCTCGGCGACCAGGACCGGCTTGCCATACCGGGCCGAGAGGGCGTCAAGGCGGTCTGCCGAATCGCGCATGGCGGCAATCCGGCCGGCACGATCGTCCCGAAGCGGCGGATAGAGCGAGACGCCGATCTCGTCGAGCGCATCCCAGAAGGGCACGCTTTGAGCTTCCTCGGCGTTATGCGCCACATAGAGCAAGCTCCCGGGAAAAATCTTGCGCGCCGCAACGATCATGTCGCGCCATTCATCGTGACCGACCGTTTTGGTGAGCTCGGTGCCTAGGGCCAAGGCTTCGGCACGCGTTTCCGCAGCGATGCGCGCCACGCGCAGGAGTTCGCGCTGGTAATTGGCGAACCAGGCGCGCCAGGCTTCCGGCGTGGCGGGCGCCACCTCCCCCGCCCAGCTTTGCGCAATCCAGACCTGCGGCTTGACCAGGACATGGAGGTCCAGCGCGTGAGCCTGCCGAATGGCCGCGGCCAATTCCTCGTCCGACATGTCATTGCCGCGCGTGATGTCGCTGCTCGATGCCGTGGCCTGCCAGAAAAAGGGCACCAGGGCGACGGCATTGGCGCCCGCCTGCCGGGCGGCGGCGAGCGAGCGCTGCGCCGAGGCCGAGCCGAAAGGGTGGCCCGGCGAGGCGATGATGTTGAAGCCGCGCAGCACCTTCCGCTCAGGCAGGCCGGCGCCGGCGGCGGCGCTCAGGAACAATGTCATCGCGACGGCGCCGAGAGCCGCGCAGTGCGCGGCGCGCTTAGTTGTCTGCTCCATCGACGGTGCGCGCGATGCAAAGAAGCAGGGCATCCATGGCCTGTGTGGCCCGGACGATTTCGGGATCGGCGGCGGCGCTTTGCGTTGCGCTTTCCAATTTCGCCGCCGCCGCCGAGATGTCGGCGAAGCCGAAAATGCCGGCGGCGCCGGCGAGCGCATGGGCATACGTCGCGGCCTGCTCCAGCGCCGCCGCACGGGTGTCCGAACCGGCAAGGTCGGCGCGGCATTGCGTGAGCGCTTCGGCGTCGGCCCGCAACCGCCGCACGAAACCGCCGCGCAGGCGCGAGAGCCCCGCGCCGCGCAATTGCTCGCGCATCGCCGCGGCCAGCGTCAGCGGATCGAACGGCTTGGAAATCACGCCGGCGGCGCCAAGCGACTTGAAATGTTCAAGCTCGCGGGTCTGCGCCCGCGCGGTCATGAATACAACCGGGATAGTGGCGGTGCGCGGATCGGCCAACAGGCGGGCGAGCGTTGCGGGCCCGTCGAGAACGGGCATCATGATGTCGCAGAGGATCAGATCGGGCCGCCATTCCACGGCGGCCTGCAACGCCTCCATGGCAGTGGCGCAACTGCATACGGTGAAGGCCGGATCGAGGCCGAGCGATAATTCGACAATCTCGCGGATATCCGGCTCGTCGTCGACATGAAGAATACGGAACGCGCCTCGCCGATTGCCGCCGGCGGCAGCAGCAGAGGTGCAACGTTCGGGCAGTTCCTCGATCGACGCGCTTTGACGACTGCGTGCCATCTGCCATCCCCGTTTGTCGGGTGAGATCGGATCAAACGCATCGCCATTAGACAAAATCAGGATTAACAAACTGAAGGGCCGCGCACTCCATCCGCGACGGATTTCGTGCCGATAACTACTTACGTATTAGAATGTATGCGGCCAGCCGCAGCCCAGTTCGTTTCAATACGATCGGGGAAAATACCTACGAAGCAAAGTCTTTCGCCGCGCCGGCGGGCTCACGCGATCTTCGTCGTCAGGATTCCGATGCGCTCGATCTCGATCTTCACGACGTCGCCGGGCTGCAAGGCTTCGCCGCGCGCGGTGCCGACGCCGGCCGGCGTGCCGGTCAATATCAGATCGCCGGGATGCAAGGTCATGCCGGTGGAGAGATGCGCGATTTGTTCGGCGATATCAAAGATCATCTGGCCAGTATTGGAATCCTGTTTCGGGACGTCGTTGACCCAGAGCTTGATCGTCAGATTCTGCGGGTTGGGAATGTCTTTGGCCGGCACGATCCAGGGACCGAGCGGACAAGCGCCGTCGAAGCTCTTCTGCCCGATCCAGTCGGCCTTGAACGAGGACGTTTCGCTCACCTGCGGACGGCGCGAAAGGTCGCGCGCCGAGAGATCGTTGGCGACGGTGTAGCCGGCGACGTGTTGAAGCGCGTCGGCAACGCCGACATTCTTGGCGGGCTTGCCGATGACCACGGCAAGTTCCGCTTCCCAATCGAGCTTCTTGGTGTAGCGAGAGGCATTCACCGTGGCGCCGGGATCGGCGACCGAGCGCGAGGCCTTGAGAAAGAACCACGGCTTCAGCCCGAGACTCTTGGGATCGGGTTCCAGCGGCCGGTTGGCCCGCTTGGCCATCTCGGCCGCATGGTCGCGGTAATTGGCGCCGGCGCAGTAGATCGCCGAGGGCCACAACACCGGCGCGCGCAACTGCGTCTGCTGCAATGGCAGCGGCTTCGCATCGGCGGCGGATTTCTTCAATGCATCTTCGATGGCGCCTTGCGCGCGCGGCCAATCGCCCAGGATGCCTAAAGTCGAGGCGTAAGCCGGCTGTCTCGTCAGATCCGCGGCATCGAACACGGTTTCTCCCGTAACGATGCCGGCGCGCGGCCCTTGCATCGTTTGATACGTCGCCAGCTTATATCCGGCCATCTGCGTCCCCCCGCCCTTTTTGCCGGGCAGCCTAAAGGCCGGTCGCCGAATGTCAAAGGATATGGCAGCTTTCAGCGAGAGCCCTTGTTGAGCATGGCACGAAACCAGCCGGGCTTGTCGGGTGCATCCGCTGCTGCGCCCTCGGGAGGAGGCGCGACGATCTTGCCGAATTTCTCGAAGAAATCGCCGGCGAGCTTTTTTGCGGTGCTGTCGATAAGACGGCCGCCGACCTGCGCGAGCTTGCCGCCGACGTCCGCCTTGACTTCATAGCTCAGCAGCGTCGCGGCGCCTTCCTCGGCCAGCCGCACCTTGGCGCCGCCGCGCGCGAAGCCGGCCGCGCCGCCGGTTCCCTCGCCGCTGATCGTGTAACCGTGCGGCGCGTCGACATCCGACAGCATCACCTTTCCGGTGAAGGATGCCTTCACCGGGCCGATTTTCAGCGTCACCTTGGCTTTCATCTCGGTGTCGGAGATTTTTTCGATGCTTTCGCAGCCCGGAATCGACTGCCGGAGCACTTCAGGATCGTTCAAGGCCGCCCAAACCACGTCACGGGGTGCCTCGATCCGCTGCGTACCGGTCATGTCCATTTCGCTATCCTCTCGGGCTGACGAATTCTTGCGCCGGCTCGGCAGCGCGGCCCTATTTATGGACAGATTTCATAACGGGCAAGCAGGCGCCGGTCCTGCGGCGGGGTGAACGAGCGCCGCCGCAAGCGGGAACGGATGGCCGAGGTTGACCGTTTAGTCCAGCAAAAACCGGGGAAAAGTGGAAGCCGCCGGCTGCGCGCTTGCGCAGCGAAGGATGGCCCGAGGCCGTGGTCGATGCGCACGAGCCGCCGATGCCGCCGAAGGTGGCGCTGACCGAAGTCGCGCGTCTCGCCCAAGCATTGGCGCGCGGCACGCCCGCCGGCGGCAAAATCGCGCTGACGGTCGCCTCCGACACAGTCCGCGAACCGATCTAGCGCGCGTTAATGCGGGACCGCGGCGCCGATGCGTTGCCGATCCGCGTCGGGCATTTGCTTTGGATTGATGAAAAAAGCCACCACATCCGGGCATTTCTCCTTGATGCGCCGCTCGATCGCGCCGACGAGATGCTCCACGTCGGAAGCCGAGCAATTGTCCGAAAAATCCACGTCGACGATGGCGACGATCTGCTGCGGCGCCATATGCACGGTAATAAGCTGGCCCACGCGGCGGACGCCGGGGTGGTGGCGGACAATATCCAGGATCGTGCGCCGGATCGGCTCCCGCGCCGGTTCGCCGAGCAGCAAACCCTTGCTTTCGTGGGCGAGGATGATTGCGGTGATGGCCAATACGACGCCGATGCCGATCGACGCTACGCCATCAAGCTCGGGCCGGTTCAGCCGCACGGCGGCAAAGTTGCCGGCAAAGGCAATGACGATGCCGGCGAGGGCCGCCGAATCTTCGAACAGCACGATGAAGGATGTCGGATCCTTGCTGCGGATCACCGCGGCAAAATAGCCGAGATCGCCGCGGTTCTTTTCGAAAGCGCGCAGCGCGATGAGCCAGCTCCAGCCTTCAAAGATCATCGTTGCGCCGAGCACGATGTAATTCACGATGGGGTCGGCAATCGCGGCCGGTTCGCGAATATGGGTGATCCCCTCATAAAAGGACATTCCGGCGCCCAACGCGAAAATCAGCAAGGCGACGATGAAACTCCAGAAATACAGCTCGCGGCCGTAGCCCAGCGGATGCATTTCGTCGGGCGGCCGCCCCGATCGCCGGATGCCGTAAAGCATGAGCAGCTGGTTGCCGGTGTCGACGAGCGAATGAATGCCCTCGCTGAACATCGCGGAACTGCCGGTCCAGACGGCGGCAAAGAATTTTGTCAGAGCGACAAGCAGGTTGCCCGCGAGCGCCGCATAAATCACTTTATTCGATGACGTGCCGGCGGCCATATGGCCCGTCCTTTGCGACTGCCTGTTTGATCCCGCTGCGAACCAGGCAGGGCTGCTTCGGAACGCGACTGAGGATTGCAACCGTCAAATGGCGCAAGCGTTCCGCTGTCGCGCCGCGGCATCTTCCTCGTGTCAGCCAACTTCTCGCAGGACGATCTTGTGGAGCAGCCGTTCGACGTCGTGGCGGTGGCACAACTCGGTGCCGGGCATCAGCAGCGCCGCGGTTCCGGCTGCGGTGCCGTAGCGGAACGCCCGGTCGAGAGCGTGACCGGCCGCCAGGCTCCAGATCATGCCGCCGAGGAAGCTGTCGCCCGCGCCGACGGCGCTGACCGGCTTGATGGGCAACGCCGGTGCACGCCAGGCGCCTTCACGCGTGACCAGCAGCGCGCCACGGTCTCCAAGCGTCAGCGCCACGATTTCCACGTGGCCTTGATCGATGAGACGGCGGCAACCTTGACGCAGGCTTTCTTCGCTCCCGGCGTCCATCCCGAGCAATTCGGAAAATTCGTGCAAATTCGGTTTGATGAGAAAGATGCTTTCGGCCAGCGCCTCTTTCAGCGCCATGCCGGAGGTGTCGAGTGCGAAGCTGGCGCCGCGATCGTGCACGATTTTTGCCACGCGCCGGTATAAATCGGGCGGGGCGCCGGGCGGCAGACTGCCGCTGGCGATCAAATATTTGGGAAAAGGATCGAGCGACGAAACGATCTGGAGGGCCCCTTGCCATTCGGCTTCGGTGATTTTTGGGCCGGCGAGCACGAAACGGAATTGCTGGCCACTCGCCGTTTCGTCGACGGTAAAATCCTCGCGCGTTTCCGCCACGATCGGCAGAACGATACTGTCGACGCCCTCGCGCGTGACAAGACTGTGCAGGAGTTGGCCAATGCTGCCGCCGGCGGTGTAAATGGCGGTGACCGGAGCGCCCAAACGGCGCACCACCCGGGCAACGTTGATGCCGCCGCCGCCAGGATCGCGGCGCAGCCCGGCGCAGCGCAGTTTCCGCACCGGGACCACGCGCTCGGTCGCCGTCGACAAATCGATCGCCGGATTGAGCGTAAAAGTGACGACGTCGGTCATGGGCCCGAGGCGCTCCAACGCCTGCCGCCGGCGCTCATTGCGTCTCCACTGCGCCCAGCAGCATGCCAATGCGGCCACCGCCCCACATTGGCGCCAGCAGCCGCGCAAAGCCGCCGCCATTGTCGCCGCCGCCGTGGCGATAAAATGTCGGCTCGCGCGCCTCGATGGTGGCGCTGCACTGCGCCCGCAAAAATTTCAATCCGTCCGATAACACGACCTCGTCGGCGAATTTTCCGGACAGTGCGCCGCCTCCGCGTTTCGCCAATTCGCCGCCGACCGTGTTGAAACGAAAGCGCTCCGGATCGGCAAAGACATCCATTAGCAACAACCCGCCGGCCAATTCCGGCAAGGCGGACGGATTCACGTCGTCCCAAAAAGGCATGTTGTTGTCGCCGCGTTTGAGGCTTTCCCAATAGGTAAGGAGGCGGCGCAAGCTTGGACTCAAATTTGCGGGAAGAGGAAACGGATTATTTGCGGTCATGCCCTCTCCGTCAGAACGTAAGCCAAAGTGAATGCAACAGATACGCGCCGAAGGCCAGCGGCCATGGCCCGGCTAAGATCCGGCACGGCCGCCTGGAGAACCAGGGATTCGGCGGCCAGTTCCGTGGCGGCAAGGCGTTACTAGAGTAACCGGCAAGCCGCAACAGGCCGGAACCGCCGCATTCGCCGCTTTATTGACATCGGGCCGATACGATCCGGACACCATAGTGTCCGGGCGGCGCATTGCCGGCGGTGAACGGACACGCCCGACTGAAATTTGCCGCGCCCCGGGAACATCGATTTGCAGCCGTTGTTGTTCCGATGTTCCCAGCTCATCGCCAGATTCTGCCGCACGCCGCGGATCGATGCGCTCGGAACGAAATTTCGATCAAGGGAGAAACCAAATGGCCTATCTCGATGTGAGCCCGATGATGGTTGCGCTGCGCACGACGCCCGAAGAATTCGAGTTCAGCCATGGCTGGCTGCATCACACGCCCAGCCGCCACAGCTTCAGCTTCAATCCCGAAGGCCGTGTGCAACTCCGCGCCGACTGCAATTGCTCTCTTCTGGCCATCAAATCCGATCAGGAAGAGGCGCTCGCCGCCTGCTATAATGAGTGGCAAGCGAATTATTGGCGCCCCCTGCAGATCAACCGCGAATTCGCCTCGCATTTCCGGCCGCGGTCGCGGGTGCGGCAACTCCTGATCGATCTCACCGCGCGCGTCCAGCGATGGTTGCTCCGGCAAGGATCAACAGCCTATCCGCGAGGCATCATGTACCCGGCTGAGTAGCTTTCGCGCGCGATACCGTCTCGGGGGATGGCAGCCCTCGAGACGGGACGCGATAAGCGGTTAATCCAACGGCCGCAGGCATCGCGCGAGAGTCTACTCACCGCGCCATTGCGGCGGCCGCTTGGTGAGAAACGCGTCCAATCCTTCGCGAAAATCGCGGCTCATATAGCACATCAATATGAGGTCGCGCCCATCGTCGCGCGCTAGCCGCCGTTGCAACCGCAACAGCGCCTGCTTGGTCGCGCTGAGCGTGAGCGGCGCATGCGCGGCAATGAGCTGCGCCAGCTCGCCGGCCCGACGCTGCAACGCATCGTCGTTCTCGACGACCTCGTTGAGCAGGCCGATATTCGCCGCCTCTTCGGCCTCGATAAGCCGGGCGGTGAAGATCATGTCCTTTACCCGTGCCGGTCCGATCAAGGCCGCCAGTCTTCCGATATTGCCGATCGACAGGCAATTGCCGAGCGTGCGCGCAATCGGAAACCCCATTCGCGCCGATCGGGTGCCGATGCGCAAATCGCAGCAGATGGCGATGCCGGCACCGCCGCCGGTGCAGGCGCCATTGATGGCGGCGATGGTCGGAACCCGGCATTCCTCGAGCGCGCTCAGCACCCGATCGATCCGAGCTTCGTATTCGATCGCATGTTCGGCTGTTTCGAAGGCGCGGAACTGGTTGATGTCGGTCCCGGCGGCAAAAGCCTTGTCGCCGGCGCCGCGAAAAATCAGGACTTTGATGGCGCGATCGTTATTGGCCTGCCGGCAAATTTCCGCAAGCCGCTCATACATGGCGAAAGTAAATGCATTGCGCGCATGCGGGCGATTGAACGTAACGCTGCCGATGCCGTCCTTGACCTCGAACAAAATTTCGGTCGCGGCCGCCGATTGCTGATCCATCTCGTGCTCACAAAATCAATGGAAAATCTTAGCGAACATCGTAGCCGCCCGCGACGCGGGGAACAACAAGCGATGCGACGCGCGCCGGCATTCGGCCGGCACAGGGGACGTCAGCGAAAATAAGCCTCGGTAACGTAGCGGCGCATGACCCGCTGGGTATTGAAATAGGAGCCGATTTTGCTGATCGCCTGCTTCATCATCCAGATCCAGTGGCCGCGGCTGCCGTAATAAGCCGGCAGCACCACTTGCTCCAGCTTCTCATAAAGACCGAGTGCATCGTTGCCGGGATCCGTCGGCCCGTCGCCGCCGATCGACCAGCCGGTGACGCCTTCGATATGGGCCTCGACCCACCAGCCATCGAGAATGCTGAAATTGAGCACGCCGTTGAGCGCGGCCTTCATGCCGCTGGTGCCGGAAGCCTCCAGAGGACGCTGCGGCGTATTGAGCCAGATGTCCACACCCGACACCAGCGTGGCGGCGAGCGCCATATTGTAATTCGGCAGAAACGCCATCGGCAGCGTGGCGGGGGCGCCGCCGATTTTCCGGTTCAGCTCCGCGACCAGTTCCTGCCCCTGCTGGTCGCGCGGATGTGCTATTCCGGCGAACACCAACTGAAACGGATGCTTTGCGGCGATGGCTTCCAGCCGCTGAGGGTCGCTGAACAGAAGATCGGCCCTCTTATATTGCGTCATGCGCCGCGCGAAGCCGATCAATGGAATGTCCTCCCGCATCGCCACGCCGGTTTGCGCCCTGATCGCCGCCAACAGCTCGCGCTTCGCCTGTTGATGCGCAAGCCAGATCGAATCGTCGGCGATCTGGTCGGCGGCCTCGAGCACCTCGGGCTCAAGCGCCCAATGCGCGAAGGCCCTGTTGTAAAGCGCGGCGAATTGGGGATGCGTCCAGGTCGGCGCATGCACGCCGTTGGTAACCGCGTGCACGCGATAGCCGGGAAACATCCGGTTGGCCGTCTCCGCATGCCGCTCCGAGACGCCGTTAACATAGCCGCTCAGACTCAAGGCCAGTTGCGTCATGTTGAGATGGTCTTCACCGGCGAGTCGCTTCAGCTCATCGAGCTCGATGAAATCGCCGAGGACGCGGCGCACATCTGGATAGGCGAATTTGTCGAACGCCGCCGCCACGGGCGTGTGCGTAGTGAAGACGCACTGATTGCGAACATGGACGCGGTCGTAAACCGATTCTCCGGCGCTGATCTCTTGGGGCGGGCGGCGGTGGCGCTGCAGTAGATGCAGGGTCAGTAGCGCAGCATGACCCTCGTTGAGATGATAGGTGGCGATGTTGAAACCCAGGGCTTGCAGCATGAGCGCGCCGCCGAGCCCCAGGACCACCTCCTGTTTGAAACGATAAATGTCGTCGCCGCCGTAAAGACGGTCGGTGATCGCGCGATCCTGGGCGCTGTTCTGCTCGAGATCGGTGTCGAGCAGGAGCACCGGGACTTCGTGACCGACCGGCGAGGTGAGAAAATAGACCCAGGGGCGCACCCAGACGTCGCGATTTTCGATCGGCACCGAAATCATGGTGCCGAGCGGCTGGGCCCAGTCTTCGGGGCGCCAGGGATTGGGCTCCGATATCTGCCGCCCGGCATCGTCCAGACTTTGGAGGACATAGCCGTCGCGGCTGATAAGACTCACAAAGATGATCGGCAGGTCAAGATCGGCAGAGGAGCGCGCCATATCGCCAGCCAGCACGCCGAGGCCGCCGCTGTAGGTGTGCATTTCCGGGCGGATCGCGATTTCCATGGAGAAATAAGCGATACGCGTTCGTTCAAGAAACGGCTGTAGTCTGCTCATGAAATTGACGATGAGATTGCCGGGTCAACAGCGAGGAAGGCGGCCAAAGCGCGTTCCTCTTAACACATAGACCGTTTGAAACCGCAATGCCGCCGCGCCCGTGGACAACTGCGGCGGCGATTTCCATTGCGGTCTATCACACCGCCGGCAAATGGGTGCGACAGTTGCCGATCCGCATCGAAAATCTGCTTCAGCGTGCGGCAGCAGCGGGGCCGAAATTGCCGGCCGGCGCTTCCATCGGCACCGTTTTTGGGAGGCCGGTCCTCCCTGGCGAGTGGTATTTTCGTCCTCTTTGCAAGCGTTTCTTTCCTGCCGCCGATCAAAACTTTTTGTCTAAACATGGGGGCCGTTTGGAACCAATATCGTATTGGTGCGCTTAGCTTTCCTACGATGATACCGACTCGTGTCGGGGGAGACTGCGGCAACAAGCGGTACGGAAATTGCCCGATAACACAATGATTTGCAGGGTCCGGCTGAGCGCCTGACGCCGCCGGCGAACCTGCCTGACGAACCCGCTCGTTGCTTTGATCGCCTGTCCCTCCTGACGACCGGCCGCGCCCAGTGGAATTTCACGCGCCAAGGCGCAGGAGGATGTCATGCCCGTCAAGAGCGAAGGCCGGAACAAGAGCAAGGCCGCAGCCCCCATCGTGGCGGCGGCGCTGGCCGCCGAGGAAAACGGGCAAACGAAAGCACCGATCAAGAACGGCAACGGCGAAGTCTCCGAGCTCAATGAGCTTTTGCACGCGCTGCAGGCCGTGCGCGCCGGCGACTTTTCGGTGCGCATGTCGGCCGAGCGCGAAGGCATCTCCGGCAAGATCGCCGAAACCTTCAACGAGATCGTCACCGCCAACCAGCGCATGGCGCAGGATCTCGAGCGTGTCGGCCAGCTCGTGGGCCACGAAGGCAAGACGCGGCACCGCGTCAAATTCGGCATTTCCAGCGGCGCCTGGGGCGACATGGAAACTTCCGTCAACACGCTGATCGAAGACCTGTTGTGGCCGACCAAGGAGGTCACGCGCGCCATCGCCGCCGTCGCGCAAGGCGACTTGCTGAAGACGGTGCGACTGGAGGTCGACGGCCGCCCGCTCAAGGGCGAGTTCCTGGAATCGGCGACCATCGTCAACACGATGATCAAGCAGCTCAGCGTCTTCACTTCGGAAGTCACGCGCGTCGCGCGCGAAGTGGGCACCGAAGGAAAACTCGGCGGCCAGGCGCAAGTGCGCGAAGTGACCGGCGTGTGGAAGGACCTCACCGAAAGCGTGAACTCGATGGCGTCGAACCTCACCGCGCAGGTCCGCAACATCGCCGAGGTGACCATCGCCGTCGCCAACGGCGACCTCTCGAAGAAGATCACCGTCGACGTGCGCGGCGAAATCCTGCAGCTCAAGGAAGCCATCAACACCATGGTGGACCAGCTGCGCTCCTTCGCCTCGGAGGTGACGCGCGTGGCCTGGGAAGTGGGCACGGAAGGCAAGCTCGGCGGTCAGGCCATCGTGCCGGGCGTCGCCGGCACCTGGAAGGACTTGACCGACTCGGTGAACGCCATGTGCGGCAACCTCACCGACCAGGTGCGCAACATCGCACAAGTGACCACCGCCGTGGCGCGCGGCGACCTTTCGCGCAAGATCACCGTCGACGTACGCGGCGAAATTCTCGAATTGAAAGACACCATCAATACGATGGTGGACCAGCTCAACGCCTTTGCGTCGGAAGTGACGCGGGTGGCGCGCGAGGTGGGCACCGAGGGCAAGCTCGGCGGCCAGGCGCAAGTGCCCGGCGTCGCCGGCACCTGGAAGGACTTGACCGACAGCGTGAACTTCATGGCCGGCAACTTGACCGCTCAGGTGCGTAACATCGCCGAGGTGTCGACCGCCATCGCCCGCGGCGACCTCTCGAAAAAGATCACCGTGAACGTGTCGGGCGAAATCCTGCAGCTCAAAGAAACCATCAACACCATGGTGGACCAGCTCAACGCCTTCGCCGGCGAGGTGACGCGCGTCGCGCGCGAGGTGGGCACCGAAGGCAAACTCGGCGGCCAGGCGCAAGTCTCGGGCGTGTCCGGCACCTGGAAGGACTTGACCGACAGCGTGAACTTCATGGCCTCGAACCTGACCGCGCAGGTGCGCAACATCGCCGAAGTGGTCACCGCCATCGCCAACGGCGACTTGTCGAAGTCGATCACCGTGGACGTGAAGGGCGAAATTCTGCAACTCAAGGAAACCATCAACACCACCGTCGACCAGCTCAACGCCTTCGCCTCGGAAGTGACGCGCGTGGCGCGCGAGGTGGGCACCGAGGGCAAGCTCGGCGGTCAGGCCGTGGTGCGCGGCGTCGCCGGCACCTGGAAGGATCTGACCGACTCGGTGAACTCGATGGCGTCGAACCTCACCGGCCAGGTGCGCAACATCGCCGAGGTGGCGACCGCCGTGGCACAAGGCGACTTGTCGAAAAAGATCACCGTGAACGTCAGCGGCGAAATTCTGCAGCTCAAGGAAACCATCAACACGATGGTGGATCAGCTCAACGCCTTCGCCTCGGAAGTGACGCGCGTGGCGCGCGAGGTGGGCACCGACGGCAAGCTCGGCGGTCAGGCCGAAGTGCCCGGCGTCGCCGGCACCTGGAAGGATTTGACCGACTCGGTGAACTCGATGGCCGGCAACCTGACCGCGCAGGTGCGCAACATCGCCGAGGTGGCGACCGCCATCGCCAACGGCGACTTGTCGCGCAAGATCACCGTGGACGTGCGCGGCGAAATCCTGCAGCTCAAGGAAACGCTGAACACCATGGTGGACCAGCTCAACCGGTTCGCCAACGAAGTGACCCGCGTGGCGCGCGAAGTGGGCACCGAAGGCCGTCTCGGCGGCCAGGCCAACGTGCCCGGCGTCGCCGGCACCTGGAAGGACCTCACCGACAACGTCAACCTGCTCGCCGCCAATCTGACGACGCAAGTTCGTAACATTGCCGAGGTGACGACAGCCGTGGCGCGCGGCGACCTTTCGCGCAAGATCACCGTGGACGTGAAGGGCGAAATTCTCGAGCTGAAGAACACCATCAATACCATGGTGGACCAGCTCAACGCCTTCGCCGCCGAGGTGACGCGCGTCGCCCGCGAAGTGGGCACCGAAGGCAAGCTCGGCGGCCAGGCGCAAGTCTCCGGCGTCGCCGGCACCTGGAAGGATTTGACCGACAACGTCAACTTCATGGCCTCGAACCTGACCGCTCAGGTTCGCAATATCGCCGAGGTGGCAACCGCCATCGCCAGCGGCGACTTGTCGAAAAAAATCACCGTGGACGTGCGCGGTGAAATCCTTCAGCTCAAGGAAACGCTGAACACGATGGTCGACCAGCTCAACCGCTTCGCCGGCGAGGTGACGCGCGTGGCGCGCGAGGTCGGCACCGAAGGGCGGCTCGGCGGCCAGGCCAATGTGCCCGGCGTCGCCGGCACCTGGAAGGACTTGACCGACAACGTCAACTTCATGGCCTCGAACCTCACCGCTCAGGTTCGCAATATCGCCGAGGTGGCGACTGCCATCGCCAGCGGCGACTTGTCGAAGAAGATCACCGTCGACGTGCGCGGCGAGATTCTACAGTTGAAAGAGACCATCAACACGATGGTGGAGCAGCTTCGCTCCTTCGCCGCCGAGGTGACGCGCGTCGCGCGCGAAGTGGGCACCGAAGGACGGCTGGGCGGCCAAGCCGTCGTGCCCGGCGTCGCCGGCACCTGGAAGGACTTGACCGACTCGGTGAACTCCATGGCCGGCAACTTGACCGGTCAGGTGCGCAACATCGCCGAGGTGACGACCGCCGTGGCGCGCGGCGACTTGTCGCGCAAGATCACGGTGGACGTGAAGGGCGAAATTCTCGAGCTGAAGAACACCATCAATACCATGGTGGACCAGCTCAACGCCTTCGCCTCGGAAGTCACGCGCGTCGCGCGCGAAGTGGGCACCGAAGGCCGCCTCGGCGGTCAGGCCGCGGTGCCGGGCGTCGCCGGTACCTGGAAGGACTTGACCGATACCGTGAACGTGATGGCCGCCAACCTGACCGAACAGGTGCGCGGCATCGTGAAGGTGGTGACCGCCGTGGCCAACGGCGAGCTGAAGCAGAACCTCACCGTGAAATCCAAGGGCGAGGTCGCGGCTTTGGCCGAAACCATCAACAACATGACCGACACGCTGGCGACCTTCGCCGAGCAGGTGACCACCGTGGCGCGCGAGGTCGGCGTGGAAGGCCGTCTCGGCGGCCAGGCCAACGTGCCCGGCGCCGCCGGCACCTGGAAGGACCTTACCGGCAACGTGAACCTTCTGGCCGCCAACCTGACCAACCAGGTGCGCGCCATCGCCGAGGTGGCGACGGCGGTGACCAAAGGCGACCTGACGCGCTCGATTCAGGTGGAAGCGCGCGGCGAAGTGGCCGAGCTCAAAGACAACATCAACACGATGATCGGCAACCTGCGCCTGACCACCGATCGCAACACCGAGCAGGATTGGCTGAAGACCAACCTCGCCAAGTTCACCAATATGTTGCAGGGGCAACGCGACCTTGCCACCGTGGGCCGCCTGCTGCTGAGCGAGCTGACGCCGCTCGTCAACGCCCAGCAAGGCGTGATCTATCAGATGGAAAGCGAGGGAGCCCCGGCGCTCAAGCTGCTTTCCTCCTATGCGGACAGCAGCGACAGCGGTCATCCGGCCACGCTGAGTGTCGGCGACGGGCTCGTCGGCCAATGCGCGGCGGAAAAACGGCGCCTTTTGGTAAGCGATATTCCCGAGCAGGTCGTGCCGATCACATCGGCGCTGTTCAGCGCCTCGCCGCGCAACATCGTCGTGCTGCCGGTTCTGTTCGAGAACCAGGTGAAGGCGGTGATCGAGCTTGCCTCGATCAATCACTTCACGCCTCTGCAGATCACGTTCCTCGAGCAACTGACGGCGAGTATCGGCATCGTGCTGAACTCGATCGAGGCGACGATGCAGACCGAGGGCCTGCTCAAGCAATCGCAGCAGCTCGCGGCGGAACTGCAGGCGCAACAGCGCGAGTTGCAGCAGACCAACGATCAGCTCGAGCAGAAGGCGCAACAGCTCGCCGAGCGCAATGTCGAAGTGGAACGCAAGAACCAGGAAATCGAGCAGGCGCGCCGCGCGCTGGAGGAAAAGGCCGCGGAGCTGGCGCTGACCTCGAAGTACAAATCCGAATTTCTTGCCAACATGTCGCACGAGCTGCGCACGCCGCTCAACTCGATCCTCATCCTCGGCCAGCAGCTCGCCGACAATCCGGACGGCAATCTCTCGGCCAAGCAAATCGAGTTCGCGCGCACCATTCACGGCGCCGGCACCGACCTGCTCAACCTGATCAGCGACATTCTCGACCTGTCGAAGATCGAGTCGGGCACCGTCACAGTCGAAGCGGAGGATATTTCTTTCTCCAACCTGCTTGACGCCGTAGCCCGGCCCTTCCGCCATGAGGCCGAGACCAAGCAGCTATCGTTCGGGGTCGATCTGGATCCGGCGCTGGGCCGCAGCATCGTCACCGACTCCAAGCGGCTGCAGCAGGTGCTGAAGAATCTGTTGTCGAACGCCTTCAAATTCACCGACAGCGGCAGTGTCCGGCTTCGGGTGTCGTCGGTCAGCGAGGGCTGGACCCCGGATCATCCGCTGTTGAGTCAGGTGCCCAGCGTGGTCGCCTTCGAAGTGTCCGACACCGGCATCGGCATCCCCGTCGAGAAGCAGAAGATCATCTTCGAGGCCTTCCAGCAGGCCGACGCTTCGACCAGCCGCAAATACGGCGGCACCGGCCTCGGCCTGGCGATCAGCCGCGAATTGTCGAGCCTGCTTGGCGGCGAAATCCAGCTGCGCAGCGAGCCAGGCGTCGGCAGCACCTTTACGCTTTATCTGCCGATCAAATATGTCGGTCCGTCGACCGCCAAGCCTGTGGCGGGCGGCAGCGCCGAGCCGATGCCGGCGCTGGCGACGACCATCGTCGCACCGGAACGTCCCATCGAGCAGATTCCGGACGATCGCCACGAAATCCAGCCCGGCGACTCGATCCTGCTGATCGTCGAAGACGACCCGCATTACGCGCGCGTGCTGGTCGATCTGGCGCGCGACAAAGGCTTCAAGGTGCTCGTCGCCATGCGCGGCGCCGACGCCCTCGAGCTGGCCAAGCAATATCAGCCGACAGCGGTCTCGCTCGACGTGTTCCTGCCCGACATGCTCGGCTGGAGCGTTCTCAGCTACCTGAAGCAAAATCCGCTGACCCGGCACATCCCGGTACAGATCATTACGCTCGACGAGGACCGCCAGCACGGGCTTGCCCGCGGCGCTTTCTCCTTCGTCACCAAGCCGACCACGACGGAGGGCGTGGAAGCAGCGCTCAGCCGCATCAAGGAATATTCGTCGCCGCGGCGCAAACGGCTGCTCATCGTCGAAGACAATCCGGCCGAACGGCTGAGCATCACCGAATTGCTCGGCCATGACGACATCGAGATCAGGACCGCCGCGACCGGCGGCGAGGCGCTCGACGAGCTGCGGCGCGACCCTTACGACTGCGTCGTGCTCGACCTTCGCTTGCCCGACATGTCCGGATTCGAGGTACTTGAGCAGTTGCGATCGGACACGGCGCTGGCCGAAGTGCCCGTTGTCGTCTTCACCGGGCGCGAGCTGAGCTCGGAAGAAGACGCCATGCTGCATACCATGGCGCGCAGCATCGTGGTCAAAGGCGTGGAATCGCCAGAGCGGCTGCTCGACGAAACGGCGCTGTTCCTGCATCGCATCGTTGCGGAGTTGCCGGCCGAGAAGCAGCAAATGCTCGAGCGGCTCAACAGCTCGGACGAGGACCTGATCGGGCGGACCGTGCTGTTGGTCGACGACGACCCGCGCAATATTTTCGCGCTGTCGAGCGTGCTCGAACGCCGCGGCATGCATGTGCTGACCGCGACGACCGGCAACGAGGCGATCCAGCTCATCGAGTCGACGCCCGATATTGCCATCGCGTTGATGGACATCATGATGCCGGAAATGGACGGCTATCAGACGATGGAGCAGATCCGCAAGACCATGAGTCTGCGCCGATTGCCGATCATCGCCCTGACGGCGAAAGCCATGAAAGGCGACCGCGAGAAATGCCTGGAGGCCGGCGCGTCCGACTATCTGGCGAAGCCGGTGAATACCGAGCAGTTGCTGTCTGCGTTGCGCATGTGGCTCCACCGCTGAGGGCGCATATGGAAAAGCACGACAAGGTCAATATCCTGCTGGTCGACGACCAGCCGGCCAAGTTGCTGAGCTACGACATCATCCTGCGCGAGCTTGACGAGAACCTGGTCAAGGCCTCGTCGGCCAAGGAAGCGTTGCAGTTTCTGCTGAAGAACGACGTGGCGGTGGTTCTGGTTGACGTCTGCATGCCGGAACTCGATGGCTTCGAGCTGGCGGCCATGATCCGCGAGCATCCGCGCTTTCAGCGCACCGCGATCATCTTCATCTCGGCCATTCATCTGGCGGAAACCGACCATCTGCGCGGCTACGAGATGGGCGCCGTCGACTACGTGCCGGTGCCGGTGGTGCCCGAGGTATTGCGGGCAAAGGTCAAGGTCTTCACCGAGCTCTACCGCAAGACGCGGTTGCTCGAGGACCTAAACAAGGAGCTGGAAAACCGCGTCGCCGAGCGGACAAGCGAGCTGGCCGCGTCGACGGCGCGCTTGCAGGACAGCGAAGAGCAATTGCGGCTTGCGACCGAAGCCGCCGAGGTCGGTCTTTGGGACATCGATAATGTGACCGATACCTTGTTCTGGCCGCCGCGCGTCAAAGCCATGTTCGGCATTTCTCCCGACGTGCCGGTGACCATGGCGGATTTCTATGCCGGCCTGCATCCCGATGACAAAGAAGCGACTTGCGCTGCCTTCGCGGCGGCCTGCGATCCGGCAAAGCGCGCGCTGTACGATGTCGAATATCGCACCGTCGGCAAGGAAGATGGCGTTATCCGTTGGGTCGCCGCCAAGGGTCGCGCGATATTCGACAACCAGAGCAGATGCGTGCGCGTACTCGGCACGGCGATCGACGTCACCAAGCGCAAGGTTGCCGAGGAGCGGCAATTGCTGCTCGCGCGCGAGGTGGACCATCGCGCCCGCAACGCACTGTCGGTCGTCCAAGCCATCGTGCGGCTGACCCGCGCCAGCACGCCGCAATCCTACGTTTCGGCTGTCGAAGGCCGCATCCGCGCGCTGGCGCTGGCACACACGTTGCTCTCCGAATCGCGCTGGCAGGGAGCCGACGTCGGCAAGCTGGTGAGCGAGGAATTGGCGCCTTATGGCAGCGGCACGACCTCGCGGGTGCACGTCAACGGCGGACCCGTTTTTATCGCGCCGGACCGGGCCCAGATCTTGGCGCTGGCGTTGCACGAACTGGCGACCAATTCGGCGAAATACGGAGCCCTATCGGTCGACACCGGCGAGCTGCGTGTCGATTGGAAGGTCGAGGGCGGGGTGTTGACGCTGCTGTGGCGCGAGTGCGGCGGGCCGCCGGTGCAGGCGCCAGGATCGCAGGGTTTCGGCACCAAGATCATGAACGCAACGATCAAGCAGCAGATCGGCGGCGATGTTGTTCTCGATTGGCATCCGGCAGGCTTGACCTGCACGTTGACGGTTCCGTTCAAGACCCAGGGCGGCAATGGAGCGGCACGTGTTCCGGCGAAGGACGACAATCTCATCACGCTGCCGACCGGCAACCGAAAGAAGATATTCCTCGTCGAGGACGAGGCGCTGATCGGGATGGTAACGCGCGACCTCATCACCGAAATGGGCTTCTTTGTCGTCGGGCCATTCTGTTCGGTGAACGAGAGCCTGGCCGCGCTTTCCACTCAGGATCCCGACGCGGCCATCCTCGATCTGAATCTGGGCGGGCAGATGGTTTACCCGGTCGCGGAGCTGCTGCTCCGCCGCGCAATCCCCTTCGTCTTCGTCACCGGTTACGGTCCCGAGAGCGTCGAACGGCGATTCGATCAAGTGCCGGTCCTGCAAAAACCGATCGCGCGAGACGTGCTTGAACAAGCCCTGCGCAACGTCGTCGCACCGACCTTGCCGCTGCAAAAGCCGGATGATTACGTGGCCGGTGAACGGGCGATTGGTACCACGCCCTGAAGGTCTTGGGTGCGCATGCCGCGCCTTTAAGGCGAGAATAAATTAAGGCCCAAGGCCACCGTGGCGAAATCTCTCGCATGATTTCAGAACAAGAGGTTTTGAATTTCGCGGCGGCATCGCTCAGGTCGGTATGGGCCCTGGAGACGCTGCTCCTGCTTCAGCGCCAGCCGAAAAGAAACTGGCGCGCCGACGAACTGCTCCGTGAGCTACGCAGCAGCCAAGTCGTGGTGGCCGACGCGCTGGACAATCTCTGCAACGCCGGCCTGGTCGTGGAAGAGGAAGGGCCGGTCTATCGATATCAACCCGGCTCGCCGGGAATGGACGATTTCGTAACGGAACTCGGAAAAGTCTATGCCGCGAAGCCGATGGCCGTGATCCGTGCCGTTGTCACCTCGCCGAACAAAAAACTGCAAATTCTCTCCGACGCCTTTAGGATTAAAGAATGAACGATATCTTTGCGAGTATCGTATATTTCTTGTGCTTCCTGACCAGCGCCGGCTGCGGCTGGCTGCTGGTTCGCGGCTATTTGCGGACCCGGACCAAGCTATTGCTATGGACGGCGGCGTGCTTCGTCCTTCTCGCTTTGACCAATTTCTTTTTGGTCCTCGATCTCGACCTCCTCACGACGATCGATCTGCGCTTCTTACGGATAAGTGCCAGCCTCGCCGCGGTTGCGACGCTTCTCTACGGCTTCATCTGGGAGCTAGACTGATGGCGAGCTTCTTCTCCGGCATGATTGCAATGGGCTATGCGGTTGCGGCCCTGTTCTTCTTCCGCTTCTGGAAGCGCACCGCGGACAGCTTATTCGCGATTTTCGGCGTTTCCTTCGTGCTTCTCGCGCTCGGTCAGACCGCAGGCGTAGTCTGGCAAAGCTACCGCGAAGACGAAACGTGGATTTATCTGTTTAGGCTGGCCGCCTTCATCCTGCTGCTGATCGCGATACTGGCGAAGAATTTCTCCCGCTCGGCGAAGCGCTAAACTTGGAGAAACGGTCGTGGCGGCCGTGGACTTCGAAACATATTATGAGGAATGCCTGAAGCTCGCCCAGGACGCGCGCTCGCCGGAGCAGCGGATCCTCCTGCTGCAGATGGCGCAAACCTGGAGGATGCTGGCCGAGCAGTCGGATACCATTCGCGATCTGTTTCAGCACGTCACCCCCAAGGGTAACGCCTAGCCCAGTTGAGCAAGGCGCGGACGCCGGCCCGGTTCCGGATCGTCCCGATTGGCCGACTACTGTGCACCGACGTTGATCGGCGCGCGCACGTGCTCTTACCTCCTGATGGCTCGGTCTTTCACGTTGACGGATTCCAGAAGCGCCAGCAGACCCTTCAGGATGCTCAAAGGCGACGGCGGGCAGCCGGGTATGTGCAGATCAACCGGAACCACCTGGGACACGCCGCCAAGGACGGCATAGCTTCCCGCGAAGCACCCTCCATCGGCTGCGCAACCTCCAATCGCCACCACCCATTTTGGATCGGGCGTTGCGGCATAGGTCCGTTCGAGCGCCTGGCGCATGTTTCGGGTGGGCGGGCCGGTCACGGTCAGCACGTCGGCGTGGCGCGGTGAGGCGACAAAGCGCAATCCAAAACGCTCGAGATCGTAGAACGCGTTACCAAGCGCATGCATCTCCAATTCGCAGCCGTTGCAGGAACCGGCATCAACATGCCGGATGGCCAGCGAGCGCCCGAGCCGGGCATGGGCGGCGCGGTTGACGCGCAGCGCCAATTCGGCGAGCGCCGCTTCATCCGGCTCAGGTGCCGCTTCGGTGAGCGGTCCGTGTATAAAGCTTTCGAGCAGCGTCTTGCGCATTACAGATCATGTCCCGAATAGGACGCGTTGAACGATTTGTTGCAAAGGGGAAAGTCGGCGACGATGTTGTCTTCGATCGCCACCTCCAGAAGCGGCCATTGAAACCAGGAAGCATCCCGCAGATGGCAGCGGTCAATGCGGCCGTCGCCGCGCAGCCGTATCCAGACCAGAACATCGCCACGAAATGCCTCGGCAAAACCGATGCCTTCGCCGTCGGCGGCCACCGGGGGAACCAAAAGAGGCCCGGCCGGGAGCCGCGCAAGGATTTGATCGATCAGCGCGAGACTCTGCTCGACCTCGCGGATACGGATCCACACCCGCGCATTGACGTCGCCGGCCTCCAGGACCGGGACGTCGAAGGTCAACGCATCATAGGGCGGATATCCGGGGGTCTTGCGGCAATCAAATGCACGGCCGGCCGCGCGCCCCACATATCCGCCGGCCGCGAACTGCCGCACCGGCTCAGGTTTCACGATACCGGTGCCGACCGTGCGGTCCTGAAGCGAGGCCGTCTTGTCATAGAGCTCGACCAGCCGCGGAAAGAGGCGCCGGGTTTCTCCGACGACGTCGGCAATGGCTCCTGCGCCGCCGTCGCCGATGTCGCGCACGACTCCCCCGGGTACCACCATATCCATCATGAGCCGGTGGCCGAAGCAGGCATCGGCGGCGCGCAGCACACGCTCACGGAGAATGCCGCACTGCGCCAGCATCATGCTGAATGACGCATCGTTGCAGATGGCGCCGATGTCGCCGAAATGATTGGCGAGCCGTTCAAGCTCGGCCATCAAGGCGCGCAAATAGACCGCGCGCGGTGGCGGGCTGATATTGACTGCCGCCTCGACCGCCTGCGCAAAGGCGATGCCATAGGCGATCGTGCTGTCCCCGGACGTACGGCAGGCAAGCCGCGCGCCCTTGTCGAGCGTCGCCCCCCGCATCAGGAATTCGACTCCCTTGTGGGTGTAGCCCAGTTGCTGTTCCAGCCGCACCACGCGCTCGCCATTCGCGGTGAAGCGGAAGTGCCCCGGCTCGATGATGCCGGCATGCACCGGCCCGACCGGTAACTGATGCAAGCCTTCGCCTTCCGCCGGAAGGAAAGCGTAAGGCTCGGGCTCAGGCGCCGGCGCAGCAGCGCCGAGCGGATGGCGCTCTTCCCAGAATCCAAGGTCAAGCCAGGGCCGCCGATCGGACGCGCCGGCCGGCGTCAGGCCGAACAGACTGGCGATGGCGCGCTCCGGCCGGATCGCGGGCGGGTGGCGCGTGCCGACACTTGGGAAACGGCCATCACGGCATTCATAAGTGAGCACGGCGATCTCAGCGCCGGCGTCGATAAGCGCCATGTGTACGGCACCGGTATCCCCCCATAGTCCGAACAATGCCGCGCCGCCCTCGACCAGCCGATCGATCGCCGCTTGCCAGCCATCGTCGCCGACAACCGCGCGCGGCCAAGGCCGATGACCGGATGCCACATTGCGAATCGCGATTCCGTCGAGCAGGGCCATGGCTTTACCCTAGCAACCGCGCAACGTTCGCAAAGCCGTCGACCACTGCCGGCGGTATGTACACGCCCGCGATCAGGACGAGGCCAAGATGCACGAACAGCGGAACGTAGGAGGCTTGCGCGGGCGCGCTTTGCCCGCGAGGCTCGCCAAACACGATCTGATTGAGCCGCAGGAAGAGCCCGCCGAGCGCGATCAGAATGCCGAGCCCCAGCGCCGTCGTCAGCCAAGGTTGCCGCGCGAAGCTCGATGAGATCACCAGAAACTCGCTCATGAAGATGCCGAGCGGAGGCAATCCCGCGATCGCCGCCACTCCGAGAACCAAGCCCCACCCGAGCAACGGATTGCTCACCGTCAGGCCGCCCATGTCGGCGATCCGCTGCGTTCCCTTCACCTGAGCGATATGTCCCGCCGCGAAGAAGATGGCGGACTTGGTCAGCGAGTGCATGGTCATGTGCAGCAGGCCGGCAAAATTCGCGAGCGGCCCGCCCATGCCGAAGGCGAACACGATGATGCCCATATGCTCGATGGACGAATAGGCGAACATGCGCTTGAGATCGCGCCGCCGGTACAGCATCAGCGCGGCAAAGATGCAGGAGATGAGTCCCATCGTGACCATCAGCGGACCGGGCGCGAGCGCCGCTCCGTTGGCCGTAAGCAACATCTTGAATCGCAGCAGCGCATAGAGCGCGACATTGAGCAGGAGGCCGGAAAGCACGGCCGAAATCGGCGTCGGGCCTTCGGCGTGGGCATCGGGCAGCCAAGCGTGGAGCGGCGCAAGACCCACCTTGGTGCCGTAGCCGAGCAAGAGAAAAACGAAAGCGACGTCGAGCAGCGCCGGATCGAATTTGTCGGCCCGGGTGATCAACGTCGTCCACATCATCGCGGACACGCCCTCCCCGATCACCGGCCGGGCCGCCATGTAGACGAGAATGGTGCCAAAAAGCGCAAGCGCGATGCCGACGCTGCCGAGGATGAAGTACTTCCACGCGGCCTCCAACGCCTCCGGCGTACGATAGATGCCGACCATCAGCACGGTCGTGAGCGTGGCGAGCTCGATGGCGACCCACATCAGGCCGGTATTATTCGCGACCAGCGCGAGGTTCATGCTGAACATCAGCGTCTGGTACATGGCGTGATAGAAGCGAATGTAGAGCGGCCGCAGCCGCCCAGTCTCGATCTCGTGGCCGATATAACTCGCGCTGAAGACGCTGGTGCTGAAGCCGACGAAGGTCGTCAGCACGATGAAGACCTTGTTGAGATCGTCCACGAGCAGATAGGTTCCCGATTGCAGCGGCACGAAGAACAGCGACACCGCGGTGAGAAACGTCGCCAGCGCCGCCACGATATTGAGCCGCGATGTCAGGCGATAACCGGGAAGCGCGGCAAGCACGGCGGCCCCCAGCGCCGGGATTAGCAACACGCCGATGAGCGCGTCGAATTTCATCTCCGCTCTCCGCGGAAACGATCGAGGGCCTGGACGTCGACGGTGTCGAAGCGCTCACGGATACGGAACAGAAAGATGCCGATGACAATGAAGGCGATCAGCACCGAGAAGGCGACCGAAATCTCAACCACGAGCGGCATGCCTTTGGCGCCGGTGGCCGCCAGCACCAGGCCGTTCTCCATCGACATGAAGCCGACCACCTGGCTGACCGCGTTCCGCCGCGTCACCATCATCAGCAGGCCGAGCAGAATGACCGAGAGCGCAAAAGCGAGGTCTTCGCGCGCCAGCGGATCGGCCTCGGCCGTGACCCGCAGCATCACCACCATGGCGAGTGCGACCAGCCCCATGCCGAGCAGCATGGTGGGTCCGACGCCTACCACGGTTTCGATTTCGCGGTGGATGCCAAGCCGCACGATAATACGATGCAGGGCGGTCGGAATGACGATCGCTTTGAACACCAGGGCGATCAGCGCGGTGAGATAGAGATGTGGCGCATCCTGGACGAAAGCCTGCCAGGCGACGGAGGCCGCCAGCAGCAGGGCATGCAGCGCAAAGATATTGAGCAATGCGTAGAGCCGGTCCTGATAAAGCTGCATGAAGCTGACCAGCACCAGCAGACCGGCGAGCAGATGGGCGATATCGAGGGTTAGTCCATTCATTACAGGCTCCGCGAGACGAACAGCAGCAAAGTGGCGAGCAGCCCAAGCATCAGCGCCGCGCCGAGAAACTGCGGAACCCGGAACACCCGCATCTTGGCGATGGCAGTCTCGAACACCGCGAGGAGAAAGCCGCCGACGGCAAGCTTGGCAGCATAGGAGCCGATGCCGATGGCAAGCGCCTGCGGCGCCGCCGGCGGCGAGGCGATGCCCCAGGGCAGGAACAGACAGGCAATAAGCGAAACGTAAAGCAGGAGCTTGAGCTCGCTCGCGAGATCGATCAGCGCCAGATGCCGCCCCGAATATTCCAGCACCATGGCCTCATGCACCATCGTCAGCTCGAGGTGGGTCGCCGGATTGTCGACGGGAATCCTCGCATTCTCAGCGATCGCGACGATGATCAGCGCAATCAACGCAAGGCCAAGAGAAACGCGCAGGCCCACGCCCGATGACAACATGAAAGCTGCCATGGTTGTGAGTTGGGTGGACCCTGCGATCAGAGCCAGCGTAAACACGATCATCAGCATTGCCGGCTCGGCGAGCGAGGCGATCATCACTTCGCGGCTCGAGCCGATGCCGCCGAAGGCCGTGCCGACATCCAGTCCGGCGAGCGCAAGAAAGAAACGTGCGCTGCCGAGCAGCGCAATGATGGCGATGAGATCCGCCGACCAGGAGAATAACAGCCCGCCGCGGAAGGTCGGCACCAAGGACGCGGCGACCCAAGTGCCCGCGAAGACAAGGTAAGGAATGACCCGGAACAGCCACGACGCGCTCTCTGCCAAGACAACCTCTTTGCGCAGCAGGCGGATCAGGTCACGATAGGGCTGGAGCAGTGGCGGACCGTTTCGCCGCAGCAGCCGCGCCTTGATTTTGCGCACGAAGCCGGTGAGCAGCGGCGAGAGCAACAACACCAGCAGCATCTGCAGGCCTTGAAAGGCCAAGTCGCGGATCAGGGCCATATCGCCAGCACCAGCAGCAAGAACACCAGTGCCGCAAACACGAGCGTGAGATAGCGGCGGATGGTGAGGAATTGCAAAACGTTGAGGTGTCCGGTCGCAAACGCGATGGCGGCGCCAATAGGGGCATAGACAAGATCCCAGATCAGGTCGCGGATCTCGACGTGGAGGCGCGCCGGCGCCATCGAGCCCGGCGGCGGCATTTCGCCGTGCTCGCGCGCGCGGAACACGGTCGCGCCATAGACCCGGCGGATCGGCTGGGCGAAGCTTGAGGCGGTGTACTGCGTGATCGGGCTGGGATCCGGGAAGCCGCAATCCCAAGCGACTGCCCGCCGCAACTTGGCCGATGCCAGGCGGTGAATGGCGAAGGCCGCGAGCGAGGCGGATACGGTGACAAAGATGAAGACCAGGAGGCCGTTATAGGAGCTGCGGCTCTCCGCAATCGGCACAATCGTAAGCCATTCGAGTCCTGACTGGTGCGGCATGGTGGCGCCGACCAATGCCTGCGAGGCCGGGCCCAGCAGGTCCAGGAAGAGACCGGGCAGAATGCCGGCGAGGAGGCAGAGTGCGGCCAAGGCGTACATCGCCGCGAGCGAATTGTTGTCGGTTTCCCGCGCCTCGGCGGCGGCGGGCGTGCGCGGTCGTCCGAGGAAGGTGACACCAAAGGCCTTCACGAAGCAGGCGGCGGCAAGCGCGGCGGAAAGGGCGAGCAGCGCGCCCACCGCGGGCACCAGGAACTTCAGTCCCCAGGACGGCAATTGCGGGCTTAAAAGAATGGCCTGAAAGGTCAGCCATTCAGAAACGAAGCCATTGAGCGGCGGCAAAGCCGAGATCGCCACGCAACCGGTGAGAAAGACGAAGGCTGTTTGCGGCATGCGGTGGATGAGCCCGCCGAGACGCTCCATATCGCGATCGCCGGTGGCGTTGAGCACGGAGCCCGCGCCGTAGAACAGCAGGCTCTTGAACACCGAGTGGTTGAACACATGGAAAAGAGCGGCGGTGAGCGCGAGGGCCGCGGCGAGCGCCATGCCATAGGCCTCGAACGCGAGCGCAAGGCCGAGGCCGATGAATATGATGCCGATATTTTCGACCGTGTGGTAGGCCAGCAGGCGCTTCAAATCGTGCTGCATCGCCGCGTAGAGCACGCCCATCACGGCGGTGATGCCGCCGACCGCGAGCACAACCGTGCTCCACCACCATTGCGGCGTTCCCAGCAGGTCGAAGACGACGCGCACGAAGCCGTAAACGGCAACCTTCGTCATTACGCCGCTCATCAACGCCGACACGTGACTGGGCGCGGCCGGATGCGCAAGCGGCAGCCAAGCGTGTAGCGGCACCACGCCCGCCTTAGAGCCGGCGCCAAGGAGCGCCAGCATCAGCACCAGCGCCGCCAATTCCGGGGACGGGTGCGACGCGCGAATCGCCGCGAAGGCGTAGTCGCCGTTGTGCCCGGCGAGCAGGCCGAAGGCGAGAAGCAGCGCCAGCGTGCCCAAGCCCGCCATCAGCAGATAGATGTATCCGGCGCGGAGGTTCTCCGCCTGCTTGTGATGCGCCACCACCAGCGCCCAGGAGCAAAGCGACATGAACTCCCAAGAAACCAGAAAGCTGAAAGCGTCGTCCGCCAGCACGACGAGATTCATCGCCGCCAGATAAGCCGGATAGAACGGCAGCACGCGATGCGGCGCCTCTTCGTGCCGGCCATAGCCAAGGGCGTAGAGGCTCGCCGCGGCGCCGCCGACATTGACCACCACGAGGAAAAAAGCGGCGAGCGCATCGACGCGAAAATGAGCACCCAGCCACGGAAGACCGAGCGGCAGCGTTACGGAATGTGCCGACGCATCGGTGACGAGCACGGCCAATGCAGCGCCAAACGACAACACCGAAACAGCGAGACTGCCACCATAGACAAAAAGCCTCCCCATCTCCGCGCGCGCGAGCCCGACAGCGAGAACACTGAGGCCAAGCAACAAGGCCGCGCAGGCAAGAAGGAGAACGACGACCATCAAGGTGGCCTCAGCCTTACGCCGCGGCCGCCGCCGGCACTGGTCCCACCCTCGGGGATGAGCTCGATTCCCGCGGCATTCAGCGCGTCGACGAGTTTCATCAAGGAGTCGACGTTGCCGCGGATCGTGCCGTCGCTGGCTTCCATGCGCTGAATGGTCGGCAACGACAGCCCGGACAATTCACCGAGCTTGCGCTGGTCAATTCCAAGCAAGGCTCGCGCAGCGCGTAACTGGCCCGCAGTGATCATGCGAATCACGTCAGAACTGATGTATTTTTTATTAGTTTTGATTGATTGTTATAGAAATGTCAATATCGGAGCCGCCAGCGATCTGTGGGCAGCCGCTCAGGGGCAGAGCATTCGCCGGCAACCCAGGAGGTGGCGCGCCGCGCCATCGGCGAGAATACGCCGGTCAGCTTACTGAATCACGCCGGCGCGACCAGCCCGCCAACGTGAAAGAGCCGGAAAACTCTACCGGCCAGCGGTCCAAGGTTCGGCCCCGCTGCACATAGATTCCCGTTCATAGGGCCTACAAGCTCTGCCATCGGTGCGCTTCCATTCGAAGATCGTTGTCTACAAAGGTGTAGTTGTCTCCCATCTCCGGTCCCCTTCTGAACCTTGGACTATCTCTAAATTCTTTGGGTGCGTTGGTGCGCGATAAAAGAAAGAATTGAGGGAAGGCTTACATTCACGACAATCTGGATGGATAGATAGCTTGCAATCAAACGAGCGCCCGATGGAGTAATGTGCCCATCTATCCAGTCACATTGAGGTTCCACCCCGACGCAAACCGTTTGATACCCGCCCCAGATCGCATTCAGCCAAAGACACAGGAATGCTGCTGCAAAAAGTACATTTGTTGTTGCCAACGTGAGCGTTTCCGACGTGAATGTTGAAAATCGAAGGCGCGTAAACCCAAACGAGGTTACGCTTAGAATAGAGAGGTGTAGTAGTGAGATAAAAAACGCTATAGGAATTACAAACAGATTGAAATCGATGACTAATAAGAAAATGGGGCGGACGAAAACATCTAAGGATACCAGCAAAAGCCACTCGCCCACCCGGAATCTCACGATGGGTCTCCATCTAATAACGTTAAGTTGTGCGTGAACTCTGAGCCTTCAATCCGAATCTCTCGCGACAGCCATCGGGCAGCACGACCAGCGAGGAATCGGGAATGAGATCGATCGAGGTGATGCCGAACTCGGCCAGGGTCTTCAGCGTCGTGGTGCCGTCGGCGTTGCTGACCAGGATCTTGAAGCTTGACCATTGCGCGTCGCCGGGGTCGAGCAGAGCTTTCGGGCGTGGGCCGCGGGGAAGAATATCGGAAACTAACTCACCCCTTGCCCAACATTCTGCGAAGCCACCCTGCTTTCTTTGGAGCAGCCGCGGCGATGATCGCGGGTTCTACGACCGGGTGCGCCGCGGGCGGCGTCACCGCTACGCTGAATTTCTCGAAGAACTCCGCCGCGAGCTTCTTCGCGGTGCCCTCGATGAGCCGGCCGCCGAGGGAGGCGAGCTTACCGCCGATGTCGGCTTCGACGTCGTAGGTCAGAAGCGTCGCCGATCCGTCTTCCGCGAGACGCACCTTGGCGCCGCCCTTGGCAAAGCCGGCAGTGCCGCCCGAACCGGTGCCCGTGATGGTATAGCCATTAGGTGGATCGAGATCCGACAAGATCACCTTGCCGCTGAACGACGCCTTCACCGGCCCGATCCGCAGCCTCGCCTTCGCGTTCATCTCGGTATCGGAGACCTTCTCGATACTTTCGCATCCCGGGATGGATTGCTTCAGCACCTCCGGATCGTTCAGCGCCGTCCATACGGCGGTGCGCGAAGCCTCGATGCGTTGAGTCCCTTTGATTTCCATATGGCTGCCGTAACTTATTGCACGGGCGCGACGCCGCGCGGATTCCCGCCGCGGCGGACGGCGACGATTTCCGCCAGTATCGAGATCGCGATCTCGTCTGGCGTGATGGCGCCGAGGTCGAGCCCGGCGGGCGCTTTGAGTTTCGCCAAGCGCTCCGGCGCGATGCCGCGTTCGGCCAATGTTTTCTTCAACGCTTCGGCTTTCTTGCGGCTGCCAACGAAGGCGACGTAATCCGCCTCCACCGCGAGCGCCGCCTGCAACGCCGCATCGTCGCCGCGTCCTTGCGTGGCCACCAGCACGTACCGCTGCCCTCCATCGTCGACCGGCAGCGCGTAGCCTTCGATGCGCCGGTCCGCTTCGGGGAAAGCGCCTTGGTCGGCCGCGGGCGCGCAGACGGTAACGGCGAAGCCCATGCCGCGGCCGAGATTGGCCACCGCGACCGCCACCGGACTTGAGCCGCAGACGACGACCTGCGGTCGCGGCAGCACCGGTTCGACAAAGACGTCCATCGTGCCCTGGCTCGGGCACATGTTCTTGGCGAAGCGCGTGCCTTCGCGCTCTTCGCCCGCCTGCAGGCCGCGTTCCTGGAGCACATCCGGCGGCTGCACGGAAACCAGCCGCGGCTTGCCGTCTGCGAGCGACTCCATTGCGGCTTTGAGCACCGCGGCGCGCGCGCAACCGCCGCCGATCCAGCCTTCGGAAATGCTGCCGTCCGGCAGAATGACCGCTTTCGCTCCGGCTTTGGCGGCCGTGGCCGCAACCGTTCGCACGACGGTGGCAAGCGCGAAGGGCTTGCCGCTGGCTTTCATGGCGGAGATGAGATCGAGAATGTCTGCCGATTGCTTCATGCTCAGATCCTCGCGAGATAAGGTTCGAGAGCGGCCAAGCTCTCGATGTTGTGCGCGGGCGCGAACAGGTCGACATAAGGCAGCGCCGCCTGCATCCCGCGCGCCTGCGGCGTGTAATCCTTCCAGCCGATCAGAGGATTGAGCCAGACGATGCGGCGGCAGCGCCGGCGCAGCCGCTGCATCTCGAGCGCGAGTTTCTCCGGCTCGCCGGTATCGTAGCCATCGGAGACGATCATCACGGCGGTGCGGGAATTGATGACGCGGCGCGCGTGCCACCGATTGAAGGTCGCGAGACTTTCGCCGATGCGCGTGCCCCCGCCGACGCCTTGCGCCACCAACGCCATGCGCTCGACGGCGCGGGTGACGTTGCGGTCGCGCAATGACTCCGACACGTGCGCCAGCCGTGTGTGGAAGACAAAGGCTTCGGCTTCGCGGAACGTATCGACAACGCCGTGCAGGAAGCGCACGAAAAAAGCGGTGTAGAGCGACATCGAGCCGGAAGCGTCGAGCAGCATGACAAGGCGCAGCGGCTTCACCTTGCGGCGGCGCCAGACTAGATCCATGAGCGTGCCGCCATGCGAAATGTTGCGATGAATGGTGCGCCGCAGATCGAGCCGCCGCCCGCGACGCCGGATCGCTTGACGGCGCACGAGCCGCGCACGCATCTTTCGCGCCAGTCTCTCGGCGAGCGCGTGGGTGGCCGCCACATCCTCCGGAGCAACGACATGGCGCAGATCCGTCGCCGCGATATTTTCCGCCCGCGAAGCGCCTTCACGCCGCCCGCGGCCATCCCCCGAAGAGTCGTCCTCGAAACCAACACGCCGTTCCACGTGATCGGGCGGGCCAAGTTCCCCTCGCGGTGCCGCGGAGTCCGGCAGGCGCTTGAGCGACGCCGGAGCGGACGCAGCGATGTTGCCGGCAGCCTGCGCGCTGCGCATGCCACGGCCCTGCCAATGGGCGGCGAAAATCTCGTCGAATTTTTCCCAGTCGGAATGGGTCGCGCAGAACAGCGCGCGCAACGCTGGCTTCAGCGATGACGGCCGCAGCGCCAAGGGAGACGATAGAATCGCAAGCGCATCGCGCGTCTCCGCAAGCCCCACCGCGAAACCGTTGTCCCGCAGCGTGCGTACGAATCCTGCCAGCCGCCGCCGCGTGCGCGGACCGATGGCCTCGGGATGGCGTTGAGCTTCCATCACGCCACCTTTCCGAGCAGCCGGTCGGTGAGCTCGCGGGTCAGCCGCGACCGGTCCTCATGGGTTTTGAGCAGACAGATCAGCGTCTCGTGCACGGCCTCCGGCTCTTGCCGCAGGTCGTGCACATCCAGTCCGGCCAGCGTCGCCGCCCAGTCGAGCGTCTCGGCGACGCCCGGCACCTTGCGCAAATCCTCCTTGCGAATGGCGCCGGCCATGCGCGCGATCTGCTGCGCCAGTGCGATGTCGATCCCCGGCAGGCGCGTGACGATGATCCTCGCCTCGCGGTCTACATCGGGAAAATCGACATAATGATAGAGGCAGCGGCGGCGTAGCGCGTCGGACAATTCGCGCGTCGCATTCGAGGTCAGCACCACGCGTGGGATCGATCGCGCCGTGATGGTGCCCAACTCGGGGATGCTGACCTGGAAGTCCGACAACAGCTCCAGCAGAAAGGCTTCGAATTCCTCGTCGGCACGGTCGACTTCGTCGACGAGCAAGACCGGCGGCTTGTCCCGGCGGATCGCCGCGAGCAAGGGACGTTCGAGGAGATATTTTTCCGAGAAGATGTGTTCTTCGATTTTGTCGGCGTCCTCGCCCGCACCTTCGCGCGCCTTGATTGCAAGAAGCTGACGCTGATAATTCCATTCGTAGAGCGCGGCGTTCTGATCGAGGCCCTCATAACATTGCAGGCGGATCAATTCGGCGTCGTGCAGCGCGGCCAGCGCCTTGGCGACCTCCGTTTTGCCGACCCCCGCCTCGCCCTCCAGCAACAGCGGCCGTTTCAGATAATCCATCAGCCAGAGGGCGGTCGCGAGATCGCGGTCGGCGACATAGCCGACGGTGGCGAGGCGATCTGAGATGGTCTCGCGGTCGAGAGTCATGACAGGAAACTCGTCATTCCAGGCCTCGAGGCAGAGCGGCGCCCCGGAATGATCAGATTACGCATGCAGCCCAAGCTTGTCCGCCGCAGCCCAGGTGCGCCACTGGTCGTGCGGCATCTGGATGTGGGTGGAGCCGAGGAAGGCGAAGGCGTCGTTCACCGCGTTGGAAAAGCAGGGCACGCCGCCCACATTCGGGCTTTCACCGACGCCTTTGGCGCCGATCGGATGATGCGGCGAGGGCGTCGTGGTGAAGTCCACTTCCCATTTTGGCGTTTCGACCGCCGTCGGCAGGAAGTAGTCCATCAAGGATGCGGTCATCACGTTGCCCGCCTCGTCGTAGCGAATCTCCTGGCCCATGGCGATGCCGAAGGCCTCGGTAAGGCCGCCGTGGATCTGCCCTTCGATGATCATCGGATTGATGCGGGTGCCGCAATCGTCGAGCGCATAGAAGCGCCGTATCTTGGTGCTGCCGGTGTCGACGTCCACGTCGACGACGCAGATATAGGCGCCGAAGGGAAACGTGAAGTTCGGCGGATCGTAATAGTTCACCGCCTCCAGTCCCGGCTCCATGCCGGGCGGGACGTTGTTATAAGCGGCCCAGGCCAACTCAGTCATGGTTTTGAAGCGTTCCGGGTTGCCTTTCACGCGGAAACGGTCGACGTCCCATTCCAGATCGTCGTCGTGCACTTCGAGCTGATAGGCCGCGATCATCTGCGCCTTGGCCTTGATCTTGCGGCAGGCCATGGCCGTCGCGGCGCCGGAGACCGGCGTCGAGCGTGAACCGTAGGTACCAAGGCCGTAAGGCGCCGTGTCGGTGTTGCCTTCCTCGACGACTATATTGTCAGCCGGTAATCCCAATTCGGTCGCGATGATCTGGGCATAGGTCGTCTCGTGGCCCTGACCCTGCGACTTCGTGCCGAGACGGCAAATGCCGGTTCCGGTCGGATGAATGCGGATTTCGGCGGAGTCGAACATGGCGATGCCCAGGATGTCGCAGGCGCGCGACGGCCCGGCGCCGACGATCTCGGTGAAGAAGGCAACGCCGATGCCCATCAGCTCGCGCGTCTCGCCGCGCTTGAAGGCTTCCTGCTTCGCCTTCTGTTCCTCGCGCAGCTTCTTGTAGTTGACCGACTCCATCGCCTTCTGCATGGCAGTGTGATAGTCGCCGGAGTCGTATTCCCAGCCCATCACAGACTTGTAAGGGAATTGCTCGCGCCGGATCAGATTCTTCATCCGGAATTCAGCCGGGTCCATCTTCAGCTTCTGCGCCATGATGTCCATGGCGCGCTCGATGCAATAAGCCGCTTCGGTGACGCGGAACGAACAGCGATAGGCGACGCCGCCGGGAGCCTTGTTGGTATAGACGCCGTCGACCAACACATGGGCCGCAGGAAAGTCGTAGGAGCCGGTGATGATGCTGAACAGCCCGGCCGGCCATTTGGTCGCGTTGGCACAGGCATCGAAGGCGCCGTGGTCGGCGATGGTGTAGCAGCGCAGCCCGGTCACCTTGCCGTCCTTGGTGGCGGCGATTTCCGTCATCATGTGGAAGTCGCGCGCGAAGGCCGTGGTCGACAGATTCTCGATGCGGTCCTCGACCCACTTCACCGGGCGGCCGGTCACGATCGAAGCCACGATGGCGCAGATATAGCCGGAATAGGCGCCGACCTTGTTGCCGAAGCCCCCACCGATGTCGGGCGCGATCACGTGGATCTTGTGCTCGGGGATTTTCGATATCAACGAGCCGACCGTGCGGATGACGTGCGGCGCCTGGAAGGTGCCCCAGAGCGTGAGCTCGCCCTTCGTCTTGTCGAAGGAGGCGACGCACTGGCAGGTCTCCAGCGGACACGGATGACAACGCGGATAGACGATCAGTTCCTTGATCGTCACGTCGGCCTTTTCGAAGGCGGCATCGGAAGCCGCCTTGTCCCCGGCCTGCCATGAGAAGATGTGGTTGTAATGCTTGCGCTTGCCGTGCGCGCCCGTCGGTTTGTCCTTGATATCTTCGCGCACCACCGGCGCGCCGGGGGACATCGCCTTCATCGGATCGATGACGACGGGCAGCGGCTCGTATTCCACCTCGACCAGCTCGGCGGCGTCGGCCGCGACATAGCGGTCCTCGGCGATGACGAAGGCGACTTCCTGGTTCTGGAACAGCACCTTGCCGTCCGCCAGCACCATCTGCACGTCGCCGGCGAGCGTCGGCATCCAGGCGAGATTGACGGTCTTGAGCGTTTCGGCCGTAAGCACCGCGATAACGCCTGGCAGCGCCGTTGCTTTCGACGTGTCGATGTTCTTGATGCGCGCATGCGCATGCGGCGAACGCGTGAAGTCGCCGTAGAGCATTCCCGGCAGCTTCAGATCATCGACATAATTGCCTCGGCCTTGGACGAAGCGGACGTCCTCCACGCGCTTGCGCTTGCAACCCATGCCTTGGAGTTTTTCCGCGCGCTCGATCGATGTGGGGGTCTGGTCGTTCATTCTGCGGCCTCCTGGAACGGTACGCCGGCAAGCTTGGCCGCGGCGTATTGAATCGCCTTGACGATGTTCTGGTAGCCGGTACAGCGGCAGAGGTTGCCGGCGATGCCGAAGCGGATTTCCTCTTCCGTCGGGTTCGGATTCTCCTGCAGCAGGCGATACGCGCGGGTGATCATGCCCGGCGTGCAGAAGCCGCATTGCAAGCCGTGCATCTCCCGAAAGCCTTCTTGCAACGCATGCAGCGTGCCGTCGGCGGCGGCGACGCCCTCGATGGTCATCACCTCCGCGCCGTTCGCCTGCACGGCGAATACGGTGCAGGACTTCACCGATTTGCCGTTCAGGTCGACCGTGCAGGCGCCGCAATGGCTCGTATCGCAGCCAATATGCGGGCCGGTGAGATTTAATTGCTCGCGCAGGAAATGGATCAGCAGCATGCGCGGCTCGACCAAGGCCTCGATTGCCTTGCCGTTGACCTTGAGACTGACTTGGAATTTCGGCATGTCTTTCTCCGATCAGGCCGCGCGCGCCTTGGCGCGGGCGAGCGCCCGCGTCAACATCACGCCTGCCATCTTGGTGCGGTAATGAGCCGGACCGCGATTATCCGAAGCCGGCGAGGTGATGGCTTCGGCGGCGGCAACGGCCTTTTTCACCGTTGCGGCGTCGAGAGCGGAACCGGCGAGGATTTTCGCGGCATTCTCGGCCCAGAGCGGCGTGTCCGCCACATTGGTAAGGCCGATCGAGCAGGTGGCGACCTTGCCGCCGCTCATGGTCAGCACCACGGCCGCCGCCGCCGTCGCGTAATCGCCGATCTTGCGCTTGAGCTTTTCGTAGGCGTAGCCATGGCCCGCCGGCGGCGCCGGGATGCGCACCGCGGTGACAATCTCGCCGGCGCCGAGCGCCGTCGCATAGGCGCCCTGATAGAATTGGCGGGCGGGGATGCGGCGTTCGCCGGCTTTCCCAACCACTTGGTAAGTAGCGCCAAGGCACATCATGACCGCCGGCATGTCGTTGCCGGGATCGCCATTGGCGATATTGCCGCCCAAGGTGCCGACATAGCGCACCTGCGGATCGGCGATGACCAGCGACGTCTCGCGCAGGATCGGCAGTTTCGCGGCCAGCAGATCCGAGGCGATCAGCTCATGCTGGGTGGTCATGGCACCGATGACGATGTCGCCGCCGTCCTGGCGGATGCCCCGGATGTCCCCAATACCGCCCAGATCGACGAGGTGCTCGGGCGCGGCAAGGCGCAGCTTCATCATCGGAATAAGGCTGTGGCCGCCCGCGAGCAGCCGGGCGTCTTCGCCGAGGGTGGCCAGCAGCCCCACGGCTTCCTGCACGGATTGCGGACGATGATAGGCAAAGGATCCTGGGATCACGCTAGGCCTCCCCCGGCTGGGCCCGCTAGCCCGGCGCCGCGAGGACGGTCGGGGCGGTCCAACTCTATGATTTCATTGTCAGTCAGTTTGCGGCCTTTGCCGCAGAACGACAACGGCTGCTGCACCAGCCGCATGAGCGCTGCATAAATTGCGGTGGGCTTGCACCAACTGCGCCACTCGCCGACGTCCAGATCGGCAACGGATATCCCGCACAGGAGGCACATGCCTTTTCTCGGGTCTCTCTGCGCTGCCGCGCGGAGGCGGCGGCGCCCGCGATACGGCCTAGCTCACGGCTTCGCCCATTTTTAATTCGAGCTGCGACTTGAGCCAGGCAAGCCGGCTCCGGCTGACCGGCACCGTGTAATGGTCGACGGCAGCAAGCTCGATCAGCCCGTTGTCGCCGGCCCGCTTGAGCCCGACGATCCGGCCGATGTTGACGATATGGCTGCGATGCACCCGGATGAAACGGTCGTTGTCCAGCCGCGCTTCGACATCTCCAATCGCCAACGGACAGAACATCTTGTTGGTGCCGTCGAAAATGTAGGTGTAATGCGCATTGGCATGAACGGCGACAATGTCGTCGACCGCGACAAAATGCGTCGACCCGTCCCGTTCGATGGGAAGCCGACGCACCGGCCGGCGCTGCGGCGCGCCTGCGGTTTCGTTGTCGGCCACTGCATCGCCAGCTTCCCTCTCCGATGTCCCAGGCCGAAGCTGAGACGACGCCGGCGGACGACCGGCGCGGGAAGCGAGAGAGGCCGTCTTCGTGGGCCGCGCATCCGCGCTAGATTGATCGGGCACGAGCGCGAGTAGGAAAATGCCGGATACGCAAAAGGCGACAATCGCGACCACGATGGCAAGAAGATCGCTGGACAGCACCGGCGCGGTCGAAGGTCCGCTGGCATGCGCGAAGAGCTTCAATCCTTGCATGGCCGTATAATGCATCCCGGTAATCGCCATACCGAGAACCGCGGCTGAAAGAAACAGCGGCGGCCGTCCCCCTCTTCCGCCGGCGAGCCACAGCGCCAGGCCCGAGGCCGCAATGGCCACGACGACGCTTCCGGCCACTGAGACAGGATCATGAACGAGATGTGCGCTCGCATGCAACGCGGTCATTCCGATGTAGTGCATCGAGACGATGCCGCATCCCATGAAAATGGCGGCGGCGGCGAGGCGGACGAACGTCAACGGGCCCGCGCTGGCGGCGAAAACCGCAACCCCGACCACGATAACGCACACCAGGAAGGACAGCAGTGTCGGGAACACCAGATAGTCGATGGGTAAGGGAAGGCGGGCGGCCAACATACCAACGAAATGCATCGCCCAGATCGCAACGGCGAGCGAGAGCGACGCGCCCGCGAGCAAGAGCCGCCGGCGCAGGCCGACCGCATCGCCCACCTGAACGGCAAGGCTTAGCCCGACATAGGCTCCTTGGATCGCGACAATCAGAGAAAGCGCGACGAGCCAAGGCTCGTGCGTTATCGGCATCGCCCGAGTCCTTTTTCCCCGAGGCGCCAAAATCGGTCAGGCGCCCTATGGATAACAAGTATAGAGTAGGACGCAGTGTTCGGCCAGCAACATTCCAAAGTCTCTGCCCGGGGTCTCCGGGAAACAGGAGTTCTCGAATTTTTGCGTGGAGATTCTTGGCCAGTTTGGGGCCGGAAAGTTTGCAACGGGAATTGTCGAGACTGAACTTTCGAGATCTATGATCGAAACACAAGCCCCGCATACATGCGGGGTTTTTTGCATCCCAATCGTATTATCGTACTCTGTCACTTGTTCTGGCGGCGACAACGGCGCATTGGTACGTCAAAGTCCGCGAGATGGATCTTCCGCGGCCGAGAGAGAGCGGCGACCGCAAGGACGCGTTCTTCGATGACCTCACCTACGCCATCGCGCGCAGCGAGCTGGAACGCAAAGCGCTTCGCATTCTTAAACTTGCCCGCTCCGCTCTGATCTACCTCTCACTTGGCATGCACCACGAGGAACAGCAGCGCGCGGTAAAGGCCGGCAAGGACACCCTCAAGATGCCAATGATCCTGGACGCCATACCGGATGATTGGAAGTGCTGACGTAGAGGGCATGTGATAGAGCGCGAAGGCCGTACCAGGGCAAAGTCCCGAGGTTTGGAGAGAAATGGCCCGAGAGAGAGAATTTCAGCCTCCGCGCTGCTCACCACAGTGCTGCGGTTTGCTCGCGAATGTCCGCAAACATTGGAATTTCTGAGTCGTCGCAGAGCGCGAGAGAAGCTTTGTCAAAAAGGCTGGCGGAGGGAGAGGAACTGGAAACCAACATTCTCCTCGTAGTGCGTCGTGCCCACGGGTAGTCCCGCGAACATCAGAGTATTGGCGGGCCGCGATCGACGATGATGAGCATTCGAGGCATTCTTCGAACTAGAAGGGCTACCTTATTTTATGCATCGATCAGAGCGTCTTGCAGACTTCACGCGCTGTCGCGTCAAGCTCTCGATCCGCTTGGTATAAGGCGGGCTACGGCTAGCGCGGGAAGCGGGCGTTGACGCCCTCGCCTGCAACTCCGTCATACTTCTCGCTAAGGGCGCGCTATTGGGCCCCACCACGTATAGTTTATGCTAGCGGCAGTCACAGCTTCCGCTGCTATAGGAGCTGAAAATCATCTTGGTGAAGCTCAGAAATACTGACGTTCTTGAGAATGATGGTATCGGCCGTATCCACCGCAATCCTCACATCGCTACCGACCTGCGTGCTCGCTGCTTGTACGGCGGAGAAGTCATTAAACAGGCCGTCATGAAACTCAATAACGTCGTCAGTTCCTGCACCAGCGGCAAAATCGGTGATCGTGTCGTTGCCAAAGCCAGCGTGGAATACGAATCTGTCGTTATCAGAACCACCCGTTAGGACATCGTCACCAAGCGAACCATCCAATGTATCGTCACCGCCTCCACCGCTCAGCAGGTTATTGCCTGCATTACCGACTAGGACATTATTTCCGGCATTACCGGTGCCATTAACCTCGGCGCTTTCGATCAAAGTTAAATTCTCGACGTTAACGTCCAATGCATAGCTTACGGAAGAATACACCGTGTCAGTGCCTTCGTTGGCGTTTTCAATTACGGAGTCGTCAATGGAGTTCACAAAATAAGTATCGTCCCCGAAGCCGCCGAACATCGTATCGATCCCGGCGCCACCGTCTAGCGTATCATCGCCAAGCCCACCCGTTAAGGTATTGTCGCCAGTATTACCGGTTAGACTATTGTCCAGATCGTTACCGGTACCGTTGATGTCCGACGCTCCCGCCAACATCAGATCCTCTAGATTCCCACCTAATGAATAACTGACAGACGAAATAACCAGATCGCTTCCTTCTCCGGGGTTTTCCGTTATGATATCGCCGATTGAATCACCTACGTAGGTATCGTTCCCCAAGCCGCCGATCAGCGTGTCACTCCCTGGCCCGCCATCGAGAAAATCATTTCCATCCAAGCCTGTAAGAATGTTGTTGCCGCTGTTGCCGATGATGATGTTGTCAGCAGCGTTCCCTGTGCCGTTCAATGCTGCAGTTCCAAGGAGTGTCAAATTCTCCACCGTACCACCAAGAGTGTAGGTGATAAGAGCCTGAACAGTATCGGTCCCTTCGCCTGCGTTTTCAGTCACGACGTCGCCGGCCGAGTCAACAACATAGAGATCGTCGCCGACGCCGCCGATGAGCGTGTCGTTTCCGGCACCGCCATCTAACACGTCGTTCCCTGCTAATCCTTTTAGCGTATTATTGCCACTATTGCCGGTGATCGCATTGTCGCCGGAGTTGCCGGTACCAGTCAGCCCGCTCGTGCCGGTGAGAATCAGATTCTCGAGGTTGCTAGTCTCGCCCAGCGTGTAGTTGACCGATGCCTTGACTGTATCGATACCCTCGTCGGCGTTTTCAGTGATCACGTCATGGGCAGAGTCAACGATGTAGGTGTCATTTCCCGTACCGCCGATCAGGGTGTCGTCGCCCCCGCCACCATCCAATATATCGTCTCCACCAAATCCGGTGAGGATGTTGGAAGCAAGGTTGCCGACAATCCAGTTGGCATTCTCATTGCCAGTTCCATTCAGCGATGCATCCAGCAAATTGCCGTTGCTGTCAAAACCGGCACTGAGCAGTACCAAATTCTCCAGCGCATCTGACAGCGTGTAGGTGATCCATGACTGCACCGTATCGGTGCCTTCATCGGCATATTCCGTCACCACGTCGCTCGCCGAATCCACCACATAGGTGTCGTTGCCGGTCCCGCCGATCAGCGTGTCCCCGCCAGCGCCACCATCCAGCGTGTCGTCCCCGGCATTGCCTACCAGGCTATTTGCCACAGTGGAGCCAGTCAGCTTGTCATCATACTGCGACCCAATGACGTTCTCGAAGTTGCTCAGCGTATCGTTACCAGCACCCCCGGTGTTTTGTGACGCTGTTTTGGCTAACGTGATCGTCACGCCGTTGCCGGCATGTTCGTAACTCACCGTGTCGATGCCGGCGCCGCCGTTGAGGACATTGGCTCCGGAGTCGCCCTCCAGGACGTCGTCGAAGCCAGAACCGGTCAGGTTCTCGATGTTGACCAGCGTGTCGTGATCGGCATCGCCGCCGCTGCCCGAGCCCGAGTACAGGCTCACCGTCACACC
>DASREA010000016.1:0-19139 GCA_035652315.1 Xanthobacteraceae bacterium | reverse complement strand
GACGTCGACATCCTCGGCATCGACCAGCCGCTCGCGCGCATGCAGGGCGCGCAAGGCATCGCCATTGAGCAAGGCATGCCCGTGGCGGAAGCGGATCTGCGACAGGCGCGAGCCTTCGCGCACCAGCACCGGGAAAGTGCGCGGGCTGATCTCGGCATAGAGCGGACCGTGATAGCCGGCCTCGATGCGGTCGAAACCGCGCGTCTCGTCGGCGATCACGCGGGTGAAGACGTCAAGCCGACCGGTCGAGCTTTTCGGATTGGCCGCCGCGGCGATGTCGTCGGGCAGAGCCAGGCTTTCGATCAACGGCACGATATAGACGCAGCCGGTTTCCAGCACCGCGCCGTCGGCGAGCGCGATCTCGTGCAGCTTCAACTCGTCGATGCGCTTGGCGACGGTGGTGCGCGGGCCCGGCAGAAAACTGGCGCGGACGCGATAGGCAACCTCGCCCAAACGCAGATCGAGGCTCGCCGGCTGAATCTGGTCCGGCACGAAATCATAAGCCGGAAGGATGCCGCCGCTCTCGGCCAGCGCCGCGATCATGCGGTCGGGCAGAATTCCCTTGTCTTCGACGGAAAAAGACAGTGCCACTGTGGTCGCGCCGCTTGCGTTGGTCTTTGCCTTCGAATGCGTCGTTCTGACGCTGCCTTGGGGCCAACGGAATCCGTAACCGATGGGCGCCTTGACGGGAAGTCGCGGGGCGCGTATCACCCCCGTTATCCCGTGGTCCTTTGAGCCGGCCGGCTTGCAGCCACGTAAAATAAGTCGCTAAAAGGCCGGGGACGCGTGTGCCCGGCCAGGATTTTTCCGGCCGGTTTTTTGTTGGCCGAAGGAGGGCCGCATGCCTGCGTCAGCAAAGCAACGCCGTTACCGCCCCGAGACCCGCCTAGTGCATGCCGGCACGCAGCGTTCGCAATTCGGCGAGACCTCGGAGGCTTTGTTTCTCACCCAAGGCTTCGTTTACGATAGCGCCGAATCCTGCGAGGCGCGTTTCAAGGGCGAAGAGCCCGGCTATCTCTATTCGCGGTTCTCCAATCCGACGGTTTCCATGTTCGAGCAACGCATGGCCGCGCTCGAAGGTGCCGAATCCGCGCGCGCGACGGCGAGCGGCATGGCGGCGGTCACCGCTTCGCTGATGGGCCAGCTCAAGGCCGGCGATCATGTCGTTGCCGCCAAGGCGCTGTTCGGCTCCTGCCGCTTCGTCGTCGAGGATTTCCTGCCGCGCTTCGGCGTTCCTTCAACGCTGGTCAATGGCGCCAATCTCGACGAATGGCGCAAGGCGGTGCGGCCCAATACCAAGACCTTCTTTCTCGAATCGCCGACCAACCCGACGCTCGATGTCGTCGACATCGCCGAGGTGGCGAAGATCGCGCATCAAGCCGGCGCGACTTTGGTGGTCGACAACGTCTTCGCCACGCCGCTCTGGCAAAGCCCGCTGGAACTCGGCGCCGACTGCGTGGTCTATTCCGCGACCAAACATATCGACGGCCAAGGCCGCTGCCTCGGCGGCGTCATCCTCTCGTCGGAAAAGTTCATCCAGGACCACATCCATAACCTGCTGCGGCAGACCGGTCCGTCGATGTCGCCGTTCAACGCCTGGGTATTGCTCAAAGGCCTGGAGACGCTTTCCGTGCGGGTGCGGCGGCAAACCGACACTGCCGCGGCGGTCTCCGTCGCCCTGGTCGAGCATCCGAAAATCACGCGCTTGATCTATCCCGGCCGTCCCGATCACCCGCAGGCCGAGATCGTGAAGAAGCAGATGCGCGGCGGCTCGACGCTGGTGGCGTTCGAAGTGGCCGGCGGCAAGGCCGGGGCGTTCCGCTTTCTCAACGCGTTGCAGCTCGTCAGCATCACCAACAATCTCGGCGACGCCAAGAGCCTGGTGACTCACCCGGCGACGACGACGCATCAGCGATTGACGCCCGAGGCACGCGCCGAACTCGGGATCAGCGACGGCCTGGTGCGTTTCTCCGCCGGCCTCGAACATCCCGACGATGTCACGGAAGATCTGCTGGCTGCGCTGGAAGCGGTCTAAGGCGCGGCGGTATGCTGGGCCTGTTGCATCGCGGCCGAGGCGGTGGGCGGCTTGGCGGCCTCGACAATCGCCGCGCTGATCGCTTTCGCCAGACAAGCATAGCTCCAATCGTTCATGTGCAATTGATCGGGCGAGAGGAACGCCGCGAAATCCATGCCGCGCGCATCGTGCCAATAACGCATCAATGCGAAGCGCCTGAAGAGGTCGACATGAGCGGTTTCCGCCGCGACTTCGAGCAGATCGACCATATCCCCGACATGGCCCTTGGCGATCACCTTCGGCGCATATTGCGGATCGACCAGGATCACGTCGGCGCCCGCCTCCCGCAGCAGCGCGGCACCTTTGGCCACCAACGACGACACCGGTTCGAGCGCCCGGTCGCGCAACACCGAATTGGTGCCAAGCTGCCAGATGACGAGATCGGCTTTTTCGGCGATGAGGCTCGATTCGAGCCGATCGACCATGCGCCGCGCTTCCTCACCGTTGGTGCCGCGGTTGAGGACGACGAACTTCTCCTTGGGAAATCTATTGGTCAGCTCAACCGCGAGCCTGCTTGGATAGGACGCGGCAGGCGAGCTGGCGCCGGCGCCGGCTGTCGAGGAGGAGCCGAGCGTGATGATTTTCACCGGCAGACCGGCGGCGATCAGCCGGCCGACATGCGGCAAAGGATAGCTCATTTTAACAAACTCGGCAGGCACCGAGCACGCGGAAGCAGTCTGCGGCGTGGCCTGCGGCGGCGCCGTGGAGATAAGCGGCTCGGCGGAATTGAGTGAATCGCCGCGCGTAGGCCCTGCCCCGGCGCAGAAAGCGGCGACAGCAAGCACCGCACCAAATAAAGGGAAAGCTCGGCCGGTCACGGGCGGAAATTACCGGTCATTGGATTTTCGGCGCCGCCATGGGTCCGAGCTGCGCGGCATCGATGATCTGCGCCGCCAATGCCTTGGCCAGACAGTCATGGACCTTTTCGGCGATGGTGAAGGCCGTGGTCGCCGCGAAGAAATCAAACACCCCGCTGTCGCTCCAATGCTGCATGATCGCAAAGCGATCGAATAGCGGCACATGGCGCTGCTGCGCGACCCAGCGCAAATTTTCCGCGTAGGGACCGGCCAAGATGATCGTCTCGGTCCGCGGGCTATATTGCATGTTCATCAGGATGACGTCCGCCCCCGCCCTCAATATTCGTCCGACGCCGCTGTCGACCATGTTGCCGAAGTCGTCGGCACCCATGCCGCGAATGGCGTCGACCGTCCCCGCCTGCCAGATAACCAGATCGGGGGTTTGCTCCGCCAGCGTTTTTTTCAGGCCGGCCACAACTTGTTCGACGGTTTGCCGCGGCGTGATGAGCGTGGAGACCTTGACCGCCACGCCCGGCAGCCGCTCCGCAAGCGCCGCTTCGAGCCGCGCCGGATAGGCGTGTTCGGCTCCGTCGGTTCCGGCGAGCGTGGACGAACGTGTGCCGATAACGAGAACCTTGAGCCGCTTTTGCTCCTTCACGGTCTTGTTGACGTGATGCAGTTCGCTCTCGCCGAAAAGCAGATAACCGGGAACCTCGCAGACATCCGGCGGCCGCGCGTGTGCCATGCCCATCGGCACCGCAGCAACGAACATTGCGGCCAGCAAGGCTTTCATGCCGCCCCTCCCACGAGGCCAGGGTCCTTCGGCTTCTGCCGCGGCCCTTGGCCCCGCCCCTCGAGACTCTTGTACCATGACAGCAGCGTCGCAGTCACAGCCATCAACGAGACCCCGGCCACGCTGACAATGACCTGCATGGCCACGCCGGCCACGACTTCCGACATGACAAAATGAGCGGCGAAGGCGAGAAACACGCCCAGACAGAAGATTTCCAGGGAATGCTGGCCGCACACAATGGCCGGCCGCAGCCATGGCGATTTCAGCGCCCGCCATTGCTGAGGCACAAAATACAGGGTGACGATGGCAAGGGCGAGGAAATGAACGAAACGGAGCACGTCGAGGTTTGTCTTGTCGATCGGATACATCGCCTCCGCCAGCCACTCGGGCACGAAGCGCCCGAGCGAGGGGATGTGCCAGGTCAACGTGATCAGAAAGGCGAAAACCAGATAGCCGATGGCCAAGCTCACTGTGCTACGCCAGCGCAGCAGGTCGCGAAGGCGCGCGGCGCCGCCAAGCGCGCACCATGCACCGAAGAAGAACAATAATTGCCAGGCGAACGGGTTGAAGAACCAGTTGCCGCTAGGATAGGCGGGCAGGTTAAAATCGAATTCCCAGGTCGCCGCATAGAGCGCGAAGGACGCCGCCAAAGCCCAGTTCGGCTTGCGCATCAGCATCCAGAGCACCGGCGGGAACAAGAGCAGCAGGACGATATAAAGCGGCAGCACGTCCATGTTGACCGGCTTGAACTTCAGCAGCAGCGCCTCGACGATCGTAACGTCGGGCTGTTTGAGAAAATCGAGCACGCCCATCTCCTCCGCATAGAGCGGATTGCGAAAGCTCGCCGCGACGTAGGAGATCTCCGCGAGGTAGATGGCGAAGAGAAAGACATGCGCGACGTAAATCTGCCAGGCGCGGCGCAGGACGCGGGCGCTCGATACCAGAAAGCCATGCTCCGTCAGGGCCCGGCCGTAAACAAAGGCCGCGGTATAGCCGGAGATGAAAATGAAGATTTCCGTCGCGTCGCTGAAGCCGTAGTTGCGGATCGTGACCCAGCTCACGATGTTGCCGGGAATATGGTCGAGGAATATCAGCCACAGCGCCAAACCCCGGAAAAGATCGAGACGCAGGTCGCGCCCGTCCGGGATCGCCGGCGCTGGGGGCCGCGATTTTTCCGTGGCGGAGACTTCGTCGCCGGCCCGGCCCGCCGCCCGTGAATTTGTGAACATGGCGCTATTCGACCGTTGCAAGCGGATGCCGGAGGCTATTCACTATCTCGCAGCCTCCGCTCGGTTCAGAGGCCGCACAGGATATACCATGTATCGCGCCGTCACCCGCAACATCCAAGTCACGGTGGAGCCGCGGTTCCTGCCGGAGCGCTCGTCTCCGGACAACGGATATTTTTTCTGGGCCTACACCATTGAGATCACGAACTCGGGCAGCGAGACCGTGCAGTTGCGCACCCGCCACTGGCGCATCACCGACGCGCTCGGCCGCCTGCAGGAAGTCAAAGGCGCCGGGGTCGTCGGCGAGGAGCCGGTGCTGAAGGCGGGCGAGTCGTTCGAATATACCAGCGGCGTGCCGTTGCCCACGCCTTCCGGCTTCATGTCGGGAAGCTACGGCATGACGAGCGAGAGCGGCGAGCCGTTTGACGTGGAAATTCCCGCCTTCTCGCTCGATTGCTCCTACTCCGAGCGCACCATCAACTGAGTCTAAGCCGCTGTTCACGACGCGTCGGAAACTTCCGCCGGCTCGAATTGATAATTGCGGTTGCAGAACTCGCAGGTAACGGAGATCACGCCGTTCTGCACCATGTCGTCGCGATCGTTTTGCGGAAAGCTGCGTAGCATCGTGGAGACGCCTTCGCGCGAACAGGAGCAGCGCGCAGCGACCGAAGCGTTCCTGAAAACCTTGACGCCGCGTTCGTGGAAGAGCCGATAAAGCAAGGCCTCGCTGGAGACCGCCGGGTCGATCAGTTCCAGATCTTCGACAGTTTCGACCAGCGCCCGGCCTTCCACCCAAGCATCGTCTTCCGGCACTTCGTGCCGCGTGACGCCTTCCGGCGCATCGCCGGGATCGAGGTCGGGCCCGCGCATGCGCTCGGCCGCCTTGGGGAGGAATTGCAAAAGAATGCCCCCGGCGCGCCAGCGATGGCCGGCGCCGTTGGCGCCGGGCCGCAATTCCTCGGCGACCGCGAGCCTAACGCGTGTCGGAATTTGTTCGGAACGGAGAAAATATTCGTGCGCCGCGTCTTCCAGGCTGCCGCCTTGCAACGCCACCAGCCCCTGGTAGCGATTCATGTCCGGTCCGCGGTCGATGGTCATGGCTAGATGACCGTGACCAAGCAGCGCGCCGGATTCGGCGCCTAAACCCAGCCCGGCGACGCGCTCCTTGTCGAACTGCGCGCAGGCGCGAATCTGTCCCCGCATGGTGAAATCAACGACAAGCATGCGCACGGGCCCATCGCTCTTGGTTTGCAGGATCAGGCGGCCGTCAAACTTCAGCGACGAGCCGAGGAGAACGGTAAGGGCGATCGCCTCACCAAGCAGCTTGGCGACCGGCGCGGGATAGGCATGCAGGCTCAGAATCTCGTCGACGGAAGGGCCAAGGCGGACGACGCGGCCGCGCAGATCGAGCGCCGGCACTTCGAAAGGAAGCACCGTGTCGTCTTCGGAGCTCGCCGCCGGAGCGCGCACCGGAATGGCCATGCCGGGATCCGTCATCGTGAATCTTATATATACGTCGTAGCATGGCGAAAGTGAGCCCCGGAGCCGTGGGCCGAAGCTTCAAAGGCCGGTGTTGAAACACCAGGCCAAAATGCCCTTCTGCGCATGCAGACGATTTTCCGCTTCGTCGAAAACGACGGAGCGCGGACCGTCCATCACCTCGTCGGTGACTTCCTCGCCGCGGTGCGCCGGCAGACAATGCATGAATATCGCCTCGGGGTTGGCGCGGGCCATTAGCGCGCCGTTGACCTGGTAGCGCCGCAGCAGATTGTGGCGCTGGCGGGCATCGCGGTCGCCCATCGAGACCCAGGTATCGGTGACGATGCAGTCCGCTCCTTTGACCGCTTCTTCCGGATCGGTTCCTATCCAGATCGGCGCCCCCGATTTCTTGATCCAATCGAGCACCGACTTTTTCGGCGCTAGTTCCGGCGGCGTCGCGACGCGCAGACTGAACTCGAAGCGATCGGCGGCATGTATCCAGGACGTCAGCACGTTGTTGGCGTCTCCCGTCCAGGCCACCGTCCGGCCGCGGATCGGACCGCGGTGCTCCTCGAAGGTCATGACGTCCGCCATGACCTGGCAAGGGTGCGAATTCTTGGTCAGGCCGTTGATCACCGGCACCGTCGCGTAATGGGCGAGCTCCGCCAGCTTTTTCGGATCGAGGATGCGGATCATGATCGCGTCGACGTAGCGGGAGAGCACGCGCGCGGTGTCGGCAATGGATTCCCCGCGCCCGAGCTGCATTTCCTGGCCGGTCAGGATGATGGTGTCTCCCCCCATCTGCCGCATGGCAAGGTCGAAGGAGACGCGCGTGCGCGTCGACGGCTTCTCGAAAATCATGGCCATCGTCTTGCCGGCAAGCGGCCGGGCGGCGGAACCGCCGCCTTTGACGCGCACCTTCATCGCACGTGCAGCGTCGAGCATCGAACGCAGGTCCGCTGTCGAAAGTTCGATCAGGTCGAGGAAGTGCCGGGTGTTTTTCACAGCGGAACCCCTTGCTCGGAAGGCTGCGGCGCCCGGGCAATCTTCGTGCAGGCGCGGTCGATGCGCGCGACCGCCTCGGCGATTTCCGTTTCTCCGACGATCAACGGTGGCAGCAGGCGCACGACATTGTCGGCGGCGGCGGCGGTCAAAAGCCTTTCCGCGCGCAGCGCGTCAACCAATTCGCCGTTCGGGATCGCCGCGCGCAAGCCGACAAGCAGCCCCTCGCCGCGCACCTCGGCGATCACCTTGGGGTGACGGTCCTTCAGCTCGGCGAGACGCTGCTTCAACAGCAAAGCCGTCCGCCGCACGCCGTCGAGAAATCCGCGCGCCAGGACGACGTCGAGCACCGCATTGCCGACCGCGGCACCGAGCGGATTGCTGCCGTAAGTGGAGCCATGGCTCCCCGTGGTCATGCCTTTGCCGGCCTCGGTGGTGGCCAGGCAGGCGCCGAGCGGAAAGCCGCCGCCGATTCCCTTAGCAATGGCCATCACATCCGGCCTGACGCCGGCGCGCTCGTAGGCGAACATCTCCCCGGTGCGGCCGACGCCGGTCTGCACTTCGTCGAACAGCAACAACAGGCCATGCTCGTCGCAAAGTTGGCGCAAGGCGCGCAAGAACGGATTCGGCGCCACGCGGACGCCGCCCTCACCCTGGATAGGCTCGATCAGGATCGCCGCGGTCTGCGGGCCGATCGCCTTTCGCGTCGCCTCGATATCGGCAAACGGCACCTGGTCGAAGCCGTCGACCGGCGGCCCGAAGCCTTCGAGATATTTCTTCTGGCCCCCGGCGGCGATGGTCGCCAGGGTCCGGCCGTGGAAGGCTCCTTCGAAGGTGACAATGCGGAACCGTTCCGGCTTGCCGCTGGCCGCCTGATATTTGCGCGCCATCTTGATCGCGCATTCCATGGCTTCGGCCCCGGAATTCGTGAAAAAGACGGTATCGGCAAAACTCACGGCGCACAGGCGTTCGGCCAGCCGCTCCGCCTCGGGAATTCGATAGAGATTAGAGACATGCCAGAGCTTCTGCGCCTGCGCACTCAAGGCTTCGACGAGATGCGGATGGGCGTGACCCAGGGCGTTGACCGCGATGCCGGACGCGAAATCGAGGTAGCGGTCACCGTTGGTCGCTGTCAGCCACGCGCCCTCGCCCCGCTCAAATGCGAGATCGATACGCGCGTAAGTCGGCAATAGATGCGACGCCACGGCCAGTTTCTTTCAAGATGCATTATCCGAAAATGAAATGTGCCGCCCCCGGGCGGCACGACATACAATCATTCTATTTGGCGCCACGGTGAGGGTCAACACGGCCTCAGCACCCCATCGGGCTACCGATTTTCGCGCGGGGTTGTGCATATTTGGCGCGGGCACCGCGATTTCTGAGGATAGTGTGGAGCGCGGCATCGCGACTCTTGCGCACGAGTCGCGCGATATTGTAGTTTTTCCGTCATCGCATACGACATCTCGTGCGGCGGACTGTTCCTAAGAGTTTTAGCTGCGGTAGATCCGGGCGGCCATGGCGCTGCCGGATCGCGGGGTGGGATTCGGTGCGGCGGCAGTCGGAGGAATGACAATGGGCTGGACCGACGAACGCGTGGAACTGCTGAAAAAACTTTGGTCGGACGGCCTTTCCGCCAGCCAAATCGCAGCGGAACTCGGCGGCATTACCCGCAATGCGGTAATCGGCAAGGTGCACCGTCTCGGCCTCTCGGGCCGCGCCAAATCCTCCTCCGCCGGCGCCGCGCGCCCGCGCAAGGCGCGTTCCGGCGGCCACATGCTGCGCGTTTCCCGGCCGTCCATACGCGGCAACACCGCGCTCGCCTATGAGCATGAGCTCGAACCCGAGCCGGAGCTAATCGACAACATCATCCCCATCGGGCAGCGGCGCACCATTCTCGAACTCACCGAGCAGACCTGCCGCTGGCCGATCGGCGATCCTGGCAGCGAGGATTTCTTCTTTTGCGGCGGAAACACTTTGGAAGGCCTGCCCTATTGCGCCTACCACTCGCGTGTCGCCTATCAACCGGTGCATGACCGGCGCAGGGAACGCCGCTCATTCAAGGGCTGAGGCTCTGCGATAGACGCGGGGGCGCCTCACGCCTCAGATGGCGACGCACTTTCAACCTTCGCGGCCTTGCCGAAGCGATCATCCAACGCATAGCCGGCGCCGCGCACGGTGCGGATCGGATCGGCGGCTTGCCCACGGTTGAGCGCCTTGCGCAAACGGCCGACATGGACATCGACGGTGCGCTCGTCGATGTAGATGTCGCGGCCCCAGACACCATCGAGCAGTTGCGCACGGGAGAAAACCCGGCCGGGACGCTCCATGAGAAATTCCAGCAGGCGGAATTCCGTCGGCCCGAGATCGATCGAATGGCCGTGGCGCAGCACCCGCTTCTTCTCCCGGTCCAGCTCGATATCGCCAAAGGAGAGAACCGTCGCGACGCGCTCCGGGCTGGCGCGCCGCAGCAAGGCGCGCACCCGTGCGATCAGCTCGGGCACCGAGAACGGCTTGACGATATAGTCATCGGCGCCGGTCGCCAGTCCGCGCACGCGCTCGCTCTCCTCGCCGCGGGCGGTGAGCATGATGATCGGCAGTTGCCGTGTTTCAGGCCGCGCCCGCAAGCGCCGGCAAAGCTCGATTCCGGAAAGGCCCGGCAGCATCCAGTCCAGCACCATGAGATCGGGCGGCCGCTCCCTGACCTTGACATCGGCCTCGTCGCCGCGCGCCGCGGTATCCACCTCGTAGCCTTCGGCCTCGAGGTTGTAGCGCAGCAGCATGCTGAGAGGCTCTTCGTCTTCGACGATCAGAATCCGCGCGCTCATGCGGCTTCGGCCTCCTTTAGCTCCCAACGGCCAGCTTGGTGGTATCGCCCTTCGGCCGTTGATCGGTGATCGGTCGCCCCTCGATCACATAATAGACGGTCTCCGCAATATTGGTGGCGTGGTCCCCGGCCCGCTCGATGTTCTTGGCGGAAAACATGAGGTGGATGCAGAAGGTGATGTGGCGCGGGTCCTCCATCATGTAGGTCAGCAGCTCGCGGAACAGCGAGGTGCACATATCGTCGACTTCCTGGTCTCCCTTCCACACCGACAGCGCCTTGCCGAGGTCGCGCGCGGCATAGGCATCGAGTACCTGCTTCAACTGGCTGAGCACCACCCCCGCCATGTGATCGACGCCGCGGATCAGCTTCTGCGGATGGAAGTCGCCCCCCAGCTCGGCCACGCGTTTGGCGATGTTCTTTGCCAAATCGCCGATGCGCTCCAGATCGTTGGACACGCGCAAGGCGCTGACGATCTCGCGCAGATCGACCGCCATGGGCTGCCGGCGGGCAATCGTGGAGATGGATTTTTCCTCGATTTGCCGCTGCAGCTCGTCGATCGTGCGGTCGATGGCCACGACCTGCGCCGCCAAAGTGGTATCGCGCCTGACCAGCGCGTCCACGGAATCGCCAAGCGCCCTCTCGACGAGACCCCCCATCTCCGCCACGGCGCGGTTGAGCTCTTGCAAGTCGGCGTCGAAGGCCTTTGTGGTGTGATCGCTCATTTTCTTTCCTCGCGCGATCGCATCGGCGCTTAGCCGAAGCGTCCAGTGATGTAGTCCTGCGTGCGCTGATCGTCGGGGCGGGTAAACAACTGCCGCGTCGACCCGAATTCAACCAGTTCCCCGAGATACATGAAAGCGGTGAATTCGGAAACGCGCGCGGCCTGCTGCATGTTGTGGGTGACGATGACGATCGTATAGTCCTCTTTGAGTTCGTCGATCAGCTCCTCGATCTTGGCCGTGGAGATCGGATCCAGCGCCGAGCACGGCTCGTCCAGCAGAATGACCTCGGGGCGCACCGCAACCGTGCGCGCGATGCAGAGCCGCTGCTGCTGGCCGCCCGACAGGCTCAAGCCGCTGGCGCCGAGCTTGTCCTTCACCTCATCCCACAGCGCCGCGCGGCGCAGCGACTGCTCTACCCTGGCGTCGAGCTCGGCGCGCGGAAGCCGTTCGTAAAGCCGGATGCCGAACGCGATGTTTTCATAGATCGTCATCGGAAATGGCGTCGGTTTCTGGAACACCATGCCGACCCGCGCGCGCAGCAGATTGACGTCGAGCTCCGGCGCCAGAATGTTGACGCCGTCGAGCAGGACTTCGCCTTCCGCGCGTTGATTGGGATAGAGGTCGTACATCTTGTTCAGAACGCGAAGCAAGGTGGATTTGCCGCATCCCGACGGACCGATGAAGGCGGTGACGGTATTGGCGTAAAGCGGCAGCGTCAGATCCCTCAGTGCCTGCGCCTCGCCGTAATAGAAGCTGAGATGCCGGATGGAAATCCGTTCAGGCGGCGGCGCCGTCGCGGCAGGCTCGTGCGTAACGACAGGCGTGGGTGCCGATGCGAGATTCATGACGACCTTCTTGGAGCGGCAAGGATGCGAGCAATGATGCTCAAGGCAAGGACCACAAGCGTGATGATGAGAGCGCCAGTCCAGGCGAGGCTTTGCCAGTCCTTGTAAGGACTGAGCGCGAACTGGAAGATAACGACCGGAAGACTGGGCATCGGCGCATTCAGATTCACCGACCAGAATTGGTTATTCAAGGCGGTGAACAACAGGGGCGCGGTTTCGCCGCTGATGCGCGCGACGGCCAGCAGGACGCCGGTCACAATGCCGGCTCGCGCCGCGCGGTACGAAATGTGGGCGATCACATGCGCCCGCGGCATGCCGAGCGCCAATGCCGCCTCGCGCAACGAATTCGGAACCAAAAGCAGCATGTCCTCCGTGCTGCGCACCACGACGGGAATCACCAACACCGCAAGCGCTACCGCGCCGGCCAGGCCGGAGAAATGACCCATCGGCGCGACCATCACCTCATAGATGAAAAGGCCGACGACGATGGATGGCGCACTGAGCAGGATGTCGTTGATGAAGCGCACCAGGCGCGTGACTTTCTCATAGCGGCCATATTCCGCCATGTAGGTTCCGGCGAACATGCCAATCGGCGTGCCGATGAGCACCGCCAGCGCCGTCATGATGAGACTGCCGACCAGCGGATTGAGCAAACCGCCGGCCGCCCCCGGCGGCGGCGTCATTTCGGTAAAGACGCTCAGCGAAATCCCGCTCGCGCCATTCCACAGGAGCGCCCCGAGGATGAAGACGAGCCAGCCCAACCCGAAGGCGGTGGCCGCGAACGACAGCGCCATCGCCAGCGTGTTTCGTCTGCGGCGTTTGTCATAGAGGGCCATGCTCAGCTTCCTGCCCGACGTTCGATTTGCGCCAGCAGAATGCGCGCGACCGCCAGGACGACGAAGGTGATGAAAAACAGGATCAGCCCAAGCGCGATCAGCGAAGAAGTATAGAGATCGCTGACCGCCTCGGTGAATTCATTGGCGATCGTAGCCGAGATGGTCGTTCCCGGAGCCAGCAGCGATCCCGAAATGCGATGGGCGTTGCCGATGACGAATGTCACCGCCATGGTCTCGCCGAGCGCCCTTCCCAACGCGAGCATGAAGCCGCCGATGACGCCGACCCGGGTATAAGGAAGCGACACGTTCCAGAATACTTCCCAGGTGGTGCAGCCCATGCCGTAGGCGGCTTCCTTGAGCACCGGCGGCACGGTTTCGAAAACGTCACGCGATATGGATGTGATGAAGGGCAGCACCATGATCGCCAGGATCAGGCCCGCGGTCATGATGCCGATGCCGTAGGGTGGGCCGGCGAACAAGGTCGACAACAGCGGGATATTGCCGAACGAGTCGACGAGAAACGGTTGCAGCGTCGTCTGCAGGAAGGGTGCGAAAACAAAGAAGCCCCAAATGCCGTAGATGATGCTGGGAATGCCCGCGAGCAGCTCGATCGCAATTCCGACAGGACGGCGCAGCCATATGGGGCAAAGCTCGGTGAGGAATATCGCGATGAACAATCCGACCGGCAATGCGATGAGCATCGCGATCGTGGAGGTCACAAGCGTTCCGTAGATCGCGGGAAGCGCCCCGAATTTTTCCGTCACCGGATTCCAGCTCTCGGTGACAAAAAAGTTCAGACCGAACGTGCTGAGGGCCGGCCAGGCGCCGAAGAACAGCGAAAGCAGGACCGCGCCAAGGATGCCCAAAACGGCCAGCGCGCAGGCACGGGTCAGGATGCGAAAGAGCTTATCGATGGAGCGGATTTGGCCCAGCCGCTTGATGCGTTCCTGTTGGTCCGCCGCGGCCAGTGCACCATTTTGCAACGCGACATCAACCAAGGATGGCCTCCTGGCGGGCGGCATAAACGGCTCTCCTCACCTCGACGCTCGGGAGCCTACTAAAGCGGACTCGGGGCCGCGTACAAGCCGGTTTCAAGCAAGGCGTGGAAAAGGAGAAGGCGCCAAAGCGCCTTCTCCGGCCATCGGCCGTTACATCTGCACGGCAATGTCCTTCGCCCACATGGCTTCGACGCTCTTCGCGACGCTCGCCGGCATTGGAACGTAGTCGAGTTCTTCGGCCATCTTCGCGCCATTCGTGTAGCACCACTTGAAGAACTTCAGCGCGGCGGCGGTCGCGGCCGGATCCTGCGGCTTCTTGTAGATGAGGATCCAGGTAGCGGCGGTCATCGGCCAGGATTCGGCGCCGGGCTGATTGGCGAGGATGACGCCATAGCCGGGCTGCGAATTCCAATCGGCATTGGCCGCCGCGGCTTGGAAGGCCTTCGAGGTCGGCGAGACCACCTTGCCGTCTTTGTTCTTCATCTTGGTGTAGGTCAGCTTATTCTGCAGCGCATAGGCGTATTCGACGTAACCGATCGAGCCCTTGGTCTGCGCCACGTTGTTGGCGACGCCTTCGTTACCCTTGGCGCCGATGCCTACCGGCCACTCCACCGAGGTATTGGCGCCGACCTTGGACTTCCAGTCGGCACTCACGTCGGCGAGGTAATAGCTGAAGTTGAAGGTCGTGCCCGAGCCGTCGGAACGGTGAACCACGGCGATCGCGGTGTGTGGTAGCTTAGCGTTGGGATTGAGGCTCTTGATCGCGGCATCGTCCCAATTCTTCACTTCACCCAGGTAGATTTTCGCCAGCGTGGCCCCGTCGAGCACCAGTTCGCCGGCCTTGATGCCTTCAACATTCAATACCGGCACGATGCCGCCCATCACCATCGGGAATTGGGCGAGGCCGGTTTCGTCGAGGTCCTTGCCGGGGAGCGGCGCGTCGCTAGCGCCGAAGGTCACTGTCTTGGCCTTGATCTGCTTGATGCCGCCACCCGAACCGATCGACTGGTAGTTCAAGCCGATGCCGGTCTGCTTTTTGTAGGCGTCGGCCCACTTGGCATAGATCGGATAGGGGAACGTCGCGCCCGCGCCGGAAATATCGGCGGCGAAGGCGGGTAACGCAGCCGCTGCGGCAATCACGCCGGCGGCGATGAGGGATTTAAAAAGCTTCACGGGTTCTCTCCTTGTTTGCGGTCAAAAGCGATCCAGGGCTTCCACGACCGCCGGTTTTCGCTTTCGAACCCCGATGATGGGGCAACCGCTTCTGTTTGACGGCGGGCGGCATGCTTCTGACTTTTTCTCAACCGTTCCGCAGCCGCCGGCAGCCATAGGAGGGGCACGTCACCGTTCTATGATGGTTAGATGACAACTGGATGACAACGTAACAATATGAAAAGCTTATTGATTTCCTGAAATGCCGGTGCCGGCCTTGGGGATTGGAAGGTGAACCGTAAAAGTCGCGCCCTTGCCCAGCACGCTGCTGATGGACAAACGGCCTCCGTGCCGGTTGAGAATATGTTTGGCCAGCGCGAGGCCGAGGCCGGTGCCGCCTTGAGCTCGGCTTTCAGCGACATCGACGCGGTAGAACCGCTCGGTCAGCCGGGGCAAATGCTCAGGCGCAATGCCAGGCCCGAAATCGCGCACGGCTACCTGCACTTCGGCCCCTCCTTCCGGCGTTTTGCCGTTAGCAAATTCGATCTCGATACGCTTGCCTGACGCGCCGTATTTGAGCGCGTTCTCCACCAGATTGTCGAACACCCGCAACAATTCGTCGCGATCGCCGAGCACGACGACCGGGGCGGGCGGAGCTTTCACCATGATCTTCACGTCGCGGTCGCGCGCCAGTGTCTCCAGGCCGTCGGTCACCTGACGCACGATCGAAACCAGATCGGTCGGCGTCTCCGGGCGCAGATGAGCGCTCAGCTCGATGCGGGAGAGCGACAACAGGTCGTCGATAAGCCGCGCCATGCGCGTTGCCTGCGCCTGCATGATCGGCAGGAAGCGTTCGCGCGCGGCCGGATCGTCGCGCGCGGTGCCTTGCAGGGTGTCGATGAAGCCGGACAGGGCCGCCAGCGGCGTGCGCAGTTCGTGGCTGGCATTGGCCACGAAGTCGGCGCGCATCTCCTCGACCCGGCGCAAGGGCGTGAGATCGTGAAAGGTCATGAGCAGAAGATCGCGCGGGAGCTGACCGGCGGCCGCCTCGAAGATCAGGCGCGTCACCACCAATTCGTACCAGCGGTCGAGCGGGACGCGCTCGGAAAATTCGACGCGTTGCGGCTCCCCCTCCTCACGGGCGCGGCGGATGGCCTCCACGACCTCGGGAACGCGAAAGGCGATCTGGGCGAGATCGCCTCTCCGCAAAGCCGGCGCGATTTGGGCCGCCTTGGCATTGAAGGCGAGAATGCGACCATCGCGGTCGAGCGCGACCACGGGATCCGCCAATCCACGGAGAATGGTCTCGAGGAAGTGCTCGTCGGCAAAGGGCGTCGATCCATGGGGCGAGACATCGGGCATGCGCAGGCCTTCTTGCCGCCGCTTCTGCCGAAACGCGGTGGCGAGGGCCGCAATGGACAGTACGACCACGCCAAGAAGCGCCGGCACGAGGCGCAGAGCCCCCGTCGCCACCAATCCGGCCATGACCGCAAGGGCTGCGGCAACGAAGATACCGGCGGCGCCAAGCGCCCCGGCCGCAACAGGCCAGCCTCTCGGCTCAGACTCTGTCGGTTTTTTTCCCAGCATGGTCCGGCGCCCCGGCGGAAGGCGGCACGATATTCGGCCGTCCCGACGCCCAAGCGAAATTCAGTAGCAGCTCGCGGACACCGAGGATCGTGAGCGAAAGGACAAACGGCACGATGTAATAGAGCAGCCGGAATAGCAACAGACCGGCGAGCAGTTGCTCCTTATCCATCTGCCAGAGCGCCACCAGCATGGCGGCGTCGAAGACGCCGATCCCGCCCGGGGCGTGGCTGGCAAAGCCGAGCAGCGTCGCCGATACGAATATCACCGCCAGGGGAACAAAGCCGAGATGCGGCTCGTCCGGCATCAGCATGTACATCGCCAGCGCGCAGCAGGAGAGATCGACGATGCCGATCAGGATTTGCAGCAATGTGAACGGGCCGCTTGGCAACTCGACCTGCCACTGCCCGCGACCGATCAGGCGCGGTTTGCGCCATACCCAGACGATATAAGAATAAAGAATCGCGAGAGTCAGAATCGCCAATCCGCGGTTGACCCAGCCGGGAAGCTGATCGATGGCGCCTGCCGCCGACGGCACGAAGGCGATGCCAAGGCCGAGAACCGTGGCATTGCCGAGCCAAAAGGTGAGACCGGCGACGAAGCTCAGCTTCGCCACGTCGGTGGCATCGAGACCGTAATTTGAATAGATGCGGTAGCGGACGGCGGCGGCCGAGAAAATACTGGCGCCGACATTATGGCCGACCGAATAGCTCGTGAAAGCGGCGAGCGCGGCGACGCGATAGGGAACGTCGTGATGGCGGATCGTGCGCAACGCGAACAGATCGTAGAAGGTCAGCGTGAAATAGGCCGAGGCGACAAAAACGGCGGCGTAAACGACGTCGCTGACCGACGTTTCCTTGATCGCTGCGATGACTTGATCGACCTCGATGTCCTGCAGCAGGTGATAAAGCACCACCAAGGCGAAAACGATGACGAGGAGGCTGAGGACGACGCCGATGCGGTGCCATCCGACCCTCTCCGCGACGAGGCGGGAGAGAGAATTCGAACCGGCGCCTTTGTTCTCAGCCATCAGCGAATTTGCGGAATCGTCCATCGGCATGCACTAGCAGAACCGCGTTAACACCGCGAGAACACCGCGCGAAAAAGGGCAGCACGAGGTGCCCGCGTAGCTTGCAATTGGCCCCTTATGAAGTCCGGTGCCTCGGCTGAGGTTCGCCTGCAAGGAACGAAATGCGAACCCGCTTGAGGCCTCGTGTGTTTCGCGCCAGCGAATCCGTTTGCTTTCGCCGTTGGAGAAAAGAGCGCTCGTCACCGCTTGAGCGATCGCTGGTATGAATGGCGCGCCCGAAGAGAGAGGCCAGCGACTTGCAGAAATATCGATAATCCAAGCGCTTCTGGGCTCACCTGCCGAGAGGTTGATACCAGCAAGTGATCCCATATCGCAACGCTACCATCAAGCGCGTGGAGCACGAGAGGCCCCGACGCCTGCGGCGTCAGCAGCTGCGGCCCGTTCCATTGGTCAGGATCACGAACACCGATGAAGTCGAAGAGGCGCGGGATGGTGTCGCGATAGTCGCGGAGGGGCCACTTATTCAGCCGCCTCCAGTTCGCCGTCCGAAGAAGCTATTGCGAGTTCGCCAGCCATCGGTCGGGGCAGGAGCAAATCGCGAGAGCGCGCGAGCCGTAAGTTCGAGTCGCCGAGTTGGCCCGACTCGCCTATTAAGTCTCCGCTTCGCCCACCTCGTAACATCCGGAGGCCGCAAACGGTGCCCGCACGAACCGACCGGCTTCATTTGCGAGATTGGCAACTTTCTCCAGTTTTGCTTCGGATATTGGTTGCCCCATCTCGCTCTGCGGAGCAAGGATCGGGATATGCTTTTCGCTTTCCGTCTTTTGTGCCGCAAGAAACGATTTGAATGCAGACGGCCTTCTTGCCGGCCACTGGTGCGGTCATCCGCTCTTCTGCCGCGGCTTGGCTCGCAACAGTGGGGCCAATCAGGAGTGACGCGACGATCAGCTTCGTCGGAACCATCGGCGACATGTCCTTGTACCCTGCACAATATCGCATTGTGGTGCAGCCCCGGCCGTCAGCATCTCTCGATCATCTGAGAGCTTCGCGGCATGCGCGCACTGCAAATTGATACTCATCGCCACCACTGTGCACGACTTCGATCTCACGGCGGCGCCCGTCCATTTTATAGACGTGCATCCAGCTTCTCGGCGGTTTCGCCAGCACAGCCTGGCATTCCCGCAATCCGGTTCGATAGATCTCTTGAGTCACCTCAGTAAAATCATCGCAATATACAATCTCGTAATAGATTTCCTCGTCTTGCGGAAAGAATTGAACGCGCGACAAGTCCATGCATCGATCGCCAATCTTGAAATCCTCGGACCGTGCTGGCGTGACGAGTCCCGCTACGAACAGAAAGCCAAGCACCAGACCTTCCATTTTCATAGCCAGCGCCTCTTATTGTCGAGCAGCGCCTGATCTTTCCCGTCCCGCACAATGTGAGACTGGGGATCGCGGAAACTTATCGAAACTTTCGCGACCTAATCAAAAGAGAGGTAAGGCAGTTTGTCAATCGGACGCGGGGATTGCGGGCCAGCGCGTCCGCCCGTGTGGTTGTTCTGTCGATCCCAGCGACATCGAGCCATCCACGATCAGATGTAAGGTTCTGCCCTTAAGCAGTTCGTGGATCTGAAAATGGCGCGCCCGAAGAGATTCGAACTCCTGACCCCCAGATTCGTAGTCTGGTGCTCTATCCAGCTGAGCTACGGGCGCTGAAGCCGCAGCGGGAACGAAGATCCCGCAGGCTGCGCGATAGCTATAGGCTCCGCGTTTCCTT
>DASREA010000015.1:0-17120 GCA_035652315.1 Xanthobacteraceae bacterium | reverse complement strand
TGGTGCTGCCGGACAGGATTGAACTGTCGACCTCTCCCTTACCAAGGGAGTGCTCTACCACTGAGCTACGGCAGCAGAAGCCTGGGCGCGGAAGGGCCCATGAGCGCGCGGAAACTGCCATAAGGGTGCCGCCTTCGCAAGGATGCGGCGTTCCCTCCGCGGCTTTGCTAACCCTTCATTTGCCCGGCTCATGTATAGTACGGGCGGCTGCTACTAAGGGGTGGAAATGACGACCCGCGAACGGAAGAAATCGTCGGAACGGCCTGCGCGGAGGAAGCAGACGGAACGTCTCGCCGCGGCGCTGCGGGCCAATCTGCAACGGCGCAAGGCGCAGGCGCGTGCGCGCCGGAGCGCGGCGAAAGCGGCAAATGGAAAAGAGACCTAAAAGGGCCGCCGGGCGTCTAGGGAAAAGTCTGACTTCCGCCGCAATCGGACTGGCCTGTGCTGTCGACGCAAATACGCGGCAGGCAAATACGGAGTGAGCATGGATCGCATCAGGATCGTCGGCGGCGCGGCCTTGCGTGGTGCGATTCCGATCTCGGGCGCGAAGAACGCGGCGCTGCCGCTGATGATCGCGAGCCTGCTCACCGACCAGACATTGATCCTGGAAAACGTACCGCGGCTCGCCGACGTCGGGTTGCTGCAACGCATTCTGGTCAATCACGGCGTCAACGTGATGGTCGAGGGCAAGCGCGCCGGCGAAACGGCGTATGATGGGCAGACGCTGCACATTTCCGCGGCGCGTATTGTCGACACCACCGCGCCCTACGATCTCGTTTCCAAGATGCGCGCGAGCTTCTGGGTCGTCGGACCGCTGCTGGCGCGCATGGGCGAAGCCAAGGTGTCGTTGCCAGGCGGCTGCGCCATCGGCACGCGGCCGGTCGACCTGCTCATCATGGCGCTCGAGCGGCTCGGCGCGAAGATCGACATCGATGGAGGCTACGTGTTGGCGCGGGCGCCCGGCGGCTTGCGCGGCGGCGAAATCGTTTTTCCCAAGGTGACGGTGGGCGGTACCCACACCGCGCTGATGGCGGCTTCCCTAGCGCGCGGCACCACCGTGATCGAGAACGCCGCGCGCGAACCGGAGATCGCCGACGTCGCCGATTGCTTGAATAGAATGGGCGCTAAAATTTCGGGGGCGGGTAGCTCACGTATCGTCATTGAAGGCGTCTCGTCGCTCGGTGGGGCGCGCCATAGCGTGCTGCCCGACCGCATTGAGACCGGCACCTATGCGATGGCGGTTGCGATGACCGGGGGCGACGTGCTACTCGAGGGCGCGCGTCCCGAGCTCTTGCAGGCGGCGCTCGACGTGCTCAGCGAAGCGGGCACGACGATTTCCGCTACTAACAAGGGGATCCGCGTCAGCCGCAACGGTGCAGCGCTCGCCCCGGTGCGCGTCATCACCGCGCCGTTCCCCGGCTTCCCCACCGACCTGCAGGCGCAGCTTATTGCCCTGATGACGCGCGCCAAGGGCACCTCGCATGTCACCGAGACGATTTTCGAAAACCGCTTCATGCATGTGCAGGAATTGGTGCGCTTCGGCGCGCGTATCCATCTCGACGGGCAGACCGCCACTATCGAAGGCGTCGAGCGGCTGAAGGGGGCGCCTGTCATGGCCACCGACCTGCGCGCCTCGGTCTCACTGGTGATTGCCGGCCTCGCCGCCGAGGGCGAGACCATGGTCAATCGTGTCTATCATCTCGACCGCGGCTTCGAGCGGCTCGAGGACAAACTCGGCGCCTGCGGCGCCACCATCGAGCGTATTAGCGGGTAAGGGTGATGGTCATTCGATACTCGATTTTTTCCGCGGCTTTCCTTGCGCTCCTGTCGCCGGCTAAGGCCGCTGATTGCACCGAGGCGGTCACTGAAATTGTCGCCAAACATCTCGACATTCCGAAAGGCAAGGTCGTACCGAAAGCGAGTCTTGAAAAGGATCTCGGCGCTGACAGCCTCGATACCGTCGAACTCGTCATGGCGATGGAAGAGGAATTCAACGCGGAAATCACCGACGAGGTAGCCGAGAAGCTCATCACGGTGGCCGATTTCATCCAGTTCGCCAACAAGCATCCCAGCAACCGTTGCCGTTGACGGCTTGCGACGCCAGGCCAAGCCCGACTTCGGCGCCCCATGTTTCTACTTCTGCGCCAAGGCGTGGATGCAGGCGCGAGGTCGGGCATGACAATAGCTATCCGGCCTTGCGCTGGGCTCGCCCCCTGCCTAACTACGGCGCTGACGCCACCCAGAGAACGGGCCCGCTATGGAGCCGCTGAAGCTGATCGCCTTGGACCGGGACGACTTGGAAGTCGTTTCCGCTCATTTGCAGGACGCTGCGGTCAAGGTGTCGGACATTGTCTGGCTGCCCAAGGAAAGGCGCCTGGTGCTTGGGCTCGATCGCTTCGATTGGCTCGCGGCCAATGGTGCCAATCCCGAATTCCGCCGCTGCCGCACCGGGCTGCGGTTTGAACGTGTCTTCTCCTGTAAGCACCGCGGCATCGATCTCGCCGACAAGGATGCGATGCAGACCCTATTGGCGGTCAATTTCCATGAAACCGATGCGCCGTCCGGCGTCGTGACCCTGGCCTTTGCCAGCGGCGCCGCGCTGCGGCTCGACGTCGAATGCCTCGAAGCGGAGATCGTCGACCTCGGCCCGACCTGGGACGCTGCGGAATGCCCCTTCCATGCCGAAACCGTCGCTTCCGATAGCGAAGCCTCCAAAACACCTCCGGCGCCGCCCCGTCAGGGTTGACGCGCCTTTGCCCTCAAGCCATTGACCTGTAGCCCGCCGCCAATGCGACGGCGGCAAGGATTCGGCCCATGCCCTTTCGTCTGGACGCCCAAGCGCCTGATTTTGCGCGACGTTTCCGCGCCTTCCTGGAGACAAAGCGGGAGGCGGCGCAAGACGTGGAGCAGGTCGTGCGCGCCATCATCGAAGACGTGCGTAACCGCGGCGATGCGGCGCTGATCGAGCTCGGCCGCAAATTCGACCGCGTCGATCTCGGCAAGCTCGGGCTGCGCGTGCCGCAAGCGGAGATCGATGCCGCCGCGGCGCGCTGCGATCGCATTGCCGTCGAGGCGCTGAAGTTGGCACGCGAGCGCATCGAGGCCTATCACCGGCGGCAACTGCCGAAGGACGATCATTTTGTCGATGGGGCGGGCGTGGAATTAGGGTCCCGCTGGACCGCGATCGAGGCGGTCGGTCTTTATGTGCCCGGCGGCATCGCGGCCTATCCCTCCTCGGTGTTGATGAACGCCGTTCCCGCCAAGGTCGCGGGCGTGCCGCGCCTGGTCATGGTCGTGCCGGCCCCGGATGGGAAGATCAATCCGCTGGTGCTGGCGGCGGCGCAGCTTGCCGGCGTCGATGAAATCTATCGGGTCGGCGGCGCCCAGGCGGTGGCGGCGCTCGCCTATGGCACCGAAACCATCGCGCCGGTGGCCAAGATCGTCGGGCCCGGCAACGCCTATGTCGCCGCTGCGAAGCGCCTGGTCTTCGGCAAAGTCGGCATCGACATGATCGCCGGTCCGTCGGAGGTCCTGATCCTCGCCGACCGCGAAGGCAATTCCGATTGGATCGCCGCCGATCTTCTGGCGCAGGCCGAACACGATGCCAGCGCGCAATCAATTCTCATCACCGATGACCCCAATCTCGCAGAGAACGTGATCACGGCGGTGGAAGCGCAACTCGCCCGCCTGCCGCGTCAGGCCGTTGCCGCCGCCTCCTGGCGCGATTTTGGAGCGGTCATTCTCGTGCGCAAGCTCGATGAGGCCGTGCCGCTCGTCGATGCCATTGCGCCCGAACATTTGGAAATCGTCGCCGCCGATGCCGAGCGGCTGGCCGTGCGTATCCGCAACACCGGTGCGATCTTCCTCGGCGCGCACACGCCGGAAGCGGTCGGCGATTACGTTGCCGGTTCCAACCACGTGCTGCCGACCGCGCGCTCGGCCCGCTTTTCATCGGGGCTCGGCGTGCTCGATTTCATGAAGCGCACCTCGATCCTCAAATGCGGTCCCGATCAGTTGCGCGCGCTTGCGCCGGCCGCGGTCGCGCTCGGCGAAGCCGAAGGCCTCGACGCGCACGCGCGCTCCGTGGCCATCCGGCTGAATCCGCGATGAGCCGGGCGCCGTCCGGAAAGGCAAAAAGCCGGCGCCTCGCCGCCGTCACCCTCGACGAGAAATCGATCGCTCAATCGAATCCGAACATCGAGCACGAGCGCAAGGTCGCCATCCACGATCTGCTGGAGCAGAACAGCTTTGTCCCCGACGGGCATGAGGACGGCCCTTATAAGCTGCATCTCAGCATAGCCGAGAACCGTTTGCGCTTCGATATCGCCACGGCCAATGACGCGCATGTCGCGACGCATTTGCTCTCGCTCACGCCGTTTCGCCGCATCGTCAAGGACTATTTCATGGTCTGCGACAGCTATTATCAGGCGATCCGCACTGCCACCCCCGACCGCATCGAGGCGCTCGATATGGGCCGCCGGGCGATCCACGATGAGGGATCCAGGCTATTGACGGAGCGGCTCAAGGGAAAGGTGACGGTCGATTTTGCCACGGCGCGGCGGCTGTTCACGCTGATCTGCGCGCTGCATTGGAAGGGATAATGCTCATAGGTTGTGAAACCGGAGACCTTCCGCTAGCTTCGCCGCGGTTCCCACCCGTGGTTTCGCAATGCTAGGCCGCCCCAAACTCGTACTCGCATCCGGATCGCCGCGACGCTTGAGTCTGGTCAATCAGGCCGGCATCGAACCCGATGCTTTGCAGCCCGCCGACATCGACGAGACGCCGAAAAAGGGCGAGCTGCCGCGCGCCTTGGCCACCCGGCTGGCGCGCGCCAAGGCCGAAGTCGCTCTCGGTGCGGTCCGGCTCGACGAGGAATTGCGCGGGTCTTTCATTATCGCGGCGGACACCGTGGTGGCGGTTGGACGGCGGATTTTGCCCAAGGCGGACCTTCTCGACGAGGCGGCGCAATGTTTGCGGCTTCTTTCCGGCCGCAATCACAACGTCTATTCCGGCGTCTGCATGGTGACGCCGAAGGAAGCCTTTCGTCAGCGGCTCGTGCATACGCGGGTGCGCTTTAAGCGGTTGTCCGATGACGATATCGAGGCCTATCTCGCCTCCGGGGAGTGGCGCGGCAAGGCCGGCGGCTACGCGGTGCAAGGCATCGCCGGGTCGTTTGTGATCAAGATCGTCGGCTCCTACACCAATGTGGTGGGGCTGCCGCTCTACGAAACCGTGAGCCTCCTGTCGGGCGAAGGATTTCCGGTGCGCTTCGGCTGGCTTAATGCGGTCGCAGTATAGGTCCGTCCCCGACGCTTGAACTTCCGGGCCGCGGCCGGGATTATCGGTCTGATGCCTGAATCCAAAGACGCCAGCGCCAAGCCTTGCCCGATCTGCGGCAAGCCCGCCGACCCGCGCCTGAAACCGTTTTGTTCGCGCCGCTGCGCCGACGTCGACCTTAATCGCTGGCTGTCCGGCGTCTACCGCGTTCCCACCAACGAGGAATCGGACCAGGAAGAATCGCGACCGGAGCGGCGCGACGAAGACACGGAATGATCAGAGCCGCTGGCGTTTGAGCCTGTCCTTGAGAAAATCCAGAAACAGCCTGACGCGCTTGGGCAGGTAGCGCATCTGCGGATAGACCAGATAGACCGGTCGCTTGGGCGACGCGTAATCCGGCAGCACCCGCACCAGCGCCCCGCTCTCGAGGTCGCCGTCGATGCAGTAGAGCGGCAGCATCGCCACGCCGGAATCGGCCAGCACCGCGGCGCGCAACACGATGACGCTGTTGGTGAACAGCGAGCCCTTGACCGCGATCTCGCAACGGCCTTTCGGTCCGCTGAAGCGCCAGATCGATTGCGGCGCGTAGCTGCGGTGAACAAGGCAATTGTGCCGGGCGAGGTCGTAAGGGCTGTCCAGCGCGGCCTGGGTCTCGCGATAGCGCGGCGTCACGCAAGGCAGCCAGCTCACCTCGCCAACCTTGGTGCTCACGATGCTGGCGTCGCGCAGCGACTGCATGGAGATGCCGAGATCGTAGCCGCCCTCGACAAAATCCGAAGGCGAAAAGGAGCGGTCGGAGAGGATCAGCGAGACTTTCACCTGCCCATATTCCGCGGTGAACTCGGTGATCGCCGGCGCCAGATGCAGATTGCCGAAGGACATCGAGGCCATGATCTTGAGATGGCCCTGGGGCTCGTTCTGCAGCCGCGAGATGCGCGCTTCCTCCTCCTCGAAGCTGTTCAGCGCGCCGAGGCAGAAGCTCAGATATTCGGACCCGGCCTCGGTCAGCGCCAGCTTGCGCGTGGTGCGATTGACGAGGCGTACCCCCAGATGACCCTCGAGCTGCTTGAGATGATTGCTGGCCAGAGCCCGCGAAATGCCGAGCTCGTCGGCCGCCTTCGACAGGCTCAGCGACTGGGCGATTTGCACGAAGGTGCCGATCGTCTTCAGGCGGTCCACGGCGGTATCCCCGGCCAATTATGTTCATAAAACGGAACTGAGGCTACCGCATTGTCAAAAAAATTGGAATTATCTTGTCAGCGTGGAGGCCTTTATCGGCTGCGCCGCCGGCCCTATCAAAAACGGCGGGTGACAGCTCGCTGCGGCAAGACCGGGAGCATGAGGGAAGGAAGTCCATGAGCGTCGCGACACAGACCAAATCCAAGTTGGATATCGTTCCTCTGACCCGGCACATCGGGGCGGAGTTGCGTGGCATCGACCTGCGGCGGAGACCCGCCGACGAGACCATCGCCGCCATTTATCAGGCCTGGCTCGATCATCTGGTCATCGTCTTTCCCGGACAGAAGCTTTCGCAGGAAGACCTCGTGCGCGTCACCGGCTATTTCGGCGAAATCGGCGATCTGCACCGTCCGCCCAAATACCGTCCGCCTGGGCAGGACCGTCTGCTGCCCGGCATCATGATGATTTCCAACATCCGCGAGAACGGCGAGCCGATCGGCTCGCTGCCCGACGGCGAGATGATGTTCCATCACGACATGATCCATGCGGAAGTGCCGAGCAAGGCGACGATGCTCTATTGCGTGGAGACGCCGGATACCGGCGGCAACACGCTGTTCGCCAGCGGTTACGCCGCCTATGACACGCTCGATCCGCAGATCCGCAACAGGCTGGAAGGCCGCAAGGCGCTGCATCATTACAACTACGGCTCGGTGCAAAAGGGCGACGACAAGGGCACCGAAGCCTTTGCCGAATGCGTGCATCCGGTGTTCCGTACCCATGAGGACACCAAGAAGAAGGCGGTTTATGTCAACCGGCTGATGACGGTGAAAATCCTCGACATGCCGCAAGACGAAAGCGACAGCTTGCTCGACCTGCTCTATGACCATTCGGAGAAGAAGGAATTCGTCTACGCGCACCGCTGGCGCGTGGGCGATCTCCTGCTCTGGGACAACCGCTGCTCCTCACATGCGCGCACCGATTTCCCCGCAACCCAGCGCCGCCTGATGCTGCGCACCACCGTGAAAGGCGCGACGCGTCCTTATTGAGCCTGCGGGCCTTGGTTGCTATGCCCGCCTCGTCGGTCGGGTTGCGGGCGGGTAGGGAGCATGGCAGTCAGCAAAGGCTACGATTACGTCATCGTCGGCGCCGGATCGGCCGGCTGTGTTCTCGCCAATCGGCTGAGCGAAGACGGCGCGGCGCGCGTGCTGCTGCTGGAGGCCGGGGGGCGCGACTGGAACCCGCTTATCCATATTCCGCTCGGCCTCGCCAAAATCCATGAATTCGGATTGTTCGACTGGGGCTATCGCACCGAGCCCGAACCGAATTTGAACAATCGCAGCATCGAGGCGACGCGCGGCAAGGTGCTGGGCGGCTCCTCATCGGTGAATGTGATGGCTTATACGCGCGGCAATCGCGGCGATTACGACCGCTGGGCGCACAACGGTGCGGCCGGCTGGTCCTATGCGGAGGTGCTGCCCTATTTCAAGCGCGCCGAAACCTGGGAAGGCGGTGCCGACGCCTACCGCGGCGGCGGCGGTCCGCTGGGAACGGAATTTGCCAAGACGCGCGATCCGCTCTACAGCGCCTGGATTGAGGCCGCCAAGCTTTCCGGCATTCCCTATACGGACGATTACAACGGCCCTCGGCAGGAAGGTTTTGGCCGCAGCCAATACACCATTCGCGACGGCCGGCGCTCGTCCGCCGCCGTGGCCTATCTCAAGCCCGCGCTCAGGCGGCCCAATCTCACGGTGGAAACCGGCGCGCATGCGACGCGGCTGATGATGCAGGGCACGCGCGCCACCGGTGTCGAATATCTGCGGGGCAATAAGATGCGGCGCGTCGAGGCGGATCGCGAGGTGATCGTTGCTTCCGGCGCCTTCAATACGCCGCAGCTTCTCATGCTCTCCGGCATCGGCCCGGCTGGCCATCTCCGGCAGATGGGGATTGCGCCCGTCGCCGACCTGCCGGTCGGCCGCAATCTACAGGATCATTTGGCCGTGCTGCTGCTTTGGGAGCGGCGAGATTTCAGTCCGTTCCACCGGGAAATGCGCTTCGACCGGATGGCGGCGAGCATGATCCGCGCCTATTGTTTCGGCACCGGACCTGGAACTGTGGTGCCGGGCGGGCTGCACGCCTTCATCAAGACGCGGCCCGAACTGCCGGTCCCGGATATCGAATTCATGTTTCGCGGCCTGCCGCCACATGCGCATCTATGGTTTCCCGGCATCAAGCGCGGCTATGTCGATGGCTACGGCATCCGGCCGACGCTTTTGCATCCGCAAAGCCGCGGCGAGATTCTGCTGCGCTCGGCGGACCCGCAGGTTTCCATGCGCATCGTCTACAATTTCTTTTCGGCGCCGGAGGATCTGCCGAAGCTGCGTGAAGGCTTTAAAATCGCCCGCGAAGTGGCCTACCAGAAGCCGCTCGAATCCTATCGCGGCAGCGAAACCGCGCCGGGTCCAGGGGTGAAAGCCGATGCCGAGATCGATGCATGGATCCGCAAGACTGCCATCACCGCGCATCATCCCTGCGGCACGTGCCCCATGGGCGCGGCATCGGCCAGCGTCCTCGACCCTCAATTGCGCGTGCGCGGCATCGAGCGCCTGCGCGTGGTCGACGCCTCGGCCATGCCAGACATCGTTTCTGCCCATATTAACGCCTGCGTGCTGATGATTGCCGAAAAGGCTTCGGATATGATCCGCGGCAAGCCGGCGTTGCCTGCTGAGCCCAATGCGTGAGGTTGCCATGCGGATGGAAAAGACCGCCGAACTAGTCACCGGCGGGGTTAAGCGGGAAGACATCCTCGGCCGCGCCGAAGCCCTGATCCCGGTATTGCGCGAGCGCGCGCCGGCAGCGGAAGAGATGCGCCGCTGTCCCGAGGAAACGGTGGCCGATTATGTTTCCAGCGGGCTTTTGCGCATCTGCATGCCGGCCCGCTACGGCGGATACGAGCTCGGTTACGACGTGCTTTGCGAGGCGAGCCAAATCCTCGCGCGTGGCTGCGGCTCGCAGGCCTGGGTGCATATGGTCTTCACCGACAATGCGCTGAAGCTCGCTTCCTTCTCGCCGCAGGCTCAGGACGACGTCTGGGGCAAGAATCGCAACGCCAAGCTTTCCAACGCGGTGGCGCCGCTCGGCAAGGGTCGACCTGTCGAGGGCGGGGTGCGCTGGACCGGGCGACACCCCTTTTCAAGCGGTGTCGATCACGCCGATTGGGTGATGGCGACCGGCTATATCGAGCATGGCGGCGACAAGCGCCAGCTCTGCTCGGTGCTGGTGCCGAAAAGCGACATCACCGTGATCGACGACTGGCATGTGGTGGGTCTCGCCGGCAGCGGTAGCAAGACCTTCGAGATCAAGGACGCTTTCGTGCCCGCGCACCGCATTCTCGACAAGGATTCGGAAGACTCGGCGAAGCCGCACTACGCGGCGCCCGTGTTCAGTTTGCCGCGCGGCGGTGTCTCCTCCTCCAGCTTCGCCGCGGTTGCCGTCGGGATTGCCGAGGGGTTTCTCGAGGAATACATCCAGTATACCGGACCGCGGAAATCGCGCATCACCGTCGCCATAGCCGAGCAGACTGGGACGCAGATAGGCGTCGGCATCGCCGCCGCGGAGATCGAAGCGGCGGCGCAGATGTATATCACGCCGCTACGCGAATGCATGATGGCTTTGGCGCGCGGCGAAAAAGTCTCCAAGCAGGTGAATTTGCGCGGCAAGCGCAATACCGCGTATGCCGCGCAATTGGCCATCAGCGCGGTGCAGCGCCTGTTCAATGCCGCGGGGGGCCGCGCGCTTTATATGGACAACCCGATGCAGCGCATGTTCCGCGACTGCCATGCCGCCGCCGCGCATCATTCGCTGATGTGGGATGTCGCGGCCGGCGCTTACGGCAAGCACGTGCTCGGCGTGAAAGACGAATAGCGCATGATTCATTAGCTTGTCGCGCAATCGTGCGGCGAACCGGTTTCCACGTCGCCGGATTGCGCTCTAGGGCGTGCGCTCGATGGAGATGTTTTGCAGCGGCGCCTTGTGCCGCCAGCGGCGCAGGTTGTCGGTGAGGATCTTCAGGAAGGCATTATCGTCGCGGTCGCCAGCCCCGCCGATATGCGGCGTCAGCAGCACGTTGGGTAGCGCCCAGAATGGGTGACCGGGCGGCAGAGGTTCAGCGACCGCGACATCAAGGCCGGCGCCGGCGATACGGCCGGCCTGCAGCGCCTCTATCAACGCCGGCTCATCGACAAGCGGACCACGGGCGATATTCACCAGCACGCCGCTCGGCTTCATCGCCTCGATAACGGCGCGGCTGACGATTCCCTTTGTGCTCTCGTCATAGATCAGCGACAGCAGAAGAATGTCGGCTTCCGCCGCCGCGTCGCGCAATGCCGTGCGCGGACGGACGTGGTCGATATGGGGGATCGGTCCGCTCGCGCGCGAAACGCCGGTGATCCGCATATCGAATGCCTTGGCGCGCCGCGCAACTTCCTGGCCGATGGCGCCAAGGCCGACGATCACCAAGTGCTTGCCGGAAAGATTCTGCAATGCGGGCGTTACTATGTCGCGGCACCAGGTCTCGGTGGCGCGCGCCTGCTCGGTTTCGCGCACACGGCGCAAGACACCGAACATCAGGAAGATAGCGTGCTCGGCGACGGAAAACGCGCGCAAGCCCGAAGCATTCGTCACCACGACACCGGAAGGCATGCCGCTGGCGATGGCCTTGTCGATGCCGGAGGTGATGAATTGTATCCATTTCAAGTCGCGGCCTGCAGCACGGATGACGGCAGCGTTTTCGGCCGTATACAGGCGGTTGGTCGTGACCAGAACTTCGGCGCCCGGCAAGACCCTGGCCAGGGTCTGGGGGTCGCTGGCGCGTGCGAGGATCGTGCCTGGAAATTCAGCAAGCGCGGTTTCGAGCCCGCCGAATCGGCCCCTTGATTCGAAAAGGACGAGCTTCACCCGGCGATCCTTCCAATCCGCAAGCCCGTCAGTCAGTCCAGCGGCCGCGCTCCTTAGGTGGCGGGTTGTAGCGCCAGGCTCGCCAGCCGCGAGCCGATGGCGTCGAGGACCAGCCGGTGGGCGCGGTTGGCAATATCGTCGATGGACGGCGTCTTGGCGAGCATGGATTTCGCGCGCGAGAGAATTTCGTTCTTGCTGGGCAATCCGCTGAGATGCATATCGGCCAGCACCTCCGCGGCGCAATGCTGCGCCTCCGTCAGCCGCGCATGCAAAGTCGCCAATCCGCTGCCGCCCAAGGCCGCCGCTACCGCCTTGGCGATATGCTCGGTATTGAAGCTGTGCGCGACTTGCAGGGCCGCGCGTTGGATGACACGGGATCCCAGCCGCTGCTGGTTGCGCAGCACCGCAGGCGGCGGCGCTTTCAAGTTCCAGATCAGGCCAAGCCACGACAGCCCCTTCAAGAGGTAAAAGGTCGCATCGTATTCCCACCATTTGAAGCCTTGGCGGGCGCTGCTTTGGTAGGCATGATGATTGTTGTGCCAGCCCTCACCCATGGTGAAGATCGCGAGCAGCCAGTTATTGCGCGAATCGTCGCCGGTGACGTAACGCTTGCGGCCGCTCACATGCGCCAATGAATTGATGCAGAAGGTGGCGTGATAGACCGCGACCGTGCTCCAGAAAAATCCGACGACAAGGCCAGCCCAGCCGGCGAGCAGGTAACAGCCGACGGCCAGTGCGAAGGCAGGCACGATCTCAAGCCGGTTCAGCCAGAGCAGCTCCGGATAGCGCGCCAGATCGGCGACCTTCACCATGTCAAAGGTGTCGTGGCGGCGGGCGAAAATCCAGCCAAGATGGCTGTAGAAAAAGCCGGTGTGCCGCGGCGAGTGCACGTCCTCTTCGGTGTCCGAGTGCAGGTGATGATGGCGATGCTTGGCCGCCCACCAGAGAACGCTTTTCTGCGCCGTCGTTTGCGACATCACGGCGAGCACGAATTGAAAGACGCGGCTGGTCTCGTAAGCGCGATGCGAGAAGTAACGGTGATAGCCGGCGCCGATCGCGAAGATGCGCAGCCAATAAAGCCCGATCCCGAGAGCGGCGGCCTGCCATGTGATGCCGGTCCAGATCACGGCAAAGCAGGCGAGATGCGCGAGAACGAAGGGGATGCTCGACGGATACGCGATATCCGACGCGGCCCTGGCGCCCGGCAAACCCGTTTGCGGTGTAGTAACGTTGCGCGGCATGGATCTCTGTGCGATTGAAGTGGACTGCAACGGCAGCGGAACGCGTAGAGAACCTTCCCTTGCGACCAAATAATGGCAGAGATTCGCGTCCTCCGCGAGCCTCGACAAGCGCTCTGCCGTCACCGGTCGGTCATGATTGGAGAGCCGGTCCCCAGAATCGCAGCACCGGCCCGAAGGCCGGTGCCGGGGTGGCGCGCTCGTGCCGTCGCTCTTACCGGACTGAGCTTATTGAACCGGCGCCGTCGCGGGCGCCGCTGCGCCGGTGCTCGCCTGCCGCGCGGGCGGTTTCGATGCAGCTGGCTTCGATCCGGCTGGCGCCGCGGCGCTTGCCTGCTGTGCGGGTTTAGCTGCCGCGGGCTTCGGATTGGCCGGCTTCTTGGCCTGAATCGTCTGCACCTGCCCGCCATTCAACTTGCCGAGGTCGCTGATGTAATCCTCCGGATATTCCAGCGACGACGACGGGATTTTCAGCCCCATGAATTCGGCAACATCGCCGACCCAGGCATTGCAATTGTAGAAAACGGCGTGCCACATCGGCGAATTTTTCTGATGGTCTTTGATATAGGCCACATCCTTGTCGTATTCGGCCTTGGTCAGCAGCACGCGGAAACGCGCCGTCGTGTAGATCGACTCGGTATCGCCGTCGGTTGCCCCGACCGCGGAAGGAACCGGGATGATGTGTCCGATCATCCAAGGCCAGGGATTTTCCGTGACCGGCGACAACCCGGCGACCTGATCCGGCTTGATGTCGCCCACCTCGCCCCTGGCATTCAATTTCCCGAAGACGAGATAGGTGTGGCCGTAGCTCATCGCGCTGCGCGAGCGGAATTCGATGAAATACTGCTTCTTCTCGGTTCTTGCCGCCGCATGGGTGGCAACCGGCGCGGCGGGAGCCACCGCGGCCACTTGCGCCGGTTGTTGTGAAGTCTGAGCCAGCGTGACCGGAATCCCGGCGCTCAACGCCAGAACGGCAAAGCCCGCCGTCAAAGTGAGACTCTTGCAGCCGCTTTTAGATTTTTGCATCGCCGGCTCCCTGCTGGGCCGGGGCACGGAGATACTGGTTCAGCAGCCCTAACCCAACGCATACCACGGCATTATACGAACCAGCGTACGCCGATTCGCATGCCGCTTAACGAAAGAGGCGGGTCGGCTCGTGCCGACCCGCCTGTTCCAAGTTAGCCCTTCGTGACGACCGGCGGAGGAGCCTTGCCTTTGCCGATAATCGGGGCCTTGCCCTTACCGACGCATCCGGCCAAGCTCGCTGCAGTCAGGCACGCAACCAACACAATCGTAATCTTCTTCATGAGAGACCCCCTGCCACCGTGTCGACAATTGTCGACAAAGATAGAGCGACGGTTTGTTATAAGGGGTCTGGCTAACCGGGCTAGTGCATAAAAGCCACACATACGCTCAAAACAGCCCCGCTTTGTTCGAGAAAATGCCGGAAAAACCGCGCATCTTGACGTTTCAAGGGCGGCCAATTTCGGCCTTCCAAGGGGGCTGCGGGAGCCGTCCCACTCCGGTACATGGTAGATTCCGCTTTTTTACCAGTTGTTTAAGGTAAGAGGCCTCGGCCTGCCGCCGGCTCCGCCGATTGGCCAAAATCAGCCTTTCGGGTGGTTTTTAGCCCCCGGGGACAGGCGCTCGTAATCCACGGATTTGAGAGTCGGGCCGGGACGTTGGGGACGGCTTAGACGGCTCTTCGGCTGCTGCCGCGGCGCCGAAAGCGGGCCAACCGCGCGGGCCCGGATGGCCTAATAAAGCCAAGGGACGACGCGCTTGGTCCTGCTCATGTAATTCCGGTAGGAATCACCGAAGGTTTCCAGCATCAGTTTTTCCTCGCGGCCGACACGGAAGAAGTACAACGCGCCGAATCCAATGGCGCCGGCGAGACCGGCAACCCAGTTGGGCAGCAACAGCGCCTGCGCCAAAGCCCACAGCCAGAATGCCGAATACATCGGATGGCGCACGTGGCGATAAACGCCCCCCGTAATCAGCTTGTGCCCTTCGCGCACGTCGAGGCTTACCGACCACATGCGGCCGAGCGCGTGATGCGTGAGGTAGAACATGGCTGTCGCAGCCGCGGCGGTGATTAGACCGAGCCACGCCAGCAACGGATGAAAAGCATGCTCGGCGGTTTGCGGCCAGCCGGTTGCGACATAGATCGATGGAATGATTCCGAGCCCGGCGAGCGAGATCAGAAGCAGCATATGCTCGCGCCAGCCGCGACCGGTGCGTACGACCGGCGTGCGGCGCGCGCGGCGCGCGTAAGGAAAGCGGATGACATACCAAGCCACGGCAAGAACGACATAAACAGCCTTGGCCAGAGCCGGTGTCATGAATTTCTACCGCGCGGTGTCGATGATGAGGGAGCCATCCGCCGCCAGGGCCGAAACCGGGCCTTCCGGCAGATGGGCCTGGTCTTCGGCGGCAAGCGGGCCGCAGACCAGCATGAAATAGTCATAGGCGGCGCGGCGGTTATTGCCGCTGACAAATTGGCAATGCATCCGGTAAGGGTCGTAACGCATCCGCGCGTAAATGGCCGGGTCGAGCATGTGCCGAAATCTCACCATGCGGACGACAGGCCGGCCCGTTGTGGGCAGTCCCATGGTGGCGACCGGATCCTTCTTATAGAAGTTCATGACGTCCGAAAGCGCCTGATAATCGCCCCAGAAAATCCCCCCTGCGGCGGCCACGCGCTGAACCGCGGAACGGAAGCGTGTCGCCCGCGCGTGCAGTCCGATCTTGAGAATCGATGAGCCAACGGAGACGAGGCCGATCCGTGTGCCATGAGCTCCCAGATCCGGATCAAGGAGCAGAGCGCGATCGAGCAGATCGATCGCGAGCGCCGCGCCAAGGCTGTGGCCGACGATGAGAATCTCGTCCGCCGCTCCTTGCTGTGCGAGCGCGACGATGTCCTTGGCTATCCGATCGAGCCGGGATTCCAGCGCCCCATGCCGGGAACGCACGTAGCCGCGGGAGAAAATCCAGTCGTCGAACAGAAGCGGAAGATAAAGCTTTTCGCCGGGCCATCGCATCAGTACGGCGAGAATGACGACGGCGGCGAAGATTCCCAGCAGCGCCGAGCCCGTGGCGACGGCGATCAGCTTGCCGGCGAATAAGGCGGCTGCACCGAAGAGGCAAAAGAGCAGCAGGGGAAAGAGGAAAAACAGCGCATAGCGCCAATTCGCGCGCAGGTAACGGACGAGTGCATGGAAGGCGAAGTCGGCGAAAGCGAAAAGCCCGAGGGGGACGCGGCGCGCCATCGATCGTCGGCCGGCTTCGGCAATGATGTCGTCCCAGCGCACCAGCCGGAAATCGGTCTCGACCTGCCAGTTCGGCCCCGCGGCGGCGACGCGCCAGGAGGCATCGGCGGCAGGATCGGCGTCCGTCACCGTCGCTTGCGAGGCCCAGGTTTCTTCAAAGCGGCGAAGCTCGCGGGCAAAACGGCGCCGCATCGCATCGGGCGGCGATGGATCGTAGCCCGCCACGTGAAACACCACTCGCCTGCGCACTACGCCGCCCATTATGCGCACCGCTGTCCTGTGGCGGCTTCCCGCCAATTGTCGCGCCCTGCTAAGCAGTTAGCGGATGGCCCGCTGAATCACAATTGCTACGAAAAAAACGGCTCAGCCGGCCCGCGAGCGCTGGCTGAATCGGGCAACGGCAGTAAGCAGCGAGCCTGCTGCCAGGCAGGCCGGAATCGAGTCCCACAGCCAAGGCTCGGACCCAGTCATGAAGAAAAGGACGATGGTAAGGACGCCGCAACCTGCGCCGGCAGCGATAATTCCAAGAGCCCAGTGGGGGTGCAGCGCCGCGACCATCGTTTTTTCCGCGCGTAAGCCGCCTAGGAGTAGCGGCGCGAGCGAAAGCTGGAGCGTCGCCAAGGCGGAAAGGAACGCCAGGAATCCGATGCTAGCGAAATTCGTCGGAACGATCGCGGCAATTGCCAGAAGCGTTGTGACGGCGGCGGCGTGCAGCGCGATTGCGCAAGCGGTGGTGCGTCGGCGCATGATGCGTTCCTCGTCGGCGGATAACGAGGGCAACGCCGGCATGAGATCGTAACGGATCGTGCAAAGGCAGGCCGAGAACATGGCGCTCATGGCCGGCATGGTCATGGCGAGAAGCGCGACCGACAGGAGGCGCAAGGCAAGCGCGCTCACGGCATTCTCCTCGTTCTCCAGCCAGCGGATAAATGCGGTGACGGCGTCTGGAGCGGCGGGCAGATGCGCCGCTGCCGCAGCAAGCGCGCCGAACATGCCGACAAGCAGCCAGAGCAGTGGCGCTTCGACGGCGCTCATCAGTAGGATTTTCCGCAGCGCCTGCGGCTGCGCATTCTTGTCATTCTTGGCCGCTGCCGCGAGCCGTTGCCAGGTCGCGGCGTCAACAAGCGGATAGAACAGCGGCAGCATTGAAAGAGAGATCATCGCCATGGCCGGCAGATGCATGCCGTTGCGCAACGCCACAGCG
>DASREA010000014.1:0-5942 GCA_035652315.1 Xanthobacteraceae bacterium | reverse complement strand
CGCATGCGCAGCACCTTGGCTTCGCGCGGGGTGAGCGAATCCAGCACGTCCTTGACCACACCGCGCATGGAGGCATGCAAGGCTGCGTCGGAAGGGGCCAGCGTGTTGTTGTCTTCGATGAAATCGCCCAAGTGCGAATCGTCGTCGTCGCCGATCGGCGTTTCCATGGAGATCGGTTCTTTCGCGATCTTCATGATCTTGCGGATCTTGTCCTCGGGCATTTCCATCTTGATCGCCAAGGTGGCCGGATCGGGTTCGGCGCCGGTCTCTTGCAAAATCTGGCGCGAGATGCGGTTCATCTTGTTGATCGTTTCGATCATGTGCACCGGGATACGGATGGTGCGCGCCTGGTCGGCGATCGAGCGCGTGATGGCCTGGCGGATCCACCACGTGGCATAGGTCGAGAACTTGTAGCCGCGGCGATATTCGAACTTGTCGACCGCCTTCATCAGGCCGATGTTGCCTTCCTGGATCAGGTCGAGGAACTGCAGGCCGCGGTTGGTGTATTTTTTGGCGATGGAGATGACGAGGCGCAGGTTCGCCTCCACCATCTCCTTCTTGGCCTGGCGCGCCTCGCGCTCGCCCTTCTGCACCATGTGCACGATCTTGCGGAATTCGCCGATCTCGAGCCCGGTGAGGCCGGCCAGCGCCTGGATCTCGTGGCGCAGCTCCTTGATCTTGTCCTTGTCCTTGGCGACGAAATTCTTCCAGCCTTTGGCGGAAAGCTTGGAGACGCGGTTGAGCCAGCGCGGGTCGAGCTCGGAATTCTGGTAGTTCTTGAGGAAATCGTCGCGGGCGACGCCGTAGCTTTCGGCGAGCCGCATCAGCCGGCCCTCGAAGCCGACGAGCTTCTTGTTGATGTCGTAGAGCTGATCGACCAGGGCGTCGATGCGGTGCTGGTTCAGCCGCAGCGACTTCACCTCGGCGATGATCTCTTCCTTGAGCTTCTTCGACTTGCGCTCCTGCGCCGGCGAGAGCGACTCGTTCTTCAGCTTGCCCTGGATGTCGAGCTCCTGCAGGCGGCGCAGCCGCTTGAAGCTGTCGGCGATCTTGTCGAAGGTTTCGACGACTTTCGGCTTCAGCTCGGCCTCGATGGCGGCGAGCGAGAGCGAATTCTCGAACTCGTCGTCGTCCATGTCGGATTCGGACGGCTGCTCGCCGCCCTCTTCGCCGCCTTCCTGCGGCACGGCGGCGGGCTTGAACGGGGTGGCCTGCTGCGGCGCCGCCGGGGCGGCCTGCACGAAGGGCGTGCCGCCGTTGCCGGGCTGCGCCTGGCCGTCGCCGTTGGCGGCGTTCATGTTGTTCTTGGCGTCGGGGCCGGCGTAGGTCGCTTCCAGGTCGATGATGTCGCGCAGGAAAACCTTTCCGTCGTTGAGCTCGTCGCGCCAGATGATGACGGCCTGGAAGGTGAGCGGGCTTTCGCAGAGACCGGCGATCATCGCCTCGCGGCCGGCCTCGATGCGCTTGGCGATGGCGATCTCGCCCTCGCGCGAGAGCAATTCGACCGAGCCCATTTCGCGCAGATACATGCGCACCGGATCGTCGGTGCGCTCGGACGGCTCGCGCTCGGCCTTGGCGGGAACCTTGGATTGGACCTCGACCAGCTCGCCGTCGCTCTCCTCCTCGTCGGGCTCCTCGGCCTTCTCCTCGTCGGCCTCGGCTTCCTCGGATTCGATGACGTTGATGCCCATCTCGTTGAGCATCGCCAGCACGTCCTCGATCTTCTCGGAGGTGACTTCCTCCGAGGGCATCACCGCGTTGAGCTCCTCATAGGTGACGTAGCCGCGCTTCTTGGCGAGCTTGATCATCTTGCGCACGGCGGCGTCGGACATGTCGAGCAGCGGCGCGCTGTCCGACGTCTCCGGAGCTTCCTTCTCGGCGGTCTCTTCTTTTTGTTCCTTGGCCTTGGTCTTGGTCACCATTCCACGTCGTCTCCTGCCCGCCCGCGGCGGCTGAAATTCCTGCGGTCCGCCTGCGGCGGCGCCGGCGCCTTTCGGCCGGGGCCGGCGGCTTTCGGGGCGGCCTGGCCGCCGTCCGATTCGGCATCGTAGTGTGGGCGAGGCCCGTTAAGCTCCCACTAACCCTACAATGCGGGCTCTTATCCCGATCCCGGCGCCGGGCGGCAAGACCTTTGCACCGCCCCGATGGCTCGCCCGCCCTCCGCCAGCCGGAAGCGCAATCAAAAAATCCGCCCCGGACGGCCCGAGGAGACCCCAAATCCCTCGATCAGCGCTTCGGTTCCGTCGAGCGCGGACAGCCGCTCCTTCACATCGCGCAACCAGGAGTAGTTGGTCTCGGTACTCTCCTGGGCCAGCGCCAGCTCGGCTTCTTTCAGCTCCTTAAGTAAGGAATGCGCCTGCCGATGCAAGGCAAGAAGCTGTTTCCAGGTCAGCAGCACGTCCTCGGGACCGGCATTCGGATCGAGGCCCCAGACCGAATGGGTGGTGATCGCCTTGTCCGCCCGCTGCAAGGGATCGGCCAGGCCGCGGGCGGCGATCTCGCGGCGCATGCCGGCCGAGTCGAGGCCTTCCTCGTGGGCATGGATGTCGATCACCGCGCCCTTGAGACGCTGCGCCTCGGGATGACGGAATTCGAGGTCCGCCAGCTCCTCGAGATGGTCGTGCAGCAACCAGGGATGATTGATCACCGCACGCAGAATCAGCGCCTCGCGGCGCGGCATGGCGCTGCGGTGCCCCTGCACGACGGCGCTCGCGGCAAGCTGCGGGCTCGCCACCCGATAAGGCCGCCCCGATGCGAGCGGGGCCTCGGCGAATCCGCCGCCGCGGCTGCCGCTTCCCGCCTGGGCGGCGGCGCCGGCGCGCCATGAAGCCGGCGCCGGCCGCCGCGCCCCATAGCCCTGGGCCCCGCCGAAAAACCGCCGCAACCGTTCGGCGAAATCCTGCCGGTAATATTTGCGCACCGTCTCGTTGCCGATGCCCGCGGTGACCTCGTTGACGCGCGCTTCCAGCGCGGCGCGGCGCTCCGGCGTCTCGAAATGCCCCATCTCGGTTTCGCGGCGCCACAGCATGTCGGCGAGCGGGCGCGCCTGCGCCAGCAGCTCGGCCGCCGCTTCGCGGCCGGCGGCGCGCAGCAGATCGTCGGGATCCTGGCCTTCCGGCAACAGCGCGAATTTCAAGCTTTTACCCGGCTGCAAACGCGGCAGCGCCACCTCGGCGGCGCGGTAAGCGGCGGCGCGGCCGGCATTGTCGCCGTCGAAACAGAGCACCGGCTCATCGGCCATTTTCCAGAGCAGCGTGAGCTGATCTTCGGTGAGCGCGGTGCCGAGCGGCGCCACCGTCCCCTCGAAGCCGGCGCCGACCATGGCGATAACGTCGATATAGCCTTCGACGACGACAACCGGTGCGCCCTTGTGCGCGGCGGCGCGCGCCGCCGGCAGATTGTAGAGATTGGCGCCTTTGTGGAAGAGCGGCGTCTCCGGCGAGTTCAGGTATTTCGCCGGCGCGTCCTTTTCCAAGGCGCGGCCCCCGAAAGCGATGACGCGCCCGCGCAGATCGGTGATGGGAAAGATCACCCGGTCGCGGAAGCGGTCGTAAGGCAGCGGAATGTCGTCGCCGGCGATCAGCAGCCCCGCCTCGGCCATGTCGGCGGGCGAGACGCCGTGGCCGCCCAGATGTTCCTTCAGCGCGAAACGTTCCGCCGGCGCATAGCCGAGCCGGAACTTGAGCTGCGTCGCCGCGTCGATACCGCGGTCGGCGAGATAGCCGCGCCCTTTGGCGCCCTCGCGCCCCGCCAGAGTCGCCTGGAAGAACTTGGCGGCGATCTCCATCACGTCATGCAGAGTCTTGCGGCGTTGTTCGCGCGCGTCCTCGTCCGCCGAGGATTTCGGCAACGGCATGCCGGCCATCGCCGCCAGCCGCTCCACCGCCTCGGGAAAGCTCAAACCTTCCGTCTGCATGACGAAGTCGAAGATGTTGCCGTTCTTCCCCGAGGAGAAATCGAACCACATCATCTTGGCGTCATTGACGAAGAAGGATGGCGTCTTTTCCTTGTTGAAGGGCGACAGCCCCTTCATCTCGCGGCCGGCGCGCGCAAGCTTCACCCGGCGCCCGACGACCTCCGAAACCGGAAGCCGGGCGCGCAAGTCATCGAGGAATTGCGGCGAGAAGCGCATGGTGATTCGTAAGCCTAGCGGGGAATCGGTGGCATTATAGGGCAGCGGCGGCAGGCAAGCCCCAGAGCCCGGAATGCTCCCGGCTATTCACAGGTGCGCTCCCCGTTTGCCCCGCGAGGTCACCCGCCGGGCCATGCATTGCTGCCGGCCGCCCTGTCCCCTTGCCCGCGCATCTTATCCGTCGTAGGGCGCGTATATGGCGCCGTCCGAACAGCCTCCCCTCGATTCCCCGCCCCGCATCAAACCCCACGTTTCGCTCCTTGCCATCTACCGGACCTTTTTCTGGATCGGGCTTTTCAGCTTCGGCGGTGGCCTGAGCGCCTGGACGCACCGGGAAATCGTGCTGCTGCGCGGCTGGATGACCAACGAGGAGTTCTTCTCCGGCTACAGCCTGGGCCAGATCCTGCCGGGCGTGAACTCGACGAATCTCGCGGTCTATGTCGGCCAGCATCTGCGCGGCGCGGTTGGCGCGGTGACGGCGCTCGGCGGCATGCTCACCGGACCCTTCGTCGTCGTGATCCTCGCCGCCATCACCTATGACCGGCTCAGCACGATTCCCGGCTTTCAGATTGCGATGCAAGGCGTGGCTGCGGCGGCCATCGGCCTCCTGGTGCGCATGGCCATCACCGCGGGGCAGAATGCGGCGCGCGGGGTGGTGTCCGTCATCGTCATGGCGGCCACCTTCGTAGCCATCGCCATCTTGAAGCTGCCGTTGCTGCTGGTCGCGGCGGTGATGGCGCCGATCAGCATTTATGCGTCCTGGCCGAGAGGGCGCTGATCCGATGCACGACAACGTCCTTCTCAAGCTGATCCTGATCATCTCGCCGCTGTCGCTGGTGGCGATCGGCGGCGCGGCGAGTATCTACGCGCCCTTGCAGCATCAGACGGTGGATGTCGAGCAATGGCTGAGCGCGCGCGAATTCCTCAACATGTTCGCGGTGGCGCGCGTCACGCCGGGCCCGGGCTCGATGCTGACCACGCTGATCGGCTGGAAGGCCGCCGGTCTGCCCGGCGCGCTGGTGGCGACGCTCGCGCTTTATACGTTGCCTTGCCTCATCTGCTACACCGTCGCCCAAGCCTGGAACCGCTATCGCGGGACAAAGTGGCATACCGCGCTGGAACGCGGGCTGGCGCCGCTCGGCGTCGGCTTCGTCGCCGCTGCGGCGCTCGCGCTTCTTCGTCTCGCCGATACCGGCCCGCTGGCCTGGGCCGTTGCCGCCCTGGTCGCGGCGCTATTGACCTGGATTCCGAAGCTGCATCCGCTCTTGTGCCTGGCGCTCGGCGGCGCGCTGTTCGTGGCGGTGCATCTTGTTTTTGGGGTGAGCTGAGTAGCGCATTTCTTTCCCCCCCATGGGGAGAGGGAGTGCAAGGCGGGACGAAACATTCAGCCCGTAAGCTTCGCTTTCACCGCCGCGCTCGCCTTGGCCATGTCCATCTGCCCGGCATATTTGCCGCGCAGCGCGCCGATGACCTTGCCCATGTCCTTCATGCTCGCAGCGCCGGTGTCCTTGATGGCGGCGTCGATGGCGGCCGCCATCTCCGGCTCCGACATCTGCTTCGGCAGGTAATTGGAGATGATCGCGATCTCCTCCTGCTCCTGCTGCACGAGGTCGGCGCGGCCGCCCTTCTGATAAAGCTCGATCGATTCCTGGCGCTGCTTGATCATCTTCTGCAGCACGCTCAGCGCTTCGGCGTCGGACAGCGGCGGCTTGCCGGCGCCGCGCGCCTCGATGTCGGCGTTCTTCAGCGTGGCATTGACCATGCGCAGCGTGGACACCGCGCGCTCGTTCTTGGCCTTCATCGCCTCGGT
>DASREA010000013.1:0-24321 GCA_035652315.1 Xanthobacteraceae bacterium | reverse complement strand
AGCGAAGATCCCGCAGCGCTCGTTTATACGAGCAGCCGCCGTTACGTCGCGGCGACCGTGGCCATTCAGCCGAACAGCGGCTCGACGCCGAGCGTCAACAACACGAGCGGCGGCACCACGAGCAGCGCCAGCACCACGCATGTGCTGAACATTCCGGCTTCTCTCTGAGATGATGGGTGTGCTTATGCAGATCAGCCGCGACGTCGGCCTGCCGATCGTCGAAGCCTTCGAGGGCTGCCTTGCGCCCGTCGCCGGCAAGCCCGGCCTGTTCAAGCCCTATTTCTGTCCGGCCGGCGTGCTAACTCAGGGCTATGGCCACACCGATCTCGGCGGCATCCCGCCCAAGGTCGTGCTCGGCACGCTATGGGACAAGGCGCAATGCGACGCCGCGCTGGCCAACGATATGGCCGTGTTCGAGAAGCATGTCGCCGATCTGGCGCCGAACATCGCCGATCAGAACCGCTTCGACGCCTTGGTGTCGTGGAGCTTCAACACCGGCGGCCCGGCCGATTCCTCCGTCTGGACCTATGCGCGCCAGGGCGACGTGGCGGAAACCGTGGTCCGCCTGAAACGCTGGAACAAGGCGCGGGTCAACGGCGAGCTGGTCGAGCTCAAGGGTTTGACGCGCCGCCGCGCCGCCGAGTCCGCGCTGTTCGAGGGCAACCCGGACGAAGCCTTGTCGATTGCCGGCACGCACCGCGCCGATTTCGAGCCGATGCCGCAGCAATTGCCGCGCCCGCGCCCGCCGGCCTCCGAGATCGCCAAGCGCGCCGCGCCGGAGATCGGCGCCGGGGCCGCGGCCGGCGGGGCGGCCACGATCAGCAAGACCGAACAGCCCCCACCCGCCGCGCCGGGTGCGGCTCCCTCCCCCGCAAGCGGGGGAGGGCTGGGAGGGGGCGTCACCTTCTACATCTTCGTCGCGCTGGTCGTCGTCGCCGTCGTCTTCCTCATCGGCAAGATCGGCAAGATTCACGCCGATTGGGCTTAACCTGGAGAACCATCATGTCGCTCGCGACCCTGCTCACGCTTCTCGCGCTCGCCATTGTCGGCGTGCTGATCGTCGATTTCGTTCGCTCCTATGTCGCCGCCACCTCGACCGGCTGGCAGCGGCTTTGGGACGCGGGGCGCGGCTCGGCCACCATGGTCGTGGCGCAACTCGGCGCCGTCGTGGCACTGATCACCGCGGTCAGCGATCATCTGGCGGACTGGATTTCCAGCCTGCTCGGCGATCCCGCCGCCGCCGACAGTGTGAAAAGCGCGATCCAGTCCTATGTGACGCCGGCCACGGTCGGCACGGCCATGCTCGTGTTTAGCGGGCTGGTTGCCTGGGCGCGGCTGCGCACGCTCAGCAAGCCCTCGGCCTAACGCCATGTTCGCGACCGTCCTCGGCTGGCTCGGCAATCTCTTGGGTGGGCCTTTCGCCCGCGCCGCGGTCGATGCCTATAAGGCCAAGCTCGATGCCGAGAACAGCGCCGATGCCCGCGCCGCCGAACTGGCCGGACGCGAACTCGCCCTGCAGCAGCGCGAAACGGAATTGCAGGAACAGCGCAAGATCGCCGAGATCGGCAAATGGTACGAGCCGGACAAGCTCATGGGCTACGCCGTGGCGGTCTATTTCGGCAAGCTGCTGATCTACGACAAAGTGCTGGCCTTAGGCTCGACCGATCCGCTGGCCGGCTGGGCGGCGACCACCGCCAACCTGATCATCATGTTCTATTTCGGCAAGCGCGGCATCGAGAACGTGATGCGGATCTGGAAGCATTGAGAGGTCGAAAGCCGCCTCCGGACGCGGCCTGACATTATATATATATAGGGTATACAGGCGCGGCCGCGGGCGGCACCGGCAATCGGGCTGACTTCGCGGGGCCATAATGGCACAGTGGGGCCCGCGGCGGCAGCCCGAATCCATGCCCGCCGACGCGTAGCGGAGTAGCTCGTTGCGGCTTCTTGTCGTTGAAGACGACCCCGACCTCAACCGTCAGCTCGCCACCGCGCTGACCGACGCCGGCTACGTGGTCGATCGCGCCTATGATGGCGAGGAAGGCCATTATCTCGGCGAGTCGGAACCCTACGACGCTGTCATCCTCGATCTCGGACTGCCGAAGATGGACGGCATTTCGGTGCTGGAGGCCTGGCGCCGCGCCGGCCGCAGCATGCCGGTGCTCATCCTTACCGCGCGCGACCGCTGGAGCGACAAGGTTCAGGGATTTGACGCCGGCGCCGACGACTATGTCGCCAAGCCGTTTCATCTCGAAGAGGTGCTGGCGCGCGTGCGCGCGCTGCTGCGCCGCTCGGCCGGACATGCCAAAAGCGAGTTCCTCTGCGGCCCGGTGCGGCTCGATACCCGCAGCGGCCGCGTCGCCGTGGATGGCAATCCGGTCAAGCTCACCTCGCACGAATATCGCCTGCTTTCCTACCTGATGCATCACGCCGGCCGCGTGGTGTCGCGCAGCGAGCTGGTCGAGCATCTCTACGATCAGGACTTCGACCGCGATTCGAACACCATCGAGGTCTTCGTCGGCCGCATCCGCAAAAAGCTTGGCGTCGACGTGATCCAGACCGTCCGCGGCCTCGGCTACATGCTCACGCCGCCGAACGATGCGCGTTGACGCGGCATGCGCGCCAACTCGCTCGCCCTTCGCCTCTTCGTCACGGCGACCGGCTGGACGGTGGTGATCCTGTTCGCCACCGCGGTGCTGCTCTCCTCCCTCTACCGTCAAGCCGTCGAGCGCGCCTTCGACCATCGTCTCAGCGTCTATATGCGTTCGCTGGTCTCCGATCTCGCGTCTCCCGATACGCCGGCCAATCAATTTCCGCAGTCGCTCGGCGAGCCGCTTTTCGAATTGCCAGGCTCGGGCTGGTATTGGCAAGTGATCCGCAGCGACGGGCAAAAGAAGGACGTGCGATCGTCGCGGTCGCTGCAATCGAACCAGTTGCCGCGGCTGCGGCGCGACCTTGCCCGCCGCGACGAGACCCAGGCCGGATACGTCGAGGGCCCGCAGCATCAAAACTTGCGTGAGATCGAGCGCAACATCGATCTCGGCCGCGACGGCCATTTCATCGTCGCGGTTGCCGGCGACGCCAGCGAGATCGACGACGAGACCGACGCCTTTAATCAGGCGCTGGCCATCACTCTCGGCGCGCTGGCGGTCGTGCTCATTCTCACCACCGTCTTTCAGGTGCGCTTCGGCTTGGCGCCGCTTAAGCGCATATCGGAAAGCCTCACGGCGATCCGTTCCGGCGCCGCCGACCGGCTCGAAGGCAATTTTCCCGAGGAGATCGCGCCGCTGGCCCGCGAAACCAACGCGCTGCTCGACGCCAACCGGCAGATCGTCGAGCGCGCACGCACCCATGTCGGCAATCTGGCGCATGCGTTGAAAACCCCGCTGTCGGTCGTCGTCAACGAGGCGGCGGCGCGCGGCGAGGATCCGCTCGCCGCCAAAGTCCGCGAGCAGGCCGACATCATGCGCGATCAGATCGCGCGGCATCTCGAGCGGGCGCGGCTGGCCGCTCGGGTGACGTCGATCGCGACGCTGACCGACGTGGCACCGGTGGTCACGTCCTTGGCGCGCTCCATGGAGAAGATCTACCACGACAAGGGAATTGACATCGCCGTGGAAGCGCCGGATCAGGCCAAATTTCTCGGCGAACGGCAGGACCTCGAAGAAATGGTCGGCAACCTGCTCGATAATGCCTGCAAATGGGCATCATCGCACGTGACGGCGAAAGTGACCCGTGCCAGCGGCGCCGGCAACGCGTCGCAGGTCCATATCACAGTCGACGACGACGGCCGCGGGCTGTCGCCTTCGGAGCGGGAGCGGGTTGCGCAACGCGGCGCGCGTCTCGATGAAAGCAAGCCCGGCTCCGGACTGGGGCTTTCCATCGTGGTGGAATTGGCCGCCCTTTACGGCGGCTCGTTGCGATTGGGTTCCGCGCCGATCGGCGGGCTGCGGGCGGAGCTGGTGCTGCCGGCCGGCTAGCGCCGCACCCGTCCGGGCCCATCCAGATAACGCAGCTGAAGGCCCCGGATTTGCCCCAATTCTCCAATCTGGCTACCCTCTCGATCGAGGTTCAAATCCTTCGGGGGGTTGTTGCTATGAGAGTTGGAAAATCAGCGCGCCTGGCGGCCATGCTGAGTATGGCGGTGTCGCTCGCGGCTTGCGCGGGTAATCCGGAAACCGGAACCGGCCCGCACGAGAACACCGGAACATTGGTCGGCGCGCTCGGCGGCGCGTTGATCGGATCGCAGATCGGCGGCGGCACCGGCGAACGCGTCGCCGCGGGCGTGGCCGGCGCGGCGATCGGTGGCCTGATCGGTAACCGCATCGGCGCGGCGATGGACGAGGAAGACAGGCGCCGCGCCTATGCCGCGGAAATGCAGGCGTTGGACACGGGTCCTTCCGGCGCGCCGGTGGCATGGCGCAATCCGGACAACGGCCATTATGGCTCGGTCGTGCCCGGCCCCGCCTATGAACAAGCCGGTTTGCAGTGCCGGCAATATACTCACACGATCTACATCAACGGCCAGCCGCAGACCGCCCGCGGCACCGCCTGCCGTAATCCCGACGGCACCTGGACGCCGCAGACCTGAGCGTCTTGCGGCCAACGCCATTTAGCCGCATCCGAACGATTAAGAGCCCGCCTCCGTGCAAACGGGGGCGGGCTCTTTTTTATTTGTCCGCCGCCTCGCGGCCGGAGCTATCCCGCTGAGATTTCTGCACTTACCACTTCTTAACAGCGCAGCCTTATGATTAACACGGGGAAGTATGGGCGGGGCCAGACGGCTCCGTGGTGGAGTATGGCCAACGGCGACCTGCCCGTGGAACGTCTGCGGGAGTATCTCAATCAGCTCAAGCCGGAGGCGCGGGCGCTGCTGATCGCAGAACTCGAACGCGGCCTGCTGCGCGGCGACGAGATACCCGGCGCAGATCTGGTGCTGCAGGAATTGCGGGCGACCATGCGCGAATTGCGCAATCCGCCGCCGCGCATCGGCAATCCCGCGCGGCTGTTTTTCAAGCCGATCGAGCCGTTCATCGTCGACGATTCTTTCGACCATCAGCATCCGGGGAGAGTGGCGCGCGGCGCGCTGGAGCCGATCTGGACCTGGATCAGCCGCGATTTGTTGCCGCAGGAATGCAAAAGTTTTTGTGACGAGGTGAGCCGGGCCTTGCTCGACAACGCGACGGCCGAAGCTGAGATGCTGACGCGCGCGTTTCAGAATCTCGCGCTGCAAAGAATCGAAGCGGCGCTGGCTGCCGTCGAGGCCGACGACAAGGCGCGGCGGCGGCTGACGGGCCAGATCGGATTTTCCGGCGCCATCGACGTCGTCAAGGAAGTGGTCGCCATCCTGAAAGCGCGCGACGAGCTTGCGCTTCTCAGCAAGCAACTGCCCGGACATTTCGATGCCTTGGCCGACGCCAAGCTGCGCGGCGTCAAGGCGCTGCTCGATGCCCGCCTCGCACAATCGCCGCATATCTTCGTTTACACCCTGGTGCTGGTGATGAGCCGGCTGGCATCTTCATGGCAGTTGATCCGGCTCGCCAGCAAAGCGGCCGAAAGCGACAACGCCGCGCGCATTGCCGCGACGCCTTATGCAATGGCGGTCAATATCGTACTCGCGGAGGTCGAGCGGCTTGTTGGCGAGCTGACTGCGGAATTGAAGAGTGGCCGCGGCGTCGCCGTCGTCGCGCTGCTCAAAGCGATCCACGACGCCGCGCGCGGCCTGCGCACCGAGCTCGACTTGGCTCCAGAGACAGCCTGGGGCCGTCAATTGGCGGCGATCCGCACGGCAATTTCGGACCTGCTCAAGGCCGAGATCGAGTCGATGCCGGGCCGGGTCCGCCGCCTGTTGCGGCCGCGGCCGGTGAAGGAGATTTCGGCCGGTTCGATGCTCGATGCCGGCGACGTGGCCGAAGTCGAAGTCTTGATCGGTTTTGTCGACGCCTGCCGCAAATATGCGGGCGAACTGGCGCTCAATGAGGTAACCCGGCGCGCCTATTCCGAAGTCCAACAGTATCTGGAAACCGGTGCGCCGGTGCTGATCGAGAGCCTGCGGCACAGCGGCGACGCCGAACGGCCGTTTCGCGAGTCGCAGGTTCAGGCTGCGGTTCGTTTCTGCGGCCGGGTTTTTGGGGCCGATTATGCCGCGCAACTGGCGCGGGCCGCGGACGTGGCGGCGGCCAGCGCCGAGAGCAAAGTCGCCGCCAAGGCCTAGCTTTTCATCCGGCAAAGCAGCAATCGGCGGGCGGCCTGACCTGCATGGAACGTCATTGCCGCCGCGATAGCGGCATGGTGTAACGGAGAGGAGCCCGCCGATCGAGGCGGCTTTTCGGGGTTACGCTCGCGGCCCCCACGCGATACATAATCGGCGCATTATGACCCTGTGGTTCGTCTTTTCGATGATGACGGCCGCCGCCATTTTCGCGGTGCTATGGCCGCTCGGTCAGCGCCGGGCGGTGGCCGCCGTGGGCCACGATCTGCGCATTTATCGCGATCAGCTCGACGAAATAGACCGCGACCGCGCCGCCGGAAGGATCGGAGCGGCCGAAGCCGAGGCGGCAAAGATCGAGGTGTCGCGCCGTTTGCTCACCGCCGCCGACAGGCAACGCTCCGGGATCAAGCCAGCGTCGCCGCGGGACCGGCGCGTCGTCGCGCTGGCGGCACTGATCGCTTTGCCGCTGCTGAGCACCGCGCTCTATCTGCTTCTCGGATCGCCCTTCGTGCCGGGCCAGCCGCTCGCGGCGCGCATCGAGGCCCAGCAAAGTCCTCCGCTTGCCGATCTCGTCGCGCAGGTGGAGCAACATCTGGCAAAGGATCCTCAGGATGCGCACGGCTGGGAAGTGATCGCGCCCGTCTATATGCAACTCGGGCGCTTCGACGACGCCGCGCGCGCCTGGCGCAACGCGGTCACTTACGGTGGCTCGACGGCGCGGCGTGAAGCCAATCTCGGCGAAGCATTGACCGCTGCCGCCAATGGCGTCGTCACCGCGGACGCGAAGGCCGCTTTCGACCGCGCCGCCCGCCTCGATCCCAACGACGTGAAGTCGCATTATTTTCTCGGCCTCGCCGCCGAGCAGGACGGCGACAAGGAAGAGGCGAGGAGAATCTGGCAAGCCCTGCTCAACGCCGCCGCGCCGGGGGCGCCCTGGGCCGATTTCGTCCGCGCCAGCCTGGCGCGCCTGAACGCTCAGCAGGCGCCGTCGCCGCTGGCAGATCAATCGCCGGGTCCGAGCAGCGAGGATGTCGCCGCGGCGGCGAACATGAATCCGCAGCAGCGCGAGCAGATGGTGCGCGGCATGGTGGAGCGGCTCGCCGCACGGCTGAAGACGGATCGCGGCGACTTCGACGGTTGGCTGCGCCTGGTGCGCGCTTATATGGTATTGGGCGAGCGCGACAAGGCGCGCGCCGCGATTGCCGATGCGCGCCAGGCCATTGGCAACGATGCCGAGAAGAATCGGCAGCTTGATGCGCTGATCAAATCCCTCGGGCTGGAAGGCTAAGCCGAGCGCATGACCCGCAAGCAGCGCCGCATTACTTTGATTTCCGTGGGCATGGGCGTGCTCGCCGTTTCCGTGGCGCTGGTGCTGAATGCGCTGAGGGATTCGATTGTGTTTTTCAATTCGCCGACCGACATCGTCGAGAAGCATGTCGCGCCCGGCACACGGATCCGGCTCGGCGGTCTTGTCGCACCCGGCAGCCTGCAACGCGGCGACGATCTCAATGTGCGCTTTCAACTGACCGACGGCAGCCGCGCCATCACCGTGCGCTATCAGGGAGCGCTGCCCGATCTGTTCCGCGAAGGGCAGGGGGTCGTGGCCGAAGGCGCGCTCGATCCGAACGGAACTTTCGTCGCCGATACGATCCTCGCCAAGCACGACGAGCGGTACATGCCGAAGGAAGTCGCCGACAGCTTGAAGAAATCCGGGCATTGGAAGGACGACTACCCGAGGCAAACATCGGGCGGCGCAAAACCGAAATGATATCTGGATCGAGCGTCAATCCCCCAAGGGGAAAGGGATTCATTCCGGGTGGACGGCCATGATTCCGGAAATCGGCCATTATGCGCTGGTGCTCGCCCTCTGCCTGGCGCTGGTGCAGGCGGTGGCTCCCGTCGCCGGCGCCCGCAAGGGCGATGTGGCATTGATAGCAGTCGCCGACACCACGGCGCCGGCGCAATTCCTCTTTGTCGCCATTTCCTTTGCCGCGCTGGTGACCTGCTACGTCACCTCCGATTTTTCGGTGGCGACGACATTCGAGAATTCGCATTCCTCGATGCCGCTCATTTACAAATTCACCAGTGTGTGGGGCAATCACGAAGGCTCCATGTTGCTTTGGGTGCTGATCCTGTCGTTGTTCGGCGCCCTGGTGGCGCTGTTCGGAAGCAACCTGCCGCCGACCTTGAAGGCCAATGTCCTTGGCGTGCAATCCTGGATCGCCGCGGCTTTCTACCTCTTCATTCTCTTCACCTCGAATCCTTTCGCGCGGCTTCCCGATGCGCCGCTCGAAGGCCGCGACCTCAATCCGGTGCTGCAGGACCTGGGCCTCGCCATCCATCCGCCGCTGCTCTATCTCGGCTATGTCGGCTTCTCGATCTCGTTTTCTTTTGCCATCGCCGCGCTGATCGAGGGCCGGATCGACGCGGCTTGGGCGCGCTGGGTGCGGCCGTGGACGCTGGCGGCGTGGATGTTTCTCACCGTCGGCATCGCCATGGGCTCTTACTGGGCCTATTACGAGCTGGGCTGGGGCGGCTGGTGGTTCTGGGACCCGGTGGAGAACGCCTCGTTCATGCCCTGGCTCGCCGGCACCGCGCTGCTGCATTCGGCGCTGGTGATGGAAAAGCGTAACGCCTTGAAAGTCTGGACGCTTCTGCTTGCTATCCTGACTTTCTCACTGTCGCTGCTCGGCACTTTCCTGGTGCGCTCCGGCGTGCTCACCTCGGTGCACAGCTTCGCCAACGATCCGCTGCGCGGGATTTTCATTTTGGCGATCCTGTTCCTGTTCATCGGCGGCGGATTGGCGCTGTTCGCCTGGCGCGCCTCGGCATTGGCGCCCGGTGGGCTGTTCGCGCCGATATCGCGCGAAGGCGCGCTGGTGCTCAACAATCTGTTTCTCACGACCGCCTGCGCCACTGTGCTGATCGGCACACTTTACCCGCTCGCATTGGAAGCCTTGACCGGCGACAAGATCTCGGTCGGCGCGCCGTTCTTCAATCTCACCTTCGGCCCGCTGTTCGTGCCGTTGCTGGTGGCGATGCCATTCGGGCCGCTGCTGGCCTGGAAGCGCGGCGATCTTCTTGGCGTGGCGCAGCGGCTGTTGGCCGCTTTCGCGCTCGGCCTTGCTGCCCTTGCCGTCACGCTCGCCCTGCTCGAGGGCGGATCGGTGCTGGCGCCGTTCGGCATAGGCCTGGCGCTGTTTGTCATGGGCGGCGCGGTGACCGATATCGTCGAACGCACCGGTCTCATGCAGGTGCCGGCGCGCACCGCCATGCGGCGCGCGGCGGGCTTGCCGCGGTCGGCGTGGGGCACGGCGCTTGCGCATTTCGGGTTGGGCGTCACTTTTCTCGGCATCGTCTGCGTCACCAACTGGGGCGCCGAGCGCATCGTTACGGTCAAGCCGCATGAGACCGTCTCCTTGCGCGGTTACGATCTTACCTTCGAAGGAATGCGCGGCCGGCAGGGCCCCAATTACACCGCGGAGGTCGCCACCTTCGCGGTGCGCAGCGGCGGCGAGATGATCGGCAACATGCAGCCGGAAAAACGCAGTTTCCCCGCGCGCGCAAGCCAAACGTCGGAGACCGCGCTGCTGACGCGCGGTTTCAGCCAGATCTATCTCGCGCTCGGTGACAGCAAGGCGGACGGCTCGGTCGTGGTGCGGCTCTATCACAAGCCGATGGTGCTGCTGATCTGGCTCGGCGCCTGCGTCATGTTCGCCGGCGGCGCGCTCTCGCTTTCCGACCGGCGCTTGCGCATCGGCGCCCCGCGGCCGGCCAAGACGAGCCTGCAACCGGCGGAGTGAGCGCCATGCGCAAGCTCGTCATCCATCTCACTCTGCTCGTTCCCATGCTCGTTGGTGCGGCCTCCGCCTTCGCCGTGCAGCCCGACGAGATGTTGAGCGATCCGGCACTGGAGGCGAGGGCGCGGACGCTTTCCAAGGAATTGCGCTGCCTGGTTTGTCAAAACGAATCGATCGACGATTCGGAAGCGCCGCTGGCGCACGATCTGCGCGTGCTGCTGCGGGAACGGCTGAGCGATGGCGACAGCGATCAGCAGGTGCTCGATTTTCTCGTGGCGCGCTACGGCGAATTCGTGTTGCTGAAGCCGCCCCTTGCCTGGAATACCGCGCTGCTTTGGCTGATGCCGGGCGGGCTGCTGGCGCTGGGGACGCTGGGTTTGATTCTGCTGATGCGCGGCCGCCTGCGCGGCCAAACGCCGGCGGCGCCGCTTAGCGCCGAGGAATCAGCCCGGCTGTCGCGGATCGTCAACGACGCCGAGGCCGGTCCGGGCGACTAAGGTGCTGTTTTTGCTATCAAAAACGCCATTGCGGCGGGTTACAAAGTTTTAATGCCACGGCCAGTGCACCGTAAGGGAAAAACCCCCATCTTCCCCCCATCGGCGCGGCGGCGCTCCCGAATTCATCGATCTTCCAAAATTTGCAATGGAGAATGCATCATGGCTAGTGGCGACAACAAATTAACCCCAAAGGGCGTGCTTTCCACGCGCCGGCTGGCTCTTCTCGGCGGCGTCGCCGTCCTGGGCCTGGCGGCGTGGTTCACGATGACGCCGCCGGCGCAGCAACCCAGCCTGCCTTCCTTCTCGACCGCCGCCTTCGCGCAGAACGTCACCGAGGAGGCCAAGACCGTGCAGCGGCCGGTCGGCTTCGCCGACATTGTCGCCAAGGTGAAGCCCGCGGTGATCTCCGTCCGCGTGAAGATGGAAGACAAGACCGCGGAGTCCATGGACTTCGACAGCCAGGATCTGCCTCCGGGACTCGAGCGCTTCTTCCGCCAGTTCGGAATGCCCGAAGGCCGGAACGGCAATGGCAACAAGAACGCGCCGCTGACGCCGCGTGGCCGCAATTTCACCACCGGCCAGGGCTCCGGCTTCTTCATTTCTCCTGATGGCTATGCGGTGACCAACAACCACGTCGTGGAAAATGCGACGGAGGTGGAGGTCAAGACCGACGATGGCAAGACCTACAAGGCCAAGGTCATCGGCACCGATCCGCGCACCGATCTTGCGCTGATCAAGATCGACGGCCGCAGCGACTTCCCCTATGCCAAGCTTTCGGACAAGAACCCGCGCATCGGCGACTGGGTCCTGGCCGTCGGCAATCCCTTCGGTCTCGGCGGCACGGTGACGGCCGGCATCGTTTCGGCCAATGGCCGCGATATCGGAGCCGGCCCTTACGACGACTTCATCCAGATCGATGCGCCGGTCAACAAAGGCAATTCCGGCGGCCCGAGCTTCGACGTCGACGGCAACGTCATCGGCGTTAATACCGCGATCTTCTCGCCGTCGGGCGGCTCGGTCGGCATCGCCTTCGATATTCCGGCGGAGACGGTGCGCACCGTGGTCAAGCAATTGCAGGATCACGGCAAGGTTGCCCGCGGATGGATCGGCGTGCAGATCCAGCCGGTGACGCCGCAGATCGCCGACAGCCTCGGTTTGAAGAAGGCGGAAGGCGCGCTGGTCGCGGACGTGCAGAGTGGCAGTCCTGCCGCCAAAGCCGGCATGCAGTCGGGCACGGTGATCCAGTCCGTGAACGGACAGCCGATTCGGGATGCGCGCGACCTCGCGAAAAGGATCGGCTCGATGGCTCCCGGTTCGACCGTGCATCTCGGTGTGGTCGTGAAGGGCAGCCAAAAGACCATCGATCTGACGCTCGGTGAACTGCCGGCGCAGAAGGAGGCCGCGAAAACGCAGAGCCCGAGCAAGGGCGAAAGCAACAACGTTGCCCAGCTCGGGCTGACCTTGGCACCGGCGAACTCCGTATCCGGGGCTGGGAGCGACGGCGTAGTGGTCGTTTCGGTGGATCCGAGCGGCGCCGCGGCCGATGCCGGATTGAAAACCGGAGACGTGATCCTCAGCGTTGCCGGCAAGCCGGTATCTTCACCGGCCGACGTCCGCAAGGCGCTTTCCGAGGTTCGCAGCCAGGGCAAGCACAACGCGCTCGTGCAGGTGAAAACCAGCCGCGGAACCGAGTTCGTCGCGCTGCCCGTCGGCGAAGGCTGAACGAGATGGGGACTGTCGCCGGCAACCGTCGCCCCCGCCGGTGGCTGACCCCTCGGGGGCGGGTTCGCGCCCGTCCCCACTTTAGTGGGCCTGTTCGGTTACCCCCGCCGGAATGGGCTCAGGAGCGGGAGCGGTGGCTTCGCGTCGCCGCTCCCCTTCTTTTTTCGGGTTGGCGCGGCGGGGCCTTCCGCTATTTTCCGCTGCATCCTTGAGCATAGATGCCGGGCCATACTTTATCCACGAGTCCATCCATGCGCCTGCTCATTGTCGAAGACGATCGTGACGCGGCCGATTATCTGATCAAGGCCTTCCGCGAAGTCGGGCACGTGGCCGAGCATGCCGCCGACGGCGAGGAGGGGCTCGCGTTGGCTATGAGCGGTGAATACGACGTCCTGGTCATCGACCGCATGCTGCCGAAACTGGACGGGCTCTCCCTGGTGTCGGCGCTGCGCAGCAAGAACAAGGAAACGCCGGCGCTCATCCTGTCGGCGCTCGGGCAGGTCGACGACCGCATCAAGGGCCTGCGCGCCGGCGGCGATGACTATCTGCCGAAGCCCTATTCCTTTGCCGAACTGTTGGCGCGGGTCGAGGTGCTGTCACGGCGGCGCGGCGGCCGCGGCGCGGAAACGGTGTACCGGGTCGGCGATCTCGAGCTTGACCGCCTGGCGCATCGGGTCACCCGCGCCGGCGAGGAAGTGGCCCTGCAGCCGCGCGAATTCCGTCTGCTCGAATATTTGATGAAGCACGCCGGCCAGGTGGTCACGCGCACGATGCTGCTGGAGAACGTGTGGGATTATCATTTCGATCCGCAGACCAATGTCATCGACGTCCATATTTCCCGCCTGCGCTCGAAGATCGACAAGGGATTCGAACAACCGCTGCTGCACACCGTGCGCGGCGCCGGATACATGATCCGTGACAGCGCTCGGTAAGCTGATCCGCACGACGACGTTCAAGCTGACGCTCGTCTATTTGACGGTGTTCGCGCTGTTTGCCGCCTTCCTGCTCGGCTATTTCGCGTTCAACACGCGGCGGCTGTTCACCGAGCAAATCACGGCGACGGTCGACGCCGAGATCAGCGGATTGGTCGATCAATACCGCAGCGGCGGCATACGCCGGCTGGTTCTTTCCATCGACCGCCGGTCACGGCAGCCGGGATCCGGCCTCTATCTCGTCACCACGGCGCAAGGCCAGGCGCTGGCCGGCAATATCGGCGCCTTGCCGACCGGCATGATCAACAAAACCGGCTGGGCGGAAACCGAATATCGCCGCATCGAGGACCCACAAAGCATTCCGCATCAGGCCATCGTCAGCATCTTCCAACTGCCGGACGGCTTTCGTGTCCTCGTCGGGCGCGATCTCGAGGATCGCGAACGGGTGCACGACATCGTTATTTCCGCGGCGCGCTGGTCGCTGGCGCTGGTCATCGTGCTCGGAATCGGCGGCGGCTTCTTTGTCACGCGCCGCGTCCTCAACCGCATCGACGCCATGACCGAAACCGCCCGTGCCATTGTCGAAGGCGACATGGCCGAGCGTCTGCCGATCGCGGGCACCGGCGACGAGCTCGATCGCCTTGCCGAGAATCTGAACGCCATGCTCGAACGCATCGAGGCGCTCATGCGCGGGCTGAAAGAAGTCTCCGACAACATTGCGCACGATCTGAAGACGCCGCTGACGCGGCTGCGCAACCGCGCCGAGGAGGCATTGCGCAGGGCGAAGAGCGAAGGCGACTACCGCGCGGCCCTGGAGCGCACCATCGAGGAATCCGACGCACTGATGCGCACATTCAACGCCCTGCTGATGATCGCGCGTGCGGAGTCGGGTCAGGCGCGGGAGAATATGACCGAGTTCGATGCCGCCGAAGTGGCGGCGGGCGTGGGCGAGCTGTACGAGCCTCTGGCGGAGGAGCGCGGCCTGACGTTGAAGGTCGAAGCGCCGCGCGCGATGACCATGCATGGCAACCGTGAATTGATCAGCCAGGCCCTGGCCAATCTGGTCGACAACGCCATCAAATACGCGGCGCCTGCCGGGGCTCCACCGGGCGATTCCAAACCGGAGGTTTCGGTGTCGGCAGGCAGCGAAGGCGACCGCGTGCTGCTGGTGGTGGCCGACAACGGGCCGGGAATCCCGGAAGCCGACCGCGGCCGCGTCGTCGAGCGGTTCGTGCGGCTGGAAGGCAGCCGTTCGCAGCCTGGATCGGGCTTGGGGTTAAGTCTGGCTGCGGCGGTGGCGCGGCTGCACGGCGGCGAACTGCGCCTCGAAGACAACAAGCCGGGGCTGAAAGCCATCATTGCATTGCCGCGGGGAGGCCCGGTACAGAGGCAGGATGACAGCGAAGAAGTCCGCGCCGAAGGCGACAGCGCCGAAAAAGAACTCTGAATCCGGCACCGACGCTTCGCTGGCGCAACGGATGAGGACCGCGCCGGTGCTCTTGGCGCCGGAGGCGGCCCGAAGCGCGGTCGCTGAATGGCTCTCGTCCATAGCCGAAAGCGACGCCGGCCGTGACCTGCGGCGGCTTCTCGCGGCGCGGCCGCTCGTGGAATTGGTGCTTGCCGCCACCGCCGAAAGTTCCCCCTTTCTGTGGACGCTCGTGCAGGCCGACCCCGCGCGGCTGTTTCGCATCCTGAGCGGCGACCCGGACGTCCATCTGCGGCGACTTCTGCAAGACGGATTCGCGGCGCTCGACGCGGAAACGGACGAGCAGGCCGCGATGGCGTGCCTCCGCGCGATGAAAGCCGAAGCGTCGCTGCTCATCGGCCTTGCGGACATCGGCGGCGCGTGGCCCTTGCAGCGCATCACGCAAGCGCTGACCGACTTGGCGGACACCGCGGTGCGCGCGGCGGTGCGCTTTCTCCTGCGCGGAGCCGCCCGTCGCGGCCGCTTCAAGCCGGCCGATGCCAAGGAGCCGGAGCGCGGCAGCGGCTATGTCGTCCTGGCCATGGGCAAGATGGGCGCATCCGAGCTGAACTATTCCAGCGATATCGACCTGATCGTCTGCTACGAGCCCGACGCCGCCGCGCTGACGTCGGATAGCGAACCCACGCAGTTCTATGTGCGGCTGACGCGCGGACTGGTGAAGCTGCTGCAGGAGCGCACCGGCGACGGCTACGTGTTCCGGGTCGATTTGCGGCTGCGGCCCGACCCGTCATCCACGCAGATCGCGGTCTCGCTGCCGGCGGCGGTCAGCTATTACGAAAGCGTCGGGCAGAATTGGGAACGCGCCGCCATGATCAAGGCGCGCTGCTGTGCCGGAGACGTGACCGTGGGCGAAAGGCTGCTGCGGGAATTGTCGCCCTTCGTCTGGCGCAAATATCTCGATTTCGCCTCGGTCACCGACGTCCAGGCGATGAAGCAGCAGATCCACGCCTATAAAGGCCACGGCGAAATCGCGATCGAGGGACATAACGTCAAGCTCGGCCGCGGCGGCATCCGTGAGATCGAATTTTTCGTGCAGACCCAGCAACTGATCGCCGGCGGCCGGCATCCCGAGCTGCGCGGGCGCGGCACGCTGGCCATGCTCTCGGTGCTGGCCGACGGCGGCTGGATCGGAGCACAGGCGCGCGACGAGCTTGCCGCAGCTTACGAATTTCTGCGCCAGGTCGAGCACCGCCTGCAGATGGTCGCCGACGAGCAGACGCAAACCCTGCCGGGCGACCGCGAGGGGGTCGAACGCTTTGCCCGCTTTCTCGGCTTCCCTTCGCGCGAGGAATTTGCCGCGGTGCTGACGCGGCATCTGCGCAATGTGCAGGGCCATTATGCGCGGCTGTTCGAAACGGCGCCGGCGCCGGCCGACGAAGAGCGCGGGCTTGTCTTTCCGGCGGAGCGCGATGACGAGGAAACCCTCGACAGGCTGAACAGCCTCGGCTTCCGCCAGCCGCTGCAGGTATCGGCGACTGTGCGCGAATGGCTGGGCGGCGGCTATCGCTCGCTCAAGGGCGAGGCGGCACGCGCGCATTTGATCGAATTGTTGCCGGTCCTGTTGAGGCACTTCGCCCGCACCGAAAATCCCGACACCGCTCTGGTCAATTTCGACCATTTTCTCAGCACGCTGCACGGCAGCGGCCGGCTGTTTTCGCTTTTGCGGCAAAATCCCGATCTCGTCGGTTTCATGGCGCTCATTCTTAGCACGGCGCCGCGCCTGACCGATATTCTGGCCCGCCATCCGCAGGTGATCGATCCGCTGCTCGAGCCGGGCTTCTTCGGCGCTCTACCCGACCAAGCCAAGCTTGCCGCCGAGCTCGAGCGCGCGCTTGAGCAGAACCGCTCCTATGAGGACTTCCTCGACCGCGTGCGCATGTTCGGGCAGGAACATATGTTTCTGATCGGCGCGCGCATTCTTTCGGAGACGGTTTCCGCGGAGCAGGCAGGGGAAGCGTTTGCCGCTTTGGCGGACGTGATGGTCGCCAGCCTGCACCGGGCCGTCGAGGAGAATTTCGCCGGCATGCATGGCCGGTTACGCGGTCAGGAATGCGCGATCCTGGCCTTGGGCAAGCTCGGCGGCCGCGAGATGGCGGCGAATTCCGATCTCGACCTGATCGTGGTTTACGATTTCGATCGGGAATTCCCCGAATCCGACGGGGCGCGGCCGCTTTACGGCAGTCAATATTTCGCGCGTTTCACCCAGCGGCTGATCAGCGCGCTTACGGTGCGGACCAATTACGGCGTGCTCTACGACGTCGACATGCGCCTGCGGCCTTCGGGCCGCGCCGGCCCGGTGGCGACGCAAATCGGCGCCTTCGAAAACTACCAGGAAAACGAAGCTTGGACCTGGGAGCACATGGCGCTGACGCGCGCGCGCGTCATTTCCGGCTCACCGGCATTCCGCGCGCGGGTCGAAGACGTCATTCGCAAGGCCCTGGCCCGCCGCCGCGATCGCGATTTGATTGCCGGCGACGTGCTGGAGATGCGCCGCGCCATTGCCGAGGAAAAAGGCGACACGACCCGCTGGGATCTGAAATACGCGGCCGGCGGGCTGATCGATCTCGAATTCGTCGCGCAATATCTGCAACTTGTGCACGCCGCCGCGCATCCGGCGATCCTCGACACGTCCACGGCCAAGGTACTGGACGCGGCCTGGCGGCTTGGACTGCTGCCCACCGCCGAAGCGGAAATCCTGCGCCCGGCGGCGCGGCTTTATCACAATCTCACGCAGGTGCTGCGGCTGTGTCTGCCCGGCGCTTTCGATGCGAAAACCGCGGGCGCCGGGCTGCTACGGCTCCTGGCGCGCGCCGGCGACGTGCCGGATTTTGCCACGCTCGACGCCCATGTGGGGGAGACGCAAATGCGCGTGCGCCAGAGTTTCGAGCGCATTCTCGCAACAAGATAGCGGCCGCCGCTAGCCAGCGCGCTTGAGCGCCTCGCGGCGGCCTTTGCCCGGCTGCTCCGGCGGAACGTCGGTCATTTGCAGGCTCGGGCCGTCGACCGGCTCGATGCGAAGCGGCAAACGGATCACAACCAACGTCCCGGCACCGGGCGCCGAGCGGATGCGCATGCGGCCGCCATGCAGCTCGGTGAGCGATTTGGCGATGGCCAACCCGAGCCCGGAGCCCTGATGGCTCTTGGTCATCTGGCTCTCGACCTGTTCGAACGGACGGCCGAGCTTGCGCAAGGCGTCTTTGTCGATGCCGATGCCGGTATCCTTGAATGCCAGGACAACGGAAGCGCCGCGCTGGCAGCCATAGACCTTCACCTCGCCGTGCTCAGGCGTGAATTTGACGGCATTCGATAGAAGATTGAGCGCAATCTGCTTCAGCGCGCGATGGTCGGCGCGGAAATGAATTCCCGCCGCCAGCTCCGCGGACAAACTGAGATGCTTTTCCTTGGCGCGGCCGGAAACCACGCGCATGGCGTCGTCGAGCAGCCGGTCGAGCTGGATATCCTCGAAATCGAGGCGCATGCGCCCGGCTTCAATCTTCGACATGTCGAGAATGTCGTTGATCACCTCAAGCAGGTATTGGCCGCTCTGGTGAATGTCGTGGCAATATTCGCGGTATTTGTCGGCGCCGAGCGGGCCGAACATCCCGGATTCCATGATCTCGGAAAAGCCGATAATGGCGTTGAGCGGCGTGCGCAGCTCATGGCTCATATTGGCGAGGAATTTCGATTTCGCCTGGTTGGCCTCCTCGGCGCGCGTTTTCTCCTCGCCGTATTTTTCCGCCAGATCGGCAAGCTGCTGCGTTTGATATTCCAGAGTCTGCTGCGACTGGCGAAGATCGGATACCGTCGCGATCAGCCGCCTTTCGCTCTGCATCAGTTTTTCTTCGTGCTGCTTCAGCGCGGTGATGTCGGTGCCGACCGAGACATAGCCGCCATCCTTGGTGCGCCGCTCGCTGACGTGCAGCCAACGCCCGTCGTCAAGCTGCGCCTCGAAGGTATGCGCCCCCGGCGTCAGGTGGTCTTCGCTGGCGATGCGATTGCGGACCACCGGCTTGCGGCCGGCGGCAAAAACCATCTCGTAAGGCATGCCGGCGGCGACACTCTCGTCGGGCAGATTATGCAGCCGCTGGAAATTTGAATTGCACAGCACCAGCCGGTTCTCGGCATCCCACAGCACGAAGGCCTCGGGGATCGTCTCGATGGCGTCGCGCAGCCGCAGGTCGGCGGCCACGGTCTTTTCCACCAAATTCTTCTGCTCGGTGATATCGACGGCGATGCCGATCAGATGCGCGCCCGGCTCGCCGGCCTGTACGACGACTTCGCAGCGCGCGCGCAGCCAGATCCAACGGCCGCTGGCGTGGCGCATGCGAAAGGCATGGTCGACGGACTGCGCCTTGGAGTCGGCGATCTGGGCGGCAAGATCGTAAAGGCGAATGTCGTCCGGATGCACCAGCGCGCTGACTTCGCCAAAGGTCAACAGCTCGTCCCGGGGGTCGAGCCCGAGGATGGCGAACATGGAATGCGACCAGAAGATGCGGCCGCGCGCCAGGTCCCAATCCCAAAGCCCGCAGCGGCCACGATTGAGCGCGGTGTCGATGCGGCTGCGCACCGCTTCATAGATGAGATCGGCTTCGCGGGCCCGTGTCGCCTGCCAGTGGAAGGCGAATCCCAGAATGAGCACCACGAAGCCGGTGGTCGCGGAGAGGGTAACGGTCAGGGTGGTGTCGGAGCGCCAAAGCGCGAGCGCGTCGCTATGGGTCTGGATCACGGCGAGCTGCCCGAAGGGCGCCTTCAACTCGCGCACGGTGGCCAGGGCCTTGACGCCGTCGCTCAGCGAAAGCTCGAGCACTCCCGCGTTGGCGCCGAAAGTGGTCAGCGGCTGCGCGGGCCCCAGCACGTCGAGCAGCGGCCGGCCGATCATGCGATTGTCCGGCGGGGCGACAGCGACGATCTTTCCCTCGGCATTGGTCACGATCAGGCGGCGGTTTTCCGCGGTGGCCCAGCTTGGCAAGGCGAGACGGAAAAGATCGTCGAGGTGTTGCGTTCCCTGGACCGGCGCGCGGGCAAGATGTTGCGCGGTGATCTCGGCGGCGGCATCCACTTCGAGGACAGCGCGCTGCAATGCCTGGCGGCGCTGATCGAGCAGCTGGACGCCGGCGCCGACGCAGATCGTGATCAGAAAGGCCACGATGAGAACGGGAACGGCGCGGCGCAGCGCCGGCTCGGCGGTGAGAAGGCGCCGGTACGCGGGCTTGGCGATCGATTGCGCCAGCCCCTTGATCGAATCGGAACGCGAAGACGCACTCGCCGTCTCGGCGCGCGCCATTTAGGCCTCCGTTCGGATTGTCCCCGTCACCCGCGATCAGGAAGGATGTGCCGCATCTCTCCGAATCACTGTCGATAAGAATCGAATCGCCGTGATTTGTCGAGAGTCCCAAGAGTCAATATTTGCGCCGCGTTGCCACACGAATTTTTAGCCGCGCGCCGCTGCCGGGCCGTGTCGTGCCCATGCATTTTCGCAAGATATTGCAGTCAGTTATTTGGGCGGCGCGGCGTCCGCCAGCGGATCGGCAAGCGCGCGCTGCACGATGTCGGTAACATCGTCCGACAAGTCGGGCGCCGCCGCGATGCGCCGCAGCGCAGCTTCGGCCTTGGCGCGGCGCCGCGGTTCGAGCGTGCGCCAGCTCCGGAAGGCGCCGAGCAGCCGTGCCGCGACCTGGGGATTCTTCGGGTCGAGCTCCAGCACTTTCTCCGCCACAAAATCGTAACCTTCTCCGTCGGCGCGGTTGAATTGGGTGTGGTTGCCCTGCGCAAAGGAGCCGATCAGCGCGCGCACGCGGTTCGGATTGGACATGGAAAAGGCCGGATGCGCGGTAAGCCGACGGACACGCTCCAGCGTCGTGGCATCCGGCATCGACGCCTGCAACGCCAGCCATTTGTCGATGATCAGCGCATCGTTGGCGTAGCGGCGATAGAAATCGTCTAGCGCGGCTTGCCGCTCCGGCACGTCATGCAGCGACAGCACCGAGAGCGCGGCCATGCGGTCGGTCATGTTGTCGGCGGACTGGTATTGCCGCTGCGCCCGCCCGAGACCCGCCGCGCTGCCGTCGGCGGCCATGAGGTCGAGGCAGACATTCTTCAGCGAACGGCGGCCGGCGCTGGCCGCCGCAGGCCGATAGGGGCCTTGCTCGGCCATGCGGGCATAAGCGTCGGCCAATTTCGCTGCCAGCTCCCGGCCGATCCTTTGCCGTAACCGTTGTCGCACCTGAAAGATGCCGTCGGGATCGACGTCGCGGGCGATTTCGCGGGCAATCTCCGCTTCGCTCGGCAGCGCAAGAGCCTGTGCGACAAAGGCCGGCTCGAGCCGGTCGTCGGCAATGATCGAAGCAAGCGCTGCCAACAGGCCTTGCGCGGTGGCGTCTCCGGCGTCGCCGGCAGCGGTTTCCAGCAGGTGCTTCATCGCGAGCGTCTGCACCGCCTGCCAGCGGTTGAACGGATCGCTGTCGTGCGCCGCCAAAAAATTGAGATCCTCGGAAGAAACATTCGCCGAAAGCTTGATCGGCGCGGAGAAGCCGCGGTTGAGCGAGGGAATAGGGCGCTCGCCGATTCCGGTGAAGACGAAACTTTCCGCCGGCTGGGTGAGCGTGACCACGCCGCGCTCGACTGCCGCTCCGTCCGCGAGAACCAAAGGCAGGTCCCGGCCATCCCGGCCCAGGAGACCGAGGGCGAAGGGAATCAGCATGGGCTTCTTCACCGGCTGGCCCGGCGTCGGCGGCACGCTCTGCGCGACGTCGAGGCGGTACGTTTGCGTGCCGGAATCCCATTGGCCGTCGACGACCACCTCCGGCGTTCCCGCCTGCGAATACCAGCGCATGAACACGGGCATATCGAGGTCGCTGACATCGGCGAAGCAGCGCACGAACTGCTCGACCGTGGCCGCCTGTCCGTCATGCCGTGAGAAATAGAGGTCCATGCCGCGGCGGAATCGCTCCGGCCCCAGCAGCACCTTGAGCATGCGCACGACCTCGGCGCCTTTTTCGTAGACGGTGCCGGTGTAAAAGTTGTTGATCTCGCGATATTGCTCCGGGCGCACCGGGTGAGCCAGCGGCCCGGCATCCTCGACGAATTGATGCGTTCGCAGGGCGCGCACGTCGGCGATGCGCTTGACCGGGCGCGAGCGCTGATCGGAGGTGAACTCCTGATCGCGGAAAACCGTCAGCCCTTCCTTCAGGCATAGCTGGAACCAGTCGCGGCAGGTGATGCGATTGCCCGTCCAGTTATGGAAATATTCGTGGGCGATGATCGCCTCGATCGCGGCATAGTCGGAATCCGTGGCCGTCGCGGGGGAGGCGAGCACGTATTTATCGTTGAAAACATTGAGCCCCTTGTTCTCCATGGCGCCCATGTTGAAGTCGGACACGGCGACGATCATGAAGATGTCGAGGTCGTATTCGCGGCCGAAAGTTTGCTCGTCCCAGCGCATGGCGCGCTTCAGCGCGTCCATGGCGTAGCCGCAGCGGTCCTCTTTTCCCGGCTCGACGTAAATTCGCAGCGTCACCTCGCGGCCGGACAGGGTCCGGAAGCGATCCTCGACATGGGCGAGCTTTCCGCCGACCAGGGCGAACAAATACGACGGCTTGGGAAAGGGGTCGTGCCAGACGGCGAAGTGCCGGTCGCCCGGCAGCTCGCCGAATTCGACGAGATTGCCGTTGGCGAGCAAGACCGGCGCTTCGGCTTTATCGGCCTCGATCCGCGTGGTGTAGACCGCCATGACATCGGGCCGGTCGGGAAAATAGGTGATGCGGCGAAAGCCCTCCGCTTCGCATTGCGTGCAATAGGTGCCGCGCGAGCGGTAGAGGCCGGAGAGCTGGGTATTGGCCGACGGGTCGATCTGGGTTTCGATTTCCAGCGTGAAGCGCCGCGGCGGCGCCTGGGAGATGACGAGGCTGTCGGGCGTCGCCGCGTAATCCTCCGGCGTCAGCATCATGCCGTCGATGGCGACGGAGACGAGCTTGAGGCCGTCGCCATCGAGCGCGAGAGCGGCAGGCGCACCGCTCTCCGCGTTGGGCTTCATCGTCAGCCGTGCCCGCACGCGCGTCGCCGCCGGATGCAGCGAGACGTCGAGATGCACGGTCTCGACCAGCCATTCCGGCGGCCGGTAATCCTGCAGCCGGACGGGACGGGCTTGTTCGGTGCGCATGCGCTTGATCTAGGACGTCCGGCCGGCGAAGGGAAGATTGCTAAAGGTCATTCCGGAGCGCGAGCGCCGCTCGCGGCCCCGGAATCCAGATGTAAGCACGGCGCTAGGCCCTGGATTCCGGGTCCGGACCTTCGGTCCCTCCCGGAATGACAGCGTAATTCAACCCCGCGGCTCGGCATGGCCGATCACGCGCTTGATGCTGGGAATGCGCTGGCGCAGCGCCCGTTCGATCTCATCCACCTTTTCGTGAACCTCCTGCACCGTCATGCGCGGATCGGCATAGCAGTGGAAGTTCACGATCTCACCATCGTCGGTGTCCCGCATCCGCACGTCGTGGATTTCGCGGATCGGACCGAGCTGCGCGGCGATTTCGCCAAGCGCCTGCTCCACGTCTCCGGTGCGCCGCGAATCCGCTTCGCGGCCGCTCATGTGATCGGTCTGCAGCGGCTCGATATGCGTCTCCACCTCGACCTCGGGGCCCAACTCGTCGCGCACCGCCTGTTCCAGGCGGCTGGCGATGGCATGCGCTTCGCGGAGCGTCAGCTTGCCGGCGACCTCGAGATCGATGGCGACCGCGAGCCGGCCCTCGATCGAATGCACGGTCACGTGATGGACGGCGAGCGCCAGATTGCGCGCGATCACCATGACGCGTTCAAGAACGGTTTCGTCGCTAAGCGCGCGTGGCTCCGTCGTGAGCACAACCTCGGCGGTGGGCAATTCGCGACGGATCGCGGCGACCACTTCGTTCTTCAATTCGGTGACGCGATCAAGCGGCAGGGTCCGGCTGACGACGACGGCGAGATCGACGAAGAGATTGGCGCCCACCTGACGCACGCGCACGCGCGCCACGGCGACCACGCCGCGAATGCGAAGCGCCGCCCGGGTGATCTTCTCCGCGGCTCCCGAGGGCGCCGCATCGGTCAGGGTATCCAGCGTGCGCCGGCCCAGGCGCCAGCCGGCAAGGCAGACGAAAACCGCAACCACCAGCGCGGCGAGCGCATCCGCGGCGGGAAGCCCCAAAGCCACGCCGCCGAGACCGACCAGCACCGCGAGCGAGGACCACATATCGGAGCCGAAGTGCAACGCGTCGGCTTCCAGTGCTTCGCTTCCGCTTTCCCTGGCCACGCGATAGAGCACGCGCGCGCGAAAGAAATCGACGACGATCGAGGCGGCAACCACGACGAAGGCCCACCAGGTCGCTTCCACCGGATGGCTGTTGCCGCTCCACAGCCGCTGTCCGGCTTTCCAGATGACGGCGGCGGAAAGCAGAAACAGCAGCCCGGTCTCGATCAAGGCGGCGACGCTCTCCACCTTGCCATGGCCGTATTGGTGCACTTCGTCGGCCGGCTTGCCGGAAATCCGCACGGCGAAATAGGTCATCACCGTCGCCGCCAAGTCGAGCAGCGAGTGAGCCGCCTCGGACAGGATTGCAAGCGAGCCGGAGAGAGCGCCGACGACCGCCTTGGCCAGCGTCAGCCCGGCCGACGCGGTGATCGAGGAGAGGGCGGCCTTTTC
>DASREA010000012.1:0-19944 GCA_035652315.1 Xanthobacteraceae bacterium | reverse complement strand
CCTTGTGCGTTTGCAGACTCAAACGCCATTGCGGGTGACGCAGGCAATAGTCGATCGCTTTTGACGTATTGGCGGCGGCATCGGGACCGTCCATCGGTTGCAGCGAAAAGCGCTCGAAGGCAAGGCCGACGAAATCCTGCGGTTCGGCGCCGGCCTGCGGATAAACGAGCTTCAGCTCATGGCCGCTCCGCACCCGCAGCTCGGTGCCCGCTTTGGGACTGACGCAAAGCCAATCGAGGCCGGCCGGCGGCGCGATGGTTCCGTTGGTTTCCACCGCGATGGCGAAAGCGCGCGCATGCAAAGCCGCGATGAGAGTCTCGTCGAGCTGCAGCAGCGGCTCGCCGCCGGTCAGCACCACCCAACGCTGGCCCGTGCCGGCGCCCCATTCCTCCTCGATGACGCGCGCGAGCGCCTCCGCGCTTTCGTAGCGGCCGCCGCGCGTGCCGTCGGTGCCGACGAAATCGGTATCGCAGAAGCGGCAGACGGCGGTGGCGCGGTCGGCTTCGCGGCCGGACCAGAGATTGCAACCGGCGAAACGGCAGAATACGGCGACGCGTCCGGTGTGTGCGCCTTCGCCCTGCAGAGTGAGAAAGATCTCTTTGACGGTATAGCTCACGGCTTCACTGCCGGCGGCCGCGACCGGGCGGCGACTGAGGCTGGACCGCACCCAGCGCCGACCGCAATTGGCCTAGACCATCTTCGTAAGGTCTGTTGCTAAGTGCTTGGATTAATGGCGGGAGCGACGGGACTCGAACCCGCGGCCTCTGCCGTGACAGGGCAGCGCTCTAACCAACTGAGCTACGCCCCCGCGGGCGTGGCTGGGACTTAAAGGCCACTACCCCCTAAGTCAAGGAGAGCCGGTTTTGCGGTCATTGCCGGGCAAGAGACCGGGGATAACCAGCCATCTACCGGCTTTATTTTCCTGCTCGATGCGAAAAACCCCCATTTTTAGCGAAGAATCCGTGGTGCATTGCGGCCGAATCGTTTAATTCCGCCGTCGTAAGCCGATTTCTCGGCTTACCTTGAGGAGGACCTATCGATGGCAACAAAACCGGCGGCAGCCGCTACCGTCACGACTCGGCATCTCGCAGCCAAGCTCGCTGAAAATCATGAAATGTCGAAGAAGCAGACGGAGGCCATTCTCAACGACCTCGTCGACCTGATCACCAAGCACCTGAAAAAGGGCGACCGCATTCGCATCGGCGGCCTTGGCATCCTGGTGGTAAGGAAGCGCGCCGCCCGCATGGGACGCAATCCGGCGACCGGTGAGGCCATCCAAATCAAGGCGAGCAAGAAAGTCGCCTTCCGTCCGGCTAAGGATCTCAAGGAAGCGGTCTGATCGGTCCTTCGTCTGTGGGGTTGTCGATCGCGCCGCGCTGCCGGCGGAATAGCCCCATGGGCGGCGGCCCGAGCCCATGGCTGCCGAAGGCGCGGTCAAACCGCGACTTTGGCCAGAAAGCCTTCGACCTTTGAGCGCAGGTTGGAGACTGCCGCTTCGACCGTTTCCGAGGCGTCCAGCACGACTTGCGCCGATGTGCGCGTTTCCGACGTTGCTCCGGCGACGTCGTTCATAACGGACATCACGACCCCCGTTCCTTTGGCAGCGCTGGCAACGCCTTGCGATATTTCCCCGGTCGCGCTGTTTTGCTGTTCGACGGAGGCGGCGACGGCGGACGTGGACTGATTGATCTCCTGCATCCTGTTCACGATGCGGCGGATTGCTTCCACGGCGCCGACGGTCGAATTCTGCACGGCAGATATGTGACTGGCGATTTCCTCGGTCGCCTTGGCCGTTTGCACAGCAAGGGTCTTCACCTCGGAGGCAACCACCGCAAAGCCCCTGCCCGACTCGCCGGCGCGCGCCGCTTCGATGGTGGCGTTGAGCGCCAACAAATTTGTCTGGCCGGCAATTTTGCGGATGAGCTTGACGACATCGCCGATCTTCTGCGCGCGCTCGTCAAGCAAGGCGATTTCACGGTCGGTGGCGAGCGCTTCGGATGTTGCAAGCTGCACGATCTCGTTGCTGTGCGCCAATTGCCGGTCGATTTCGGCAATCGAGCGGGAAAGCTCGCTGGCGGCGGCAGCCGCGGTCTCCACGTTGGCAGAGGCCTGATTGAAGGCCGCCGCAGCCCCTTCGGCGCGCTGCGACGTCTGTTGCGAGGTGCCGAACAGCGACGTCGCTGTCGCGCGCAGGGCACTAGCGCGGTCGCTGACGCTTGCAAGCAGGCTTTCCACCTCGCCGCGGAAGCCGGCGATGGCTGCCTCGATGGCGGCACGCCGCTGCTCTTGGTTGCGGATGGCCGCCCGTTCCTGCTCCAGCATCTGGCGTTCGGTGATGTCTTCGTGGGTCGATACCCAGCCGCCCCCCGGCCGCGGCTCGTTGTTGACGGCAATTTTGCGGCCGTCTGGCAAGTCGAAAATGTGCCGAAAGGCTTTGGCAGCGGCGACGCTGCCCAAGGCGCGCTTTACGAATTCGTCGGGGTCTTCGTTGAGCGTCCCAGCCTTGAGCCGCTCGCTCAACATTTCACGCAAGGTCATGCCGACGCGCAGCTTGCCTTGGATGCCGTAGATTTCCGCATAGCGGCGGTTCCAGAAAACGAGCCGCCCCGCCGCATCAAACATGCACAATCCCTGCGACATGTAGCTGAGGGCGCCGTCGAGAAGCGCGTTCTGCACGCGAAGATTTTCCTGAGACGCACCATCGGCGACGCCCGCGACCCAACGGGTGCCGACCGCGGCGGCGACACCGCCGACCCCCGATACGACGGCCAATATCGCATTATCCAATTCGCCGGCCATAACGCCGGCGATCCAGATGCCGCATAGGGTCGTGACTGTCGCGCTTGCAATCCAGATCACGCGGGCGCTGCCGGTGCTGGCCCGAGCGCGGCCGGTCTGGCCCAAGATAGCCATGCCTACAACAAAGCACGCGGCCGCCAGCACGAGGGCATGATCCCATTGGCTGTGCACCGGGGCTGAAACGAAGGCGGACAAAGACATAGCGCTGTACCTATTGGCCGCAATCATTAGCGCATTAGGATTTCCTCAATGTTAATTCCGGATTCGCCGACTTTTCCGGTGGTTTTGCCAAAGAACCCGGGCGCCAGCCCGCAGGCATTCTTCCACCGGGCGGCAGCAGGCCGGTCTGAACCCCCGCTGAGGGCGCAATCGCAATATCGGGAGGTTGCGCGCCACGCGCGCTGGTGGGCGGTGACGGACTCGAACCGCCGACCCTCTCGGTGTAAACGAGATGCTCTACCAACTGAGCTAACCGCCCGGCCCTTTATCGCCCCGCCCCCGGCGGCATGGCAAGCCGCGTGCCCGCCAAAAAAATACGCCCCTGCCGAGGCCGGGGCGTAGAACGCAAAGGCCTTGCGCGGGGATTTGCGTCAGCGGTTTACCGCCTCCTTCAATCCCTTGCCGGCCGAAAAGCGCGGGCGCTTGGCGGCCTTGATCTTCACGGGAGTTCCGGTACGCGGATCGCGTCCTTCGCGCGCTGCACGCTTGACCACTCTGAAATTACCAAATCCCATGATCTTCACCTCGCCTCCCCGTTTCAGCGTGGAGGTGATCGCGTCGAAAGTGGCCTCGACCGCTGTCGCCGCGGCCGTCTTAGTCATTTGAGCCTTGCCGGCCACCGCAGCGATAAGTTCGTTCTTAGTCATCGAACCCTTCCTTTCCTGCGCTGCTGCCATCGAATCAACGGCGCGTCTGCCGTTGCAGGGCGCAGGGTTTGCTCAAACCCCGATCATTGCAAGCCGATTCTTGCAATCGATCGTACCCTGATCGCGAATCGCAGGCATCAAACAGAGTGAATTGCAAGCGGGGACGGCGACGGCTGCGGGATTTTCTTTGGCCAGCGAAAAAGGCGGCCGTGCGAGGGCCGCCTTTGTCTTTCCGAATCAGGCCTGGGGCGGGCCTGGGCCATCGCGTCAGTGCGCCGTCAGGCCGGGCGTGTCCTCTTCGCCGGCCGTCGTCTCCGTCGGCTTGGCGCTCAGCTCGTCCCACACGATTGGTTCCGGCTTGCGCACCAGCGCCTGGGCGAGAACCTCGTCCATACGCGACACCGGCACGATGTTGAGCCCGCTCTTGATGCTGTCGTTGACGTCCACCAGGTCCTTGGCGTTCTCCTCCGGGATCAGCACCGTCTTGATGCCGCCACGCAAGGCGGCGAGGAGCTTCTCCTTGAGCCCGCCGATCGGCAGCACGCGCCCGCGCAGCGTGATCTCGCCGGTCATGGCGACATCGTGGCGCACCGGAATGCCGGTCATCACCGAAACGATCGCGGTGACCATGGCGACACCGGCGGACGGTCCGTCCTTCGGCGTCGCGCCTTCCGGCACATGGACGTGAATGTCGCGCTTGTCGAACAACGGCGGCTCGATGCCGAAATCGACGGCCCGCGAGCGCACATAGGATGCCGCCGCGGAAATCGATTCCTTCATCACATCGCGCAGATTGCCGGTGACCGTCATACGACCCTTGCCCGGCATCATGGCCGCTTCCACGGTCAGCAATTCGCCGCCGACCTCGGTCCAGGCCAGCCCGGTGACCACGCCGATCTGGTCGCTGGTCTCCACCTCGCCATAGCGAAACTTCGGCACGCTGAGATAGTCGCCGACGTTCTTCTCCGTGACCTTCACGGCCTTCTTCTTCGAGATCGTCAGTTCCTTCACCGCCTTGCGGATCAGCGTGGACAATTCGCGCTCGAGATTGCGCACGCCTGCTTCCCGCGTATAGCGGCGGATGAGCAGCAGCAGCGCGTCGTCGTCGATCGACCATTCCTTGGGGTCGAGGCCGTGCTTGACGATCGCGTGCGGAATCAGATGCTTGCGCGCGATCTGCACCTTCTCGTCCTCAGTATAGCCGGCGATGCGGATGATCTCCATGCGATCCATCAGCGGCGGCGGAATGTTCAGCGTGTTTGCCGTGGTGATGAACATCACGCTGGAGAGATCGTAATCGACCTCGAGATAATGGTCGTTGAAGGTGTGGTTCTGTTCCGGATCGAGCACCTCGAGCAGGGCCGAAGACGGATCGCCGCGGAAATCGGCGCCCATCTTGTCCACTTCGTCGAGCAGGAACAGCGGATTCGACGACTTCGCCTTGCGCATCGACTGGATGATCTTGCCGGGCATGGAGCCGATATAGGTGCGCCGGTGGCCGCGGATTTCGGCCTCGTCGCGCACGCCGCCGAGCGAAACGCGCACGAATTCGCGCCCGGTCGCCTTGGCGATCGACTTTCCGAGCGAGGTCTTGCCGACGCCGGGAGGCCCGACGAGGCAGAGGATCGGCCCGGTCAGCTTGTTGGCCCGCTGCTGCACGGCAAGGTACTCGACGATCCGCTCCTTGACCTTTTCCAGGCCAAAGTGATCGGCGTCGAGAATCTGCTCGGCGAGCTTGAGATCCTTCTTCACCTTAGTCTTTTTGTTCCACGGAATGGACAAAAGCCAGTCGAGATAGTTGCGCACGACGGTCGCCTCGGCGGACATCGGAGACATCTGCCGCAGCTTCTTCATCTCGTGCGTCGCCTTCTCGCGCGCCTCCTTGGAGAGCTTGGTCTTCTTGATCTTCTCCTCGAGCTCGGTGAGCTCGTCCTTGCCCTCCTCGTCGCCGAGTTCCTTCTGGATCGCCTTCATCTGCTCGTTGAGGTAGTACTCGCGCTGGGTCTTCTCCATCTGGCGCTTGACGCGCGAGCGGATGCGTTTCTCGACCTGAAGCACCGAAATCTCGCTTTCCATCAGCGCGAGAACCTTCTCCAGCCGATCGGTGACAACCGGCGTCTCCAAAATCGCCTGCTTGTCGGGAATCTTCACCGCAAGGTGCGAGGCCACCGTGTCCGCGAGCTTGGCATAGTCCTCGATCTGCTGGACCACGCCGATGACCTCGGGGGACACCTTCTTGTTGAGCTTCACATAATTTTCGAACTCGGTGACGACCGAGCGCGCCATGGCCTCGGCCTCCACCGGATCGCCGATGCCATCGGCGATCACCACGGCGTCGGCCTCGTAGAACTCGGTACGGTCGGTATATTTGGCGACCTTCGCGCGTTCGGCGCCTTCGACGAGAACCTTCACCGTTCCGTCGGGCAGCTTGAGCAGTTGCAGCACGCTGGCCAGCGTTCCCAATTCATAGATCGAATCCGCCGCCGGATCGTCGTCGGAGGCGTTCTTCTGCGTTGCGAGCAGAATGTAAGTATCCGAGCGCATCACTTCCTCGAGCGCGCGGATCGACTTCTCGCGGCCGACGAAGAGCGGGACGATCATGTGCGGAAAGACCACGATGTCGCGCAACGGCAATACCGGGTACGCCCGGGTTTCTCCAGGTGTGAGAGCTGGGCGCGGTTTTGGGGTCGTCATGGCCCGCAGTTCCTTGTTGTTGTGCCCCTCGAACGCGGCCCGAATCTACGCTGCCGCATGCGAGTGCTGGTGGGCCGGGAAGGAACATCACCGGATGGCGATGCGCCGAAAGGGCGGGTACGAAACCTTGCCCGGTCGATCGTTACGCAGTCGTCGTACGCTCACCATTAGGTGGCGATGGCCTGCCTAAGTGTCAAGCAAGCCTGCATTTTCAACATAATTAGGCCTGTGCGCGCCGGGGCGCGTGCTGCCGGCAGCCGAATCGTGCGGCAAATTCGCCGGGCTCGGCTAGGCACTCTGGCTGCTGCCCTCGCCGGTGCGGTCGGCGCGGTCGGCATAGATGTAGAGCGGGCGCGCCGTTCCTTCGACGACTTCCTTGGAGATCACGACCTCTTCGACACCCTCCAGGCTCGGCAGATCGAACATGGTGTCGAGCAGGATGCCCTCCATGATCGAGCGCAGGCCCCGCGCGCCGGTCTTGCGATCGATCGCCTTGCGCGCGATCGCCCCGAGCGCTTCTTCGGCGAGCGTCAGATCGACGCTCTCCATCTCGAAGAGCCGCTGATACTGCTTGACCAGCGCGTTCTTCGGCTCGGTGAGGATCTTCTTCAGCGAAGGCTCGTCGAGATCTTCCAGCGTGGCGACAACCGGCAGGCGGCCGACAAATTCCGGGATCAGTCCATACTTGAGCAGGTCCTCGGGTTCGACCTCGCGGAAGATTTCGCCCGCCTTGCGGTCCTCCGGCGCCATCACCTGCGCGCTGAATCCGATCGACGTCGACCGGCCGCGCGCCGAGATGATCTTTTCCAGGCCGGCGAAAGCGCCGCCGCATACGAACAAAATATTGGTGGTGTCGACCTGCAGGAATTCCTGCTGCGGGTGCTTGCGGCCGCCCTGCGGGGGCACCGAGGCGATGGTGCCCTCCATGATCTTGAGCAGCGCCTGCTGCACGCCCTCGCCCGACACGTCGCGGGTAATCGAGGGGTTGTCGGACTTGCGCGAAATCTTGTCGATCTCATCGATATAGACAATGCCGCGCTGCGCGCGCTCGACGTTGTAATCCGCCGACTGCAACAGCTTGAGAATGATGTTCTCGACGTCCTCGCCGACATAACCGGCTTCGGTCAGCGTCGTCGCATCCGCCATGGTGAAGGGCACGTCGAGGATGCGCGCCAGCGTCTGCGCCAACAGCGTCTTGCCAGAGCCGGTGGGGCCGATCAGCAGGATGTTGGACTTCGCCAGTTCGACGTCGTTGTGCTTGGTCTGATGATTGAGCCGCTTGTAGTGATTGTGCACGGCGACCGACAGCACCTTCTTGGCGTGATCCTGGCCGATCACGTAGTCATCGAGCACCTTGCGGATTTCCTTCGGCGTCGGAATGCCGTCGCGCGACTTCACCAGCGAGGACTTGTTCTCCTCGCGGATGATGTCCATGCAAAGCTCGACGCACTCGTCGCAGATGAAGACGGTCGGGCCGGCAATGAGCTTGCGCACCTCATGCTGGCTCTTGCCGCAAAACGAGCAGTAGAGCGTGTTCTTTGAATCGCTGCTGCCGACCTTGCTCATTCCCGTCTCCGTCCAACCGCCACTATGGCGGCGTCACGCTACTGTCACTCAAAAACGTCACCTTTTCCTTCCCGCTCTCGACTACGGGGAGGTAAGGCGATCTTGCTGCTCCGCGCCCGTCCGCACGCTACAATAGTACAAACGAAACATGCTAACGGGCCTCTAATCAAGAATCCATTAACGATAATATCGCGGAAGCCGCCGGGTTTATTCCTCTGCCATCGACCTTCCTGGCCCGAAATCCCGGCAGGAAAAGGCTGGAATCAAGGCACGCGCAGATAGCAATAAAGAAAGAAGACGCGTTCCTGGCTAGGCCTTGGGCGGGATTTCCTCCAGCCTTTTGTCGATCACACTATCAACCAGACCGAAATCCCGGGCCATCTCCGCCGTCAGGAAATAGTCGCGCTCCAGCGCGTCCTCGATTTTCTTCAGCGACTGGCCGGTATGCTTGACGTAAATTTCGTTGAGCCGTTTCTTCAGATTCAGGATCTCCTGCGCGTGCAGCATGATGTCGGTGGCCTGCCCCTGGAAGCCACCGGATGGCTGATGCACCATGATCCGCGCGTTGGGCAGCGCGAAGCGCATGTCCTTGGCTCCCGCCGCCAGCAGCAGCGATCCCATCGACGCGGCCTGGCCGATGCACAGCGTCGAGACGCCGGGTCGGATGAATTGCATGGTGTCGTAGATGGCGAGACCGGATGTCACCATGCCTCCGGGCGAGTTGATGTAGATCGATATCTCTTTTTTCGGATTCTCCGCCTCGAGGAAGAGCAATTGGGCGACAACGATGCTCGCCATGCCGTCCTCGATCGGGCCGGTAATGAAGATGATGCGTTCCTTCAGCAGTCGCGAGTAGATGTCATAGGCGCGCTCGCCACGGTTGGTCTGCTCGACCACCATGGGAACGAGATAATTCATGTAGGTATCGACCGGATCGCGCATTTCTCACCTGACTGGTCGGGCCTGGCTCACAGCCGGCCGAGACTGAATTCCCCGACGGCGATCGAAGCCGGCCGCCTCTGGAATCACATAATATATGCCGTGCCGTCGGCAATCCAAACGTTGCCAATCACGCTTTCGGTGATTCAGGGCCATGATGGGCATGATCATGGTCGTGGCTATGATCATGCCCGTGGGCGTGCTCGTGGGCTTCGTCGCGATAAAGCTCCTCGCGCGAGACCTTTTTCTCGTTGACCTGGCCGAGCTCGACCAGGAAATCGACGACTTTTTCCTCGAAAATTGGCGCGCGCAGGCTGGCCAAGGCCTCCGGGTGGTCGCGGTAATATTGCCAGACCTGCTGCTCCTGTCCGGGGAATTCGCGCACCCGTTCCATCAAGGCTTTGCTGACTTCCTCATCGGTGACCTTGATGTTGTTGCGGTCGCCGATCTCCGCCAGCACCAGCCCGAGCCGCACGCGGCGCGAGGCGATGTCGAGATATTCGGCCTGGGCGGCCGCTTCCGTCGTATTTTCATCGGCGAAGGTACGCCCATGCGCCTTTAGATCGGCCAAAACCGTATCCCACACGCTCTGGAATTCCCGCTGCACCAAGGTCGGAGGCGCCTCGAACTGATGCATGGCGTCAATCTGGTCGAGCAATTGCCGCTTGAGACGCTGCCGCGAAACCGCTGCGTGCTGGCGGTCGAGGCGGTCCTTTACCGCCTTCTTCAGAGCGTCGAGTGACTCCAGGCCGAGCGATTTTGCGAAATCGTCGTTGATTGTGACTTCGCCCGGCGTCTCGATCGATTTGGCGGAGATTTCGAACACGGCCGGCCTACCCGCGAGCTTTTCGTTGCCGTAATCCTCCGGGAGGGTAATTTTGATTGTGCGGCTTTCGCCCGCGCTCATCCCGATCAGCTGCTCCTCGAAGCCAGGAATGAAGGTGCCCGATCCAATCTGCACCACCACGTCCTCAGCCGACCCGCCTTCGAAAGCCTCTCCGTCCACCTTGCCGGCATAGGACACGGTGATCCGATCGCCGCTCTCGGCTTTAGCTCCCGCGCCTTTGTCGGCATAAGGCCGGTTGTCTCGGGCCACTTTCTGCAAGGCTTCGTCGATTTCCGCATCGGAAGCCTCGGCCACCAGTTTTTCCAGCTTCAGCGTTTTGAAATCGCCGAGTTGAATTGGCGGCACCACTTCCAGCGCCACCGTATAGGACAGATCACCCTTGCCTTTGAGTACGCCTTCGACCTCGCTTTGGTCGGCAAGGGTGATCTTCGGATCCGTAGCAAGCTTGAGACCGCGCTCGGTGACTAGCTGAGCCGTCGCCTCGTTGACCGCCGCTTCGATGGCTTCCAGCATCGCGCCCCGCCCGTAAACGCGCTTGAGATGCTCGACCGGCACCTTGCCCGGGCGAAAGCCCTTGAGTTGGACCCGGTCCTTGAGCTGATTGAGCTGGGCGTCGACCCTGGCTTCGAGATCGGAGGCCGGCATGACCACCCGGAACTCGCGTTGAAGGCCCTCGGCGCGGATTTCAGTGACTTGCATCGTTCAATCCAGTGTCCATTCGTTACGTTGCCGGCGCCGCGTGATCGCGACCCGCGGCTTCTATCCGGATTAGGCCCATCGCGCCATGCAGCGGCGCGTTGGTGCGGGCGGAGGGACTCGAACCCCCACGACTTGCGCCACTGGAACCTAAATCCAGCGCGTCTACCAATTCCGCCACGCCCGCACGGGCATCGCACCCGCGGCGCTCGGCCGGAGGTTTTGGGCGATCCCTCCAGATGGGCAGGCCCGACGGTCTCGCAAGCGGCGCGGCTTATAACACGCCCCTCCCGCCGAGCACCATGAAAATAAGGCCGGCAAAGGGTTTAGCCGATAGCCGCCCCGAGGCAAGAATGTTAGCCTTGGTTCATCCTTGGGAGAAAAGAAAGCATGCTTTGGAGACATTCTTTGCGGCGCGCCATCGCCCCGGCCATCGCGCTCGCAGTCTTGGCCTTCGTCCGCCCCGCCGCTGCACAGGAGCCGAAGGCCTTCTTCGCCGGCAAGCAGATCCGCATCATCGTCGGCACCGATACCGGCGGCAGCTACGACACGACCGCACGGCTGCTTGCCGCGCATCTTGGCAAGTTCATCCCGGGCAATCCCACGCTGATCGTGGAGAACATGCCTGGCGCCTCCGGCATCAAAGCGGTGAATTACCTTTACACCGCGGCGCCGAAAGACGGCACTGTCCTCGCCGACTTCAACAATTCCATTCCTTTTTACGAGGCGATCGGCCAGGCCGGCGTGCAATTCAAATCGGCGCAACTGTCCTGGATCGGCACGCTCTCGCAGACCGCGAGCGTCGTTGCCGTGCTGGCAAGCACGGGCGTCAACTCCATCAAGGACGCGCAGCAGAAAGAGGTTGTCATCGGCGCCACCGGCGCGGCGGGGACCAAGGCCGGCTATCCGGCCCTGCTCAACAGCACGCTCGGCACCAAGTTCAAGATTGTCACCGGCTATCCCGGCAGCAAGGCCGTGCTGCTCGCGATGGAGTCGGGTGAAGTGCAAGGGGACGGCAGCAATCCCTGGAGCACATGGCTGCGTGCGCGGCCGGACTGGGTCAAGGACCACAAGCTCGTGCCGCTCGTGCAGATCGGCCTGAAGAAGGAAAAGGATTTGGCCAATGTCCCGCTCCTCACCGAGCTCGCCACCAACGACGAACAGCGCGCAATGTTTAACTTCGTTTGCGCGCCGGTCGCCATCCAATGGCCCTTGGCCGGACCGCCCGGCGTGCCGGCGGAGCGGCTCGCGGTGCTACGGGAGGCTTTCGACAAGGTGCTGCAGGATCCAGGCTTTATCGCCGATGCGCAGAAGCAGAAGCTCGCACTCGACCCGCTGCACGGCCCCGAGGTGGTGAAGATCGTGCAATCGATCGTGCAGACCCCGCCGCAAATCGCCCAAAAGGTGCATCAGGCGATGACGCCGGTGTCCGCCACATCGGCGCCCGGCGCCAAGCCCGGCGGCAAAGGCAGTAGCGAGGAATAGGCGCGCAAACCGCGCCGGCGCGCTGCAGCGGCGGCTTGCGCGCCTTTGCAAGAAACGAAACGCATTTTAGATTTTGCCAAGGCGCGGCATTGGGCTATGTCTGCGCCGGGACAACGTTTCACGTGGAAATCAGAGAATGCGATCCTATTGGCCGACGCTGCGGAATTATGTGGAGGCGCTGGATAAAGCTGGCAAGTTGCAGCGCGTCACAACGCCCATCAACAAGGACACCGAGCTGCATCCGCTGGTGCGGCTGCAATTCCGCGGCTTGCCGGAAAAGCAGCGCAAGGCCTTCCTGTTCGAAAACGTAGTCGACAGCCGCGGCCGGCGCTACGACATTCCGGTGCTCGTCGGCGCGCTCGCCGGCTCCGCCGAAATTTACGCCATGGGAATGTGCTGCGACTTAAAAGACATCGAAAAGGTTTGGAAAAATGCACTCGCCAACCAGATCCCGCCGACCGTCGTCGAGAACGCCGGCTGCCAGGAGGTGGTCATCACCGGCGACGAGCTGACGAAGCCCAATGGCGGACTCGGCCGCCTGCCGATCCCGATCTCCACCCCCGGATTCGACAATGCCCCTTACACCACCGCCGGCCACTGGATCACCAAGGATCCGGATACCGGCATGCACAACATGGGCAATTACCGCGGCCAGGTGAAAGCCGAGGATCGCATCGGCGTGCTGCTGGGCCGGCTCAATTGGGGCATGCGCTATCACATCGATAAATGGCGCGAAAAGGGCGCGGAATATACACCCGCCGCCATCGTCATCGGCGCGCCGCCGCATGTCACCTACGCTGCCGTGACCCGCATTCCGAACGATCAGTGCGAATACGACGTCGCCGGCGGCCTGATCGGCCAGCCCATCAACGTGGTGAAATGCGTCACCCAGGACCTGCTGGTGCCTGCCGATGCGGAGATCGTCATCGAAGGCCGCGTGCCGAACGAGATCGTCGAGATGGAAGGCGCCTTTGGCGAATTTCCCGGCTACATGGCGCAGCGTGACTTCAGCTTCTTCATGGAGGTCACCGCGATCACCATGCGCAAGAAGCCGATCTATCTCTCGATCCTTAGCCAGATGCCGCCGAGCGAGAGCAGCAAGATGCGCAATATCGGCCGCGCCGCGGCCGGCCTGCGGCTTCTCAAGAACGCCGGTATCGAGAGCGTGCAGCAGGTGGAATATTTGGAATCCTCCGGCTCCAACGCCGTCGCCGTGGTCAAGCTGAAAAATCCCGCCGAAGGCGAAGCCAAGAAGGCGCTGCATATCCTCGCCGAGAAGTTCATGGGCAAGATGCTGGTGGCGGTCGATGAGGACATTGACGTGAAGGACGCCGATAACGTGCTTTGGGCCATCGCCTATCGCGCGCAGCCCTTCCGCGATGTCGAGGTGGTCGAGGCGCCTCCTTTCGCGCTCGATCCCGCGGCGGTGCCGCCGGGCGAGACGCGTGGCCTGATGGGCGGCAAACCGCCGCGGTCCACCGCGGTCCTGATCGACGCGACGATGCCTTGGCCGTATCCGCCGCTATCGCTCCCGAAGAAGGAATTCATGGAGCGCGCCATCGAGATCTGGCGCGAGCTGCAGCTTCCGCCGCTGAGCCTGAAGGCCCCGTGGTACGGCTATTCCCTCGGCCACTGGACCGAGGAGGAAGACAAGGAAGCCGACCTGGCGACCCAGGGACGCCATTTTGAGACCGGCGAAAAGCAGAAGGCGAACCGGCGCCGGTTCGGCGATCTCGGCTAGCTATCTTCGGCGGCATACGGCGAGTCAGCGGCGGCCGCCGCCCAGCAGATTGCGGTAGACCCGCGGCAGCATTTCCGGCAGGTCCTCCGAAATCAGCCCGGGCCCGAAGGCCTCGGCCGCCTCGCCATGCAGCCAGACCGCCGCCGCCGCGGCTTCAAAAGCTGGCATGCCTTGCGCCATCAGGCCGGCAATCATGCCGGACAGAACGTCGCCGCTGCCGGCAGTTGCAAGCCAAGGCGGGGCATTTTCCGCGATAACCGCGCGGCCGTCAGGAGCGGCAACGACGCTATCGGGGCCCTTGAGGAGCATAATGGCGCCCATTTTCCTGGCGGCTAGACGCGCTTTTGCAACTTTAGATTCCGCTTGAACAACTTTATCCGAATTCTCAAATAGCCGCGCGAACTCGCCTTCATGGGGCGTCAAAATGGGGGCCTGCCCGGCCGCTTTGACGATCTTGGCCAGCGCATCAGAATCGCCCGCGAAGCTGGTCAGCGCGTCGGCGTCGAGCACCACGCCACGCGCCCCCGCGCCGAACGCCGCACCCACCAATTCCCGCATCGGCGGACCGACGCCGCCTCCCGGGCCGAGGACGAGGGCGTTGCGCCGCGGATCGCGGAGAAATTCCGCCAGCTCCGCGGCGCCATCCACCGGGCGCACCATGACCGCGAGACTTGCGGCGGCATTGACGGCGAGCGCCTCGCGCGGGCTCGCGAGCGTCACCAGCCCCGCCCCCGCGCGCAAGGCCCCGCGCGCGGCAAGCCGCGCTGCGCCTGAAAACGAAATGCCGCCCGAAACCACGACGGCATGGCCGCGGCTGTATTTGTGGCCGTCCGCTTTTGGGACCGGCAAATGTTTTTGCCAAAGAGGCGGCGCGTTGACGAAGCTGCGCGGGGCGACCTGCGCGAGAACGCTTTCAGGAATACCGATGTCAGCAACCGTCACCGCGCCGCAATGGGCCCGGCCCGGAAGCAACACGTGCCCGAGCTTGCGGCGAAAGAAGGTGACGGTCGCCTCCGCCTTCACCGCGATGCCCATGACCGCGCCGGTCGTGCCATTGATGCCGCTCGGCAGGTCGGCGGCCAGAACCGGGGCCGGGCCGGCATTGATCGCCGCGATCATTTCGGCGGCGAGGCCGGTCACCGCGCGGTCGAGGCCGGCCCCGAACAGGGCATCGATGATCAGTCCTGCGCCCGCGAGGCCCGCGGGCGTCGCGTCCTCCGTCATGCCCGTCCAGCGCCCCGCCGCTTCTGCGGCGTCGCCCTTACTCGCCGCGCCCGCGCGCAGAACGCGCACGCGGTATCCGCGCTCGCTCAAGAGACGCGCTGCGACATAGCCATCGCCGCCGTTGTTTCCCGGGCCGGCCACGACCGCCACTGGCATAGCCGGCGAATAGCGGCGAGCGACCTCGTCCGCGATGGCGCGGCCGGCGTTCTCCATCAAATCGCGGCCCGATATGCCGGCGGCCTGCGCCAAGCGGTCAGCCTGCGCCATTTCGGCGTTGGTCAGCAGTTCGATCACGCGCCTCGCTCCATCGGCCTGCGCGGCTATAGATCGAAGGCAGGCGGTTTCTCAATGCCATGCCAGCGAATGATCATGGTTTAGGCATTCTGCCTAAAAAAAGACCAGTTACGCTCAAGGCTTTCGGCCAAGAAATGACCAGTCCTCGCTATGTGCCTGAAAAGACGGCCTTACGTCAGATCATCCGGTTGGCACGAACCCTGCTAACCGCAACGGGTCACAAAAGTTCTTTGGGGCTGGGGGCGGAGCAGGAAGCGCGATGAAAAAGATCGAGGCGATTATCAAGCCCTTCAAGCTGGACGAGGTGAAGGAGGCGCTGCAGGAAGTCGGCCTGCAAGGCATCACGGTGACTGAGGCCAAGGGCTTCGGCCGCCAAAAAGGCCATACCGAGCTGTATCGAGGCGCCGAATATGTCGTCGATTTTCTTCCCAAGGTGAAAATCGAGATTGTGCTGGGCGATGACATGGTTGAAAAAGCCATCGAAGCGATACGCCGCGCGGCACAAACAGGGCGTATTGGCGACGGGAAGATTTTTGTTTCCACCATCGAAGAAGCAATCCGGATCAGAACGGGGGAATCCGGGCTGGACGCCATCTGACAGTTCCGGTTCGGCCGGAAGTTTGGTACGCGCCAGTTATTACGAAAGGGGTAGGTAATCCATGAAGACGGCCAAAGACGTCCTGAAGATGATCAAGGACAACGACGTGAAATTCGTCGATTTCCGATTTACGGATCCGCGCGGCAAATGGCAGCACGTCACTTTCGACGTCTCCATGATCGAGGAAGACACGTTTTCCGAAGGTCAGATGTTCGACGGATCGTCGATCGCCGGCTGGAAGGCGATCAACGAGTCCGACATGAATTTGATGCCCGACCCGGCAAGCGCCACCATCGATCCATTCTTTGCGGAAACGACATTGGTTCTGGTCTGCGACGTGCTCGAGCCGCTGACCGGACAGCCCTATAGCCGCGATCCGCGCGGCATCGCCAAGCGGGCCGAAGCCATGGTGAAGTCGAGCGGCGTCGGCGACACCGTCTTCTTCGGCCCCGAAGCCGAATTCTTCGTTTTCGACGATGTGAAATACAAGGCCGACCCCTACAACACGGGTTTCCGCCTCGATTCCACCGAGCTGCCGTCGAACACCGATACCGATTACGAGGGGGGCAATCTCGGCCACCACGTCGGCACCAAGAAGGGCTATTTCCCCGTGCCGCCGCAGGATTCCATCCAGGACATGCGCTCGGAAATGCTCTCGGCCATGGCCCGCATGGGCGTGAAGGTCGAGAAGCATCACCATGAAGTGGCTTCCGCCCAGCACGAGCTGGGCATGAAGTTCTCGCCACTGACGATCATGGCCGACCAGATGCAGATCTACAAATACTGCATCCAGCAGGTCGCTAATATCTACGGAAAGACCGCCACCTTCATGCCGAAACCGGTCTATGGCGACAACGGCTCGGGCATGCATTGCCACCAGTCGATCTGGAAGGACGGCAAGCCGGTCTTCGCCGGCAACAAATATTCGGATCTGTCGGACACCTGCTTGTCCTACATCGCCGGCATCATCAAGCATGCGAAGGCGATCAATGCCTTCACCAACCCGACAACCAACTCCTACAAGCGGCTGGTGCCCGGATTCGAAGCGCCGGTGCTGCTCGCCTATTCGGCGCGCAACCGCTCAGCGTCATGCCGCATTCCCTATTCGGCAAGCCCGAAAGGCAAGCGTGTGGAAGTGCGTTTCCCCGATCCGCTGGCTAATCCCTACCTCGCCTTCGCCGCGATGCTGATGGCGGGACTCGACGGCATCAAGAACAAGCTCGATCCCGGCCCCGCCATCGACAAGGATCTCTACGACCTGCCGCCGCAGGAGCTAAAGAAGATTCCGACGGTGTGCGGTTCCTTGCGCCAGGCGCTGGAGGAACTTGACAAGGATCGCGCCTTCCTCAAGGCGGGCGGGGTTTTCGATGATGACTTCATCGACAGCTATATCGAGCTGAAGATGACGGAGATCATCCGCTTCGAGCACACGCCGCATCCGGTCGAGTTCGACATGTATTATTCGGCGTAATCCGCCTTGGCACAAAACATCAGGGCGCCCCTTCGGGCGCCCTTTTTTTTCGCAGCGCGGCCCGTCAGAGAATCAGGGCCGCGGCAACAGCGATGAAAAGCATGGCGGCGGCAAAAAGCATCATCCGGCGCTGCCTTCGCGGCCCGTAAATGCCCGCGGCGCGCCTAGCCTGTATGACGGAGGCTTCGTATTCCGCCGAACTCGCGAAGGGGCAGGCCATGGCGCTGCCGGCGCGCTCGGCGGTCATTTCCAGCGCATGAAACTGGGCCGCCGGGTGGGCGATTCCACGCAAATGCCACATGCCGCCATGGTAGTGCGGCAGGGTAAACGAGCCGTTGCCGGCTCAGGCGCCCGAGGCCGCGACGCCGAGCGGCGGCAAAATCGGGCGTGCTGTCAAGTCCTTGGGCGCATCGCCCGGCGCCGGCGGTGACGGCAACATCTCGTCGGCGGCAAAGGCGACACGGTTTCGGCCGCCCTCCTTCGCCGCGTAGAGCGCGGCGTCGGCGCGCGCCAGCAGGCGTTCGATATTGCAGTCGCGCGCATCCGCGTCGGCGGCGCCGATGCTCACCGTGGCGTTCATCCGATGGCCGCCGATCTCCACGCCGACCCGCTCGAAGGCGGCGCGCACGCGTTCGGCGGCTACGCCAGCGTCACGGGCCGCGCCCGGCAACAACGCCGCAAATTCCTCGCCGCCGAGCCGCCCGATGATGTCGCCTTCGCGCATCGTGGTGCTGATCGTTTGCGCGAAGACGCGTAACGCCTCGTCGCCCGCCGCGTGGCCGAAACGGTCATTGATCGATTTGAAGTGGTCGAGATCGAACATCAGCGCGGTGACTCGTTTACTGCGCAAGGGCCGGCGCGCGATCAGCGCCTGGGTCTTTTCCAGAAAGCCGCGGCGATTGAGAACGCCGGTCAGCGTATCGGTCGCCGCCGCGGTCTTGTGCATCCGCTCGGCGCGCTCCTTCGTCATGACCAGGACGATGAAGGCGGTGCCGACCGAGTAGACCAGCATCTCCAGGGTGAATGCCGCCATCCAGCTATCCGACAGCGGCGCGCCTTGCATGAGCGTGAGCGCGATCGGCGGCAAGAAGACCACCGCGTGCAGCAACGGCACGAAGACCGCCGCCCAACGCGCGCGTCTGCGGTTGCGCCGTTCGCGCCACAATTCACGCGCGGTGAGAAAGGCGTAAGCGGAGAGAATGACCGAACTCAGGATGATCCGGTTGCCGGTGGATTGGGCAAATATCGGGAACTGGCAAGCGACGAACCAGGCGATACCGCCGGCGGCCGTGGCCAGCGGGCGTGACCGCTGCCCCTGAAACAGACGCGCGCCATTCCACACCATCCCGCAAGCCACGAACAACACGGCGCTGGGGAGTCCGAACGGCACCGACAACGATGCCGCCGCCGTCTCCAGGACGCGCAGCCCGACGCCAAGCCCACCGAGGAGATAGGCCGATCCCCACCACGCCAGCGCTTCGATCTTGCGGTCCTGAATCCAAGTGAAAAACAGGAAGAGTCCAAGCAGGGCCGCAAGGCAGACCGCCACGACAAAAAGAGTCAAAACGTCCAACGGCACGGGTCTTCCTCTGGCGCGAACGCTGGCTTTGGTCGGCAGAAACCCTATCAGCAAATCACCTGATTGTGCGTGGAGCTTGCAGTCAGGCTTTGCGCCATGTTGCGACGGTCGTGCAAATTTTTATGCAATTTCATGAAATGGCGCGGAAAATAAAAAAGGGGCGCAAAAGCGCCCCTTTCTCGACCCATTCGCTGGAAATCAGCGTTTGGAGAATTGGAACGAGCGGCGTGCCTTGGCGCGCCCGTATTTTTTGCGCTCGACGACGCGTGAATCGCGGGTGAGGAAGCCGCCGCGCTTGAGCACCGTGCGAAGATCCGGCTCGTAATGCGTCAGCGCCTTGGAAATGCCGTGACGCACGGCGCCGGCTTGGCCGGAGAGACCGCCGCCGGAGACCGTGCAGATGACGTCGTATTGCGTCTGCCGGTTGGCGGTCACCAGCGGCTGCTGGATCAGCATGCGCAGCACCGGCCGCGCGAAGAAGACTTCGACCGACTTGGCATTCACCGTGATTTTTCCGGAACCAGGCTTGATCCAGACGCGGGCGACCGCGTCCTTGCGCTTGCCGGTGGCATAGGCGCGGCCCTGACCATCGATTTTCTGCACATATTTCGGGGCTTCCGGAGCAGCCGGCTTCAGCGTTCCCAGATCTTCCAGCGTTTGCATGGTTTCGGCCATGATCAAGCGCTCCTCATGTTCTTGCGGTTCATGGCGGCGACATCGAGCGGCACCGGCTGCTGCGCCTCATGCGGATGGTCCGGTCCCGGATAGACGCGCAGATTGCCGAGTTGTTGGCGCGCCAAAGGGCCGCGCGGCAACATGCGCTCGACCGCCTTTTCGACGATGCGCTCGGGAAACTTACCCTCGAGGATCGACTTGGCGCTGCGCTCCTTGATGCCGCCGATGTAGCCGGTGTGATAACGATAGATCTTCTGCTGCACCTTGCGGCCGGTGAGCACCGCCTTCGCCGCATTGATGACGATGACATTGTCGCCGTCGTCGACATGCGGGGTATAGGTTGGCTTGTGCTTGCCGCGCAGCCGCATGGCGATGATCGAAGCGAGGCGTCCGACGACAAGGCCTTTGGCGTCGATCAGCACCCACTTTTTCTCAATGTCGGCGGCTTTGGCCGAATAGGTTTTCATGAT
>DASREA010000011.1:0-107360 GCA_035652315.1 Xanthobacteraceae bacterium | reverse complement strand
GCGCTACCAGATCAGGCCGTCCGAGTTCGCTGCGTGGCGGGAGGTTTGGGGGTAAGTTTCGCTCCTGCCTGCTGGGCAGCAGGGCGGTCGAGGAGCGGTTCGCGGCCGCGCTTTGTTCGGCGACGACGACGATCACACCTTCACGCCGTCGAGATGGTACTAAGCGAGAGACTTGGCGCGCGGGCCGATGGCGAATGATTGCTGATCGTGCTAAAGCGATGACCGTATTCCTCACGCAGGCGTGCAATGCGTTGCGTGATCGACGAAGCGAAGAAATCGACCGATCGTTGTCGATAGTCGCTGAAACCTCGTTGAATCGGAATCGCGCGATTTTCTGTTGAAAATCAGCATCAGAAATTTTTGTCGGTTCGCAGTTCGGATCGCGACGCGCGATCGAAAAAAATTGCGCTGAAAAATCAGCGCATTAACATAGCCAAAAATAGATGAGTGGGAGTAGGAATCAGCCGCCCTGATATTGAGGAGGCCTCCAGAGAGCCGGCGTTCTTTTGAGCGTTAGTTTTTCCGATGTCCCTGGGCCGAATAGACAGGGCGGATATTATTCAACCACGCAGAAATTCTAACCGCTTATCGACTTTCGATGGTTCGATCTCGAAAATTTCCGCGCGCACCACATTTTCCGCGACGAATGGATCTTCGTTGACCCTGCTTTGCAGGTCCGACAGCAACGTATTGTGCGCGACAATGCCGCCGCCCAGATTAGGTTGAAGACTTCCGACCAGTAAAAAGACGCCGTCATCGAAGCCGCGCTTGATCCATTCCTTATGACCTTCCATGAATTGTCCGGCTTGGCCTTTGTTGTCGGAAAATTTTAGCGTTACGACAAACATCCGATCGTTCTCCTATAAGACAGGCTCAGTGTTTCGCAAGTCTATTTGCGTGACGTCTGTCGTTTGCGTCCGGTGCCGGGGCTTTTATTTGTGACTCCAGCCACTCGTACATCTGCTGGACTTCCTGCCTGATAAACCTTTCGTCGTGAAAGGCGCTTGCCAGCGTCGCAATGCCCTGGCTTCGGGCGAGAAGATGCATCGCCAGCGCGTCAGCGTCCGCCTCTCGGCCGAGTAACGTGAATTGTCTGCGTAACCAGAGTCGGAACAACGTGAATAGTGTGTTCGCATCGGTCTGAGAGGCATGGTTCAGCTTCGCGAGCTCCGTGCACAGCGTGCCAACCGGGCAGCCATACCGCTTTATGTCGGCCCGGTTCGCAATCAGAATATGGATAAAGCTCCGGATGCGATCCTCGGGGCGTTTTCCTTCGATTTCCCACCGGTCCAGCATCTTACGTGTATCGGCCAGACGCTTTTCGATCACGGCGTCCAGAATCTCGTCCTTGGTTTTGAAGTGATAGTAAAAATTGCCGCGCGAAATCTGGACGGCGTTTGCGATGTCCGAAAACGAGGTGTGCTCGTAACCGCACTGGTAGAACAGCCGGCTGGCGGCCTCGACGATATGGTCGCGGGTTGTATTGGTGCTCATGAATTCGCCCTGCTCGTCTGAGGAGCGCCAGCTCGCCGTAATGAAGCTTCGGCAACGGTCGCGGCGGTCTGTCCGAACAAGGCTTCGTGAAACTCGCGTTGCTCGTCGCTTTTGGGGGGAGGCGCCGTCGGCAGATCGGCGCCGATCGCCATACCCCGTTGGACGGCTGGCCGCGTGCCGATCTGAGCGAGCCATGCCGCGACATGCGGAAAAGCGCCTAAGTCCTGGCCCAGGCTTTCCGCATAGGCCACCCAGGGATAAAGCGCCATGTCGGCAATTGAGTAATCGCCAGCCACGAAAGTCCGGTCGGTCAGACGCCGGTCGAGAACGCCGAGCAGCCGGTTCACTTCATTGTCGTACCGCTTTGTCGCGTACTCGATCTTGTTCAGATCATCGACGAGGCTCGGAGCATAATTTCGGAAATGGCTGGCTTGACCGAACATCGGCCCCACCCCTGCCATCTGCCAGAACAGCCATTGCTCCATCTCAGTCCGTCCGCGTCCGTCCGCCGGATAGAACTTGCCGGTCTTGCGCCCGAGATAAAGTAGGATCGCGCCTGACTCGAACACCGAAACCGGCGCGCCGCCGGGCCCTTCGGGATCGATAATCGCCGGGATTCGGTTATTTGGAGAGATTGCTAGAAACTCGGGCTTGAATTGCTCGCCTTTGACAATCGCGACCGGCCTGCTGTTGTAGGGCAGCTCCATTTCCTCGAGGGCGATTGTGATTTTCCAGCTGTTGGGCGTCGCCCATAAGAACACGTCAATCGGCGCAGGCACGGTGATCTCCAGGAGGTCGGCATGGAAAATATAGGACGTACGCCCTAATAAGTAGGACGGGTGTCCAAATCTGTCAAGAGCGCCCTGCTTTATTGATCCGATAATTCGGAGGATAGTTGGTCTGTTTACCGATGCGGAAGGAAGCCATGTCCCTCACCCTCTACGGCATCAAGAACTGCGACACCATGAAAAAGGCGCGCGCCTTTCTGGACAAGAAGGGTGTTGCCTACAATTTCCACGACTACAAAGCCGCCGGCATCGCGCGCGGCAAGCTGGAAGGCTGGGCGAAGAAAGTGGGCTGGCAGACATTGCTCAACCGCGCCGGCACGACGTTCAAGAAATTGCCCGACAAGGACAAGGAAAGCCTCACCGAGAAGATGGCGATCGCGCTGATGCTGGCGCAGCCCTCGATGATCAAGCGCCCGGTGCTCGAGCTCGGCGGCGGGAAGATCGTCGTCGGCTTCAAAGACGATGCCTACGCTGCCTTGAAATGAGCGTCACGGATTCGGCGGTCAAACGGTACTGAATTTGACGCCCTGCTGCTGCAGCGACGGACGCAGATTGGATTCGAAATAATCTCTCGGCATGATTCCGGCGTCCTTGCCGCCGAGCCGCAAGCCGGGGACCGTCACCAGCACCTGCGGCTGCCGCTGCATCCCTGATGCGGTGCCGTCGAAAAGCCGCGCGGTCGTGCCGGCGGCGATCTCCTTGGCGGCGGCATAGAGTTCGAGATCGTTGGCGAAATAGCGCTTCGCCGCCTGTTCGGCTTGCTCGACGATCTGCGCGCTTGGCTTGCCCTCCGAAACCTGGCGGTTTCCATAGGCGATCTCGGGCCAGCCGAGCAGGGTGATCAGCACCTTTACGGTTTCATCGAAACCGCTCGACAGTCCGACAACCGTGTATTCGGACCGCAGGTGTTCAATCGCCTGCTTGAGGCTGTCCGCGTTGCAGGGCGTGGTCAGGTCCATGATGCCGGCGATCTGCCGCGTCTGCAAATCGTTGGCGATGCCGCCCCTCTCGATGACCTCGGCCATCGGTGTCGATTCGGTCCAGCCGCCGCGTTGCACGCCGAAGCGAAATTGCGAAACCAGGCGCGATACGGGATCGCGCAGCATCGTGACGTAAAAATACGGACGCTTCACCCGCCGGTGCGCGCCATGGGGCAAATGGCCGGAGATGAAGCATTGCCGCTGTGCCAGCGCCGTTTCCGGCCAGCGCTCGAAGTCCTTCCAGGATTCCTTTTTGCCGGCGCCGTGATACTGCCCGTAAATTGTGCCCATGGCCCGGTAGAAAGGAATTTTCCGCGCGCCGGCGAGGGCGATCAGGATGTAATCGAGGCTGGTGCCCGCGGTCTTCGGCACATGGGTGAAGATCAGGGTATGGCCGCGAAGGTCCTGCTTGGGTGTGAGACCCGCATAGCCGGTGACGTGGTAAATCGTGATATCCGCCGGCATCCCGAGGCTGATCCTGCTGGTTTGAGGGGCCGGCGGGTTTAGCAGGCACGGACTGCGGGGGTCAAACCGCACACTTATCACGCCGCCCAGGTTTTCGCTGTCCGGCAGCCCCTTGATCCCGGCCTCTTTCCCTGCCACATGCCCCCCATGAACAAGGCTCTCACTGCCGCGGAAGTGGCGAATCAAGCGTCGCCGCTGGCGGCGGAAGTGCAGCGGCGGCGCACCTTCGCGATCATCTCCCATCCGGACGCCGGCAAGACCACGCTCACGGAAAAACTGCTGCTCTTCGGCGGCGCCATTCAACTCGCGGGCCACGTGCGCGCCAAGCGGGACCGCCGCTCCACGCGCTCGGATTGGATGGCGATCGAACGCGAGCGCGGCATTTCCGTCGCCACCTCGGTGATGACGTTCGAGTTTGAGGGCCGCGTTTTCAACCTGCTCGATACGCCCGGGCATGAGGACTTCTCCGAGGATACGTACCGCACCCTGACGGCGGTGGATTCCGCGGTCATGGTCATCGATGCCGCCAAGGGCATCGAGGCGCGCACGCGCAAGCTGTTCGAAGTCTGCCGGCTACGTGACATCCCCATCCTCACCTTCATCAACAAGATGGACCGGGAAAGCCGCGATCCTTTCGATCTGCTCGACGAGATCGAGAAGACGTTGGCGCTCGATACCGCGCCGATGACCTGGCCGCTTGGGCGCGGCCGCGACTTCGTCGGCACCTACGACGTCGAAACCCGTGGCGTACGGCTGCTCGAAGGAGACCAGGGAAAAACCGGCGCGCCACGCAAAATGGAAATCGCACAGATCGCCGCGCTCAACGGCAATCTGAACGTCTTGGCCTTGACGGAGGAATTGGAGCTTGTCCACGTCGGCTGCCGCCGCTTCGACCTGACCTCTTTTCGCGAAGGCCACCTGACGCCGGTTTATTTCGGCAGTGCTCTTAAAAATTTCGGCGTTGGCGATCTGCTTGAGGGCATCGCCGCCTATGCGCCGCCGCCGCGTTCGCAAGCGGCCGATGCGCGCCGCGTCGAGGCCGAAGAGCCGCGCATGAGCGCCTTCGTCTTCAAGATTCAAGCGAACATGGACCCGAACCACAGGGATCGGATTGCTTTTGCGCGACTGTGCTCGGGCAAGCTTTCGCGCGGCATGAAGGTCAAGCAGGTGCGCACTGGCAAGCCGATGACGTTGAGCGCGCCGCACTTTTTCTTCGCGCAAGACCGCGCCATTGCGGATGAGGCTTATGCCGGTGACGTGGTGGGCATCCCCAATCACGGCACGCTGCGCATCGGTGACACACTGACCGAAGGCGAGGACGTGACCTTTGTCGGCGTGCCCAGCTTCGCTCCGGAAATCTTGCGCCGCGTGCGCCTAATGGATACGATGAAAGCAAAGAAGCTCAAGCAGGCTTTGCAGGAAATGGCGGAGGAGGGCGTGGTGCAAGTCTTCCGGCCGCTTGACGGCTCGCCCGCGCTGGTCGGCGTTGTCGGCGCCCTGCAGCTTGACGTGTTGAAGGTGCGGCTGAAGGACGAATACGGCTTGCCGGTCGACTTCGAGCCGGCGGAATTCCAGATGGCCCGCTGGATCGCTTCCGAGGACCGCGGTCGGCTCGAGGATTTCACGGCCGCGAACGGATCGAGCATCGCCCAGGACCTGGACGGCGACGCGGTATACTTGGCGAAAAATCAATTTTATCTCGATTATACCCGCGAACGGGCGCCCGGAATCGTCTTCACCGACATCAAAGATGTGAAGCGCGAAGCGGACTGATCTTCAGCCCGGCTGGCGGAAGGAAAGCATCCGGCCGCTCGGATAATCGTAGAGCTTCCCGCTCTCGGTGACGTCCGGAAGGCACAGTTCCAGAATTTTTTCGGCGACCTGCTCCGGCTTGGTCAGTTTCGCCGGATCTTCTCCGGGCATGACGGTTGCGCGCATGCGCGTTCGCGTCGGTCCGGGATTGAGCAGATTGACGCGAACTTTGGTCTCCGCGGTCTCCGCAGCATAGGTGCGCGCCAGCGCGTCGAGCGCCGCCTTGGACATCGAATAAGGTCCCCGGTAGGCACGGGTGCTGCTGGCGGCGCCGGAAGTGACAAAGACGGCGCGGCCAGCCTCGGCTTTTTGCAGCAGCGGATCGAGAAAGCGGATCAGGTGCCAGTTGGCGGTGACATTGACCGCGAGCACGGCCTCCCAATCCTTCGGTTCGACATGTCCGAGCGGAGACGACGGGCCGACGACGGCGGCATTGGCTACCAGAATGTCGAGGCGGCCGTAGCGTTGGCCGATGGCCTCCGCCAGCCGGCCGATGCCGGCGGTATCCTTAAGGTCGAGCGGCACTAGCGTGGCACTGCCGCCGGCGCCGCGGATCTGATCGTCGAGCTCTTCCAGGCCGCCGACGGTGCGCGCCACCGCCAGCACATGCGCGCCGGCCTTGGCCAAGGCCAGGGCGGTCGCGGCGCCGATCCCGCGGGAAGCGCCGGTCACGAGGGCAATGCGATCGGAAACAAGCTTGGCCATGACACAAGGAGAAAGACTGCTTATATGGCTCTTATCAGGAGCGACGGCGGCAATACCAGCCGCTCATTGAGGTGAGGGCGAGCCCGCTGGTGACACGGGCTTTTGCCGCCGCCGCTACAATTCCGGCCTGCAACTAGCTTGCTTCGGCCAGCAGCGAGAGCTGACGCGGAGAAGCGTCCTGCGCGGCGCGATCGGTCAGCGACGTCGGATAATCGCCGGTGAAGCAATGGTCGGTGAATTGCGGGCGGAGCGGATCGCGTTTTTCTTCGCCCATGGCTCGATAGATTCCGTCGACGGAAAGAAATGCCAGCGAGTCGGCGCCGATGAACTGGCGCATGCCCTCGATATCGTGCGTGGCGGCCAGGAGCTTGTCGCGCTCGGGAGTATCGATGCCGTAATAATCCGGATGGGTGATCGGCGGTGACGCGATGCGGAAATGAACCTCCTTGGCGCCGGCCTCGCGCATCATCTGCACGATCTTCACCGAAGTGGTGCCGCGCACGATGGAGTCGTCGATCAGTACAATGCGTTTGCCTTTGACCACTGCGCGATTGGCGTTGTGCTTGAGCCGCACGCCAAGCTGGCGGATATGCTGTGTCGGTTCGATGAAAGTTCGCCCGACATAGTGATTGCGGATGATACCGAGTTCGAAGGGAACGCCGGAGGCCTGCGCAAAACCGATGCTGGCCGGTACGCCGGAATCCGGCACCGGGATGACGACATCGGCATTGGCGGGGGCCTCGCGGGCAAGCTCGGCGCCCATGGCCTTGCGGATGTCGTAGACGGCGCGGCCGCCGACGATCGAATCCGGCCGTGAGAAGTAGATATATTCAAAGATGCACGGCCGCGGCGCCATCGCGGGGAAGGGCTTGATCGAATGTGCGCCGTCCTCGTCGAAGATCACGATTTCGCCGTTCTCGATGTCGCGCACGTATTTGGCGCCGATGATATCAAGCGCGCAGGTTTCTGACGCGAGTATCGGCGCGCCATCGAGGGTGCCATAGACCAGCGGCCGGATGCCGAGCGGATCGCGGGCGCCGATCAGCTTCTTGTTGGTGAGGCCGACCAGCGAATAGGCGCCTTCGAGGTTGCGCAATGCGTCGACGAAGCGGTCGGTGAAGCGCGGCTTATGAGAGCGCGCGACAAGATGCAGGATCACCTCGGTGTCGGTGGTCGACTGCATAATGGCGCCTTCACGCACGAGTTGACGGCGCAGCGAGATGCCGTTGGTCAGATTGCCGTTATGGCCGATGGCGAAGCCGCCGGCGTTGAGCTCGGCGAACAGCGGCTGCACATTGCGGATGATCGTCTCGCCGGTGGTCGAGTAGCGCACATGCCCCACGGCGGCCTGGCCGGGTAGCCGGTCGATGACTTCGCGGCGAGAAAAGGTATCGCCGACAAGACCCATCCGCCGTTCCGAATGGAAACGCTTGCCATCGAATGAAACGATGCCGGCCGCTTCCTGGCCGCGATGCTGAAGCGCGTGCAGGCCGAGCGCGGTAATGGCCGCGGCATCGGGGTGATTGAAGACGCCGAAAACGCCGCATTCTTCGCGGAGGCGATCCCCGTCGAGATCGGGACGGCCCTCGCTGCCGGCGCTCGTCGTTTCGGTCATTGGCCCTCTCTGCGCGTCCAGGGCGGCTTATAGCCCATTTTCGATCAAACGCCGCATGCCGTCGCGGTCTGCCCGCCCGTATCCATTCGATTCGGCAGCCAGCGCCGTGGTTGCCGGCGCTCCCAGGCTGGAATGGGTGTCGGGCGCCTCGGGCGCGCCCGGTTCCTCACCTTGCGGATGTTTGAACCGCTTTAAGATGGTGTTTTCGGGGTCATCCGGCAATAAGGATTTCAGCCAATCCCCCGTACTTTGCAGCACGAGGCGCGACTTGGCGTTTTGCACCCAAGTAGGCTGCGATTTTGCCGGCACCAGCCAGTCAAAAAAAACAAAGGCGACGACGACGATAAAAAGGCCGCGCGCCAGCCCGAACAGAAAGCCGAGGGTGCGGTCGAGCGCGCCGACGCGGCTGTCGAGGATCATGTCGGAGATTCGCACGGTGATCACGCTGACGACGAGCAGTGTTACCAGGAAGATGCCGCCCGCGGCGATGACGTTGCCTACAGTGTCGCTGACATTGACATAGCTTTTTACCAAAGGACCCAGGCGCCCGTAGAAATAGAGCGCGGCGACGGCGCCGATGACCCAGGCGGCGATGGAGAGGATCTCGCGCATGAAGCCGCGGATCATTGCCAGCATCGCGGAGACCAGCATCACGATGAGGAGAATCAGATCGAGAAACGTAATCGGCATCCAGGGCTCTTCAGTGTCCGCACCAAGTCCAGCGGGTCGGCGCGATCGGTGGCAAGTGGGCCCTGCCGCTGAAACCAAATGTCCGCCGCAAGGCCCGCCGATCATTGGGCCTGACAGATTAATTTTGTGCCATTTTCTGGCGATTCTTCAGCTAAACGGGCCGTTCGCTCGGGCGATGGCCCGTGTATAGCGGGCCGAAGCGACCTCGTCACCGGTTCTTTTCAGGCCAATTTTCGCCCGATTTTGCGCCCCTCGGCGCCGCCGGCGGCGATCTCGGCCACGAGGCTCGCGAGTGTGCCCACCGGCGAGAGCTGCAGTCCGTCATCGGCGCCGGCCTCGCCGCGCGCCGCTTCCGGGACGATGCCCCTTTTGAATCCGAGCTTCGCGGCTTCCTTGAGCCGGGCGGCGGTCTGGGCAACGGGGCGGATGGCTCCGGAGAGGGACACCTCCCCGAAATAGACCGCATCTGCGGGCAGTGGCGCATTGGCGAGCGACGACACCAGCGCGGCAGCAGCCGCCATATCGGCGGCCGGCTCTTGAATGCGGAGGCCCCCCGCCACATTGAGATAGACGTCGTGCCCCGACAGCCGCACGCCGCAATGGGCCTCGAGCACCGCCAGCACCATGGAAAGCCGGTTTTGATCCCAACCGACCACGGCCCGGCGCGGGGTGCCGAGAGCAGTGGGTGCAACCAGGGCCTGAATTTCCACGAGCAGCGGGCGCGTGCCTTCGATCCCGGCAAAGACCGCCGTGCCGGCGCTGCCGAGGTCTCGTTCGGAGAGGAAAAGCTCGGAAGGATTGGCCACTTCGCGCAGCCCGCCGCCTGTCATTTCGAAGACGCCGATCTCGTCGGTCGGGCCGAAGCGGTTTTTCACGGCGCGAAGAATACGGAATTGCTGCGAGCCTTCGCCTTCGAATGAAAGTACGGCGTCCACCATGTGCTCGACGACACGCGGGCCGGCGATTTGCCCGTCCTTGGTGACGTGGCCGACGAGGATCACCGCCGCCCCGGAGCGTTTGGCAAAGCGGATCAGCGCCTGCGCTGCGCCGCGAACCTGCGTCACGGTGCCTGGCGCAGAGTCGATGGCATCGGTCCACATGGTCTGAATGGAGTCGATCACCACAAGGCGCGGAGTCTTTCCTTCCGAGAGCGTGGCGATGATGTCCTCGACTGAGGTTTCCGCGGCTAACTCGACCGGGGCGCCGCCGAGACCCAGCCGATCGGCGCGAAGCCGAACCTGCGCCACGGCTTCTTCCCCGGAAATATAAGCGGCGCGGGCGCCGGCATTGGCCAGCGCTGCCGCGACCTGGATGAGCAAGGTCGATTTGCCGATTCCAGGATCGCCCCCGACCAACAGGACCGAACCACGCACAAATCCCCCACCGGTGACGCGATCAAACTCGGCAAGCCCGCTGGGCAGCCGTGGCGCGCTCTGCGTTTCGCCGGTCATGGGCTCCAATGCGAATAGCCGGCCTTTGCGCGGAGCGCGGCCGAATGCCGGCCCTGCAGCGGCTATGGCAGCGCCTTCTTCGACCAAGGTATTCCATTCACCGCAGGCCTCGCACTTGCCCTGCCACCGCGGCGAGGTCGCACCGCAGTTTTGGCAGACGAATGTCACCGCGCGTCGCGCCATGCTTAGCCACCCCGATAAATGCGATGATAGCGTCGTCCCAGCCGCGTGAGCACCTCATAGCCGATGGTGCCGCTGAATTCCGCGACCTCGTCGACATCGAGGCCGCTCCCGATCAGCGTGGCGTAATCGCCGCGGTGCACGCCATGTTCGGGAAGATCGGTTACGTCGACGGCCAGCAGATCCATTGAAATGCGTCCCGCGAATGGACAGCGATGGCCGGCGACGATCGCTTGTCCGCCGCCTCTGCCCCCGGGGCTCGCGGAGCGCGGGTAGCCGTCGGCATAGCCAATTGCGATCACCGCGATGCGGGAAGCGCGCCGCGCGGTCCAGGTGGCGCCATAGCCCACGGTCTCGCCTTTGGCGACATGCCGCACTTGCACAATGCGGCCCTCGAGTGTGATCACCGGTTGCATGGGATTGGGTCTGCCGGGCGTGGGATTGACGCCGTAAAGCGCGACGCCGGGGCGCACCAGATCGCAGTGCGCGGGCTCGCCCAGGAAAATGCCCGAAGAATTGGCGAGCGAAGCCGGGAGGCCGCGAAATTGTACGCGGATTTCGCGAAATAGCCTGATTTGCCGCTCGTTAAGCGGATGGTCCGGAATTTCGGCGCAGGCGAGGTGGCTCATCAACAGCGTGAAGCCATGATTTTCCTTTTGCAGCCGCGGCGCCAGCGCCAGAACTTCTTCGATGCTCATGCCGAGACGGTTCATGCCGGTATCGACGTGAATCGCGATCCCGCCGCGCCAATTCTCGGCACTGGCAAAGCGGTCCCATTCGGCAAGTTCCAGCAAACTTCCGATGACCGGTCGCGCCTTGGTCTCGACAAAGCCGGGCCCGCTGCCGGGAAGCATGCCCGCCAGCACATAGATCGCGGCGTCGGCGACGTGCGGACGCAGACGGCGCGCTTCATGAATATCGGCGACGAAGAAAGTCCGGCACCCGGCCTTGCTCAGTGCGGCGCCGACCTTCTCGATGCCGCAGCCATAGCCGTCTGCCTTGACGACCGCGCTGCATTCGACCGGCAGGACTGTCTGCTCCAGAAGCTTCCAATTCGCCTGCAAGGCTCCGAGATCGACGGTCAACCGCCCGCCGGCCTCGGCTTCCGAAGGGCCGACGCTCGATACTTGCGGCGGTGGCGGCGGGGCGGCTTGCTTGCGCGGCGGCATCGGTGGTTTTGCGGTTAAGAGGAACCGGCATCATGGGTGGCTTGGCTCCGGGCGACAAGCCTCCCCAAATGCAGTAATGGCCGGGTCAGAAGCGGTCGGGCAGGCGCTCCGCCTGCGCCAGGCTGGAAAAACGCGTCACCGCGGCATCGAATTGCAGCTCGACGGTGCCGGTGGGCCCATGACGCTGCTTGCCGATGATCACCTCGGCCTTGCCGTGCACCTTGTCCGCTTCGGCGAGCCACTCGGCGAATTTTTCGCGGTTGGATTCCAGAGGCTTGCGCATCTGGTGATAATATTCTTCCCGGAAGACGAAAAGAACCACATCGGCGTCCTGCTCGATCGAGCCGGATTCGCGAAGATCGGAAAGTTGCGGGCGCTTGTCGTCGCGGCTTTCAACCTGCCGCGACAATTGCGATAGCGCAAGGATCGGCACATTGAGTTCCTTTGCCAATGCCTTGAGCTTGGTGGTGATCTCGGTGATCTCCTGAACGCGATTTTCCGACGATCGCCTGGTCGATCCCTGCAGTAGTTGCAGATAATCGATGATCAGCAGATCGAGCCCGCGCTGTCGTTTCAAGCGGCGCGCCCGCGCCGCGAGCTGCGCTACCGACAGGCCGCCGGTCTCGTCGACATAGAACGGCAGGTGCTGCAACTCGATCGACACATCCTTGATCTTCTCGAAATCCGCTTCGCTGATGCCGCCGCGGCGTATTTTGTTGGACGGAATCTCGGTCTGCTCGGAAATGATGCGCGTCGCGAGCTGTTCTGCCGACATTTCGAGGGAAAAGAAGCCGACGATTCCACCGTTGACCGTGGCGATATGGCCGTCGGGGCGGACGTCGCCTTGCCAGGCTTTGGCGACGTTGTAAGCAATGTTGGTGGCGAGCGCCGTTTTGCCCATGCCGGGGCGGCCTGCGAGGATCACGAGGTCGGACGGCTGGAGGCCTCCCATCATGCGGTCGAGGTCGTCGAGACCGGTCGCCAAACCGGACAGTTTGCCGTCGCGCTGGAAGGCATGCGCCGCCATATCGACCGCGGTGGTGAGGGCCTGGGCAAAGCGCTGGAAGCCGCTGTCATAGCGACCGGTCTCGGCGATTTCATAAAGCCGGCGTTCGGCATTCTCGATTTGCTCGCGCGGGGCAAAATCGATGGGCGCGTCGAAGGCCAAATTGACCATGTCCTCGCCGATGACAATCAGCGCCCGGCGGACGGAGAGGTCGTAAACGGTGCGGCCGTAGTCCTCCGCATTGATGATTGTGGTCGCTTCCGCGGCCAGTCGCGCGAGATATTGCGTCGCCGTCATCCCGGCGATGTCGGTGTCAGCGGGCAGAAAGGTCTTCAGCGTCACCGGGGTTGCGAGCTTTCCCGCCCTGATCAGGCCACGAGCCAGCTCATAGATTTTCTGGTGAATCGGCTCGAAGAAGTGCTGCGGTTCGAGGAAGTCGGAGACCCGGTAGAGCGCGTCGTTGTTGACCAGAATGGCCCCGAGCAATGCCTGTTCGGCCTCGATATTATGCGGGGCCAGCCGGTAACCCGGGGTTTCCGGTTCCGGCAGCTTGCGCGCGGTCGAATCAGCTGGGGCCATAAGAGGAATGCTACGCTAAAGGATTGTGGGCGTAGCATGGCAACGGCAGCGGCGAAGGCTGCCTTGCCCCGTGGCCCCGCTATTCACACAACCCACATGAAATCGGCGGCGGCCGCTTTTTGCTTGACGTTATTCGCCTGCCAGCCGAAGCGGCGCGCGTTGGCCACGCTCGGCGGCGCGCAAGCGTTGCTCTTGCTGCATGACGTAGTCGCGGGTGATCGGCACAATTCCTTGCCGCTTTGCGAGTTGAAGCTGAAACACCATCATCGCGTGCTCGCGGAAGCCCATTTCCGCCGAGGCGAGGTAGAATTCCCACATGCGCACAAAGCGCGGATCGTAAATGCGCTCCACGTCGTCGCGGTGGGCGAGGAAGCGCTCGCGCCAGTTTTTCAGTGTTTCGGCATAATGCAGCCGCAGGATTTCGACGTCGGTGGTAAGAAGCCCCGTTTTCTCGACGAAAGGAAGCACTTCGGACAAAGCCGGGATGTAGCCGCCGGGGAAAATATATTTGGCGATCCACGGGTTGGTGACGCCCGGCCCCTCCGAGCGGCCGATGGAATGCAATAGCATGACGCCGTCGTCGGTGAGCAGGTCGACGCAGCGGCGGAAAAAGGTGTTGTAAAAGCCGACACCTACATGCTCGAACATGCCGACCGAGACGATGCGGTCGAACTTGCCACTCATGTCGCGGTAGTCTTGCAGCCGGAATTGAACCTTGTCGGAAAGATTTTTCTCGACGGCGCGTTGTTGCGCCACCGCAAGCTGTTCTTTCGAAAGCGTAATGCCGGTGACCTCCGCGCCGCAGAACTCGGCGAGATAAAGGGCGAGCCCGCCCCAGCCGCAGCCAATGTCGAGCACGCGTTGCCCGGGGCCGGCCAGCAGCTTGGCCGCAAGGTGGCGCTTCTTGGCGAGCTGCGCATCGTCAAGGGACTGGGACGGGTTCTCGAAATAGGCGCAGCTGTATTGCCGGTCGGCATCGAGGAAGAGCGAGTAAAGGCGGCCGTCGAGATCGTAATGATGAGCGACATTGCGCTTGGCGCGCCGCCGTAGGTTGAGCTGCTGCCAACGTCGCTTGAGGTAGCGCAGCAACCATTGCGGCCGGCCCCAAAGCGGCACGACGGTGTTGGCCGGACAGACGGCCTGGAGAAGTTCGCCGATCGTCCCCTGTTCAACGACGACGGTGCCGTCCATATAGGCCTCGCCGAACCTCAATTCAGGATCGAGCAGGCATCGGCGCAACGCGGCCGCGCTCGTGATCCGCATGGTCAATGGCGTCCCAGTCCCATCGCCGAAAGTAAAGGTTCGACCCGAAGGCGCGATGACCGTGAGATGCCCGCGGCGAACAAGTCTCTTTAATATGACTTGAAGCAACCACTCCATGGGCCGCCTCCTACAACCAACAACATCGAAGATGCGGCCTCAGCCATCCCGGTAATTGGGTGCCCAGGCCGCTCCGAATCTGCCACGGTCGACAACGTAATGCAGCCAAAAATGTTCGTTTCGGCGGCTGCGATAAATTCGCACGTGGTCCGGAAGATTTGCTATCCAGTCCAGTGGGTTGGGTGACATTAGGGGTATTCGACCGCGGATCGGCGGTCCGTGGCCGGATTTGGCCCTATTGCTGTTGCGCAAAATCGGCCCGGCGGGGGTCGGTATCGAGGGAGGTTTCGTTGTTTGGAAGGAAGCTTTTCGTGGCGTCGATCGCCATCGCGGTCGCCACCAGCGCGACGTGGGCGCAAGAGGATCTCACACGGGGCAAAACACCCGCCCAGCTTTTTGTCTCCGATTGCCAGGGATGTCATCGCGATCCGCGCAGCGTCGTGACCATGGGCGCCGCCGACCTGCAATCCTATCTGCGCGTCCATTATACGGCGAGCCGGGAAAGCGCCGCCGTGCTGGCGCGGTATCTCGCCGCGCTCGGTCCGGCACCGAAAGCGTCACGGAAGCCTGCGGCGACGCGGCCGCCATCCGAGGGCCCGGACAAGCCCGCAGCGACGAAAGAGGAAAAGGACAAAGCATTCCGCACGACCGCGACGCCGGCCGCTAAATCAGGAGCAGCGCAAACCGAGCAAGAGAAGAAGCCGGAGGAAAAGAAGGCCGACGAAAAAACGCCGGAAACCCCCGCTGCCAAGCCGGGTGCCGCGGCGAAACCCGGCGAACAGACGATAGAGGAAAAGCCCGAGGCCAAACCGGAGGCAAAGCCGTCCGAACCGCCGCCGCAGTCTCCACCCGCTAATCCGCAGTGATCAGTGCAACGGCAAAGCCGTCGTAACCTTTGCAGCCGACGGTCTGCATCGCCGTTGCCGTGACCCGCGGTTCGGCGGCCACCATCGTGTTGAACTTGCGCACGCCGCGGATCGCGTCATCGTCGCATTGCGCGTCAATTACCCTGCCGCGCCGGATAACGTTGTCGACCAGGATCATACTTCCGCGCTGGCCGAGCCGGAGCGACCATTGAAAGTAATCGGGGATGCTTTCCTTGTCCGCGTCGATGAAGATGAAATCGAACGGCTCACGTTTCTCGGCGGCGATTTGCGGCAAAATCTCCAAAGCGCGCCCGAGCCGGACATCGACTACGTTGGCAAGGCCGGCACGGGCGATATTGGCTCGCGCCAGGTCGGCATGCTTGGCGTCGGCTTCGAGGCTGATGAGTTTGCCGCCTGGGGCGAGCGCGCGGGCGAGCCATATCGTGCTGTAGCCGGCAAGCGTGCCGATCTCGAGAATATTGCGAGCACCGATGGCGCGCGCCATCAGATACAATAGCTTGCCCGCGGGCGGTGAAACATTGATCGCGGGCAATCCGGCCTTGTCGGCCGATAGCAGCGCTGCATTCAACGCATCATCGGGCGCGACGAGCACCTCGGTGAGATAGTCGTCGACCGAGTTCCACAGTTCCTCCGTCATTCACGCTCCGTGTGCTCGCCAAAGTCGGGGGCGGGGAGGTCGCCGAGAGCGGTAGACTATTCCGGCTTGACTTCGGAAGCTGCCTCGGTCTCCGCTTCGCGGGCATGACGCGCCTCGACCGCCTCTGGCTCGAAGAACGCGTCTTCGGCCACAGCGGGCTCCGGCGCTTCGCCTTCCTCGCGGCGAATGGTGACATCCTCGCCGCGGGCGACCCGGTCGGCCTCTTCGGCGCTACGGGCGACCGTGACAGTGATTGAAACCTGGACTTCTGGATGCAGCTGCACTGGCACCTGGTACAGGCCGATGGCCTTGATCGGTGCGTTGAGCAGAATCTGCGAGCGGGTCACCGTGAGGCCGTCCGTGGCGAGTTGGGTGGCGATATCGCGGGTGGAGACCGAGCCGTAGAGCTGGCCGCTTTCGCCCGCCTGGCGCAGGACGACGATGCTTCTCCCTTGGACCGAGCCGGCGACCTTTTCCGCCTCGCCGCGCATCTGCAGATTGCGCGCCTCGAGCTCTCGTTTCATGCCTTCGAAGCGCGTCTTGTTCTCCTTGGTGGCGCGCAGCGCCTTGCCTTTGGGCAAGAGATAATTGCGCGCGAAGCCGTCCTTGACTCGCACGACTTCGCCCAACTGGCCGAGCTTGCCGATACGTTCGAGCAGTATCACTTCCATGGCCGCTACTCCTCTGACTGCCGCACGAATGAAATGCAGACGCATGCGAACGGAAGAGCGCCCGCACGTGCCGGCCCCAAGCGGCCGAGCAAAAACGCGCAGGGCGGCGGCGACGCGTAAAGCGGCGCCAGTTGAAATTTCGCATCAAGATCGATGATCTGCATCATCCGAGCTGTCCCGCTCCGTTACCGGGCGGTTAGAGACGGATCGTATCCGCCCCAACCAATGGCCGCCGGACCATTCCGCCGGCCAGGATCGCTTGTCGGTCAACGCCGGACCGATTCTTCCGCTCCTAGCGGATTACGTAAGGCAAAAGCCCGAGAAAACGCGCCCGCTTGATTGCCTGCGCCAATTGCCGCTGCTTCTTGGCCGAAACCGCCGTAATGCGGCTGGGGACGATTTTGCCGCGCTCGGAAACATAGCGCTGGAGCAGGCGGACGTCCTTGTAGTCGATCTTCGGTGCGCCGGGGCCGGAGAAGGGGCAGGTCTTGCGGCGGCGAAAGAACGGACGGCGGGCGCCGCCACCCTGAGGGGAAAAAGCCATGGTGATTACTCCTCCGCGACCGGCTCGTCGGCGTCTTCGCGGGCGCGGCGCTCGCGCGGACCGCGCTCGCCACGGCCTCCCCCGCGATCGTCACGCTCGCGATCCCGATCGGCCTTGCGCATCATCGCGGAAGGACCTTCCTCCAGCTCTTCGACGCGGATTGTAAGATAGCGAAGCACGTCCTCGCTCAGGCGCATCTGGCGCTCGATCTCGGCAATGGCTGCCGGCGGGCCGTCGACATTGAGCAAGGTCATGTGCGCCTTGCGGTTCTTGCGGATGCGATAGGCGAGGGACTTGATCCCCCAATACTCGGCCTTGCCGACCTTGCCGCCGAGTTGCTCGATGACGCCCTTGTATTGGTTGGTTAATTCCTCTACCTGCTGCGGCCCGAGATCCTGGCGCGCGAGAAAAACGTGCTCGTAAAGCGGCATGCGTATCCTTCCTTTTCAATCGCACGTCCCAGCGCAAAGCCCTTCGAGCCTTCGGGAAGGCTCGCTGCTCTGAAGGCGGGAACACGGGACGCCGGGCCATCCGGCCCTGCCGCAAACGCGGCCGTCCGTTCAGTTCCCGGCCAGGATCGAGCGGAATGCTGGGTTTATAAGGACTCGGGGCCGAAATGCAAGCCGGCAGAACCGGCGTCAGGCGGCTTTCGGCGCGGCGGCATCGGCCGTGGCCTGAAGCATCTCGGCAAGTTTGATGGCGAGTTCGACCCCCTCGCGGATCTGCCCCGCGCAGACGGGATCGGCAGCCCGTTTCGAATTTCGCATGCGGTTGAGCGTCGCCAGCAGCACGTCGAGGCTGTCGGCCAATAGCTTGCGGCGGAATTCCGGCTCGCGCCGCGCCCGCTCCAATTCATCCTCGGTAACCATAGCAAATTCGGCCATGGGATTGCTCCGCTGCCTTCGACGGCCGTTTATAGGCTTGGCGCGTTGTGTCTTTCTTAGTCCGATTGATTCATTTGTCTGCATTCGGCGCTTTTTGCGCCGCGGCCCCTGAAAATGCAGATTGGTTGCGGATTCGGCCGTCATCGGCCCGCGGTACATCCTGGAGGATTAGAAAAATGTCCGATGCCACGAGCTTGGCCCCCATCCGGCGCGTCGTCACCGGCCACAGTCCCGACGGCGTGGCGAAGGTTCTGATCGATGCGCCGGCGACCAATGTGAGGTCATCACGGCCGGGCTCGGCGTCATGCCTCATGTGGGCGACCGATCAGATGCCCGCGGACATCGCGATCGGCGAGTCGATTGAGGACATGGGGCAGCGGCAGTTGGGCACGGCGCCGCCGGCCAACGGCACCCGCTTCACGATCAACGATATTCCGCCTGGGCGGCCTGGAGTCAGACATCGGACGGAAACGTTGGACTATGCCATCGTGCTCTCCGGCGAAATCGATATGGAACTGGATGACACGACCGTGACGCTGAAGGCCGGCGACGTCGTCATTCAACGCGGAACCTATCATTCCTGGATCAACCGCGGCAGCGAGACCGCGCGCATCGCCTTCGTGCTGATCGACGCGAAACCGCTGGGCATCGGCGAGCCTCGGCTTCGTTGAGGCGGCTCGCCGGGCCATGCGCCGTCGGCTTGACAGCGCGCTTAGCGCGTCTTAGGGCCGCCCATCACATTTGGGTGCAGGAATGTCGGTCGCTTTCGTTTTTCCAGGGCAGGGCAGTCAGAGCGTCGGTATGGGCAAGGCGTTGACCGACAATTTCACGCCGGCCCGCCATGTCTTCGAAGAGGTCGATGACGCACTCGGCGAGAAACTAAGCGCGACGATCTGGGAAGGCCCCGCGGACAAGCTGACTCTTACTGAAAATGCACAACCCGCGCTGATGGCGGTGTCGCTGGCCGTTGTCCGGGTGCTGGAGGCCGAAGCTGACCTCGACCTGAAGAAAGAGGCGCGATTCGTCGCCGGCCATTCGCTCGGGGAATATTCAGCGCTCGCCGCTGCCGGCGCTTTTTCGCTCAGCGATGCGGCGCGGCTTCTGCGCACACGCGGCCGCGCGATGCAGCAGGCGGTGCCTGTCGGCACCGGCGCCATGGCGGCGCTCATCGGCCTCGATCTGGCGCAGGTCGCCGCCTTGGCCGCGGATGCCGCGCAAGGCGAAATCTGCCAAGCCGCCAACGACAATGGCGGCGGTCAGGTCGTCGTATCCGGCAACAAGGCCGCCGTGGAGCGCGCCATGGAAATGGCCAAGGCGAAAGGCGCGAAGCGGGCGATACTGCTGCCGGTTTCCGCCCCGTTCCATTGTGCGCTCATGCAGCCGGCCGCCGAAGTCATGGCCGAGGCACTCGATAAAGTGACGGTGAACGTCCCCGCTGTTCCCGTCGTCGCCAATGTTTTGGCCAAACCCATTGCCGATCCCGCGGAAATCGTGCGTCGTCTGGTCGAGCAGGTAACCGGCACCGTGCGCTGGCGCGAGTCGGTTATGTTCATGGCCCAGGCCGGGGTCGAGACGTTTTACGAACTCGGCGCCGGCAAAGTGCTCGGCGGATTGATCAAGCGCATCGCCGAAGGCGCGAATGGAATTTCCGTCGGCACGCCGGAAGACGTCAAAGCATTCGTCGACGCCCGCACTTAAGCGTGGCAGACGGGGCGAAGGAGAGTGGCATGTTCGAACTTGGCGGCAAGACGGCCCTGGTGACCGGCGCCACCGGCGGCATCGGCGCGAGCATCGCCCGCGCGCTGCATAGACAGGGAGCGACCGTGGCGCTGTCTGGGACACGGCGCGAAATTCTTGACGCGCTGGCCGCCGAGCTCAAGGAGCGCGTCCATGTGCTGCCTTGCGATCTTGGTGACAAGGATGCCGTCGAGCAGCTCGTGCCCGACGCCGAGAAGCTGATGGGCAAACTCGACGTCCTCGTCGCCAATGCCGGCATCACCCGCGACAATTTGTTCGTGCAGCTCCGCGACGAAGATTGGGAGCAGGTGATCAATGTGAATCTGACCGCGGCCTTTCGCCTGTCGCGGGCGGCGGTACGCGGGATGATGCGGCGCCGTTTCGGCCGCATCATCGGCATCACTTCCGTCGTCGGCGTCACCGGCAATCCGGGCCAGGTGAATTACACGGCGAGCAAGGCCGGTCTCATTGGCATGATGAAGTCGATCGCCGCCGAATATGCGCGGCGCAACATCACCGCCAATTGCGTGGCCCCCGGCTTTGTCGCTTCGCCGATGACCGACAAGCTCAACGAGAAGCAGCGCGAAGCGATCCTCGGCCGCGTCCCAGCGGGGCGCCTCGGCACCGGCGACGAGGTCGCATCGGCCGTGGTTTATCTGGCCTCGGACGAGGCCGCTTATGTGACCGGCCAGACGCTGCACGTGAACGGCGGCATGGCTATGATATGAGCTTTGCACAAGCGAAGAAGAGGCGAGGAAGCGAAGGTCGGGGCGTGCTGGCCAAGGCTTTGGAAGTATGGTAACCGAACCCTCGGCCCGGCCGGGGGCAACCGGAGGGCGGCATTTGCAATCCGCCCGGGAGCCGGTCTGTTACCCCCAACGTCACCACGGCGAGGCCATACACCGCGGCTCGGATCGCTTTGCCGAACGAGCACCATCCGAGAGGCATGAGGTTTGAACGATGAGTGATATTGGCGAGCGGGTTAAAAAAATCGTCGTGGAGCATTTGGGCGTCGAGCCCGAAAAGGTCACCGAAAATGCCAGTTTTATCGACGATCTTGGCGCTGACAGCTTGGACACCGTCGAGCTGGTGATGGCTTTTGAAGAGGAGTTCGGTTGCGAGATTCCGGATGATGCCGCCGAGACGATTCTGACCGTCGGCGACGCCGTCAAATTTCTCGAAAAGAACGCCAAAAACTGACCCCGGCCGGGACGACAGGATCGTGTGGAACCAGGCGACGACCCGATGCTTGTGCATCGGAGCGGCGGGGCGTTAGCGCCAGCCGGGAATCTTCAGCATGAGACGTGTTGTCGTCACCGGATTGGGCATGGTCTCGCCTCTGGCTTGCGGCGTCGAGGCGACGTGGCAGCGCATTGTCAGCGGCCAGAGCGGCATCAAGAAGATCGAAAAATTCGACGTCTCCGACCTCCCGTGCAAGATCGCCGGCATCGTTCCGCGCGGCGACGGCTCGCAAGGCACCTTCAATCCGGATCAATGGATGGAGCCGAAGGAGCAGCGCAAAGTCGATGACTTCATTTTGTTCGCCATGGCCGCTGCACGGCAGGCGATCGATGACGCCAATTGGCACCCCACAAGTTACGAAGACCAGATCGCGACCGGAACGCTCATCGGCTCAGGCATCGGCGGCATCGAAGGCATCGCCGAGACCGCAATCCTGCTGAAGGATAAAGGCCCCCGCCGTGTCTCCCCGTTTTTTATTCCCGGCCGGTTGATCAACCTCGCTTCCGGCTACGTATCGATCGAATTCGGATTGAAGGGCCCGAACCACGCCGTCGTCACCGCCTGTTCCACGGGCGCGCACGCAATCGGCGACGCCGGCCGCCTGATCGGTCTCGGCGACGCCGACGTAATGCTGGCCGGCGGCACGGAGTCGCCGGTGAACCGTCTATCGGTTGCGGGATTTTCGTCTGCCCGCGCGCTCTCCACGGGGTTCAACGATACACCTGAGCGGGCGTCGCGCCCCTATGACAAGGACCGCGACGGTTTTGTCATGGGTGAGGGCGCCGGTGTCGTCGTGCTTGAAGAATTCGAGCATGCCAAGCGCCGCGGCGCGAAAATCTACGCCGAACTGATCGGCTACGGCATGTCGGGCGACGCCTATCACATCACTGCCCCTTCGCCAGAAGGCGACGGGGCGTTGCGCAGCATGCAAGCGGCGCTCCGGCGCGCCGGCATTTCGCCCGGCGAAGTGGATTATATCAATGCGCATGGCACCTCGACGCCGCTCGGTGACGAGATCGAGCTAGGCGCAGTGCAGCGGCTTGTCGGCAACGCCGCCGGCCGGATTTCCATGTCCTCGACCAAATCCTGCGTTGGCCATCTGCTCGGCGCGGCCGGCGCAGTGGAAGCGATTTTTTCGATTCTGGCTATTCGCGACCAGGTGGCCCCGCCCACCATCAATCTCGACAATCCCTCGGTGGACACGCCGATCGATCTCGTACCGCATAAGGCGCGACCGCGGGAAATCAACGTGGTTCTGTCGAATTCCTTCGGCTTCGGCGGCACCAATGCGTCGCTGATCTTCCGGCGCGCTGTGGATTAGGCGGCCAAATCCGCATTTCTACTTACGCTTGCCGCCGACTGAGCCTACCCTCCCATCTTACCGTTGATGATTCTGCTTCACCTGCTTGCAGGGTGTGGTGGTTATTGCATCAGCGGATGGGACGATCTTGGCCACGTTCAACCCGCCGCATCGTGGAAATGGGCGAAGCGCCCCCCCGGCATTTGGCGGCCTGCCTCCGGGGAGACCGGTCCCTCGGACTCCCATAGCTCTTCCTTTCGGCCCGCTGGCGGAAGGGCGGGTCGCGCTACCCGGCGATCCCCGTGCGCCGAGCGGAAGGCTGTCCACCGAGCCGGTGGCGGGCGGTCCTATTGCTGCCGAACCGCAGAAAGAAGTCCGGCCGGCAGGCGCCCCCGGCGTGCTCTACCGGGCGCCGCGCCCATCCTCGCAGCCCCCGGCGTCCGCCATTCAGGCGCGGGACATCCGGTCCGCCGTCGGCGCGGCCCTAGCCCAACCCGCCACAGTGAAGTCACCAGGCATTCCCAAGCAGTCCCCGCCCGTCTTGCAAAACCCATTGCCGTCGCGGCCGGCACCGGTCTCCAAGGCGCCGCATTTGTCCCATGACATGCCGCCAGTTCGAGCATCGCCACAATCGCCGCCGCCGGCGCGGCCGGTTTCGGCGGGTCACGGACAGGTTCAGCCGGTGCAGCCGGCGGGATTGTCGCCTGGTTTCCCGACGGGGTTATATAGCCGCGGGGACACAGCCGACCGGGCGGCGCTTCCGGCGCCGCCTGCGGCGTTGACGGGCATCCTGCCCGGTGAAAAAGAGATTGCGTTTCCGGCCGCGGGCGATCCCTATCCGCCCTTGTTGATGGGACGGCCACTGGACGGGTATGGCGTAACGGTCATGGAGCAGAACAGGATAACTCCCCGCAGCCCCCGTGCTGCTTTGGAGCCCGAGCACGTTTCGATTCCCACGCGCCGCTCGAAGCGGGTGCGTCACCCGCTCGTCATCTTTGGCAATGCCTTTCTCACCTTTTTTGTCTTGCTCGCGCTCGGCATCGGCGGCGCCTTGATCGTCGGTAAACAGCACTTCGAGGCTCCCGGCCCGTTGGCGACCGAGAAGATCGTCAACGTCCCGCGCGGCGGTATGCGCGAGATCGCCGATACGTTGCAGCGCGAAGGCGTTATTGATCAGCCGCTGCTGTTCATGGCCGGCGTCTTCGCGCTCAAGGCGCGCGGCGATTTGAAGGCAGGAGAATATCAGTTCGCCAGACACGTGAGCCTGCATCAGGTCGTGGAGACGTTGCTGGAAGCGCGCGTCGTGCAGCATCCGGTCACTATTCCGGAAGGTTTGACGTCCGAACAGATCGTGGCGCGGCTATTGGAGAACGACGCGCTCAGTGGGAACATCAAGGAGATTCCGCCGGAAGGCACGCTGTTGCCTGACACCTACCACTTTCCGCGCGGGTTCCCGCGCGAGCGCGTGATCAAGCTGATGCAACAGGCCGAACAGCGCCTGGTGAATGACGTCTGGGCCCACCGCAATCCCGACCTGCCGCTGAAATCCCCTGAAGAGCTCGTCATTCTCGCTTCGCTGGTCGAAAAAGAAACCGCGAAACCGGAAGAGCGCAGCCGGGTTGCATCGGTCTTTATCAACCGCCTTAAGCACAAGATGCGCCTGCAGTCGGATCCGACGATCATTTATGGGCTCGTCGGCGGCAAAGGAACGCTGGGCCATCAGATCAAGCGCAGCGAGATCGAGCAGCCGACGGCCTACAACACTTACGTCATCGACGGCCTGCCGCCGGCACCGATCGCCAATCCCGGTCGCGCGTCGCTTGAAGCGGCCGCCAAGCCGGCGCGGACGAAGGAGCTCTATTTCGTTGCCGACGGCACCGGCGGTCACATTTTCTCCGAAACCTATGAGCAGCAGCAAAAGAACGTGGCGCGGCTGCGCGCGCTCGAGCAACAGCAGAAGCTGCCGGCAAGCCCGGTAGCCGTCGACGCGGCGCCGACATCGGATCAGGCTGCGCCCGGCGACGCACAGCCTCACTAACGGGTTATTTTCGAGAGCCGATGATCGCCGGCGCCTTGTGAGCCGAGCCGGCCGCCGTTATGGTTTGCCGCTTTCAACCGGCTTTCCCGACGAGATTGGCATGGCGCTTTCGAGCATGACCGGCTTTGCGCGTGGCCACGGCGTCAGTGGAAACTATCACTGGTCCTGGGAGCTCAAGTCGGTCAACGCCAAGGGCCTCGAGTTGCGCCTGCGGCTTCCTCCCGGCTGGGACGTCGTCGAGGCGCCAGTGCGTATGCTGGCCGTGGAAAAGCTCGCCCGCGGCACCATCCATGGCAACCTGACGGTGACTCGCGAAGGCGTGCCGCCGGTGGCGCGGGTAAACGACGCGGTCCTGCAAGCCGTGCTCGAGACGCTGGATAAATTATCGGGCCGCACCAAAGCTGCGCCGCCGAGCCTCGACGGCATTTTGGCGCTGAAAGGCGTGATCGAGATCGTCGAACAGACGGAAAGCGAGGAAGAGCGCCGTGCTGCCGAAGCCGCGGTGATCGACGGCTTCAGCACCGTGCTTGCCTCCCTCACCGATATGCGCCGCTCGGAGGGCAAGATACTCGACGGCGTGCTCAAGAGGCGTCTTGACGAAATCGCTGCGCTTGTCGCACGGGCTGAAGCTGCGCCGGGACGACGGCCGCAGGCGATCAAGGCGCGCCTTGCCGAGCAGGTCGCCGCCCTGATCGAAACCTCCGGCCGCTTTGATTCCGATCGGCTGCATCAGGAGGCGGTGCTGATCGCTGCCAAGGCCGACATTCGCGAAGAGCTTGACCGGCTTTCGGCGCACGTGGCGCAAGCGCGGGCAATGCTGTCGCAAGGAGGAGCCGTCGGGCGCCGGCTTGATTTCCTTTCCCAGGAGCTGCATCGCGAATCGAATACCTTGTGCGCGAAAGCCAACGACGTCGAACTGACCAATATCGGTTTGGCGCTGAAGACGGTCGTGGAGCAGTTCCGCGAACAGGTGCAGAATTTGGAATGAGGGCGGCGCGGTGAACGGCGAGCGGGGCGAGGGAGATACGGCGGGCCGGCGAGGGATGATGCTGGTGCTGTCATCGCCGTCCGGCGCCGGCAAGACGACGCTTTCCCGCATGCTGCTTGAAGTCGACCCGACGGTCGAGCTCTCGGTGTCGGTGACGACGCGGCCTCAGCGCCCGGGCGAGGTCGACGGCCGTCATTATCACTTTATCGACCGACAACGTTTCGAAGAGATGATGCGCAATAATGAGCTTCTCGAAGCGGCGGAAGTCTTTGGTCATCGCTACGGAACCCCGAAGGCGCCGGTCGAGGCGGCACTGGCGCGGGGCCATGACGTGCTCTTCGACATCGATTGGCAGGGCACGCAGCAGTTGCGCGAAAAGGCCCGCCACGATCTGGTCAGCGTGTTCGTTCTGCCCCCCTCCGTGCCGGAGCTGGAGCGGCGCCTGACCACCCGCGCACAGGACGATGATGCGGTCATCCGTTCGCGCATGGCCAAGGCCGCGGGCGAAATGAGCCACTGGGCCGAATACGATTATGTGCTGATCAACAGTGACCTCGACAGGGCTTTCGAGCAACTGCGCGCGATCCTCGCCGCCGAGCGGCTGAAGCGGGAGCGGCAGCCGGGGCTTTCGAGCTTCGTGCGCTCACTGCAAGCCAAGCTCTGATCTTGCCGATCAGAGGGTACGCGCTTGTAGGGCCTGGGCCAACGCGACAAAGCGCTCCACGGGGATCTCCTCCGCTCGCGCTGTCGGCTCGATAGCCGCTCCCGCCAGAAGCGGCAGAGGATCCGTGCCGAGCGATTTCAGGCTCTGACGCAGCATTTTCCGCCGTTGCCCGAACGCCGCCTCGGTAACGCGCTCCAGAGCGCGGCGATTGCAGGGCAGCGGCGTCGCACGCGGCACAAGGCGAACCACGGAAGACGTGACTTTCGGCGGCGGCACGAAAGCCGAAGGTGCCACATCGAAAAGGATGCGCGCTTCGGTGCGCCACGATGCCAGCACCGAAAGCCGGCCATAGGTTTTCGATCCGGGCGGCGCCACGATGCGTTCGGCCACCTCGCGCTGGAACATCAGGACAAGGCTGTCGTACCACGGTGGCCACGGCTCGGCGGTCAGCCAATTTATCAGCAAGGGCGTGGCAATATTGTAAGGCAGATTGGCCACGACGCGGGCACGCTCGCTGCGCAGGTGCGCCGGCGCATCGAAAAGAAGCGCGTCCCCTGCGACGATTTCCAGGCGACCCGGATAGCGGTCGCCGATTTCCTCCAAGGCCCCCAGGGCGCGCTCGTCCCGTTCGACCGCAATGACCCGTCCGGCACCGAGCGCGAGCAATGCGCGCGTCAGTCCCCCCGGACCGGGGCCGATTTCAATAACGGTCGTGCCTTCGAGCGGCGCCGCTGCCCGCGCGATGCGGGCGGTGAGATTGAGGTCGAGGAGGAAATTCTGGCCCAGCGATTTTTTGGCCGCGAGCTGGTGACGCCGGATGACCTCGCGCAGCGGCGGAAGATCGTCGATCGCCGTCATTGGCCGCCGCCGCGCCGCGCCGTCCGTTTCGCAGATAGGCGCGCGGCAAGACGCAAGGCGGCGACGAGACTCGCCGGATTGGCGCGGCCGGTACCGGCGAGATCGAGGGCGGTGCCGTGATCGGGCGAGGTGCGCACGAATGGAAGCCCAAGCGTCACGTTCACGGCGCTATCGAAGGCCAGCATCTTGATCGGTATGAGTGCCTGATCGTGATACATGCATACGGCGACGTCGTAAGTCGCGCGCGCCGGGCCATGAAACATGGTGTCCGCCGAAAGCGGCCCGCGCACATCGATCCCTTCGGCGCGAAGGCGCTCGATCGCCGGCGCAATCACCGTCTCGTCCTCGTTGCCGATGCTGCCGTGCTCGCCGGCATGCGGATTGAGGCCGGCAACCGCCAGCCGTGGTCGCGCGATGCCGAAGCGTCCGACTAGGTCGCGGGCGACAATTCGTCCGGTTTCCACCAATAGATCGGTGGTCAGGCGATGGGGCACCTCGTGAAGCGGAATGTGAACTGTTGCTGGGACAACGGCGAGTTCCGGCGACCACAGAAGCATCACCGGGCGGGCCTTCACGCCGGCCATTTCCTGCGCCAGACGCGCGAGATATTCGGTGTGTCCCGGATCGGCGAAGCCGGCGCTGTAGAGGACATTCTTGGCGACCGGATTGGTGACCATGGCAGGCGCAATGCCGGCGAGGATGTCGGCCGCCGCGCGCCTGATGCTTTCGATGGCAGCTGGCGCGCTTGAAGCGTCAGGGCGGCCCGGCGGCGCGCTGACAGGAAGGCCGATCGGTACGACGGGGAGGGCGGATGCAAATGCGCCCGCGGCCTCAGCCGGCGTGGCAGCGATAAGCGGCACGTCGAGCTTCAGCATCTGCGCGCGGCGCGCGAGAAATTCCGGGTCGCCGATGACATAAAACGGCGGTAGCGCGAGTTGTTGACGCTGCCGCCAAATCGCGAGCGTGAGATCGGGGCCGATGCCGGCGGGCTCGCCCAGGGTCAGCGCCAGCGCTCGCGACATCCCCGCTACTTATATTCGATCATGGCCGAGCGCCGCACTTCGTCGAGGTAGCGCTTGGACCGCGCCTCAAAGCGCGATTTGAAGAGCTCCTGCTGTGTCGCGCGCCGCTGCGGCGTGTCGTTCTTGTTTTCGCTTCTGGCGCAGAGAGCAAACAGCTCGACGCCCTGTGCCGTGACTTCTGGCTTGGTGAGCTTGCCCACCGGCGTGTTGTTAAGGATCTCGCTCAGCTCCGGAGCCAGATCGGCCGACGATCGCCGTACGGGATCGCGGATTGCCACATCGCGTAACGCGCGCGCTAATGCCAGCCCCGAATCGCAGCCTTCAAAACGCGTCCGCAGCCCTTCGGCCTCGCGCATTCGCCCATCGATCACCGACTGCGGCGAGCCTTTGGGCACGACGAAGAGAATGGGGCGGAGCGTATAGTCATAAGCCACCGCGTCGGCCGCGCCCTTGCTCGCGAGCGCTGATCTAATTTCGCTCTCCTCGATCTGCAGCGTCGCCGGAAATCTTCCCCGCACCAGCTGGTTCCAGGAAATCGTCGCCTTGAACTTCGATTTCACCGTGCTGATTCCTACGCCATGGCTCGCCAGCATCTCGGTGAATTGCTTGACGTTGAGGCCGCCGCCTTGCGCCAAGCTGTTGATCGCGGAGTCGACCTGAGCGTCGGTGGCGCTCATGCTATAGAGCGCTGCTTCGTGAATTTTCAGCTTGTCATCGATCAGTTCGTCAATCACTTCCTTGCGCGACGGCCGTTTGTGCTGCGACAGCTCGTCGAATTTTGTGCGCTGATCGATGTCGTAATTGGTGATCGGCAATCCGTTGACCATGACGACGACTTCCTGCGCCGCCGCAGGTTGAGGCATGGCAGCGCAGAAAAGCAGCGCGGCAGCGATGCAGCCGGGCACGGTCCGGAAGGTCGTTCTCAGAGTCTGCTTACGCATTACGCGAATCCCGTCATTTGCCGTCATCGCCCGGCTAACCATCCTCTTGGTAAAGCAGCGTCATGATCCCAATGCAGGCGCCAAGCAACACCGGAATCCAGGCGGCGACCATCGGATTAAGCAACCCGGCGCGACTGAAGTCTTCAAATGTTTTCGACAGAACATACAACAAAAACCCTGCCGCTACGCCACCTAAAACCATCTTCTGAACGCCGCCGAAACGGAAAAAGCGAAGGCTAACCGCGGCGGAAACGAGGACCATAGAAACCAGGAGAAACGGCAGCGCCAGCAACCTGTGATATTGGACGCGGTAGCTGGACGCCACGAGGCCCGCGGATTCAGCGAGTTTGATGTAGAGCGGCAAGCTCCAGAACGGCACCGATTCCGGCGTAGCGAAGCTTTCCCTCACTTGCGCGCGCGTGAGTGTGGTGGGCAGCAAATATGTAGCGGTACTCGTCGCCGGCCCCGATGTGCTGAAGATGCGGACGTCCGCCAGCGTCCAGTGGCCGTCGTCGAGATGGGCGCTCTTCGCTTCGATGCGTTGCTTGAATTGTCCGGCGCTATCGAATGTAAACACGGTAATGCCGTCGAGCTGACTGCCCTGCTCGCGGCTGTTCGCCGCATTGATAATTGACTGGCTGTCAGCGTTTACCTGTCGCACCCAAAATGATTTGCCCTGATTGGCGCGCTGGTCCTCGCCCATCAATTCGCTTTCGAGGCGTTTGGATTGCTCCTCCAAGGACGCGGAAATCGGGTTGTAAACCGTCGTGGCCAGGACGCCGAGGCCGAAAGCCACGGCCATCGCCGGCGCCACAAACTGCCATGCCGACATGCCGGCGGCACGCGCGACGACCAGTTCCAACCGGCGCGAAAGGTTGAGGAAGCAGGCCATGGCGCCGACCAGAATCGAAAATGGAATGATCTTTTCGGTGATCTGCGGAACGCGGAACAACGACGCTTTAGCTACCAGCAAACTGGAAACTCCGGGCACGTCCGAGGTGCGGCGTACCAGTTCCACGTAATCGACCATGGCGACGAGCACGAACACGCCCATGAACGTGATTATGCTGGCGCTGAGAAAGCGCAGCGCGAAATAGCGGTGCAATGTGCCGGCAAAGCGCATCACGCCGGCTCCGCAGGCGGGGCGAAACGCTTGACCAGGGCGGCCACCGTATCGGAAACAAAAGCTGGCGGCTCGATCACGATGCCCCGGCCGATGGCCCAGATGCCGACGCCGACTGTTGCGGCGACCACGAGATACTCGAAGACGATGAACGCCGGGCTGTTGACGCCGATCACCGCGGCGGCGAAGCCGAGAAAACGCAGCAGCAGCACGGCAAAAGTGGCGCCCACCAACGACATGTTGCGGCTTTGCCGCGTCGTGCGCGGCGCTCCAAGATAGGTAAAGGCAATGAGCACGAAAACCAGCGGGTAAAGCGGCGCCATGATGCGGTCGTAAAGCTCCGCGCGCAGGTGTCCGGCGTCGGCGTCGGCGAACTTGCTCAGTGGTTGTGGCCAAATCAGCTGCCAAATGTACCGCTCGCGAACGGAGTAGTTGATGGAGACCGGACCGGCAAATTGCGAGAGGTCGAAAGCGTAGCGATCGAACACGACAATGGTCGGCGCGACTTCACCTTTCTTGTGCTGCTGTATACTGCCTTTATCCAGCACGAGAAAGGTGCCCGAGTCGTTCTTGAGAATGTCGCCCCGCTCAGCAAGGATGGTGACGCCCTGGTCCTCGTCGCGCTTGTCGTCTATGAGCACTCCGCGCAATTCATCGTTGGGCAAGCGCTCGCGGATGTGAAAGGTGACGCCTTCCTGCACGGTGATAAAGCGGCCGGGGCGCAGCGCGTAAGTAACGAGATCGGTGCGCACTTCGGTGACCCAGCGGCGGAACGCGCGCAGGCTTTCCGGGGCCAGATAGGCGCTCAGCAATGCGACGAGCACCGATATGACGGCTGCCGACGCAAGGAAAGGCTGGAAGAGGCGCCAGGGCGACATGCCGGAAGCGTTAATGACGATGATTTCCGAATCCGTCGCAAGCTTGTTGAGCACGTGGCCAACCGAGATGGCGAAAGCCAAGGGAGACAGCAGCAGCACCAGATTGGGGATGATTAGGGCGGTGATTTCGAGAAAGACCAGCGCGCTTTGTCCCTGGCTGGTCATCAACTCCAAATCGCGCAGCGCCTGCGTCACCCAGATCAGCGCGGTCAGCGTGACGATGACGACGAGGAACGCACTGAGCGTGGTTCGGAAAACATAATAGCCGATGGATCCCATTCCCCCTCCGGCAATCACCGGCCGCAAGCGCGCCCCGATGGTAATGTCGCAGGATTCTGTTGATTTCTCCACAAAATGGCCGGGGCAAGGCAACCGGCCGATTCCCGCAACTTGCCTTAACGCGTCGCTGTGCGCGGGCTATTCGCCGGTTTAGGCTTTTCAGGCATGGGGGGCCTGGTCCATATGGCTAGCGCCGCCGGAATGGCAGTGAGGCGCCCGGACCCCAAACCAAAGGACCTGTTCGTATGGCCGCAGCTCTTACTGTTGAATTCGCCCCTTTTGCCGCGCCGGCCAAAGGCGTCTGGGTCGTCTTCTGCGATGACAAACGGGTTCTGGGCCCGGCGGCTGGGCGTCTGCTGCGATCGTCTGCCGAACTTATCCGCCGGGCAGCCGCCGCGGATCACTTTACCGGCAAGAAAGGGTCCACGCTTGAAATCCTGGCCCCACCGGAATTGAAGATCTCGCGCTTGATCGTCATTGGGATAGGCAACGCGCGGAAAATGACCGCCCACGATTTCGTCAAGCTTGGCGGCAGCGCCGTAGGCAAGATCCCGCACAGCGCGAAGGAAGCCACGATTTTTGCCGAGCTGCCCTCGGGTGCGCTGAAGCCGGAGCAGGCCGCTGACTTGGCATTGGGAGCGCGGCTGCGGGCCTATCGCTTCGATCGCTACAAGACCAAGCGCAAAGAAGACGAGGAACGGCCCGCGCTCGCCAAGCTCACGATCGCCGTCGCCAACAAAACAGCGCTTCGCGCAACCTGGCGCGATCATCAAGCGGTCGCCGACGGCGTGCTTATCGCGCGCGACCTTGTCAACGAGCCCCCGAACGTTCTTTTTCCCGAGGAGTTCGCGCGCCGAGCCAACAAGCTGAAGAATATCGGCGTGAAGGTTCAGGTCCTCGACGAACGGGCGATGAAGAAACTCGGCATGAATGCGCTGCTTGGCGTCGGGCAAGGGTCAGCTCATGGCAGCCGCCTCGTAGTGATGCACTGGAAAGGCGCCAAAACCGACGCGCCGCCGATCGCCTTCATCGGCAAAGGTGTCTGTTTTGACACCGGCGGCATTTCGATCAAGCCGGCGGCCAACATGGAGGACATGAAGGGCGACATGGCGGGGGCCGCCTGCGTCGTCGGACTGATGCACGCGCTTGCTGCGCGCAAGGCCAAGATTAACGCCGTCGGTGCGATTGGCCTGGTGGAAAACATGCCGGACGGGAAGGCGCAGCGGCCCGGTGACATCGTGAAGTCGATGTCCGGCCAGACAATCGAGATCATCAACACCGATGCCGAAGGCCGTTTGGTACTTGCCGACGTGCTGCACTATGTGAACACGCGGTTCAAACCGAGATTCATGATTGATCTTGCGACATTGACCGGCGCGATCATCGTCGCGCTGGGCCATGAATATGCCGGTCTCTTTTCCAACGACGACCAGTTGTCGGACCGCCTGGCCGAAGCGGGGCGGCAGACCGGCGAGCGGGTCTGGCGCATGCCTCTCGGCGAGGAATATGACAAGAAGATCGATTCCAAATTTGCCGACATGAAGAACACCGGCGGACGCGATGCAGCCTCGATCACCGCCGCGCAATTGTTACAGCGCTTTGTCGATAAGACGCCATGGGCCCATCTGGACATTGCCGGCACCGGCATGAGCTCGCCGCAGTCGGATATCAACAAGAGCTGGGGTTCCGGGTTCGGGGTGAGATTGCTCGATCGGTTGGTGAGCGAGTATTACGAGAAATGACACGCTGCGCCGGCTGCGATCGCCTATGACGGAAATCCTTTTTTATCATTTGCATAATCAAGCACTGGAAAGGGTGCTGACCAGGTTGCTGGAGAAATCGCTGCACCGGGGCTGGCGCGTCATCGTGCAGGCATGTTCGGATGAACGCGTCGAGGCGCTCGATGCGCATCTGTGGACCTATCGCGACGACGGCTTTTTGCCGCACGGGACGGCGAAGGAGGGCGATGCCATGCTGCAGCCAATCCTTCTTACGACCGGCGACAACAATGCCAACGCGGCGGAGGTGTGCATGCTGGTCGACGGCGCGGCGGTCCCAGCCGATGCGGCGGCTTATCAACGCATTGTGCTGCTGTTCGATGGCGACGACCCGGAAGCCGTGGCTGCCGCACGCCAAAAGTGGGCTCAGGCCAAATCCGATGGCCTGGAAGCGACTTACTGGCAGCCGGATGAACATGGCCGCTGGGTAAAGATGGGCTGACCGGCATTAACCTTGCAACGGGCCGCCCGCAGGAGGTGGGATTGGCCATTGCCCGCCGCCACGAAGCTGTCGCAAATACCCGGTTGCGTAGCCGTATAATTGAGGGAACCGAAAAACATGCCGCGATGGAGACAAAATGCAGGGATCGTTGCGACCTGTGCAGCGGCGTCGCTTCTTTTCGCGTCCTGCTCGATGGATCAGGTTTCCGATTTCGTTCCCAAAACACCGAGATTGTCTGACATTGATTGGGCGCCTTATTCGAGAGCTTCGGAATCCATTAAACCGATGACGCAGCCGAAGGCGACTCCGGCGGATTACGTCAACGCCGATGGAAGCTGCGCCGGCGGAGAGAGTACTGCAGCGGAGCAGACCGCAAGTGCGGTCGCGCTGTTCATGACCGAATGCAGCGTCGTCAATCGATTGGGTCCGCCGGACAATATCGACATCGGCACCGATGCGCGCGGTGATCGCCACGTCGTCATGCTGTTCAGCAAGGGCGAACAGCCGGGGCGCTACCGGTTCACTGCCGGCCGCCTCACGCTCATCGAGCGGGTCGACGAGCCGGCACCGCAGTCGAAACCGAAAAAGCCGGCGCCCAAGGCGCGCGGTTCGGTCTCTTAGCGCGTCGGCCGCGCCGTCGATTGATTTGGCGTTGACGGGCGCGGCGCAAAAAATTGATGCCCCGGGCTAAAATCCCGGCTGCGCCGAGGCAGCCGGGATTTCTGTCTCAACGGCAGACTTCGACGCGCCGCAGGTGCCACCCGAAGCGATTATGGACCCAACGCCGCACGAAGTAGCAGTCGGGGGCATAGGCATAGGCCGATCCGATCCGCACGCTTACCGCCGGGCGATGCCAGCGGTGCCAGTCACGATCATGATGCCAGTCGCGGGCAAAGGCGGCTGTCGGTACTGCGAGCGCGAGGCCAAGCGTCCCGGTGGCGGCGGCGGTGAACAGGGCTTTGCGAAACATGGCGTCCTCCTTTTTTGGAATGCGCTTTTCCCGGGGTTGAGGGGGGCGGCACATTTCCGGTTTGGGACGCCAAGCTAGGAAACCCGCGCTGAATGGGCTCTGAGTGCAAAATTCACGGATGATTTAGAGAGATGAACCGGCCCGCGGAACGACGTTCAGGCACCGTTCAGGGCGGGCCGGCGGGCCGGTTCGGGCGCTTGTCCCTGGCGGAAGCGGCCGCTATAAGCCGCGCCAGCCCCGCGCCATTGCGCTGGGATTTTTTTTGAGGAATGAGGCATGGCGGTAGAGCGCACATTTTCGATCATCAAACCAGACGCCACGGCGCGAAATCTGACCGGCGCGATCAATGCCATGATCGAACAGGCAGGACTGCGCATCGTGGCGCAAAAGCGCATCCGCATGACACGCCCGCAGGCGGAAAGATTTTATGCCGTTCATCGAGATCGGCCGTTCTACGGCGAGCTCGTGGAATTCATGACGTCGGGACCCGTCGTCGTGCAGGTCCTCGAAGGCGACAATGCCGTTGCGAAGTACCGCGAAGTGATGGGGGCTACCGATCCGGCGAAGGCCGCGGCCGGGACCATCCGAAAAGTCCACGCCCGTTCCGTTGGCGAAAATTCGGTGCATGGATCGGATGCTCCGGAAACCGCAGCCGAGGAAATCCGGCAGTTTTTTTCGCCCGAAGAGATCGTAGGCTAGTGGCGGGGAACATGTTAAGCGTGGGGGCAATTCTCAGGCTGGCTTGTGGCCGCCGGACAATAAAAGACGGGCGGGGAGGAAATAGTGGATTGGGCGAGTATCGCTACGGAATTTAGTTCGGCGACCTTCTGGATTTCCGTTCTGGAGATCATCTGGATCAACATTCTGTTGTCCGGCGACAATGCCGTGGTGATCGCTCTGGCCTGCCGCGATCTGGCTCCGCGTGAACGCATGTGGGGCATGATCATCGGCGCGGGTTTTGCCTCGGTTCTGCTCATCGTTTTCACCGGTTTGATTTCGGTTTTGATGACGCTGCCCTATATCAAGCTGGTCAGCGCCATTGCGCTGTTATGGATCGCGATAAAGCTCCTGGCGCCGTCCGGTCACGATAACGACGAGAAACCCGAAGCGGCCCAGAGTCTGTGGCGCGCCGTCCGCATTGTGGTTATCGCCGACATCATCATGAGCCTGGATAATGTGATCGCCGTAGCCGCGGTCGCCAAAGGGCATTACGTGCTGCTCACGATCGGTCTTTGCATCAGCATCCCGATGGTCATCGCCGGCAGCGCCATCATTCTGGCCTTGCTTGAGCGCTTTCCCGTTCTGGTCTGGGGCGGGGCGGCGGTGCTCGGCTGGGTCGCAGGCGATATATTTGCCAGCGATCCGGTGGTGCACGAATTTTTCGGCGGTCAGGAATTGCGCTGGCTTGAGCTCGTCATGCAGATCGGCGGCGCGGCGATCGTCCTCCTGGCAGGAATGCTATGGAGGCGAAGTCACCGCGTGTTGCTGGAAAAGACCTAGCTGGCGCTTCGGGGCAATGTCTCATCCCAGACTTGAACGCGCCACTTGCGCGGGCGCGATCACGCCGTCGGGAATGGCGGCGCCCTCGAGATAAACGCGGCCGCCTTTGACGTGGAGATTGCCGCCGGCGAGCCATTTTAGCGCCACGGGGTAAATTTTATGCTCCACAACGAGCACGCGCCGGGCCAGGGTCTCTTCGTCGTCGCCTTTTAGCACGGGCACCACGCCTTGGCAGATTATCGGGCCTGAATCCATTTCCGCGGTGACGAAATGCACGGTGGCGCCGTGCATTTTTGCTCCTGAGGCAAGCGCACGCGCATGGGTATCGAGGCCTTTGAACTCCGGCAGCAGGGCGGGGTGGATGTTGATTATGCGGCCTTCCCATCCGGCCAAGAATGCGGGTGTGAGAAGGCGCATGAAACCGGCGAGGCAGACGATCTCGATGCGACTGCTTTTCAGAACCGCGTCTAGCGCCCGCTCGAAGGCCTCACGGTCTTTCCCATAATCCTTGTGATCGATGACATTGACGGCGATGCCGGCGCTGCGTGCATAGGCGATGCCGGCGGCACCGGCGTTATTGGAAACCACAAGGACGATCTCGGCTGGATAGTCCTTTTCCTTGGCCGCCTCGATCAGTGCGGCCATGTTGGATCCGCGCCCGGAAATCAAGACAGCGACTCTTTTGCGGAGAACCGTCATCGCGCGAGATCGAGATTTCCCGAGTAGATTACCTGCGCCGTCTCGGCGGCCACGATATGGCCCAAGGATACGACAGTTTCTCCCTCGTTCTTCAGGATGTCCACAACCGCATCTGCCTTGTGGGCGGCCACGATAGCGACCATGCCGACGCCACAATTGAATGTTCGCAACATCTCGTTCGGAGCGACATTCCCTGTGGCGGCGAGCCATTGGAAGACCGGCGCGACCGGCACCCGTGCCAGATCAAGCTCCGCCGCAACATGCTTCGGTAGCACCCGCGGAATATTGTCGGTAAAGCCGCCGCCGGTGATATGCGCCAGCCCCTTGATGCCGTCCGTCTGGCGTATGGCGGCCAGGCAGGAACGGACGTAGATGCGGGTGGGCGTAAGCAGCGCCTCGCCGAGCGCGCGGGACGCTTCGAAGGGAGCCGGCGCATCCCAACGAAGCTGCGACGCTTCCACGATCTTGCGGACCAGCGAAAATCCATTCGAATGCAGGCCGGACGAGGCCAAGCCGAGCACGATATCGCCGGCTGCAATATTGTCTTTCGGCAAAAGATCGCCGCGTTCGGCAGCGCCAACCGCAAATCCTGCCAGGTCGTAGTCGCCCGATTGATAAAGGCCCGGCATTTCCGCGGTCTCGCCGCCGATCAGCGCGCAGCCGGCTTGCCGGCAACCCTCGGCGATGCCGGCGACCACCTCGGCGGCGACTTCCGGAACCAACCGGCTACACGCAAAATAATCGAGGAAAAACAGCGGCTCGGCTCCCTGAACCACCAGATCGTTCACCGACATGGCGACGAGGTCGATGCCGATGGTGCGGTGATGGCCGGTTTCGCTGGCGATCTTCACCTTGGTCCCGACGCCGTCGGTCGATCCCACCAGCACCGGATCGGTGAAACCTGCTTTCTTGAGATCGAAGATTCCGCCGAAGCCGCCGATTTCGCTGTCCGTTCCCCGCCGCGCCGTGGACCGGACCAAGGGCTTGATGAGCTCAACCAGACGGTTTCCGGCATCGATATCGACGCCGGCCCCGCCATAGGTGAGACCGCGGCCTTTTTCAATCATGCCATGTCCCTGGAATGGCGAGCGAACGCAATTCGGTACTTGGAAATCGAACGCTGTGCAATGGCGGAGCGCCGATTATACTGATGCGGCGTGCCTTCCCGCATCCTCTGCGCGTAGCTGGGTCGACCCCGAGACTTCGTATGAGTATTCCCAATCTTATCACGCTCGCCCGTATCCTGATGGTTCCGGTCCTGGTCTGGGCTATTGTTTCCGGCGAGATGGTCGCTGCATTCCTGCTCTTCCTTGCCGCGGGCGTTAGCGACGCGCTCGACGGCTTCCTTGCCAAGCGCTTCGGCATGGCGAGCGAGCTTGGCGCTTATCTCGATCCCTTGGCGGACAAGGCGCTGATCGTCTCAATCTACGTATCGCTCGGTATCGCCGCCCGAATACCGGCCTGGCTCGTCATTCTCGTGGTCTCCCGCGACGTGATGATCGTCGGGGCGGTGTTGCTATCCTGGCTGTTGAACCGCCCTTTGGCGATCAAGCCATTGCTGGTATCGAAGCTGAACACCGTCGCGCAGATCGTCTTCGCGGCCTTGGTGCTGGCCAATCTTGGCTTGGACGTTCCCGCCGGCTCCGTCCTGGGCTCGCTCATGACCGTTTCGATCAAGCTCGCCTTGGCCTTGGTGGTGATTTTCACGCTGCTTTCGATCGCCTTCTATCTTTCGGAATGGGTACGGCACATGAACGCGGCGCCGGGGGTAAAATGAGGATTTCATGGCGGTAGCGCAGCCGACCGACAGCGGAACGCGGCCGCGGCAATTGTCGCTGGCGCTGCAGCATGCGGAGAGCTTTGCGCGGGAGGATTTTTTTGCCGGCGCCTCGAACGCCGCCGCTTTGGCGCTGGTGGAGAACTGGCCCGACTGGCCGTCGCCGGCGATGGTGCTGGCGGGTCCGGAGGGTTGCGGGAAAAGTCACCTCGCCGCCATCTGGGCGGCCGCTTCCGGCGCGCGGATAATCGCCGCGCGTGCGCTTTCCGAAGCGCGGCCACCGGCGGCGTTGGCGACGGGCGCGCTGGTGATCGAGGACCTCGCCCCAGGCAACATTGACGAGGCCGCGCTGTTCCACCTCCTCAATTTCGCGCGCGAGGAGGATGCGTCCATCCTGGTGACGACGCGCACGCCGCCGGCCGGTTGGGCCATCGGCTTGCATGATCTCGCGTCGCGATTGCGCGCCTTGCCGGTCGTCACGCTCGCCGCTCCTGAAGACAGCCTGTTGCGTGCCGTCATGGTCAAGCTTGCCGCCGACCGCCAGCTCGCGATCGAGGAAGATGTGATCAGCTATGTCCTGCGGCGCATCGAGCGTTCGTTTGCGGCGGCGCGCACCGCGATGATCCGGCTCGATCACGAGGCCTTGCAGCAGAAGCGGCCGATCACGCGCGCCCTGGCCGGCGAACTTTTTCGCGCCCGTCACGCTTGACGGCGCTCCCCCCTCCGGCGCGATCATGTCACCGAGCGGTCACGATAGGCGGCGAAACTAACTGATGGAATCGTCCGGAGCCATGGCAGATCGTAAGCAAGCCACTGTTTTAACAGAGAAAAAACCAGCTTCTGCCGGAGGGAGCCCCGAGGCATCTGTTCCGAGCCTTGCCGGAAGCCCGGAGCGCTTTATCAACCGTGAGTTGTCCTGGCTGCACTTTAATCGGCGCGTGCTCGAAGAGGCGGCCAACGAGAACCACCCACTGCTCGAACGAGTGCGCTTCTTGTTGATTTCGGCGAGCAACCTCGACGAATTCTTCATGGTTCGCGTCGCCGGCCTCAAGGGGCAGATCCGCGCCGGGATCGCGATCAAAAGTCCCGACGGGCTAACGCCCGCCGAACAGCTCACGCGCATCAATGAAATGGCATCGAGTCTCGCGCATGACCAACAGGAGCGCTGGAAGGAGCTAAGGCAGGACCTGGCGAGGGAAAAAATCATTTTGGTCGATGGACCCGACGTCACCCGCCAGGAACGAGCGGCGCTGGAAACTCATTTTCTCCGCCATGTCTTCCCGCTGTTGACGCCGCTTGCGGTCGATCCGGCGCATCCGTTCCCGTTCATCCCCAACCTCGGCTTCACCATCGCGCTTCAGCTTTCGCGCGCGGCCGACGGCAAGGCGATGAATGCGCTCATTCGGATGCCGCAGAAGATCGAGCGCTTTATTCGTCTATCCGAGCCTGACGCCGAAACAGTGCGGATGATTACGCTGGAGCAGACGACGAGCCTTTTCATCGGCCGGCTCTTTCCGGGCTACACGGTCAAGGGGCAGGGCGCCTTCCGGGTCATCCGGGACTCGGAATTGGAGCTTGAGGAAGAAGCCGAAGACCTTGTCCGCGAATTCGAAACCGTGCTCAAGCGTCGGCGGCGCGGGACCGTCATCCGGCTGGAAATGGAATCGGCCATGCCGTCTGAACTGCGACGCTTCGTGCAACGCGCGCTTTCGGCTGCGGACGACGAAGTGATGCTCGTTCAAGGCTTTCTCGCTCTCAACGAAGTCAGCCAGCTTGCCGATCTGGACCGGCCGACCTTGCACTTCGGCGCGTTTACGCCGCGCTATCCCGAGCGGGTGCGCGAGCATAACGGCGACTGCTTTGCCGCCATTCGGCAAAAGGACCTCATCATTCATCATCCTTACGAGTCGTTCGATGTGGTGGTGCAATATCTGACGCAGGCGGCGCGCGACCCGAACGTCGTCGCCATCAAGCAGACGCTCTACCGGACATCCGCGGACTCGCCGATCGTCAAGGCGCTGGCGGAAGCCGCCGAAGCCGGCAAGTCGGTGACGGCGCTGGTCGAACTGAAGGCGCGCTTCGACGAGGAAGCGAATATTCGCTGGGCGCGCGATCTCGAGCGCGCGGGCGTGCAGGTCGTCTTCGGATTTATCGAGTTGAAGACGCACGCCAAGCTGTCGCTCGTCGTGCGACGGGAAGGAGCGGCGCTCACCAGCTACGTCCATGTCGGAACCGGCAACTACCATCCGGTGACGGCGAAGATTTATACCGATCTTTCCTTCTTCAGCGCCGATCCGGTGATCGCGCGGGACGTCTCGCGTATCTTCAATTTCGTGACCGGCTACGCCGAGCCGGCGGAATTGGAGGAGATGGCGGTTTCGCCGCTCACGTTGCGTAAATGCATCCAGAGCCATATCGCCGAGCAGATCGAGCATGCTAAGGCCGGCCGCCGCGGCGCGATATGGATGAAGATGAATGCGTTGGTGGATCCCGACATCATCGACGCGCTGTACGAGGCGTCGCGGGCGGGTGTCGCCGTCGATCTCGTGGTGCGCGGAATCTGCTGCTTGAGACCGGGGATCCCGGGGCTTTCCGATAACATCAGGGTGAAATCGATTGTCGGCCGCTTCCTCGAGCATGGGCGGATCTATTGCTTCGGCGCGGGCGACGGCCTGCCAGACCCGAAAGCCGCGGTCTACATCTCCTCGGCCGACATGATGCCGCGCAACCTCGATCGCCGGGTCGAAGTTCTTTGCCCGATTCTCAATCCGACCGTACACGAACAGGTCCTCGACCAAATCATGGTCGCGAATTTCAAGGACAATGAGCAAAGCTGGAGGCTCTTGCCCGACGGCAGTTCGACGCGCATAAAGGCGGCGCCCGGCGAGGAGCCGTTCAATGCGCATAAATATTTCATGACGAATCCGAGTTTGTCAGGCCGTGGCAAATCGCTCAAAGAATCCTCGCCCCGCCTCTCGCGCCGGCTCAACCGCGCCTGAAGGCCGTGCCCGGCTTGGCCAAGCCCAAGGCCGGCTCAATCGCGGACCTCCGGTCGGCGTCATCGACATAGGTTCCAACTCGGTACGTCTCGTCGTCTACGAAGGACTGACGCGAAGCCCGGTTCCGATCTTCAACGAAAAGGCGCTCTGCGGGCTCGGTCGCCAAGTGCAGTCGACCGGCCTGCTGGCGCCGATCGCGGTGGCCGAGGCACTTGGCGCCTTGCGCCGCTTCCGCTCGATTTGCGACACCATAGGCGTCGGCCGGCTGTGGGTAATTGCCACGGCGGCTTGCCGCGAGGCGAGCAACGGCAAAACTTTCATCGCCGAGGCGCAGCGCATTTGCCGGACAAAGATCGACGTGCTTTCCGGTGCCCGCGAGGCGGAACTCTCTGCGCTTGGCGTGATGTCGGGCATTCATCATCCGGACGGCATTGTCGGCGATCTCGGTGGCGGCTCGCTCGAATGCAGCGATTTGCATCATTCGCAGATTCGCGGCCGCGTGACCTTGCCGCTTGGCGGACTGGCGCTGCAGGACCTGGCGTCGAAATCCATCAAGCGCGCGGAAAAGGTGGTCGTAAAATCACTCAGCCACGTGCCGATGCTGAAGGGGATGAAAGGGCGCCGCTTCTACGCCGTCGGCGGCACCTGGCGCTCGCTAGCGCGCTTGCACATGTTTCAGACGGGCTATCCGCTGCACGTCATGCACGGCTATGTCATTCCGGCAAAAGAGGCCATCGAATTCGCGCGGCTGGTCCATCGCGCCAATCCCGAATCGCTTTCGCGCATCGAAGTCGTGGCAAAGGCGCGGCGGCCGCTCCTGCCTTACGCCGCGCTGGTTCTCGAACATCTCATCCGCGTCGGCAAACCGTCGGAAATCGTCGTCTCCGTGCTCGGCATCAGGGAAGGGCTGCTCTATTCGCTGCTGAGCGCTAAGGAAAGACAAAAGGACGGCCTCATCGCCGCCGCTTCCGATCTCAACATCCTCCGTTCGCGCTCGCCGCGCCATTGCGAGGAGATGATCGAGTGGACCGATCGCTTCATGGCCTCGACTGGGCTCGATGAATCGGCGGAGGAAAAGCGGTTGCGGCATGCCGCTTGCCTGCTCGCCGACATCGGCTGGCGCACGCATCCAGACTATCGTGGCGAGCAATCGCTCAACATCATCGCCAACAACGGATTCTTCGCCACCGATCACCCGGGTCGCGCCTTTCTCGCCCTGACCATCTACTATCGCCATATGGGCCTAGTGGAAGAGGAATTGTCGCCGCGATTGCGCGAACTGGCGTCCACCCGCATGCTCGATCATGCCCGCATCCTTGGGGCGGCGATGCGCGTGGCCTATCTGGTTTCGGCGGCCATGCCCGGTGTACTGCCGCACGTGCCGATGCAGGTACGTCAGCGCAAATTGACCCTCAAGCTGCGGGGCAAATACGAACCGCTGGCCGGCGAGCGGCTGTTCAACCGTCTAAAACAGCTTGGCAGGCTGATCGGGCGGGAGCCCGTGCTGCTGACGGAGTAGCGGCGTGCACCTTCAATCGCCGCGGCGCACCGCGGTGACGCGGCCTTTATCCATCGCCAGCGCCAATTGCCCGTGCTTGAGCGCCAACGCCCTTTCGCCGAATAACTCGCGGCGCCAGCCTTTTAGCGCCGGTACATCGGCGTTGTCGTCGGCCGCGATATTTTCCAAGTCATCCACGGTGGCAATGACCTTCGCCGCAACGCCGTGCTGTTCCGCGGTCATCCGCAACAGCACCTTGAGGAGTTCTACCGAGGCACCGCCGTTGCCGGAGCGGGCCCGTTCGAGGCGGGGCAGGGATTTCGGATCACGGGCGATGCCGCGGTTGACGGCCGCGACAATGGCTTCGCCCCATTTGGATCGCTCGAAACCCTTGGGCAGCGATCGCAAATGGCCCAGCCGTTCCAGCGTAGGAGGAGCCTGTACGGCGATGTCGACCAGCACATCATCCTTGAGGACGCGGCCGCGAGGGACGTCGCGCATCTGCGCCTCGCGTTCGCGCCAGGCGGCCACTTCCATGAGCACCGCCAACTCCTTCGGCTTGCGCACGCGCGAGCGCAGCCGCTCCCAGGCGTGCTCCGGATCGGCTTGGTATGTTTTCGGCGATGTCAGGATGTCCATTTCCGCGCTCACCCATTCGGCGCGGCCGCGCTTTTCCAGGTCTGCGGATAGGGCAAGATAGACGTCGCGGAGATGAGTGACATCGGAGACGGCGTATTTGAGCTGGGCTTCGCTCAGGGGCCGGCGCGTCCAGTCGGTGAAGCGGTTCGATTTGTCCAAGGTGTCGCCGGTGATCCGCTGCACGAGCTGGTCGTAAGAGATCGAATCGCCGTAGCCCAAAACCATGGCCGCGACCTGCGTGTCGAAAATCGGATGCGGCAGTTTGCCGACGCGATGCCAGACGATTTCAAGATCCTGCCGCGCGGCGTGAAAGACCTTCAGTACGCGCTCGTCGATCAGCAGGTCGAAAAAAGGTCCGAGATCGAGATTCGGCGCCAGCGCGTCGACGACCACCGCTTCGTCCGGACTTGCAATCTGGGCCACACAGAGGAGGGGGTAGTAGGTCGACTCGCGCAGGAATTCGGTATCCACCGTCACAAACGGGTGACGTGCAAGACGGGCGCAGGCCTCGGCCAGTTCCCCCGTTGCGGTTATCGGCTCCATGGCTGCTAGATAACGCAGCTTTCCACGTTGGCAAAGCGCCTAGGCTTTGCTTGACAAACCGGCGGGCCCGTGTGTTTTTCGCGCCACTCTTTCGTGGCCGCGGCCCTCTTTTCAGGATGATTATGCATCGCTACCGCACCCACACCTGCGGCGAGCTTCGCGAGAGCGAGGTCGGAAAAAACGCGCGCCTGGCGGGCTGGTGTCACCGCATCCGCGATCATGGCGGCGTACTGTTTATCGATTTGCGCGATCATTACGGAATTACGCAGATCGTGATCGATCCCGACAGTCCGGCTTTCCGCGAAGCCGAGAAATTGCGCGCCGAGTGGGTGGTCCGCGTCGACGGCAAGGTGCGGCACCGCCCCGGCGGCACCGAAAATCCCGATCTTCCGACCGGCCAGATCGAAGTCTATGTCAACGAGATCGAAGTTCTGAGTCCGGCTGCCGAACTTCCCATGCCGGTCTTCGGCGAGCAGGAATATCCGGAAGAAATTCGTCTCAAATACCGGTTTCTCGATCTGCGCCGAGAGCGGCTGCATGCCAACATCATGAAGCGCGAGGCGATCATCGCTTCTTTGCGGCGGCGCATGAAGGAAAATGGCTTCTTCGAATTCCAGACGCCCATTCTCACCGCGTCGTCGCCGGAAGGCGCGCGTGATTTCCTGGTGCCGTCGCGCCTGCACCCGGGCAAGTTCTACGCGCTGCCGCAGGCGCCGCAGCAGTTCAAGCAATTGATCATGGTCGCTGGCTTCGACCGCTATTTCCAGATCGCGCCCTGTTTCCGCGACGAAGACGCGCGTGCCGACCGCTCACCCGGCGAGTTCTACCAGCTCGATATCGAGATGAGCTTCGTCACCCAGGAGGACGTCTTCGCCGCCGTCGAACCGGTGCTGCGCGGCGTTTTCGAGGAATTCGGCGGTGGCAAGCCAGTGACGCCGAAATTTCCGCTCATTCCTTATGCCGACGCGCTGCGGAAATACGGTACCGACAAGCCCGACCTGCGCAACCCGATCGAGATGCAGGACGTGAGCGAGACGTTTCGCGGCTCGGGCTTCAAAATTTTTGCTAACATCTTGGCCGCCGACGCTTCGGCGCAGGTCTGGGCCATTCCCGCCCCGGGCGGAGGCAACCGCGCCTTCTGCGACCGCATGAATGCCTGGGCGCAAGGCGAGGGCCAGCCTGGACTGGGCTACATTTTCTGGCGCGAGGGAGAAGAGGGCGGCGCGGGTCCGCTGGCCAAGAACATCGGCGTCGAGCGCGCCGAAGCACTCCGGCAAAGGCTTCGCCTCAAAGTCGGCGATGCGGTGTTCTTCGTCGCCGGGAAGCCGAACGACTTCGTGAAATTCGCCGGCCCGGCGCGCGCCAAGGTTGGCGAGGAGCTTGGTCTTGTGACGAAGGACCGCTTCGAGTTCTGCTGGATCGTCGACTTCCCGATGTATGAATGGAACGAGGAGGAGAAGAAGATCGACTTCTCCCATAATCCGTTCTCCATGCCGAGCCTGCCGATCGAGGAATTCCTGGGGCTCGACGCCCGCGACGCAGAGAAGCTTCTGAGCCTCAAGGCGATCCAGTATGACGTGGTCTGCAACGGCATCGAACTATCATCCGGCGCGATCCGCAATCACCGGCCCGACGTGATGCGCAAGGCCTTTGCGCTCGCCGGCTATGGCGAGGACGTTCTGGAGAAGAAATTCGGCGGCATGCTGCGCGCGCTACAATATGGCGCCCCGCCGCACGGCGGCATCGCTCCCGGTCTCGACCGTATTGTCATGCTGCTTTGCGATGAGGAAAACCTGCGCGAGGTGGTGCTTTTCCCGATGAATCAGCGCGCCGAAGACCTGCTGATGGGCGCGCCATCGGAGGTCTCGCCCAAGCAGCTCAAGGAGCTGCATATCAAGCTCGACCTGCCGAAGAAGTAGGCCTCAAGCCCGCGCCACCTTGTCGGCGATGAAGCGCGGCAGCGCGAAGGCTGCCTTGTGCACGTCTGGCGTCCAATATTGCGTCTTGAACGATCCGGCGGCCTTGTAGCGTTCGGCAATCGTCTCAGCGCTGGCCTGCCGCAAGGCCGGGTCGTCCGCGGCCCAGCCCATCGCCATGTGACCACCGACATAGGTGGGAATAGCCGCGACGTAGCAGGCGCCGTCGGCATAGAGCTCGCGGAAATACCGCACGCTGGTGACCAATTCGTCGGCCTGGAAGAAAGGCACGCCATTCTGCGTCACCATCACCCCGCCTTCGGCCATGCATTTCTTGCAATTGGCGTAAAACTCACGCGTGAACAGCACCGCGCCGGGTCCTTGGGGATCGGTGGAATCGACGATGATCACGTCGAAGCGCCGGTCGGTTTCGGCGACATAGGCCATGCCGTCGGCGATGACGCTGTTGAAGCGCTTGTCAGCAAAAACGGGCCCTGTGAACTCGGGATAATGCTCCTTGGAGAATTCGATCACGGAAGCGTCGATCTCCACCTGGGTGAGGCGGGCCACCGATTTGTGCTTGAGCACTTCTTCGGCGATGCCGCAGTCGCCGCCGCCGATAATCAGCACTTCTTTGGCGCGGCCATGGGCAAAGAGCGGAACATGGCTCATCATCTCCTGGTAGATGAACTCGTCGCGGCTGGTGATTTGGGTGGCGCCGTCGAGCATGAGCATCTTGCCGAAAAAATTATGCTCAAACAGGATCAGATGCTGGTGTTCGGTCCGCGTCTCGTAGAGCACTCGTTCAACCTCAAAGGTCATGCGGAAGCCGAGTTCGTCGAACAGGGTTTCGGCAATCCAGCGTTTTTCCGTCATCGGCTTTCTCCAAGCTGAAACGGCCGGAGCGATCCGGCCGTTTGCAGGTTCGAGGGCAATGGCGTCTAGGCGCCTTGGCCGCGCAGGATTTCGCTGACAGCGACCTGTTTCGGCTTGAACGCCTTTCTCAGGACCGGAATGCATGCGTCCGGATTGGCATTGCCGCACATGAACACATCGAGCGCGGCGTATCCGTTTTCCGGCCAGGAATGGATGGAGATGTGGCTTTCCGCCAGCACCGCCACGCCGGAAACGCCACCGTTGGGCTCGAAATGATGCAGATGGATATGCAGAAGGGTCGCCCCCGCCGCATCGACGCAGCGCCGCAGCGTCGCTTCGATATGGTCGATATCGTCGAGACGTTGGGCTTCGTAAAGGTCGACGATGAGATGCGCCCCGGCGCACCGCACCCCGTTCCTCACCACGAAATGATCGTCACGCTGTTCGGTCTCGACCGCAGCTGCGGCTTTGACTTTGGTAGCTTTGGCGATCGCTAGGTCTTCCTTTCGGGAGGTACTTGGGGTCCCCAAGCCCGTCCCCAATTGGAAGAGGGCTTGCTGGCGCATGCCATGTCCTCCCCAACCAGAGATCGAAGCCCGAGAGACCGGCGAACCGGCTCACGGAAGCGAATGCCGCTGAAACAGACCCAACGCGCGGACCGTTACAGCGGCGGATTCCAGATAACACACAATGCCGGGCATTCAAGCGGATTCTTCATGCCCGGCGCGAATCGTCCGCGGAAAATTCTGCCTGGCGAAAGTTAAGGAATTGGAGTCGCGCTTCGACCGCAGTCGAGCCGCAGCGAATGACGCCGCTCGATACCGGCTCGACGCTCCAGCAGATGCCGGCACGGCGCGGAGATGCGGCGGCGCACGGCGACCACGATTCGGGCGGAGGAGGGGCATCATCGCCGCGGCAGCGGGCCGAGCCGCCAGGGGCGGAGCAGCGCCAACCGCGTTGGGCTGCGGGTCTGGCCGACTCACAAGCATTGTCACATTCATCTTTGGCTAACCTTGGCGTTGGGGAAATTGCACCCGAAGCCGCGCCAAGGCGTCGCCCCGCTTGCACTTAATACGGCCTTTACGACGCTGCACCACCCTATCGACCCGACGCGAAAGAGGGGGATCGGCTTGCTTTCAGCAAGGCGACAGCGGGCGGTTGCGGCCGTAGCCGGCGTTCTCCTGGCGAGCGCCGGCTTTGCGGCCTTGGATCATTGGCTGGGCCAGCTCACCGCTAGGCATGCGCAGGATGCGGTGGAATTGGCCGCGAAGCAGAAGCTTGCCCTGGCCGAAAATCGCATCGATCGCGTGGTTGCCACCCTCGACGAACTTACGCGCCGCGGCGTCGATAGCTGCCGGCCGGACCAGCTCGATGCGATGCGCCGGGCCGTATTCGCCAATGTCATGGTGAAGGAAATATCGGTTATCGGCGCGGACGGCGCTATCGTGTGTAGTTCCTCCGGCATGGCGACCGGTGCGCGGCGCTTTCTGGGCTCGCAACAGGCGGCGGGCGCCGAGAACGTCGTGCTTGAGGTGTTCGATTCGGGCACCGCGGGCGGGAAGGAATCTGCGGAGAAGATCTTGCGCATCCGGCGCATGGACAGTAGCCGGCCGGTCGGATTGGGCGCGCTTTTGTTGGGCTCGACGCTTATCGCCCAGACCTCCATGGAAGCAGGGCGTTCGATCGGCTACAGCGGCCTTTCCCTGCAAGATGGGACGCTGATCGGAGAGGCTGGGTCCCGCATTGGCTCGGAATCTTCCGGAAACGCCTTACTGAAGGCCAGCGCCACATCGGCGCATTACGGTCTGAGTATCGCCACGTCGCTGCCAAAAAGCGCCGTGGCGACCCAAGCGGCCCAAGTCGAACGGCTCGGTTCGGCTATCGCCGGCGCTTTGGCCGTCCTCGCATTGGCATTCACGTTTATGCTGCCCCGCCGTCAGCGTGAGAATCCCATTGCCGAGCTGGAACGCGCCCTTAACGCCGGCGAATTCGTGCCTTATTACCAGCCGGTGGTAGACCTTATGTCCGGCAAGCTGCGCGGCGCCGAGGTTCTCGTGCGCTGGCGCAAAGCGGACGGCAGTATCGAATCGCCGGGGTCTTTCATTCCGCTGGCCGAATCGAGCGGCATTATCTTGGACATCACGCGCGCCCTGATGCGGCGTGCCTGTCAGGAGCTTGGGCCGGCCTTTGCCAAGCGGCCGCACCTGAAAGTGTCGTTCAACCTGGCCGCGCGGCATTTCCGGGACGAGACAATCCTGCGCGACGTGCGCAATATTTTCGGCCGTGGCTCGGTACGCATGTCGCAGCTCGTGCTCGAATTGACCGAGCGTCAGCCGATCGAGAATCTGGCGGATACCCGGCGCTTGATCGCCACCCTGCAGGGGTTGGGCGTGCGCATGGCCATCGATGATGTCGGCACCGGCCACAGTGGCCTTTCCTATATTCTCAAGCTGGGCGTCGATATCATCAAAATCGACAAGATGTTCGTCGATGCCATCGGTATCGATCGCAGCTCCACCACAATTATCGAAACGCTGATCGACCTCGCCGATAACATGCGGATGGAAGTCGTCGCCGAGGGAGTGGAAACCTTCGAGCAAGTGATCTGCTTGCGGGAGCGCGGCATTCGCGCCGCGCAAGGTTTCATTTTCGCTCCCGCATTGCCGGCATCGTCATTTCTCCAATTGATCGAAGCCATTGACCCGTTGGCCGGGCGATTATCGTCCGAGGAGCCCGCAGCTCGCGCCGTCGCTTAGCTCATTGAAAACATCGGGTTTCAGTCTCAAGATAGGTCCGGCAGGAATAAGGGGAGAAAATTGACGATGAAGACAGTCATAGCAGGGCTGCTGCTGGCATTACTGATCACCATGCCAGCAGAACAGGCGCCGGCGCAGAACAACGTGCTGGGCGGCGCTGTCGTTGGTGGAGCCATCGGCGGCATCATTGGCGGTGCGGCGACCGGCAGAGGCAGCGGCGTGGCCATTGGGGTTGCCGTCGGTGCTGCAACAGGCGCGCTGATCGCTCAGCAGGCCGAGCGGCGTCACACCGGTTATTACTGGTGGCGAGGGGAGTGCTTTTATAAGGACCGGCACGGACGGTGGATCCGCGTGGCCCGCTCCCGCTGCTAGTGGGAAAAAAGCCCGCCGTCGGGGCGGGCTTTTGCGGCTAGAGCGAACCTAATCGTCGTCCGCGGCATCCTTGGCCCCATCCTTCACGCCGCCCAAGGCGTTCTGAACCTTGCCGCCGAATTTTTCGGCCTTACCTTCCGCTTGCAACTTGGCATCGCCGCTTATTCTGCCGGCGGCTTCCTTCACGGATCCTTTGGCCTGATGCGCCACCCCTTTGATGCGATCTTTGTCCATTATTCATTCTCCTAGGTATCGTAGGAGAAACGTGGGCGGCGCGGCATGGTTCCGGCAGGGTTCGCTTACCTTTGCCCTTTGAGCGTTGCTTGAAGTTCGACCAGAAAGGGCTTTTGATAAGCTATGATTTTTCGCAACGCTGCATCATAAGGAAACCAGGCCAAGCGATCGACTTCTGGAAAACTCTTGCGTTGGCCCGAACGCGGCGGCCATTCCATTTCGAACAGGTTGCTTTTGAAGCCGTCCAACTCAAAATCCCCCTCGAATGCCCAGGCCACGACCGTTTTTCCGCTTCGTTGCCGGACCGGATGCAGCGGCACGATCTCGCCGGTGGCGATAAAGCCGGTCTCCTCGGTAAATTCGCGCCGGGCGGCTGAGAGCGGATCGGCGTCACTGTCGGCCAGGCCTTTCGGGATGGTCCAGGCGCCATCGTCTTTTTTCGACCAATACGGCCCGCCGGGATGGGCGAGGAGGACCTCCAATCCTTCGCGCCTGCGAAAGGCAAGCAAGCCGGCACTGACCTGTGATTTTCGAGACATGCTTCAACCCCCCGCGGCAAAAGCCAAGGTTCCTGCATGCGACAATATTTCCAAAGCTTGGCACGATTTGGTCATGATCCCGCGAAAAATTCCCCCGCGTTTTTCCCCGCCGATTGCCCCCGGGGCCCCCCGAAGCGGCGATTTTTCGGCAATTCTGTTTGCGAGGAGGTCTCCCATGCGGCGTGCATTAGCCGTTTTATTTCTTTTGATAGTCGGCTGGAGCGCAGCCGCCGCACAGGATACCCGCTCCGCCATCAAAGGCATCTACCTGATGACCGATTATCCCGCCGTGGCGGTCCGGCCGGGCACGGTCTCGAATCTCAATATCACCCTGCAAAATTACGGGCTTGAGCCGGAGCGGCTGAATTTGTCCGTATCCGGCGTGCCGGCTGGGTGGACCGCTACGCTGCTCGGCGGCGGCCAGCCCGTTTCCGCCGCGATGCCTGCTACCGACAAAAGCGTGCCGCTTGAACTGCGCCTCGATGTGCCCAAGGACGCCCCCATGGGCACGCAGACATTGACCCTCTCCGCCGAGGGCGGAAATACGCATATCAGCCTGCCTATCGCCGTCACCCTGGCGAAGGAGCTGCCGGCAAAACTTTCCTTGCAGGCGCAATTGCCGGATTTGCGCGGCTCCGCGCGCTCGACCTTCGGCTTCCAGCTAAGCCTCAAGAACGACAGCGGAAAGCGGCTTTTGGTCAGTCTGTCGGCGCAGGCTCCGCGTGATTTCGACGTTTCCTTCACCGAACTTTATGGGTCGCAAGAATTAAGCGCGATCCCCGTGGACGCCGGGCAATCCAAAGACATCAAGTTGAACGTCCGCCCGCCCACAAACGTCGGGGCCGGCCGCTATCCGGTAACCGTAAGGGTCGCAGCCGAAGACACTTCCGCGACGACGGAAGTGGCGCTGGAAATCAGCGGCCAGCCCAAGCTGGAAATCAGTGGCCGCGAAGGATTGGTCAGCGCCAGCGCGTCGGCGGGCGTCGAGCGGTCGATTCCCATCATGGTTACCAATTCCGGCAGCGCACCGGCGGACAATGTGGAACTGTCGGGGACGGCGCCGAGCGGATGGAAAGTGCGCTTCGAGCCAAAAACTATCGCCCACGTGGCTCCGGGGGCCAATGCCGAAGCCCAGGCATTGATCACGCCCACGCAAAAGGCGATCGCCGGTGACTACGTAACCGAGCTGCGCGCATCGGCGCGCGGCGAGTCCGCCTCCTCGAATTTCCGTATCACCGTGACGACTTCCACGATGTGGGGAATCGCCGGGGTTGGAATCATCGCCATCGCGCTCCTTGTGATGGTGGGCGCGGTCGCCCGGTTTGGGCGCCGATGAGCACGGCAGTCATCGAGGCGACAGGCCTCACCAAGCGCTACGGCGACGCCGCCGTGGTCAACAGCATCTCGTTCAGCATCGCCGCCGGTGAGATTTTCGGGCTGCTAGGCCCGAACGGCGCCGGCAAGACGACCACCATCCTGATGCTGCTCGGCCTGAGCGAGATTTCCGCCGGCGAAGCGCGCGTCGCCGGCCACGATCCGATGCGCGAACCGCTGGCAGTCAAGCGCAGCGTCGGTTATTTGCCCGATGCCGTCGGCTTTTATGACCAGCTGACCGCTGCCGACAATCTGCGCTACACGGCAAAGCTGATGGGCTTGCAGCCGGTCGAGCGGGAAGCGCGTATCGCCGCGGCGCTCGCGCGCGTCGATCTGCGCCAGGCCGCCGACAAGCGCGTGGCGACTTTTTCACGGGGCATGCGCCAGCGGCTGGGTCTTGCCGAAATCGTCATGAAGGGGCCGCAAATCGCAATCCTCGACGAGCCGACGTCGGGACTGGATCCACAGGCGACCTTGGAACTCCTCGAAATCATCCGCGATCTCAAGCGGGAAGGCGTGACCATCCTTTTGTCGTCGCACCTGCTCGATCGGGTGCAGAGCGTCTGCGACCGCGTTGCGCTCTTTCGCTCAGGCCGCATTGTGCTGCTGGGCACTGTCGCCGAACTCGGCCGCGAAGTGCTGGGCGGCGGCTTCGCCGTGGAGGTGGAGGCGCAAGGCGCCGGATTGGAAAAGTCCCTGTCCTCCATTCCGGGGGTTAAATCAGTTCAGCAGTCGGCCCCGGGTCGCCTGCGCCTTCTCGCCGAACGCGACGTGCGCCCGGAAGCCGCGGCGGCGGTCGTCAACTCGGGCGGCAGGCTGTTCCGTTTGTCGGTGGAGGAGCCAAGCCTGGAGGCGATCTACACGCGCTATTTCCAGAAGCATGTTTCAGATCTGGAGGCGCGCGATGCGGCGTGAAGGCTCCCCCTGGCGCGGTCTCTCAACTGTCGCGCTGAAGGAATTGTCCGACCATCTCGGCAGCGCGCGCATGCGCATTCTCGAATGGCTTGTTGTGCTCACCGCGATGGCCGCGCTGTATGGCGCGATCCAACGCATCAAAGACGTCACCGCCGAAGATCCCTTCCTGTTCCTGCGGTTGTTCACCACGTCACGCGAGCCGTTGCCGTCGTTCGTTTCCTTCCTGGGCTTTCTCGTACCCTTGATGGCGATCGGGCTGGGGTTCGACGCGGTAAACGGCGAGCACAATCGGCGCACATTGTCGCGCATTCTGGCGCAACCGATCTACCGCGACGCCTTATTATTCGGAAAATTTCTGGCCGGCATCGGCATTCTGGCGATCAACCTTGTGGCGTTGTGGCTGCTCGTCATTGGCCTCGGGCTCGTTCTGCTCGGCATTCCCCCGGGATTCGAGGAGATGGCGCGCAGCTTTGTCTTTCTGCTCGTCACGATCGCCTATGCCGGCGTGTGGCTCGCGCTCGCGATCCTGTTTTCTGTCGTGTTTCGCTCGGCCGCCAGCGCGGCTTTGGTGGCGCTCGGATTGTGGCTGTTCGTGACGATCATTTGGCCGGCGCTGGCGCCTTTTGTCGCCGGCCTCATCGCTCCCGCCGATCCGCGCTATGCGGCCCTCGGCCTGCCGACGCCGGCCACGGCGGAATGGGAGGCGATACTGTCGCGCTTGTCTCCGAGCACGCTGTTTGGCGAGGCGGTGGTTGCCTTGCTGAATCCCTCGACGCGCGCACTCGGCCCGATCTACCTCGATCAGCTTCAGGGCGCGGTGATGGGTGCGCCACTGCCGTTCAGCGAAAGTTTGCTCATTGCCTGGCCGCAGATCGTCGGGCTGGTCGCCGGCATGATTGTGCTGTTCGTGATCAGTTACGTGTTCTTTCAGCGCCAGGAGATCCGCGCCTAGCGGTCTTCCCGCAGCAAAACAGGGCGGCCTTGGGAGGGCTGCCCTGCTTTTCGTGCGGCGCCGCCTAGACGGAGAGGACCGCTACGATTTCCATGGTGCGCGGGTTGACCACGACGATCTCGTCGCCCACGAGGAAATATTCATAACCGCGCCACGTCGGCTCGATATCGACCAGCACCAGCGGTACCGGCGCAAGGTGAATCCGCCGTGGAATATGCGTTCCGACGCGGACATCGAAGTCGACATGGGTCACGCGCGGCGCGCTCTTCGTCGTGATCACGGTTTGACGGATCTTCGTCTTCTGCGCTTGCGTGAGCTTGACGCCGGCGGAACCGCCGCTTGACGCACTCGATGCGCTTGAAGCCTGGGATCCTTTCTCACTGGTCCCGACTGCACCGGAGGTGCTGCCGCTCGATTTCATCTGCAGATTCTTGTCTGTCTCTTTGCCGCCGCTCTTTTGCTGATCGTTTTTTTGGATTTCAGTGTTGGCTTGGCCGGTCGTCTCGGAACGGGACTTCGAGGTGGCAGACGACTTTCGCTCGTTCTTCTGCGCCTTGGTATCGGTGCCGAGCTGCTGCTTGACGTCACCGGATGCCTGTCCGGTCGTTTCCGATTTCGACCGTTGCATCGGTTGCTGCGCTTGTTTGCCGCTTTTTGCCGGCATCGCGTCGGATTTATTCGATTGCGGCGCGGGCGGCTTTAGTTGGTCCGTCTGCGCCGATGCGGCGCCGGCGGCGAGCAATAAGGTGCTGGCCGCGGCACCGATCATGAAAGCTTTCCGCATGGTCGTCTCTCCGTGTTGCGTTATGCCATCGATCAGGCAAACGCCACGCAACAAGTCGCGTTCCTCGCACGGCCGCAGGTTGCGAAAAGTTGAACGATTAACAGACATTCACCTTGTGCTGTCATTCGAGGGATTTTGTGCATGAGGACACGGCGCAGGTCGTGAATTGCAAGCGGCCGGAAGGAACGTTAGGCGCGGTCCTAACGTTGTAGTGCGGCGCGATTCTACAAAGGAGGACTGAGAATGCGAAACCATATCCTAGCGACCGCATTCGCCCTTGCGATCATGTCGCCAACGCTCTGCTACGCCCAAGCCTCGACGGCCACCGGGGCGGTCGGCGGGGCCGCGGCGGGCGCCATCGTGGGCGGGCCTGTCGGCGCCGTCGTCGGCGGTACGGTCGGTGCCACTGTGGGGGCGGCGGCGGAGCCGCCGCGCGAAGTGCGCACCTACGTGCTGAAGGAAGAAGTTCCTTCGATCGCCGTTAAGGAGAAGGTCGTGGTCGGCGAACCGCTTCCGGAAACCGTTGTTCTGCATCCGGTGCCGGACCACTCCGACTATGCTTTTGCCGTCGTCAATAACGAGCGGGTGATCGTCAATCCGCAGACGCGGAAGGTCATCACGATCGTTCATCAATAGCGCCGGCCGAGCTGGGGCAAAACCCGCCATGTCGCCAAAAGACGGGTTTGTGCAGGAACAACCAAGCCTTGTGGCGCGTTGGTTTTAGCCGGGACGATTCGAGAAATTGGATTGTCTAGGGTGGAAGAGCCTCCGGCATCAAAACCGGGGGCTCTACCCGTTTTACGGGTCCCCAAATGCTTCAGCGAAAGGAACGCAGGATGTATCGCGTCTATAGCGGTCCGACCGGGAAGGATAAGATTTCACCTTTCGAAAAAGAGCATCTTTTGTTCAAGCAATTTTCGAATTTGGACGATGCTTTCGGCTGGGCCGGCCACGTCAGCAAGACCGGCAGGGCGGCGCTACTGATCGAAGGCGACGATGGCACGCGACTGGATGCGCACGAAATTGCCAGCGCGCTCCGTCACCGTGAAGGGATGCACTAGAGCTGCTGGACCGGGCGATGCTTGCTAGGCGGCGCGCTGCAGTTGTGCGTCGCCGATTTTCCATTCGTGCCGCTCGCCGCACCAGGAACAGAACACGCGGACCGTATTGGCGCGGATCCGCAGAAGAGTTTCCAACTCGCTGGCCACGCCGGTGTCGACCAGCTTACCGGTCCGAGGGCAGACAAAGATCAGGTGTTCCAAAGGACTGCTCCCTGGCTTGTAAACCACCCTTTCAACACGCAGTGGCGCGGCTGAGTTCAGCGGCCCGTTTTGGCGGCTTTGTGGCGGCATAACTGCCTGAAGTTACATGCGTTTTGAGCATCACGGTCGGCGCCGTGAATTTCTCCCGGAAGCAGAAATAACTGCTATAATTGTTTTATGAGCAAAAATTCAGCCAAGAAAAAAAACCCCCGGCAGGCGGCGCCCGCATCCGTTCCTGTGCGAGACGCCTTGCCGCGAGCCCACAAATTCCACGTTGGGCAGGCCGTTTTCTTCACGGCCGGCACGATGGCGCGCCCGGGCGCGAGTGGCAGCTATAAAATTGTCAGACTCCTTCCATCGGATGGCGACGACTATCAATACCGCATCAAAAGTCCCGATGAGGCGTTTGAGCGAGTTGCCAAAGAGAGTCAGCTCGACCGCGATCACTAACCGCGCAGTGCAAAAACCAGGCTGGCGCCGCCAAAGGATCGGTGGGGCCGCACGGGAGAAATAAGCTATGCCCATCTTTGTCACGCAAGGCCGTTATACCCGTGAGGCCATCAAGGGGATGATCACGCGGCCCGAGGACCGCGCCGATGCGGTGTCCCGCTTGCTGGCCAAGGCGGGCGGGCGGCTCATCGGCTATTACGTGACTTTCGGCGAATACGATTTTCTTCTGATCGCTGAGGCGCAAAGCGAGACGCAAATGGCCGCGGCATTGCTCGCGGCTGCCGGTGGCGGCGGAGTTAGCGATCTGCGCACGATGCTCGCCATGACCTCGGTTGAGGCCAAGGGTGCATTTGCCGCGGCCGCCGACTTAGCGCCGGGATTCCGGTCGGCTGGCGGCGTCTAGCGGCTCGACCTTGCGGTGATCTAACCGGTCGCGAGAAATGGAAATGCCGTTACTTAACACCGCCGATGCCACGCTCGTGATGCCGCTCTGGGCCATGGGCGCGGTGCTTATTCTTCTCATTGTTCTGGTGATCGTCGCGCTGCGGCGTTCGGCCATGCCTGGGTCGATTTCGGCGCTTTTCGGCATTCCGGCTCTTGTCGTCATCGGCTGGGCGGCTTGGACTTCCGTCGAACAAACGCGCGCCGCCCAACAGATTGCCGAGCGGCAGGGGCTCGACGCGCGCTTCGCCCAGTTAACGGCGAGTGCCATCGCGCCAGGATCGCCCTTGCCTTGCCTCGATGCGATGGCGGGTCAGGGCGTCGAAGCTTCGTGCGAGCGGGCGATCTTTTCCACGCCGCAATCGGTTGCCGCTGCCGCGGCCTATATACAAGCGCGCTTGCGCCTACTGGCGGATGGGTTGAATTTCGTTCGCACGAAGGATCGCGGTTACCAGAACTCCATAACGCCGCTGCAGCATGCGCTCGAGGTCGACCCTTTCGGGATCGTTGCTCATGTCCTTGCTGTGCGCGACGGCTGCACGCCACAGCAGTGCCAGGCCTTCGCATTGTTTCGTGACGCCAACGCGGTCAAAGCCAACCTGCAGTCGCAGGCCTACGAAGCGAGGGTGAGCCGTTATGCGGCCGGTTGGGCGGAGCAGATGGGTGCCAATGCCTCGGCGGCGCCGCCGCCTACAAACCCCGCCGCGGCTTCAGCCATAGCCGGCAAGCCTTTTAACTTTCCTGGAGCGGCTGCGATTCCCCCCGTCAGCATCATGAATGCGGAGCCGCCTTCCGCTCCCGGCGCGACCGCGCGCGATCCGGCGGGCGCGGACAATTCGCCGCCGCGGTAGCCGGACTGTGGCGCTGCATCTCATCAAGCTCTGCGTTGGCTGCCAATCCGTCCAAGAACTTGAGGAATGGATCGGCGAGAAGCTGAAACAGCGCAAAAGGCGCAGGCTTAGTCCCGAGCATATCCATACGACGCGGATGATGCCGAAACGCGTCAACGAACTGTTGGATGGCGGTTCGCTCTACTGGGTCATCCGCGGACAGATCAGTTGCCGTCAGCGCGTGCTGGCCTTGCACGACTTCGTCGACAAGGAGGGCGTGAAGCGGTGCCGGATCGTGCTCGAGCCGAAAGTGGTGCTCGTCGAGCCGCGGCCATACCGCGCCTTCCAGGGCTGGCGCTATCTGAGCGAGAAGGACGCTCCTGACGATCTCAGCCGTGTGGCGCCCGGCATTGCCGCCATGCCCGAACACTTGCGCCGCGAGCTGCGCGATCTCGGGTTGCTTTAGCGTAGAGCGGTCATACCGCGATATTGTCGATCAGCCGCGTCTTGCCCAGCGTCGCCGCGGCCAGCAGACGTAGTCGTCCGCCGCTGAGTGACGCAACGCGCTTCAGCGTTTCCGCGTCGCGCGCCTCGAGATAGTCGACGGCGAATCCGGCGCGCGTCAACGTAATACGTCCTTCGGCGAGGGCCGGTTCAATGGCGCCCGTTTTCCTGATTTTCTTGGCGCAGGCAGTGAGCACCGCATAAAGCGTCGGAGCCACCGACCGTTCGCGCGGTGACAAATACAGATTTCGAGAAGACAGCGCCAACCCGTCTTTTTCCCGTACAATCGGCACACCGACAATTTTCACCGGGATGTCGAGATCGCGCGCCAGAGCCCTGATGACCTGAAGCTGCTGAAAATCCTTTTCACCGAACAGAGCGACATCCGGCAGGCATTGCAGCAAAAGCTTGGTCACGACCGTTGCTACGCCGCCGAAAAAATGCGGCCGGAAAGCATCTTCCAGGCCGACAGCAGCGGGACCTTGCGGCGTCACCTGTGTGGCGAAGCCGTCCGGGTACATGACCGCGGCCGAAGGCGCCCATACCAGATCCACTTTTTCCCCGGCGAGCGCGGCGATGTCGTTTTTGAAACGGCGCGGATAGCTTGCGAAGTCTTCGTGCGGCGCGAACTGCGCGGGATTAACAAAAATGGAGACGATGACGCGGTCGGCGATACGCCGGGCACGGCGCACCAACGTGAGATGACCTGCATGCAGCGCGCCCATGGTCGGCACGAGCGCCACCGTTTTCTTCGCCGCGCGGTAGTTTCGCGAAGCGCCGCGCAAGGCGCGCAATGTCCGGACAATTTGGGGCTTCGATGTCATGAAAAGGGATTTTCGCGGCATGCTCAAAAAGACCGATGAAACCTAGCAAATTGCGGCATGGCCGGGCCAGCGCGGGATTAATTATGAACGGGCGCAAATCGAAGTAGTCCTTGACCAGCGCACCGAAAAAAATAGAGAATTAAAACGCCTCGGGGGGAGTTCATGGGTATCGAGGGCAGTTTCGGGCGGCCCAGATCCGCCCACGTCGTGGTGCTTGGTAACGAAAAGGGTGGCTCGGGAAAATCGACCACAGCCATGCACGTCGCCGTCGCCTTGATGAAGGCGGGCCAGCGCGTCGCGACCATCGACCTCGATTCCCGGCAGAAAAGCTTTACTCACTACGTTGAAAACCGCCGCGACTGGCGTAAGCGCGCCGAAATCGATCTGGAAATTCCGATCCATTACTGCATTGCCCGCGGTACCAGCATCAAGCTCGACGAGAATGAGGCGATCGAGTTCGCGGGCTTCGCCGAAGCGATCGCCGCGGTGGAAAAAACCCATGATTTCATCGTGGTCGATACGCCGGGAACTGACAACTACCTGATGCGCCTTGCGCATTCCATGGCCGACACGCTGGTTACGCCGCTCAATGACAGTTTTCTCGATTTCGACGTCCTCGGCGCCGTCGATCCGACCACTTACGCGGTGACCGGCGAGAGCCAATACGCGGAAATGGTGACCGAGGCGCGGCGCCAGCGAAGGCTGATCGACGGGGCCTTGCCCGACTGGATCGTTATCCGCAACCGCTTATCGATGCTGGGTTCCCGCAATCGCCGCCTGGTCGGCGAAGGCCTTAACGAATTGGCCTTGCGGCTTGGCTTCCGCTACGCGGATGGTTTCGCCGAGCGCGTGATCTATCGTGAATTTTTCCCCCGCGGCCTGACCGCGCTCGACGACCTCGACGAAAATACGCTGGGTACGCGGCCCAATATGTCCCATGTGACCGCCCGCGAGGAGGTCACGCAACTGCTCGCGGCCTTGCGGCTGCCCTTGGACGAACGGGGCAAGAAGCGGGCGGCGGCACGCGCCGAATGGCGCTCGGTCGCCTTGCAGCCGCTGGAAGTGCACGACCTGCTCGCTTAAACCGCGCCCCAAGCGCGGCATTGCTTCGGCCGCAATCGCCAGCCAAGTTATGGGCCTGGGGAGGCAAAACGCCTCGCGAGGCCCATGCAATGCCGCAAAAGACGCCAGACCCGCCCGTCCAGCAAGGCGACAATCGGCCGGCGCCGGCCTCATCGCGGCCGGAAATTGATGCCTTCCTGGCCCGTGCCAAAAGCCTGACGCCGCGGAACATGGCGGGCCAGCGCGGCCGCCTTATTTTCGCGCTCGATGCCACAATGAGCCGCGAGCCCACCTGGAACGTGGCACGCCGCCTGCAAATCGACATGTTCCGCGAAGCCGCCGCGATCGGCGGGCTCGACGTTCAGCTCGTTTACTATCGCGGCTTCGGCGAATGCGGCGCCTCGGCTTGGGTCGGCGATGCTGAACGCTTGGCCGGCCTGATGGAGGGAATCGACTGTCGCGGCGGCCATACGCAAATCGGCAGGGTTTTGGCACATGCCCGGCGCGAGAGCGAGCGCCGGCGGGTGCAAGCCCTTGTCTTTGTTGGCGATGCCATGGAAGAAGCGCTCGACGACCTGAGCGTGGCCGCCGGGGAACTCGGCCTGCTTGGCGTGCCGGCTTTCATGTTTCAAGAAGGCGACGATCCGGCCGCCGAACAGGCCTTTCGCGAAATCGCCCGGCTGAGCCGCGGCGCCTATTGCCGGTTCGACCCGGGCGCGGCGCAGCAGCTGGCGGAACTGCTGCGCGCCGCCGCCGCCTATGCCGCCGGCGGCCTCAAGGCCTTGGCCGATCCGTCGCGCCGTACCGGACCGGCGACGCAAAAGCTGCTGCGGCAGTTGAGCTGATCATGCCCGCTCTTGTCCTCGGCGTTCTTGCCCTGGTGCTTGTCCTCTGGGCGCTAAACGTCCTGAGCAAGATGGACCCGCGAAGCCTGGCGCGGACTCTGCGCGCGGTCGGCGGCGTCGGCACGCTCCTGCTCGCGGCCTTCCTCGGATTACGAGGCCAATTGGCCGTCGCCATTCCGCTCGGCGTTGCCGGCCTGAGCCTGCTCGGCTGGACGCCCCTGGCTGCGGGGTTCGGCCGGCGCATGCACAAAAGCCCGCACCAGGTCTCCCGGGTGCGCTCGGCATTCCTGGAAATGGAACTCGATCACGACAGCGGCGCAATGCGCGGCCGCATTCTTGCCGGGCCGCATGCGGGCGCCGAGCTCGATCGGTTCGACGTGCCGGACTTGATCGGCTTTCTCGGCACTATCGACGACGAAAGCCGCGCTCTACTCGCCGCTTATCTCGACCGCCGGGATCCCCGCTGGCGTGAAGACGCGCAGAGCTATGCGGCATCGGGGCAGGGCGGGACGCCCTCCGGCAAAATGACGGAAGAGGAGGCTTATCAGATCCTTGGCTTGCAGCCGGGCGCCGGGCCGCAGGAAATCGGCCGCGCCCATCGCGCGCTGATGAAGAAACTGCATCCCGACCAAGGGGGGTCTACGTATCTCGCGGCCCGGGTGAACGAGGCCAAGGATATTCTGCTTCGCCGACATCGCTGATCATCCTCTGACGCAACATCACAGCGAGCGGCTCCTGTCGAACTTTCCCTGGCGCCAGTAGACCCTAGTTTTTCAGGGCCATGCAGGCGATTTCATTTTTGTGCAGCAGCTTGCAAGCTGCTTCGGCCTGATCTTTGTCGAGACCGGCAAAGCGGGCGCGGTAATAGGTCTTGCTGCCCTTGGTCACCGTTTCGGTAAAGGGATCGGCGCCACGCAGCAGCGTTTTGGCACGATTTTGCGCCGAGTAGAGACGCTGTTTGGCGTCGCTTTCTTGATCGAAGGCACCAATCTGAATCATCCAGCCTTCGCGGCGCGCCGGAGTGGCGGCAGCAGTGGGAGCTTGGTTCGCGGTGGCCGCGATCGGCGCTTGCGGCGAGGCCGAAGCAGCCTTAGTTCCAAAGGAGGCTAAAATGTCGGGGCGCGGCGGCGGCAAGGGCGTCGCGTCGGCATAGCTCATCACTGTGTTGAGCTTGGCCTCTTGACCCGGCTTTACGGCGACCGTCTTCACCGCGATCGGTTGCAAAGGCTGCTCGGATCCGGGCGCGGCAATCGATATTTGCGAAGGGGCTGCCGGCGGGATCGGCGCCGGACGGGGCAAGGGGACGGAGGCGGTCGATGCCGGTTCGGCTTTGGCCACCGCGGTGGCGGCTCCTGCGGCTGCCGGCGGAGCGATGCGCTTGGTCGAAGCGACGCGGAAATAATCGCCGATCAGCTCGCGCATGCGGTCGTCGCGGCTGGCAGCGCTGCGACCGCCGAGCACGACGGCCACGAGATAACGGTCGCTGCGATGAAGCGAGGTGACCAGATTAAATCCGGAGTCGTGAGTGTAACCTGTCTTGATGCCATCCACGCCTGCGACATTGCCGAGCAGGTGATTGTGTCCCCGCACGAGGTGTCCCTGATACATGAACTGCGTGGTGGAAAAGTATTTGTAGTATTGCGGGAAGCGTTCCTGGATGGCGCGCCCGAGCAAGGCCTGGTCGCGGGCGGTGGTGACCTGAGCGTCGTCCGGCAGACCCGAGGCGTTTTTGTAGACCGTCCGCGTCATGCCCAGCGCGTGGGCCTTTTCGGTCATCAAGGCCGCGAAGGCGCTTTCACTGCCGCCCAGGGCCTCGGCGATGACAACCGCCACATCATTGGCCGAACGCGTGACGATCGCCTTGATCGCGTCTTCGACCCGGATCGTGTCGCCGGCGTCGAACCCGATCTTGGATGGCGCCTGAGCCGCGGCATGGGCGGAGACGCGAAGAGGCGTGTCTAGGTTGAGTTTTCCAGCCTCCAGCCGCTCGAACAGCAGATAGAGCGTCATGATCTTGGCTAGCGAGGCGGGATGGCGGAGACTATCCGGGTTGGAAGCGTGCAACACCTTGCCGTTGTTGGCATCGACGACGATGTCGGCATAAGGCGGCGAATAACCGGCGGCGGCTGGCCCGGCGGTCAGCGCGAAGGCGGCGAGAGCTGTGACAAATCCAACAACGCCCCAACGAAGCCCGCGCGGGGCTTCGGCCCCCGTTACTCGCATTGTTTCCCCGTTTTGTTCCCGCTGGCGCCGTGCGGCGCCGTCCCTGTCTTGTCTATTCCGCATAGGAACGTGCCGATTACGCGAGGCTTGGCGCCCCAGCACGAACGAACGTCCCCTCACGGCTGGCGGCCGCCGTCCAGCGGCACGACCCTCTCAAGCTAGGCCTACCCCGTTGCCAAAGGGTTAAATGAAAAAGGTGGGCCAAAGCAAGGCCTTGACAGCAATAAACGGTCGGAAGGTTACTGTCGGGCGGCGGTGCCGATACCCGAGAAAACACGACAAACGGGCTGCATTGAAGCGGTTCGAATGCCGCGGACCGCCTGTTGCGCCGAACCGCCGCAGAGACAGCACGCCCGGCCTCGTCCTGATCGGAGCGCCGATTTCTCCGGTTATTTCGCCACTCTCAGCTGCGCCAGATTGGTGCCAATCGTGTTGAACGCCGTCACAATTTGGTTCGATGACTTCAATTCGAAGAACTTTCCGGTGTCCGTGGCGCAGTTCCGCAGCAATGTCGAAGTCGGATCGCCGCCGGTGTTGACCTGTATGGTGTAGATCGTGATGCCGGCAGCCTTGATGTTGGCGCAAGTGCCAGAGCCGTTGCCGGTCTGATACATGCGATTGTCCACTTGCGTTTGCGCGCTGTACCAGCGATCCTGGGTGTTCAGCCCGTCCGACAACAGAATGATGATCTGATTATATTGGTAGTTCGGGTCCATCGCCGGCGCGGTCAGCGGGCCGCCTCCGACCAAGGACTGCCAGCCCCACGCGAGGCCGATCGGCTGGTTGGTGTTGCCGTTGGGCTGCATCGAATCCACCAGGTTTTTCATGGCGGTCCAGTTATAGTTGAGCCCCATCATCGCGACCGGGCAGCTAGAATACTGCTCGGCCGGGAATAGCGTCGACGCCACATTGCTACCCAGATCGGCATCGGCAGGATTCGGCGCCGTCACGTTTTGATCGTAGTTCTGGTCACGGTCGGTGACACAGCCGTTCCAGGTGTTGTGATTCGCTGGCACCCAGGTCTGAGTATTGTTGCAGCGGCTTTTGCCACGGCGGGAACGACTGCCATTGCAGGAAGACGTGTTTTGCCAACTGCCGTTAGCCGCTTCCCAGTCGTCCCAATCGATCCAGTTGGCATTGTAGTTGGCCGCGCCAACGTTCACGTCCTTGCTGAACGGGATAATCGAAACGTAGACGTCGCCGTCCTGCGAGGCGGCGTTCTTTAGTTGGGTCAGCAGGTTCTTGGTGGCCGTCTTCAATGCGCTCATCTTGCCATCCTCGGCCATCGAGCCGGTGTTGTCCAACACCAGCGCGACGCGCAAGCGGGACGTGCCCCAAGCGACGGTCGAGGAAGAATTGATGTGCAGCTGCGGTATCCCAATTAGCGCGACGAAGTCGGATGGGATGATCGTCTCCCCGTTCACGGTTACGCTCGATCCGCCTGTATTGCTGTAGCTCGCCGTGATCTTCGTGCCCTGCGTCTCCGGGTGCTTGAAGATCGCGTTGAAATAGCTTTCAGCCGAGGTCTGCAGCTGCTCGGCGCTCTGCGAAGCGGCTTGCTTCGACACCATCAGCGCGGTGGCGTCGAGCGCCGCCTGCAAATCGGCTTTGGTGGCGTTGGCCCGGCTGTAATCCACCGAAGCGCCGATCAGCCCGACAATCGGCAGACTCGAAAGCGCGAAGATTATGGCTACGTTGCCGCCGCGAGCGGCAACGAAGCGACGGACGCTTTCTGCAATCCAGGCACGAGTTTCGCGGACCATAGGCATCACCTGTACCAGGTTTGGAATTCGAGCCGGCATCCTGAAAGAAAGGTATGAAAGCGATGTAAAGTGTATCGAAGAAAGTCGTGAACATTGGCTGCAAAAGAAAAGGAGAAATGAAAGACGTATTTTATCGTAAAAATTGTTCGAAGCTGCACGCGTCAATGTCATCGTGACGCATACCAATCGTTCACCTTCCTGGACCTACTCGCAGGCGGCGGAGCCGAATTTCGAGTGCTTCGGTTTGCGCCGGCAGCAATTCAAGCCGCCGGGTTGCTGCGCGCTCGGGCCGGGGCCGGATGCCGCTTATTCGACGATGCGCAGGTTGGCCAGATTTTGCGCGATGGCGCTAAACACCCCCGCCAGTTGGTCGGCCTGGCTGACGTCGTAATACATCGAAGGTTTCGTTGCGCAGCTTTGCAGCAGTGAGGCATTGCCGTCGATGACCCGCACCGTGTAGATGCGGATGTTGTCGGCTTTGATGTTATTGCACGCCAATGTCGTGCGCGAATCGATCGATGTGCTGCTGGTGGTCCAGCGGTTCTGCGTGTTCTCGCCGTCGGTGAGCAGGATGATCACCTTGTCCAAATCGGTGGCGGCGGCCGGCGCGTTGAACGGCGCCGTCGACGTCAATGTTTGCCATCCCAAGGCAAGCCCGATCGTGATGTTCGTATTGCCGGTCGGCGTCATGGCGTCGATTTTGCTGTTCAAAGCCGTCCAGTCGTAAGTCAGCGGCATCATCGCCGCAGGACAAGCGGTGGCTTGATTGGCCGGAAACATGGTGGAGGTGCTGCCGGCAACTGGAGCGGTATTCTGCGCGTCATTGTTTTGGTCCCGGTCCATGACACAGCCGTTCCAGGTGCTGTGACTGGCAGGCGTCCAGACTTTGCCGTTCGACTCGCAGCTGCTCTTGGAATGATATCTCGTGCTGCTGCAGGTTCCGTTCTTGGTTTCCCAATCAGCCCAATCGATCCAATTGGCGCCGACGTTGCTGGTGTTGACGTTGACGTCCAGGGCAAAAGGCACGATGGAAACCTGGACATCGCCCGGCGTTTTCGCCGCCGCCTGCAACGTCGACAGCAGATTGTGAGCTGCGGCTTTCAGCGCATCCATCTTACCATTCTGCGCCATGGATCCGGTGTTATCGAGCACAAGCGCGAGGTTGAGCTTCTTGATGCCCCAGACGATCTGCGTCGACGCGGACAGGTTCACCTGCGAATAGCCGAGCACCTGGGCGAATACGGTGTTGACGGTGGCGGTACCGGTCAACGCGAGTTGGTAGCTGCCCTGCGACGGCTGCGTCAGGGTCGTGGTGACGGCAACGTTGCTCGCTTCGGGGTGATTGAAGACCGCCTTGAAATAATCGGTAGCCTCTTGGTCGAGCTGCGCCTGGCTCAGCGTTTGCGCGTTCTTCGACATCATCAGGCCGGCCGCGTCCAGGCCCGATTGCATGGCGCTATGGACGGCCGAGGCGCGGCTATAATCAATGGAAGCGGCGACTGCCCCCATAATCGGGATGAGCGATAGCGCGAGTAAAGGCGCTACGCCCGCCCTGCGATCTCGAAAAAATCGACTCAACATTTGCCAGAGCCCCCCTCGGGAGACTTCCTTTTCGGGCCTATACGGATCATCAGCGAGGGGCTTTGAAAAATTATGAGGATGATTGCGCAAATTTCCTACAAATTTGCCTCGAATCGTCCGGAATCGGCTTGAGAATCGTTAATGAGTACCCACATCCCGGTACCCGGAGACGACGCAACCTGCCGCAGGCAAGAGGCCTGGAACCCCAATCGCTCCATCCGGTATGATTATTGAGTAGGGGCTCGGGCCCGGTGGCGGTGTACCGGTCGGACCCGGCAGGAACACGAGAAGCATCCGTACAGGTCATGGTTCTTGCGAGCGAAATGAAGGCAAATGGCAAATACCGACCCCTCCGGCAGGAAGTTTGCATGGCAGACGAGGACCGGCGGCGGCGCGGCGAGGGCGGTCCGGGAACGGCGATCATCACCAAGACGCGGCCGCAGACGAAACGGCCGAGCATGTACCGCGTTCTTATCCTTAATGACGACTACACGCCGATGGAGTTCGTGGTTCACGTGCTGGAGCGGTTTTTCAACAAAGACAGCGAAACCGCGCATCGAATCATGCTGCACGTGCATAATCACGGCGTTGGGGAATGTGGCGTCTATACTTATGAAGTCGCTGAGACAAAGGTTACGCAAGTTATGGACTTCTCGCGCAAACACCAGCATCCTTTGCAATGCGTGATGGAAAAAAAGTGATGGGGGCGCTGAAAGTGAAGGGACGTTAATGCCAAGTTTTTCTCGTAGCCTCGAACAATCCCTCCATCGCGCGCTGGCGCTGGCCAACGAGCGCCATCATGAATACGCGACACTGGAGCATTTGCTGCTGGCGCTGATCGACGATCAGGACGCGGCCGCCGTCATGCGCGCCTGTAACGTCGATCTTGAGAAGCTACGTCGAAGCGTCATCTCCTACCTGGAATCGGAACTAGAGAATCTGGTCTCCGACGGCGCCGACGATTCCAAGCCGACTGCCGGATTCCAGCGCGTCATCCAGCGCGCGGTCATTCATGTGCAATCGTCCGGGCGCGAGGAAGTCACCGGCGCGAATGTACTGGTGGCGATTTTCGCGGAGCGGGAGAGTCATGCCGCTTTTTTCCTGCAGGAGCAGGACATGACCCGCTACGACGCCGTGAACTACATTAGCCATGGCATTGCCAAGCGGCCCGGCCTGTCGGAATCGCGGCCGGTGCGCGGCGTCGAGGAGGAAACCGAAACCAAGACCGGCGACGAGCCGAAAAAGAAAGGCGACGCGCTCGAGGCCTATTGCGTGAACCTCAATAAAAAGGCGCGCGATGGCAAAATCGATCCGTTGATCGGGCGCGATCCTGAGATCAATCGCTGCATTCAGGTGCTCTGCCGCCGGCAGAAAAACAATCCGTTGTTCGTCGGTGATGCCGGGGTTGGCAAGACGGCTATCGCTGAGGGGTTGGCTCGCCGCATCGTGCATGGCGAGGTACCGGACGTCCTCAAGGACGCGACGGTGTTTGCGCTCGACATGGGCACTTTGCTCGCCGGCACGCGTTATCGCGGCGATTTCGAGGAGCGGCTCAAGCAGGTGATCAAGGAGATCGAGGCCTATCCGGGCGCGATCATGTTCATCGACGAAATCCACACCGTCATCGGCGCCGGAGCCACCTCCGGCGGCGCCATGGACGCATCGAACCTGTTGAAGCCAGCGCTCGCCGCCGGCACGGTACGTTGCATCGGCTCGACGACCTACAAGGAATACCGCCAGTATTTCGAGAAGGATCGCGCGCTGGTGCGGCGCTTCCAGAAGATCGACGTCAATGAACCGAGCGTTCCCGATGCGATCGGCATCCTCAAGGGGTTGAAGCCTTATTTCGAGGATTACCACAAGCTGAAATACACCAGCGAGGCGATCAAGGCCGCGGTGGAGCTTTCCGCGAAATACATCCACGACCGCAAGCTTCCCGACAAGGCCATCGACGTGATCGACGAGTCAGGCGCGGCGCAAATGCTACTGCCCGAGAGCCGGCGCAAGAAGACCATCGGGTTGAAAGAAATCGAAACCACCATCGCCACCATGGCGCGAATCCCGCCGAAGTCGGTTTCCAAGAACGACGCGGAAGTCCTGCGGCATTTGGAAACGACGCTGAAGCAGGTGGTTTACGGACAGGACCGCGCCATCGAAGCGCTGGCCGCCTCCATCAAGCTGGCCCGCGCCGGCCTGCGCGAGCCGGAAAAGCCGATCGGATGTTATCTGTTTTCCGGCCCTACCGGCGTTGGCAAGACCGAAGTGGCCAAGCAGCTCGCGTCAAATCTCGGCGTGGAGATACTCCGCTTCGACATGTCCGAATACATGGAGCGGCACACGGTGTCGCGCCTGATCGGCGCGCCTCCGGGCTACGTCGGATTTGACCAGGGTGGCCTGCTCACCGATGGCGTGGACCAGCATCCGCATTGTGTGCTGCTGCTCGACGAAATCGAGAAGGCGCATCCGGATCTGTTCAATGTGCTGCTGCAGATCATGGATCACGGCAAGCTCACCGATCACAACGGCAAGCAGGTCGACTTCCGCAACGTTATCCTCATCATGACCACGAATGCCGGAGCCTCCGACCTGGCCAAGGCGGCCTATGGCTTTACCCGTTCGAAACGGGAAGGCGACGATCTGGAAGCGATCAACCGGATGTTTGCGCCGGAATTCCGCAACCGGCTCGATGCTGTCATCACCTTCGCGCATCTGTCGCCGGAGATCATCGCCAAAGTGGTGGAGAAGTTCGTCCTCCAACTGGAGGCGCAGCTGGCGGATCGCGACGTCACTATCGAGCTCTCCGAGGAAGCCTCGAGATGGCTTATCGAGCACGGCTACGACGAGAACATGGGCGCGCGGCCCATGGCGCGCGTGATTCAGGAGCATATCAAGAAGCCGCTCGCCGACGAGGTGCTGTTTGGTCGGCTAAAAACGGGCGGCCACGTGCGGGTTGTCGTCACCAGGAACGAGGATGGGCGCGACGAGCTCGGTTTCGAATATCTCGACGGACCGGTGACGCCGAAACCGGAGAAAATTCCGGCGCCCAAAGCCAAGGTAAAGCGCCGTTCTCCGGCCAAGCGGAAGGGGACCGGTTCGCGCGGCGGGGAACCCCCGCGAGGCTCGGTTCCCAAGGTCCCCTTGGTCAAAGTCTGACGGCGCTGCGCGGGCTGGAGCCCGCGCAGTCGTTTTGGGAATACCTGTGTCACCATTTGAGAAATTGCCGGGCCGGCTCAAGCACGGCATGACCCTGGCCGCTCATGTTGCCGCCGTTATCCGCCAATCCTCCGAAGTCCCCGCATTCTGCTTTCCTCGCGGGTTTTGAATCTGCCTGGCGGTCGGTTTTCGCCTATGTGCTGTTCGGCACCTATCTTGGTATCGGCGCGCTCGGCCACGATTTCGGCTTTTCGCTCCTCTGGGTGGTCAGTTCGACGCTTCTAATCTGGGCTGGGCCGGCGCAGGTTGTTCTCATTTCCAGCCTTGGCGCCGGCGGTAACCTGATCGAGCCCGCAATCGCCGTCTGCCTCAGCGGGGTGCGGCTGCTGCCCATGGTCGTCGCCTTGTTGCCGCTTCTGCGGACGGAAAAAACCCGAACGCGGCATCTTGTGCTGACCGCGCACATGACGGCGATCAGCATGTGGGTCGAATCGCTGCGATTATTGCCCGGTCTGCCGCGAGAGCGCCGCATTGCCTTCTGCAACGGAATCGCGGGCGGTTTGCTTTTCGCCTCGGTGATTGGCAGCGGCCTCGGCTTTTATCTTGCCGGCAGCTTGCCGCGCGTTTTCGCAGCCGCACTGCTATTTCTCACGCCGCTGTCCTTTGCGATCTCCGTCATCCGCAACAGCCGGCTTCTGCTCGACCGCATGGCCTTCGCCTTTGGGCTTTGCCTCGGTCCGCTGCTGGCGGCGATGAAAGTGGAGCTTGATCTGCTCCTTTCTGGCTTGATTGGCGGCACCCTGGCCTACGCAATTTGCCGCTGGTGGAAGGCCCCGCGATGACCAACTGGACCGGCGATCTTTGGCCCTATCTTTTGCTCGTGCTCGTGGGTTTCTTGCCCAATGAAATCTGGCGAATGCTCGGACTTTGGCTCTCTCATGGCCTGGACGAGGGTTCGGAAGTCCTGGTCTGGGTGAGGACGGTTGCTACCGCGGTCCTGGCCGGCGTCATCGGCAAGCTGATCCTGTTTCCGGCGGGCGCGTTGGCCGGCGTTCCGGTCGCCGTGCGCGTGGCTGCGACGCTTTGCGGGCTGGTTATCTTCTTTCTGAGCCGACGCTCCGTCTTTGCCGGAGTTTTGGCCGGTGAGCTGGTCTTGCTTGCCGGCGCCTGGCAGTTCAGTCCTTGAGCGCCGCGGCGAGCTTGGCCGCATTGGCTGCCAAGATTTCCGGTTTTTCCTTGAAGCTCGCCGGAGGTTTCATCGCCACGCCCTCCTGCCGCGGGATGACATGGACGTGCAGATGAAAGACGACCTGGCCGCCGGCGCCTTCGTTGAATTGCTGAACGGTCACCCCTTGGGCGTTGAAGGCGCCGAGCGAAGCTCTGGCGACCTTCTGCGCAACCCTCATGACATGCGCGAGGTCGTCGGGATCGACGTCAAGCAGATTGCGGGCAGGAGCCTTGGGCAAAACGAGCGTATGCCCGGGCGCCCGCGGCATGATGTCGAGGAAGGCTATGGCCTTGTCGTCCTCGTAGACCTTGTAGGACGGCAATTCGCCGCGAAGGATTTTCGCAAAGATATTGTTGGGATCGTAGCTCGACATCGGCATTCTCCAGCACGCGATTCCTTCTAACAAGAATTCACGGCTGGCCCAAGGTCACGTCCTTGCGAAACGGGGCCAAGGTCGTGAGCTCCTCGGCTTCTGCAGCCACTTCGGCGCGCTCGTGCTGGAGAAAATCGGCAACCGCCAGGCGCAAGGCCGGATTGGCGATGAAGTGGGCCGAATAGGTGGTCACTGGAAGGTAGCCGCGCGCGAGTTTGTGCTTGCCCTGCGCCCCGGCTTCGACGCGGGCCAAGCGATGGGCGATGGCAAAGTCGATGGCTTGGTAGTAGCAAACCTCGAAATGCAGGAAGGGGTGGTCCTCGATAGCCCCCCAATGCCGGCCGAACAGCGTCCCGGCGCCGATGAAGTTGATCGCACCGGCGATCCAACGGCCGGCACGCCTGGCCATTACCAGGACGATGCTGTCGGCCATCTTCTCGCCGACCATCGAATAGAATTCGCGGGTCAGATAGGGGTGGCCCCATTTGCGCGAACCCGTTTCCATATAGAATTCGAAAAACGCGTCCCAGACCGCTTCGGTCAGGTCGGATCCAGTAAGCCAATGGATGGTGATGCCGTCGGCCACAGCATCCCGGCGCTCGCGGCGGATGATCTTGCGCTTGCGCGAAGCGAGGGCTTCGAGAAATTGCTCGAAGGAAGCATAGTTCTCATTTTCCCAATGAAACTGGCGGCCGGCGCGAAGCAAAAAACCTTGCTCCATCAGAACAGCAGCCTCGGCTTCCGGCATGAAAGTCACATGCACCGAGGACGCTTCCATTTCCTGGCACAGCGACACGAATCCGCCAGCGAGCGTTTTGCGCACCGTTTCCGCATGAGCGCCGGGCCGGGCGAGCAGGCGGGGTCCGGTGGCCGGCGTGAAGGGGACCGAAACTTGCAGCTTCGGGTAATAGCGGCCGCCGGCGCGCTCGTAGGCTTCCGCCCACGACCAATCGAAAACGTATTCACCGCGCGAATGCGCTTTCACGTAACAGGGTGCCGCGCCCAGGATCGTGCCGTCTCCGTTTTCGACCAGCAGGTGTTGCGGCTGCCATCCGGTGCGGCGCGTGGCCGAATGCGATTGCTCGAGCGAATGCAAAAACTCATGTAAAATAAAAGGGTTGCTGGACGGCTTTTTGAGATCGGTTTCGCTGTCGGCCAGCCCTTCACAATTTACTTTAGGAGGCGCGGCGCACGCATTCCAATCGGCGGGGCTGACATCGCCGATCGATGAGACGGTGCGCAGGCGCAGGCTGCCGGTCTTCATGGTCGCAGAGCAGATTAGCCGAGCTTTATGGCCGAAATCCCTCAAAGATCATCTGGTCAGCCCAGCGTGCGGCGCGGTTTCGATCGTCTTCACTGCGCACGGTCCAGGTAAGCAGGGGTCGGCCGGTAGCAAAGCGAAACGCCAAGGCCGGTGCCGAGGGTAAATCGCGCACGGAATAGGCCAGGAACTGCGGCCGGGCGGCGGCAACGTTGCCGAGATAAATCATGCTTTCCCGCCAGGACACCCGATCCTGGTGCCCGGGGCGGAAGTGCCGCTCGGCAACGAGTCCCCGCAGGAGATTCGGCGCCGCCCGCCGGATCACCGCGATCTGCAGGGGATCAAATGACATCGGAGCGATCGGGCCGCGATAATCTTCAAGCACCTTTGCGACGCGCAGCGGTAAACGCGGATCGCCGTCAAAATGGCTCTTCATCTCCACCAGCACGGTCGCCCGTCCGGCGACGAGGTCGCACAGCTCGCCAAGGCTGATCATGCGATCCGCTGTCGCCTTGTAAGCGATGCCGCGCAAAGCATTGGCCGTGAGTGTGTCAAGGCGGGCGCTGCCTTCCGTGAGCCGGCCGAGAGCATCGTCGTGATGCACCATCGCTTCGCCATCCGCGGTGATTTGGACATCGACCTCGAGGGCGTAGCCGGCGGACACCGCGGCGGCGATCGAGGAGGGGGTATTCTCGACAATGCCGCGCGTCGCGTCATGCAGGCCGCGGTGGGCGATGGGCCGCGCGGTCAGCCATTCGGGGCCGCGCATGGCGCGCTCACGCCACTTCGAACAGGCCTTCGACCTCGACCGCCGCGCCCATGGGCAGGGAGGTGACGCCGATGGTGGTTCGCGCGTGACGGCCCTTGTCGCCGAAAACCGAGACCATGAGGTCGGAGGCACCGTTCATCACCTTTGGCGTATCGCCGAAATCGGGCGCGCTATTGATAAAACCGCCTAGCCGCACCACGCGGATAACGTTGTCGAGATCGCCAAGCGCGGCTTTCAACTGGCCCAACAGATTGATGGCGCAGGCGCGGGCCGCCTGTTGGCCAGCCTCGATGGAAATTCCGGCGCCAAGCTTGCCTTGGGCGACAAGTTTACCGTCGCTGCCAAAACAAAGTTGTCCCGAAACGACGAGAAGGCTGCCCGCACGCACGAAGCCAACGTAATTGGCGACAGGGGCCGCTGGCGTCGGCAGTGCGATGCCAAGCTCCGCCAGCGTCTTTTCCACCAATCCAGCCATACGCGCCTCCACTGTGGCAGCATTTGGTCATTGGGTTGCTAACCGCCTGTTTGGCTTATCGCCGTGCGTCGCGCAAGCGCCAGGAGCCGAAGTTGCGGCTCAGATTGGCTTTCCTTATGCTTGGCCCTTTACGCGCGGGTTGGGGGTTCGATGTCAGGCGCCCAGAAGACCGTTTTTCTCATGGTCTCGTTACTGATCGGCGCAGTCGCGGCTGCGGCCGCGCCGACGTCGCCCGGACCGGTGCAGCCCGCTGCAAGTCCGGTGACGCTCATTCCGCATCGCGCGATCTACCGGCTTGAACTCATGAAGACCCGGCATGGCCGTTTCATGCAGTCCCTGAACGGCTGGATGCTCTATGACTTTTCCGGCAATCCCTGCGACGGCTATCTGCAGCATGTCCATCAGATCTCGGCGCTCGACGCCGGCGAGGGCGACAGCGCCGTCAATGACCTGAGCAGCACGACCTGGGAAAACGGCGCCGCGACAAGCTTCCGGTTCAACTCGCAAAGTACGCTCGATCGAAAATCCGTAGAATCGGTGGACGGCAAGGCCACCCAGGACAGCAAGGGATTGGCGGTCGATCTTATCAAGCCGCACCGCAAAAATTTCCGCGTCGCGGCGGGGGCGGTATTTCCCACCGAGCAGATAAGGCGGATCATCGGCGCCGCGCGGGTGGGGCAAAATATCCTGCCGCTTCCGGTTTACGACGGCACCGAGAACGGCGAGAAAATTTTCGACACGCTCACCGTCATCGGCCGTCGTGTCCCTGCCGGAACGCCAGCAAAGGACGATGCCGCCGCTACCCAAAATGGGCTCGCCAAGCTTGCCCGGTGGCCGATCAGCATCAGCTACTTCGATCGCGCGGCGAAGAAGGGTGACAATTCGCAAGATTATTCGGTTGAGTTTGAGCTTTACGAGAACGGAATTTCCCGCGCCTTGGTGCTCGATTACAACGACTACGTCGTTTCCGGCACGATGGTCGCGCTCAAGCTCGGCGAACTGAAGGCATGCCGCTGAGCTGTGCGGCTAGGAAGCGCCGCGGATTGTGACGAGCGCCGCGCGCGCCTGCACGAAGGCTGCCGGGTCGACGTGCGAATATTCGGCGAGCGCCAGGAGAAGGGCTTCGTCCGTCTCGACGTATTCCAGCACCCCCGCGAGGAACGAGGGTTGCCGGGACGCCTCCCGAATTTGTGTAGGGCCAAGGCCGGTCGCCGCCAAAAAATGGCCCAACCGCCCCGCATCCTCAGCAATGAAGGATAGCGCCCGCACGGCCAGCAATTCTGCCATTTCTGTCGACATTTGGGACTGCTTGAAGGGGCCCATGCGTTTGCGTTTCCGTAAGAAATCGCCGTTATTTTGCACCTCGGCGCGCCCGCCGGTAAATGCCGTTCGTGACCGGGGGACGGACACGGGATGCCGGGGAGCGGGTAATGGCCAAGACTGTCATGATCGTGGAGGACAATGAGCTCAATATGAAGCTCTTCCACGACCTGTTGGAAGCGCACGGGTATCGGACCGTCGGCACCCGCAACGGCATCGAGGCCCTGGAACTCGCCCGCAAGCACCGGCCCGATCTGATCCTCATGGACATCCAGCTTCCCGAAGTCTCCGGCCTGGAAGTGACCAAATGGTTGAAGGACGATCAGGAGCTTAGGCATATTCCCGTCGTGGCGGTCACCGCTTTCGCCATGAAAGGCGACGAAGAACGAATCCGCGAAGGCGGCTGCGAGGCCTATTTGTCGAAACCAATTTCGGTCGGCAAGTTCATCGAGACCATTCGCCACTTCCTTGGCAATACCGAGGGAGAGCGCCGATGACGGCGCGCGTCCTCGTCGTCGACGATATTTCGGCAAATGTCAGGCTTCTCGAAGCCAGACTGTCGGCGGAATATTTCGACGTCATTTCGGCGACGAACGGCTATGACGCTCTCACGATTTGCGAGCGCGGTGAATGCGACATCGTGCTGCTCGACGTGATGATGCCCGGCATGGATGGGTTCGAGGTATGCCGCCGGCTAAAGTCCAATCCGGCGACGCATCACATCCCGGTGGTCATCGTCACCGCGCTTGACCAGCCTTCGGACCGCGTGCGCGGCCTCGAAGCCGGCGCTGACGATTTTCTTACCAAGCCCGTCTCCGATATCGCCCTGGTTGCCCGGGTGCGCTCCCTGGCGCGGTTGAAATTGATGACCGACGAACTGCGTATGCGCGCGGTCACCTCGAAGGAAATCGGAATCCAGAGTCCTGAATGCGACGCAGTGGCCGACACCGGCAAGCAGGGCCGCATTCTGCTGATCGACGACCGCGCGGCCTCGCACGAGCGCATCGCCACGATGCTGGGCGCCGAGCAAACGATCGAGGTCGAGACCGACCCCAACGACGCCTTATTCCGAGCCGCGGAGGGCCGCTTCGACCTGGTGATTGTTTCGCTCGGATTGGAAAATTACGACGGCCTGCGCCTGTGCAGTCAGCTTCGCTCGCTCGACCGCACGCGCAACGTGCCAATCCTTGCCGTCGTCGAAGGCGAGAACAACGCGCGGCTGGTGCGCGGGCTTGAGGTCGGGGTCAGCGATTATCTGCAGCGGCCGATCGACAAGAACGAACTGCTGGCGCGGGTGCGCACGCAAATCCGGCGCAAGCGTTACACCGAACGCCTGCGCGACAATGTGCAGTTTTCCATTGAAATGGCCATCACGGATCCGCTCACCGGACTCTACAACCGCCGCTATATGGAGAGCCATCTCGCATCATTGGTGCAGCAGGCCGCGGCGCGGAAGAAACCGCTGACGGTCCTCGTTCTCGATATCGATTATTTCAAGGCGATCAACGACACGCATGGGCACGATGCCGGCGATGATGTGCTGCGCGAATTCGCGACCCGCATCAGAAAATCGATCCGCGGCATCGATCTCGCTTGCCGTTATGGCGGCGAGGAATTTGTCATAGTGATGCCGGAAACCGATCTCGCCGTCGCCACCATGGTGGCGGAGCGTCTGCGCCGCCGCATCGCCGCTGACCCATTCCCCATTCAGCAAGGGGGTCAGAAGATCGAGGTCACCATCTCGGTGGGCATTTCCGAACTGCGGGGCGACGATGAGACCGCCGATCTGCTCAAGCGCGCGGACCGCGCGCTCTATCGCGCCAAGCGTGACGGCCGCAATCGGGTGGTTCCCGACGCCGCTTGAACCGCGATGCCGCCGCCGCAGGGTTGATTTCCGGCACCGTTGGACTAGCCTTTCTCCGACTCGCGCAGGGGCCCCAGCGCCATGCGTTGCCGCCTCAAGGCGCAGCTATATCCATTTGATAACCCTACGGAATGCTCAGGTCCGCCGCATCTCCTGGGTCCGTGGGGTTCGGCCGGTCCGGAAGCAGCGCGAGTGGGCCTCCTCATGACGCCGCTTCCGGCCGGCCACCTTTGCTGAATTGCGCGAACCTTGCCGATAGTGAAAGGCTTGGCATGTGGCCGGACCGCCGTCTCCTCGACCTGTTTCGTATTGAGTATCCGATCGTCCAGGCACCGATGGCAGGCGCGATGGACGGCGCGCTCGCCGCGGCAGTGTCCAAGGCCGGCGGCCTTGGATCGCTGCCCTGCGCCATGCTTAGCGTGGAATCCATCCGCGCTGAAATGGCAAAGATCCGGGAGAGCACGCGCAAACCGGTCAACCTCAATTTTTTCTGTCATCGTGCGCCGGTCCCCAACAACGCGCGCGAGGCGGTGTGGCGGGAGAAACTTGCGCCATATTACCACGAGTTCGGCATCGACCCCTCGACGGCGGTGGCCTTCGCCAATCGGAAGCCCTTCGACGAAAGCACTTTGGAAGTAGTCCGCGAGCTGCGGCCCGAGGTCGTCAGTTTTCATTTCGGCCTGCCTGAGCCGAGGCTTTTCGAAGGCCTCAAGCGCGAAGGCGTCATCGTCATCAGCTCGGCCACGACGGTCGACGAAGCCCGTTGGCTAGACGAACGCGGCGTCGATGCCGTAATCGCTCAAGGCTTCGAGGCAGGCGGCCATCGCGGAATGTTCCTGGCGGAGGACGTAGGCACCCAGGTCGGGACGCTGGCGCTGGTGCCGCAGATTGTGGATGCGGTCGAGCTGCCGGTCATTGCCGCCGGAGGCATTGCCGACGCCCGAGGGATTGCCGCGGCCTTCGCCCTGGGCGCGGCGGGCGTACAGATCGGCAGCGCCTATTTGCGATGCCCGGAGGCGAAAATATCGGCGCCACATCGGGAGGCCATCCAATCGGCCCGCGACGACAGCACGGTGCTTACCAACGTCATGACCGGTCGCCCCGCGCGCGGATTTATCACCCGCGTCGTTCGCGAGATGGGGCCGATTGACCAAGCAGCGCCCGAATTCCCGCTTGCTGCAGCGGCCATTCAGCCATTGCGCGCCAAAGCGGAAGCGCAGGGTTCGGGGGATTTCTCGCCGTTATGGGCAGGGCAGGCCGTTGCGCTTGGACGTGACCTGCCGGCGGCGGAAGTGACGCAACGGCTGGCGGCGGAAACCGAGGCCTATTTCAGAAAGCTGGGGCAGCTTTAGTAGTCCTTGCCCAGCAGTTGCTCCGGCAAATCTCACTCTGCTATAGGAACGCCGTCCCTTCCGAGAGGATCGCTCATGTCAGTTGACGCCGCGACTGTCCGGCGCATCGCGCACTTGGCGCGCATTGCCGTCGCCGAGGACGAAGTCGAGCATCTGCGCAGCGAACTCAACGCGATCTTGGCCTTTGTCGAGCAGCTTTCCGAGGTGGACATTGCCGGGATCGAGCCGATGACGTCGGTAACGCCGATGCAGATGAAAAAGCGGGCCGATGTCGTGACCGAGGGTGGCGACGTGGAAGCCATTCTACGTAACGCGCCAGCGCGCGAAGGCGATTTCTTCGCCGTTCCGAAAGTCGTCGAGTAGCTCGGTGGAACTTACCGCGCTCACGCTTGCGGAGGCACGCGACCGGCTTGTGAAGAGGGAATTCACGGCCTTGGAGCTTGCCCGCGCGCATCTGGCCGCGATGGAAAAGGCGCGCGTGCTGAACGCCTATGTGCTGGAGACGCCGGAGCGCGCCGAGGCCATGGCCAAGGCCGCCGACGCGCGTATCGCCCGCAACGAGGCCAGGCCCCTGGAGGGCATTCCACTGGCGATCAAGGACCTGTTCTGCACGCGCGACGTGCGCACGACCGCCTGCAGTGCGATCCTGGCTGATTTCAAGCCGCCCTACGAGTCCACGGTGACGGAGAATTTGTGGCGTGATGGCGCGGTTTTGCTTGGCAAGACCAATAACGACGAATTCGCCATGGGCTCGTCTAATGAGACGTCCGCCTTTGGTCCGGTGAATTCCCCCTGGCGGCGGCAGGGCGCCAATACGCCGATCGTGCCCGGTGGCTCGTCCGGCGGCTCCGCCGCCGCGGTCGCGGCGCGCCTTGCGCTCGGCGCCACCGCCACTGACACCGGCGGCTCCATACGTCAGCCGGCATCCTTCACCGGCATCGTCGGCATCAAGCCCACCTATGGGCGCTGCTCGCGCTGGGGAATCGTCGCCTTCGCTTCGTCGCTCGACCAGGCGGGCCCTTTCGCACGCACGGTCCGCGATGCAGCGATCCTCTTGCAGTCGATGGCCGGGCACGATCCGAAAGACACGACGTCGGCCGATCTTCCGGTTCCTCGATACGAGGCTGCCGCCGGCCAATCCATTAAAGGCCTGAAGATCGGGATTCCGCGTGAATACCGCATGGATGGCATGTCGCCGGAAATCGAGACGCTATGGCAGCGCGGCGCCGATTGGCTGAAAGGCGCCGGCGCCGAGTTGATCGATATTTCGCTGCCGCACACCAAATACGCGCTGCCGGCCTATTACGTCGTCGCTCCCGCCGAGGCGTCATCAAATCTCGCGCGTTATGACGGCGTACGCTACGGCCTGCGCGAGGGCGGCCGCGATCTCATCGACATGTATGAGCAGACGCGCGCGCGGGGTTTTGGGGCGGAAGTGCGCCGCCGGGTCATGATCGGCACTTATGTGCTGTCGGCTGGCTATTACGACGCCTATTATCTGCGCGCGCAAAAGGTGCGTACGCTGATTAAGAAAGATTTCGAGGATGTTTTCGCCAAAGGCGTCCATGCGATCCTGACCCCGACGACGCCATCGGCCGCTTTTGGCTTGGGTGAGAAAGGCGCCGCCGACCCCGTTGAGATGTATCTCAACGACGTGTTCACCGTCACCGTGAACATGGCGGGATTGCCGGGTCTCTCGGTCCCGGCCGGGCTCGATTCTCAAGGGCTGCCGCTCGGGCTGCAACTGATCGGCCGCGCCTTTGATGAAGAGACCTTGTTCTCCCTTGGTGCGGTGATCGAAGCGGAGGCCGGACATTTTGCGGCCGAGCCTTGGTGGACCATCTGAGCTGGCGGAACAAATCAAATACTCAGACGTTAAAGTGGCCTCTGAGACCGATCCATCCCGTTGGTCGGTTCTTCATCACGCTTGGGATTCGCGACAATGGATCCTGCCCAGCCACCGGAACAACCGCCCGATTCTCCGCCGACGCCGGAAACTTTGGGCGAGATGCTGAGTTCCCCAGAACTCGTGAAGGCGGCCGAAAGCGATGACTTTCGCCGGTGCCTCGACCGTCTGCCGGTCGCGATCGTTATCGCGCGCAGCATCGAGGACGAGCCGCAGATCGTCTACGTCAATCAGCTTCTCGAAAGCATGATCGGTCTTTCAATGAAAGAGATCGAAGGCAAATCGTTCTCGATCCTTGAAGGATTTGTCCACGAGGACGATTCCGATGTGGCGCTTCCGCAAGCGGCGCGGGCCGGCGAGGACTTCCTCGGCATCTTCCGCAAGCAATCGCCTGAGGGCAGCGTCGTGCTGGCGCAAGCCTACGCCAGCGTCATCGAAAGCGAAACCGGCGCCGACGACTACCGCATCGTGGCACTGGTGGACGTCACCGAATATGAGCGCGCCCACCGGGAAGCCTTCGAGCAGCAGATAAGAGACAAGGATCTGCTGCTCAAAGAACTGCAGCACCGGGTCAAGAACAATCTCCAACTGATCGCGGCGCTGATCCGCCTGGAAGCGCGTACGGCGCGACGGGGCGACAAAGTCGATTTCGACCGTCTGGCCGGACGCATCGATGCCCTCGCGCTCCTTTATCAAGCCATTTCGCTAGATCATTGGTCGATGGAGGTCGATCTCGGGGCCTATCTCGGCGGCATTGCCAGCGCCGCCGTCCGAACCTATGCGTCCGAAGGCGTCGAGCTCGATTTGAAGCTGAGCTATTCAGCCGTGTCCGTCAATGTAGCCATGCCGGTTGGCTTGCTGATCAATGAATTGCTGACCAATGTTTTCAAGCACGCCTTTGTTGGCCGCGCGAAGGGCAGGATTTTGCTCGAATGCTTTCCGCTGGATGAGCAGCGATTCCGCGTTGTATTTGCCGACGATGGCATCGGCTTTCCTGCCGGGGTGACCTGGCCGATGCCCGGAAAGTTGGGCGCGCTTATTCTGCAGACCTTGCGGGAGAACACCGGTAAGGCGAGCTTCAGGATCGAATCCGAACCCGGCCAAGGGGCCAAGTTCATCATCGAGTTCGGGCACGGCGCAGCGGCGCGAAAGGCGAATTGAGCCGCGATAACGCACAAGGCAATGGCCGCCCCCCTAGTTGGTCTTCTTGGGCACCGTCGGTTTGGGCATTCCCACAGTCAGGCTGTGCCGTGCCTTGCCGCCGCCGAACGGCACCGCATACACGGCAAATCCGACAAGCACGGCGAGCAACGCAATCCCGCTCAGCACGATCGCAAAAAAAGTGCTTTTGCTCTCTTTGGCGGGCATGAGGCCTCCGTATAGCCTGCAAGAATTTAAGATAGTAGGAATAGTTCTCGAGAACTTACAGCGGCGTTTTGACGCCGAGACAATCGGTCCATTCAGGTGGGAAACCGCATTGGAGCGGCAGGTTTGCACGATGAATGATGTAGCGAAATCAAGGCGGATCGAGGGCGCGACCGGTGAGTGGGAAATCGTCATCGGTCTCGAGGTCCATGCGCAGGTAACGTCCAACGCCAAGTTGTTCTCCGGCGCCTCGGCGCGGTTCGGCGGCGAGCCCAATGCGCAGGTTTCCCTTGTGGACGCGGCGATGCCAGGGATGCTGCCGGTCATCAACGAGGAATGCGTGCGCCAGGCGATCCGTACCGGTCTCGGGCTAAAAGCCAAGGTCAATCTGAAGTCGGTCTTCGATCGAAAAAATTATTTCTATCCGGATTTGCCGCAAGGCTATCAGATCAGCCAATACAAATCGCCGATCGTCGGCGAGGGCGAGATCGTCGTCGATATGCCCGACGGCCACGCCGTGCGCGTCGGCATCGAACGGCTGCACCTGGAGCAGGACGCCGGCAAGTCGCTGCACGACCGGCACCCGACCATGTCCCTGGTCGATCTCAATCGCTCCGGCGTGGCGCTGATGGAGATCGTATCGAAGCCCGACCTGCGCTCCTCGGAAGAAGCCAAGGCTTACGTTGCCAAATTGCGCAGCATTCTCCGCTATCTGGGTACCTGCGACGGCGACATGGAGAAGGGCTCGCTACGTGCCGATATCAACGTGTCGGTGCGCCGTCCGGGGGACGCGCTCGGCACCCGTTGCGAAATAAAAAACGTCAACTCCATCCGCTTCCTCGGTCAGGCCATCGAGTATGAGGCGCGGCGCCAGATCGAGCTTATCGAGGACGGCGGCACGGTGATCCAGGAAACCCGCTTGTTCGATCCCGGCCGCGGCGAGACGCGCTCGTTGCGCAGTAAAGAAGAGGCGCACGACTACCGGTATTTCCCCGATCCGGACTTGTTGCCGCTGGAAATCGATCAAGCCTACGTCGATGCGATCGCCGCCGACCTGCCGGAATTGCCGGACGAGAAGAAGACACGGTTCACGCGTGACTATGGTCTCTCAGCCTACGATGCGGGTGCGTTAGTTGCCGAGCGGGCCACGGCAGATTTCTTTGAGGAGGTGGCAACCGGCCGCGACCCGAAGATCGCGGCGAACTGGGTGCTGAACGAGCTTACCGGGCGGCTGAATAAGGAAGGCAAGGGAATCGACGCCTCTCCCGTCACCGCGGCACAACTCGGGGCGATCCTCGATCTGATGGCGGAAGGCTCGATCTCCGGGAAGATCGCGAAGGAGCTCTTCGAGATTGTCTGGACCGAGGGCGGAGACCCTCGCCGGATCGTCGAAGCCCGCGGCATGACGCAGGTGACCGACGTCGGCGCCATCGAGACGGTGGTCGACGAGATCATCGCCAGGAATCCGGACAAGGTGGCCGATGCCAAGTCGAACCCGAAGGCGATCGGCTGGTTCGTCGGTCAGGTGATGAAGTCCTCGGGCGGCAAGGCCAACCCGCAGACCGTCAATGAGCTCTTGAAAAAGAAGCTCGGGCTTTAAGCGACGGTGTGGTGAATTCGCACCTCTCGCCGCTGTTCTGCGGACACACCAGGTCGGGTGGTTTCGGCGATCACGGTGCCTGTGGACCCTTGCGACGCGGCGAGCTGCACGCAAAAATTTTCGCGCCACGTGGGTGTCCGCAAGGCTCCATTGTCCGCGCGCCAGGCCGCCGTACCCGAATCAGTTGACGCCGATTCGCCCGAGTGAGAGCGTTTTGGCTCGCTGCAGCCGGCTTTGCGGCCCTCGTTGTGAAAAAAATATTCCACATGGTAAAGCGCGCGGTCTGCGCGCAGTTTTTGTCGACTGCGCGCGTGCGAGACGCGGCTCTTGCGCATAAGGCCGCGCACTTTGCGCCGTCCGCCGCATGTTCGAAAGTGTCCATTTTTACGGCATTTCCTGCATTTCAAAATTTTGAATGACAACAAGTTCGCACGCTGATCGGCGATGTCTTGATTGCAACGAGAGAGGATGCGTCGCGTTGCATTTTGGCGCGCGGCAAGGCGCGGCGTATACGCTTCATTAAACGAGACCGCTGTTTTTTTTGTTGTGCTGTAGTAATCGAAGTGCAGTGCAAGTCGATTCGCGACTGCACTGTTACGACAGCGCCATCTCATCGTGGCTAGGAGGGCAGCATGGCCAAGAAACGGAAGACGAAGTCAGCGGCGAAGAAAACCGCGAAGAAGACGACGAAGCGGAGATCCGCGAAGAAGAAGAAGTAAGCCGCTAGACCATCGGCTTCGAAAGTCGAAGACGAAAGTCGAAGACTATGTCACACGGGCCGGCGGTGCTTTTGGGGGGCGGCCAATAGCCACCGCCGAAGCGCGCCGGCTCAGGTCGACAACAGAGGGCGTCGGCGAAACTTAGGGTTCGAGCTTCGCGGGTGCCGCAAATGGCTCCGGGAAGAAGAGGGCGGAAAAACCGTGCCTCGCCAGCGGCAAAACCGCTGGAATCGATCCATGGGATTTCGCCGACGCCCTTTTCGTATCATGGAGAATCAATAGGCTTTTGCACTTCTTCCATTCCCGCTTCGCATTGCAGAGCCGCAAGGCTGATCGGGATTTTTCGCGCGCTCCGGCGATTGCGCTTGTCCATCCCGCGACTTAAGGACAATGCCTGTCCGTCCTCCGGTTGAACAGGAGCTTCCCGATGGCGCGTCTCCGACGGGCGAAAGCCAAATCCAAGCCCCGCAAAACCAAACCCCGGCCGGCCGTCAAGTCCGCCGTCTCTCTCAGGCCTTCAAGACGCCGTGCCGTGGCGCCAGCCGCCAAACCGATCGATCTTTACTACTGGCCGACCCCGAACGGTCAGAAAATCACGGTCATGCTCGAGGAATGCGGCCTTCCTTACGTGATTCATCCGATCAACATTTCAAAGGGCGATCAATTTAAGCCCGCGTTTCTGGCAATCTCGCCGAACAATCGGATGCCGGCAATCGTCGATCATGCAGGCCCGGACGGCAGGCCGATCTCCATCTTCGAATCCGGCGCCATCCTGCAATATCTCGGCCGCAAGACCGGCAAGTTTTATCCTCGCGATGAGCGGGCGCGCGTAGAGGTCGATCAGTGGCTGTTTTGGCAAGTCGGCGGCCTCGGACCGATGGCCGGGCAGGCCAACCATTTCCTCCGCTATGCGCCGGAAAAAATCCCTTATGCCATTCGCCGCTACGTCGACGAATGCAACCGCCTCTACGGCGTCATGAACCGGCGTCTTGCCGACCGCGAATTTCTCGCCGGTGCCTACTCCATTGCCGACATCGCTTGCATCGGCTGGGCCAGCCGTTGGGAACGGCAGCAACAGGACATCGCCGAATTTCCGCACCTCAAGCGCTGGCTGGACACCGTGCTGTCGCGGCCTGCCGTCGATCGTGGCATGCACGTGCACGTGGAGGCGGCGGGCCAGGTGAACATGCAAGACCCCAAGGTGCGGGCCATTCTGTTCAATCAACGCGCGCGCTGACGACGAGCCGATAGCGCGATGGTTAGTGCCGCCCCAACACGCAGGGTTAGCGAATCCTGACAGCGGGGGCTTGTGCGGCGTTTTTGCGGCTTTGGTCAGCGGCGCAACCGGAGGCCGCATGCCGTTCACATTCGATTCAGCCAAACGCTTAAACAGCCATTCAAATTTTCTTCGCATGATCCTCGACGCCCGACGCGATCGGGCATGGCGCGAAGGTTCCGGCGGGACCGGCCACGCGCTCAAGGGGAGGCTGGGAAAATGGCTCGTTACGAAATTTGCGACAGCACCGCTGCGCCGCTCGGTGCAGCGGCTACGGAATCGACGCAAGCCGAAGCGCTGTTCGAGCTGGGATTGATGTATTCCGCCGGAAATTCGGTGCCCGTCGATTTGGTTTCGGCGCACAAGTGGTTCAATCTGGCGGCGATGAAGGGTCATGCCGATGCGGCGCGGCTGCGCCGCGAAATCGCCGCCGAAATGTCGGACAGCGAAATTGGGACCGCGCAAGTCGCCGCCCGCGAATGGCTGAAGCTCAATCCCGAACCGCAGGCCGAGGCTGCCGCTTCGCTGCGCACCGCCGCCTGATCGCGGCCGGGTTGCCAAGCTCCCGTCGCTCGGGCATATCGGGCGCGACGGAGACGTGGCCGAGTGGCTGAAGGCGGCGGTTTGCTAAACCGTTATACGCTCCAAAGGCGTATCGAGGGTTCGAATCCCTCCGTCTCCGCCAGCCGCGCTGGCGACATCGCAATCCGCAGCCGAACAAAAGTTGCGGGCCGCCTGGAGTTGGTCGCCAGGCTTTATAAAAAGCCCCGGCATTCGGGGAAATGCCGGGGCCGCGCCAAGCGATCGGGGGATGGGGGGAGTACGCCTGGCTATTCCAATTGATCCCATGGGCCATTGCAACGCAATTTTCTAGGCCACTTAAAAATTGGAAACGTTGCGACAGATCAATTGGCCGCCGGTGCGAATTGATTGATATAGATCAAGGCTTGGGAATTGCCCGGGCTCTCGCGTAATGCCTTCAAGGGGACGCCGCCCTCGATTCGCAGCGAGCGAAGAGGCCTCATCGACGAGGACGAGCCACCTGCATGATTCCGGCCATCGACTGATGCGCGCCCGCGTCTAGATACGCGGATTTTGTCCGGGCGATCCCAGGCGAATGTCGGCGAGTTTATTTTTGTTCTAGAGAAGCCGCATTTTTTACTTCATGTCGGCGCGATCCCGTTTTTTTGATCGCAAAAAAATGCACACCTCGCCTGCGTCATGCAAGCACCGATGCGTGCGACATTTGCCCTCATCGAATTTTCTGTCGCGCCGTGCCATCGCTGATATCGAACGGCGAACAAGAAAAATGATCAAGCTCAGGCCCGTCCCCGTAGCACGTAGTGTTTCCCTTGCAGCGATTCGGATTGCGACCATTCCGCTGAGTCGTTCCGCGCGCTCATACGTCCACGCGCTTCTGGCGGAAGATTTGAAGCCCTACGCGGAGAAACGCTGGCCCCATGCGAGCATTCGCTATTACGCGCCAGGCCAATGGCCCTTTAAAAGGTCTGCTGAGGGCAAGCCGGAAATGACTAACTGGATCGATTCGTTTCCGAAAAATTCCGTATTTTGGGATATCGGGTCGAACGTCGGCGTCTATACTCTTTATGCCGCGTCCAAGGGCGTTCGCACATGCGCCTTCGAGCCGGAGGCGTCGACCTTTCACCTGCTGCAACGGAACATCGACCTGAATGATCTGCATGGGCCGGCCACAGCATTCAATATCGCCTTATCGGATCGAACGGGCATGGCCGGTTTTCAGCTGTCGCAACTGGCAATTGCCACCCCGCGGCACCAGGTCACCGATCTAGTCACTTCGACAAATGGTCTTCCTTGCCGCATCATCGCAACGATGACAGGGCGCGATGCCGCCAAGATCTTCGATCTACCGCTTCCCACCCATGCCAACATCGACGTGGACGGCAATGAATTATTGGTTCTTCGTGGCCTGCCTATGGAAGATCTGATCGAAATAAAATGTGAAATGCGTCGCAACGATATGGCGCCGAAAATCGTGTCTATGCTCGATGCCGCCGGATTTGTCACCGAAGGGTGTTTGGATCTGGTGAACAGGTCCCGCGATAAAGCGATAAATTACGTTTTCAAAAGACGATAGAAACCGCATGGGCGCCGTTGTTCCTTTGGGATTCGAAGTCAATCCGTGCCGGCTTCGCTCCGGAACGATCGCTGCTCGGTCTTCGGCGCGCCGCGCTCGCAGCGCGTTATGAAGGCCGCAATCCGGCCGATGCTGTCCGCATCCGACAGCAAGGGGGCATGCCCTTGGTCGGGCACCTCCCATAATTCGATATCGGGGCGGCGCTTGCGCATTGCCTGCACGGTTTCGGCAGAGAGGACGTCCGAATTGGCGCCACGGACCACCATGACCGGCACATGGTTAAGCCCTTCGAATTCTTGCCAGAGCGGCGGGAGAGGCCGCTCGATATCGACGGATTCCAGCACTTTCGCGAGCTTCGGATCATAAGACGGCAAAACTCGGCCATCGCGCATCTCGAAGGTGCGCCGGGCGAAGGTCTTCCATTGCTCTGGCGTCAGTTTGGGAAAATGTCCGCCGAATAGCCGGCGCATGATTTCTGCGGCATCGTCGAAGCTTGTCGGCTGCGGCAGCTTGCCGACATAGCTTTTGATCCGCGCCAAGCCGCGGGGATCGATGACTGGCCCAATGTCGTTCAGCACCACGCCCGCGATGGCGGTCGGCCGAAGCGCTGATAGCAGCATGGCGAGAATGCCGCCGCGCGACGTGCCGACAACGACCACAGGGCCAAGGTCGAGGGCGGCCAGCACGGCCAATACGTCTTGGACCTCTACCGGAAAGCTGTAATTCGCCGCATTCTCGTCGCGGTCTGAGCGGCCGCGGCCCCGGCAATCGAGCGCGACCACCCGCCGCGGTGCATTCGCGTCGCGCGACAGGGCAAGCGCAAGTTCTTCGAAATCGGCGCCGGTGCGCGCCAGGCCGGCCAAGCAGACGACCGGAAGATGATCGTTGCGCGGGCCGTAATCGCGTACATGCAGGCGCAGACCATCCGGCGCGGCGATAAAACAGCTTGTCGCGTCTTCAGACATCGGTAACGGCTCTAGGGCTGCCTGGCGGGCCACGCTAGGCCGCACCCGAGCAGCCATCAAATTTTCCCGTCAGCCGCCCCGGCGAAGATCGGCTTCGATCAACAGGCGGTTGCCGCCGCCAAAGCGAACCCGATACACCTGCAGGTTCTCCATGACCCGTTGCACGTAATTGCGGGTTTCGGCAATCGGAATCCGCTCGACCCAGTCGATCGGATCCACGTTTGCGTCGCGCGGATCGCCAAAATGCGCGATCCATTCCTTCACGCGGCCGCGCCCGGCGTTGTAGCCGGCAAAGGTCAGGATGTAGGAGCCGCGGTATCCCTGCATCAGATTGCCGAGCTCGGCTGCGCCCATCTGCACGTTGTAGACCGGATCCGTCAGCAGCCGCTTCTCGCTGTAAACGACCTTGAATTTCTTGGCTGTGTCCTTTCCGGCCTCCGGTGTCACCTGCATCAGGCCCATGGCCTTGGCGCTGGAAATGTCCTTCTGGTTGAAATAGCTCTCGGTCCTGGCAATTGAGTAAGCCACGGTTATGTCTATCGCGGGTCCAACCGGTTTATAGGCGGGCAGGCCGACGGTCGGAAAAGCGAAATAGTCGAATGGCAATCCGCGCCCCAGCGCCTCTTTGCCGAGCAGCACCATGCCGCGTCCGTCTTTTTGTCTTGCCGCGACTTCGCCGAGCGACGCCAGCACGGCGACGTTTTGGCAATGGTTGCCGACGTCGTACATCATGCTCGCGACCATATCGCGCTGATCCGCAGCATAGAGGAATTCGGCCGCGCGGGCCAATTCGCTGTGCGCCGCCGCTCGCGGAGGCGGATTAACGACGATGTCTGGCAGTCCCAATCGGCCACGGGCAATCTGACCGTAATAAGTGGTCGTGCGCTGCGCGGCGGCGCGATAATGCGCGAGCGCCTCGTCTCGCCGCCCCAGCGCCTCCAGGGCGCGACCTTGCCAATAGTCGCCACGCGCCAGCGCGGTTGGATTGATCAATCCCGGCCTAGTGATGCGAACAAAATGTCCAAGAGCGGTCTTGGCATCGTTGAGATAACGCAGGGCGATCCAGCCGGCCAGGAAATGGTGATCGACGCGATAGTTTTCCTTTTCAGGGGGCGCCGCGTCCCGCGCCACACGGTATGCGGTCTTGACGTCGCCGATGTCGAGCAAGCGACGGCTGAGCAGGCGACGTTCGATCCACCAGCGGTCCGGATCGACAACCGTTTCCGGATCCGTAGGCGCGGCCAGCATGAGTTGACCGGCTTCCGGGATCTTGTTCGTGCGCTGCAGCCATTGGATCCTGCTGAAGATATAACCGGCATCGCGCCGCGCTTCGGTCGGCACCGCGTCGAGCAGCGCCGCGGCGTTGGAAAGATTCTTCAACACGCCGATGCGCGCCTTGGCGATGGCAATTTCCTTGGCGCCAAGATGCTGCGCCATGCGCATGGCGGCCGCCGTATCGCCGTCATAGAGGAGTTGGTCCATCCTGGCCTTGTAGTCGGCACGGGTGAGCATGTTGCCGAATGCGCTCACGACCATGGATTCCAGTGTCGGGCTGAGCTCGTCGTGGCGCCAGACTTCGCGCACCAGGGGCTCGGCGCCCTTGCGGTCGCCCTGCGCCAGCATGGCGCGGGCCAGCACCAGGCGGCCTTTTCCGCTGAGCGGAGGCTTGTCCGCGAAATACGCGCGCACCATTCGCACGTCGCGGCCGTCCTCCCATAGCGCGGCTTCGGCTCTGCGCCGGAATATGTCGATGCTGGGCCAGTCGGGATTTTCCTTGATGAAAGCGATAAATCGCTCGAACGGCACGTCATCCGTATAAGGCGAGCGCAGGATCGCCCATTCGACGACCTTTCGCGCCGCCGGGTCGCTCATGGTGGCGGTCAGCGAATGCGCGGTGTCGACCTTGCCGCGTTCCACGAGCCTCAGGGCTTCTTTGACCGCGGCCACGTCCTTGGCCGAGACGGATATCGCCGGTTTGTTTTCCTCCGGCGGCGCAGAAGATGAATTCTCCCGCCGCGGCGCAGGCATGACGTCGCCGTCATGAACGGCCAGGCTTACGGCCTCCGCAGGGAGCGAAGCCAACTCGGTGGCTGCGCGGGGCCGCGGTCGCGGCAACGGAATATTTTTCAGGCTCGACGCCTGGGCGGTGGTGGCCGGCTTCGGGCGCGGCAATGGCTTGGCCACCGGCTTGCTGGATTTGCCATTGTGCCCCGTCGGCGACGCCGCCTCGAGCGGCGGCCAGCCTGCTGCAAAAATGAACCCCGCGGCCAGGACGACCGGCGCGTAGACGTAACGGCTGTGGCGCTTCATCGCTCGCTGAGACCCCCGACGTTGCCTCTACCTTATACCGGTTTCTTTTCGCGAAATCTTGCCCAGGAAATGGCAGGAATCCTCGATTCGTCCTGCATTTATGGCTAGCACTAACGCTTCGACGTGACCTGTGGTCGCGGAAGGCCTTTCTTCGGCCGCGCTGAGCCGATATCAATGCTGCTCGCGCCATCTATCGCGCGGGAACAATTGAGGGATCTTCATGACCGCCAGAACGGGCTTTAAGGGCTCGTTTACCGCTCTCGTGACGCCGTTCAAGAACGGCGGCCTGGACGAGACGGCATTCCGCGCTCTTGTCGACTGGCAGATTGACGAGGGGACCGATGGCCTTGTGCCCGTCGGCACGACCGGGGAAAGCCCGACCTTGTCCCACGACGAACACCGCCGGGTCGTCGAATGGTGTGTGCAGCAGGCGAGGGGACGCGTGCCGGTCATCGCAGGCGCGGGCTCGAACTCGACGGCGGAAGCCATCGAACTCTCGCGACATGCGGAGAAGTCGGGAGCCGATGCCGTGCTGATCGTAACGCCCTACTACAATAAGCCGACCCAGGAGGGGCTCTACCAGCACTTCAAGGCGATCAACGACGCGATCGGGATACCCATCATCATTTACAACATCCCCTCCCGTTCGGTCATCGACATGACCGTCGAAACGATGAAACGGTTGTTCGACTTGAAGAACATTGCCGGGGTTAAGGACGCCACGTCCAACGTCGTCCGTGTCTCGCAGCAGCGTGCAGCGATGGGGCCGGGTTTCAACCAGCTTTCCGGCGAAGATGCCTCGACGCTCGGCTTCATGGCCCACGGCGGCCACGGCTGTATTTCGGTGACGGCGAATGTCGCACCGCGCCTTTGCGCCGAATTTCAGGATCTCTGCCTAAAAGGGGACTTTGCCGGCGCATTGAAACTGCAAGACAAGCTGATGCCGCTACATCATGCCTTGTTCATCGAAACAAATCCGGCGCCGGCGAAATATGCGCTGTCGCTGCTCGGTAAATGCGCCGATAACGTGCGGCTGCCGATGGTGCCACTGAGCGAGAGCACCCGCACGGCCGTGCACAAGGCCATGATGCAGGCGGGCCTACTGAACTGAATACCGCTTGGGTGCCGCACCGATCGGTGCAAGCGAAAGCCCCGGCAGACGGAACCAATGACGCTGCCCCGGCGTTAGTTTGCGCGCGTTTATGGGATTGCACAGTGTCGCTTTACGGGCCGAAACGGAACAACGGGACTTGGAAGCCGATCGAATCCGCGCCGACGGACCGCTCCGTCGAGTTGCAGGTCGTGGATCAATTCGGCCTCTACAAACTGGGATTCCCCTGCCGCCTGACCAATGCCGGTTGGGTGAATGCCAACTCGAAGGGCCGATTGACCGTCAAGCCGACCCACTGGCGCGAGCGCAAACCTGACTAGCCGACCCAAAGTCGCGGGGGTTGTCGGCAGCCCGCGAGCTGGCGATTCTGTTTGTTGTCATTGATCTCTCGTTTTGCAAAATAGCTGCAAGCGGGAGAATTGAAATGTTCAAGGAATTTCGAAATTTTGCCATTCGCGGCAATGTGGCCGACTTGGCTGTCGGCGTCATCATCGGAGCCGCCTTCAACAACATCGTGCAGTCCTTGGTCGGCGATATATTCATGCCGATGATCGGCGCCGTCACCGGTGGCCTCGACTTTTCCAATTACTTTATCCCTCTGTCGCCGAAGGTGACCGCGGCGACCCTGGCCGAGGCCAAAAAAGAAGGGGCCGTCCTGGCCTGGGGCAATTTCGTCACGCTCGTTCTCAACTTCATCGTCGTCGCCTGGATTCTTTTTTGGGTGGCCAGGGTAATCAATCGGTTTCGGGCGCTCGAGGCGCAGGAGCCGAAGAAGGAAGATGTGGCGCCCACGCGGCAGGAGAAACTGCTCATGGAAATCCGCGATCTGCTCAAGAACCGTGCCGCGTGAGTCCGAATTCCGCTTGCGCTACGCATGCCGAACGATGATAGATCGACTGGACTTCACGATGGGCTTGCCGGGGGGAGTCAGCGGAAATGGCGCCTAAATCCGACGCCAATATCAAGGTCGTCGCCGACAACCGCAAAGCGCGCTTCAACTATGAAATAGGGGAAGTGTTCGAAGCCGGCATCGCCTTGACCGGGACCGAGGTCAAGTCATTGCGCTTCGGCAAGGCGACGATCGCTGAATCCTACGCCGACGCGCGCGAGGGGGAAATCTGGCTGATCAACTCCAACATTCCTGAATATTTACAGGCAAGCCGCTTCAATCACGCTCCGAAGCGTCCGCGCAAGCTTCTGCTGCACAAACGCCAGATTGCCAAGCTTGCCGGCGCCATCGAGCGGGAAGGCATGACATTGGTCCCGCTCAAGCTCTTCTTCAACGCGCGTGGGCGCGCCAAGGTCGAATTGGCCTTGGCCCGCGGCAAAAAACTGCATGACAAGCGCGAAACGATCAAGCGGCGTTCCTGGGAACGCGAGCGCGGGCGGCTGCTACGGCAGAAAGGCTAGACAAGCCGCAGCTCGGCGCGTGCCGCTGCAAAAACCTTGTGAAACATCTGCGGCGTCAGCACGCCGGTGTTCGTGTTGTAGCGGGAGCAATGATAGCTGTCGAACAAGGTAAGTTGGCCGAGCTTGTGTTTACACCCATGCCCGAAGGGGTAGGCCGCCCTTTTTCCGCCGAGCGCGACGACAGCGCTGTCATGGGCAATGTGGCCCAACGCGACCAGGGCGCGAAGGTTGGGCATGGCGGCGATCTCGTTACGCAGATAGAAGCCGCAGTTTGCGATCTCGGCGGTGCCCGGCTTGTTTTCCGGCGGCACGCAACGGACGGCATTGCTGATCCGGCAATCGACAAGCGAAAATCCATCGTCGGGCCGCGCGGCATATTCCCCGCGAGCGAAACCGTATTTGGATAAGGTGCCGTAGAGCAGGTCGCCAGCATAGTCGCCGGTGAACGGCCGGCCGGTGCGGTTTGCCCCCTGCAAGCCCGGTGCAAGCCCGACGATCAGGAGCCCTGCCTCCAACGGGCCGAAAGAAGGGACGGGAGCGTTGTGCCATTGCGGCTCGCGCGCACGCCAGCTTTCGCGAAAGGCAACGAGTCGCGGGCAGCGGCTGCAGTCATGCGGGGGGATGAAAAGCGTGGCGGGGTCCGGTCGCTTGCTAATCGTCGTAATCTTCTTCATCGACGGCGCCGGCCCGCTGCGGAACGGTACTGCGCTGCAGGAATTGCGGTGTGTGCTGCTGGCGCGGTTCCCGCGTCGGCCGATCGGGCCGCTCGGCCGCGTCACGCCCGATTTTACTCTGCAGTTCCACAATGTCGATGAACTGGTCCGCCTGGCGGCGCAGCTCGTCGGCGACCATGGGCGGCTGCGTGGAAATCGTTGAGACGACGACGACGCGGACCCCGCGTCTCTGCACGGCCTCGACGAGCGAGCGGAAATCGCCGTCGCCGGAAAATAGCACCATCTGATCGATGTGGCCCGCGATCTCCATGGCGTCGACGGCGAGTTCGATGTCCATGTTCCCCTTCACTTTGCGGCGGCCGGTTTGGTCGACGAATTCCTTCGTCGCCTTGGTCACGACGCTGTAACCGTTGTAGTCGAGCCAATCGATAAGGGGACGTATCGATGAATATTCCTGATCTTCGATAATGGCGGTGTAATAGAACGCCCTGAGCAGATAGCCGCGGGACTGAAATTCCCGCAGCAAACGCTTGTAATCGATGTCGAAACCTAACGCCTTGGCCGTGGCGTATAAGTTGGCGCCGTCGATGAACAGCGCGATTTTTTCACCGGAGACTGCCATGGTCGGTCTTTCTCGTGATTAAAACCAAAAAATCATTCAAATTCGCAGCCGCTAAAATGAGCGGACGGCCAATCATCGACACAGCCATCCCGCACCCCGAAAAATAGCGGCGGATTAAGGCCGGACTGAGGTTTCTGGGTTCGGCCGGAAGCTCGGGGAAGCGCCAAAATTCGGTCTTGCGCTTTCTGGCCAAGGTAGCTACCTAACTTGGCAGTTTCAGCAAAAGTTCCACGTGAATAGGAGCGCGAGCTCATGGCCCGTGTCACCGTCGAGGATTGCATCGACAAGGTGGAAAACCGATTCGACCTTGTGCTGTTGTCAGCCCACCGCAGCCGCATGATTTCTTCCGGCTCGCAGATCACCATTGAGCGCGATAATGACAAAAATCCTGTTGTCGCGCTGCGCGAAATCGCCGAGAGCACCATTTCGCCGGAAGATCTGCGCGAAGATCTTATCCATTCCCTTCAGAAATACGTCGAGGTTGACGAGCCAGAGCCCGAAACGGTGCCGCTGATCGGTGCGGCCAGCGTCGGCGTCGATGCGGACGACACTGAGGTCACAGGCGAGCGTATGACAGAGGAGGAGCTTCTTAAGGGCCTTGAGGGGCTCGCTCCCCCTGAGGAACAGCCCGAAGAAGAGGAATAAGCATTCCAGCGGCGGCGTGAGTTAAAGGCCCGGGGGCTCGCCTCGGGTCTTTGCCATTTGTGGGCGCATTCTTGCGCCTTCTGCGGAATCGCCGTGTTATCCTGTGCTTAGCCTGTGGATGGCTTATATATAATCATAAGCGCCAGGATGCTGCATGGGATTACCGACCGAAACTGAACGACGCGTGGACGGAGGGGCGCTTGTGGCTCCGCCGTTGGTCGAGCGCGACTCCAAGAGTCCGCCACATCCCTCTGGAAAATCAGCGAAAATGCCACGTAAGCCGCTGATGATGCGACAATATGAGCTGATCGAGCGCGTCCGACGTTACAATCCCAATACCAATGAGAGCCTTCTCGACCGCGCCTATGTTTACGCGATGAAGGCCCATGGCGAGCAGCGCCGGGCTTCCGGCGATCCCTATTTTTCGCATCCGCTCGAAGTCGCGGCCATCCTGACCGATCTGAAGCTAGACGACGCGACCATCGCCGCAGCTCTGCTGCACGACACCATCGAAGATACCGAAGCGACCCGCGCCGAAATTGACGCGATGTTCGGCAAGGATATTGGAACGCTGGTCGAAGGCCTCACCAAGCTCAAAAAGCTCGATCTCGTCACCCGTGAAGCCAAGCAGGCGGAGAACCTGCGCAAACTGTTGCTCGCGATCGCCGACGACGTCCGCGTGCTGCTGGTGAAACTCGCCGATCGACTGCATAACATGCGCACGCTCGAATACATGTCGCCGGAATCGCGCCGCCGCGTGGCGGAGGAGACACTTGACATCTATGCGCCGCTTGCCGGGCGCATGGGTATGCACGAGATGCGCGAGGAACTCGAAGACCTTTCTTTCCGCGAATTGAACCCCGACGCCTACCGCGCCGTCACCGAACGGCTGCTTGGTTTGGCGGGGCGCAACAAGGACCTGATCAGCGAGATCGAGCAGCAGCTTACCCGCAAGCTCGCCAAGCACGGGCTCAAGGCCAAAGTCCACGGTCGGCGCAAGCGCCCTTATTCCATTTGGCGGAAGATGGAGCGCAAATCCGTCGGCTTCGAGCAACTCTCGGACATCTATGGTTTCCGGGTCGTCGTGAAGAGCACGATCGAGTGCTATCAGGCGCTTGGGATCGTGCACATGACCTGGCCGGTCGTTCCGGGGCGTTTCAAGGATTACATCTCGACGCCCAAGCAGAACGATTATCGTTCCATCCATACGACCGTGATCGGTCCCGGCAAGCAGCGCGTCGAGCTGCAAATCCGCACCCGGGAAATGGACGACATCGCCGAATACGGCATCGCCGCCCACGCCTTGTACAAGGACGAGCTGGGCACGCCGACGGAAATGCTGTCGCGCGAATCAAGCGCCTACGCATGGCTGCGGCGCACGATCGAGCTTCTGGCGGAGGGATCCAATCCGGAAGAATTCCTGGAGCACACCAAACTCGAGTTGTTCCACGACCAGGTCTTCTGCTTCACGCCCAAGGGAAAATTGATCGCGCTGCCGAGCGGGGCAACATCCATCGATTTCGCTTACGCCGTGCACACGGACGTCGGCAATACCGCGGTAGGCTGCAAGATCAACGGCAAGATCGCGCCGCTCGTCTCGCAACTGGTCAACGGCGATGAAGTGGAAATCATCACCTCCAAAGCGCAAGTGGCGCCGCCGGCGGCATGGGAATCCATCGTCGTTACCGGCAAGGCACGCGCCGCCATACGCCGGGCCACGCGCGCGGCCATCCGCTCGCAATATGCCGGGCTGGGCCGGCGTTTCGTCGAGCGCCTCTTCCAGCGCGCCAAAATCGAGTATTCCGACGACAAGTTGCGGAATGCGCTGCCGCGACTGGCGCGCGCCTCTCTCGACGATGTGATGGCATCGGTCGGACGCGGCGAGATGAAGGCGTCGGATGTCGCTCGCGCCATGTATCCCGATTACAAGGAAGAGCGGGGCGCCCCGCGCGCCGCCAAGCCGAAGACGGAAAGCGGCTGGTTCGGGCTCAAGCGCGCCAAATCGTTGAAATTCAAGATCCCCGGCATCGGCAGCAAATCAACGCCGCTGCCGATCCGTGGCATCAACAGCGACCTTCCCGTGCGGTTTGCCTCCAAGGGCGGCGCGGTGCCCGGCGACCGCATCGTGGGAATTCTGACGCCGGGACACGGCATCACCATCTATCCGATCCAATCTCCCGCGTTGAAGGAGTTCGAGGACACGCCCGAGCGTTGGCTCGATGTGCAATGGGATATCGAGGAAGCGAGCAAGCAGCGCTTTCCGGCGCGGCTCGCGGTGCAGTCGGTCAATGAGCCGGGCACGCTGGCGCAGATCACGCGTGTCATCGCCGAGCATGGCGGTAACATCGACAATATCCAGATGACCCGACGTTCGCCGGATTTCACCGAGCTCACCATCGACCTGGAGGTCTACGACCTCAAGCATCTGAACGCTATTGTCACCCAATTGCGCGCGAAGCCTGTGGTCGCCAAAGCCGTGCGCGTGAATGGCTGAGGCAATGACGTGACCTCCCAACTGCGCCTCGGCGTCAATGTCGATCACGTCGCCACGATCCGCAATGCGCGCGGTGGGCGACATCCCGATCCGGTGCGCGCGGCCAAGCTTGCGATCGCGGCGGGGGCCGACGGCATCACCGCGCATTTGCGCGAGGATCGCCGGCACATTCTGGATGACGACATCGCCCGGCTGCACGCCGAAATTTCCAAGCCGCTGAATTTCGAGATGGCGGCGACGGAGGAGATGATCGCCATCGCACTAAAGACGCATCCGCACGCAGCCTGTTTGGTGCCGGAAAAGCGCAGCGAGCGCACGACCGAAGGTGGCCTTGACGTTGTCGGGCAGCGCCCGGCTCTCGGCGCGGCCATCGCAAAGCTTTCCGCTGCCGCGATCCGGGTATCGTTGTTCGTTGCGCCGGAGCGGCAACAGATCGAAGCGGCCGCGCAGCTTGGCGCGCCGGTGGTGGAAATTCATGTCGGGCCCTGGTGCGAGGCCCTGACGCAACGGGACAAAGCGGTGGCCGATGCCGAATGGCGCCGCATTCGGGAGGCGGCACGGCAGGCCAAGGATCTTGGGCTTGAGGTGCATGCCGGGCACGGCCTTGACTACGCCAGCGCCGAAATGATCGCGGCGCTGCCGGAAATCGTCGAACTTAATATCGGTCATTTTCTGATCGGGGAGGCGGTATTCGACGGCTTGGCCGAGGCGGTGAAGTTGATGCGCGACGCCATGGATCGCGGGCGCAAAAATGCGGGGCGCGCATGATCCTCGGCATCGGTTCCGACGTCATCGATATCCGCCGCATCGAAAAGACGATCGCGCACCACGGCGACCGCTTCCTCAATCGCATCTTCACCGCCACAGAACGCGCCAAGGCCGAACGACGCGCGAAGCGGGTCGATACTTACGCCAAGCGATTCGCCGCCAAGGAAGCCTGTGCCAAGGCACTGGGCACCGGATTGCGCGCCGGCGTGTTCTGGCGCGACATGGGTGTCGTCAATCTGCCCTCGGGAAAGCCGACAATGCGGCTGACCGGCGGCGCCCTCGAGCGGCTGAAAGCAATCACCCCGCCCGGCTTCGACGTGCAAATCGATCTGACCATCACCGACGAATGGCCGCTGGCGCAGGCGCTTGTTATTATCTCGGCTTTGCACAAATGAGCGGGCCTGGGACCGCCATTGGGGGTGCCCGTAACCTGATCATCTCGTTGAGGCACCAAGAAAATGCCGCACTTTGCCGCGCAGGCTCCGGCATTCGTTGCATGGTAGGGTGCCAGCCGTTACAAGGCTGCGGGATTTTCCAATCAAGGGAAGGCGAATGAGCGTGTCGACTGCGAAACGCAAGGAAGGAGGCTTGGCCGAATGGGCCAGCGTCATCTTTCAGGCTCTGCTCATTGCGCTGGTGATCCGCACATTCCTGTTTCAGCCCTTCAACATTCCATCGGGGTCGATGGAGAGGACTCTTCTGATCGGCGATTACCTTTTTGTCTCGAAATACAGCTACGGCTACAGCCGCTATTCGTTTCAATTGCCGTTGCTGCCGCCGTTGCCGCTGTTCTCCGGCCGCGTCTGGGCGTCGCCGCCACAACGTGGCGACGTCGCGGTGTTCCGCCTGCCAAGTGATACGTCCGTCGATTACATCAAGCGCGTCATCGGGCTTCCCGGCGACCGTATCCAGGTGAAACAGGGCGAGCTCTTCATCAACGGCGAGGCGGTCAAGCGGGAGCGGCTGCCAGACCTCGACACCGTCGAATACGGCATGACAGTCAAGCGATGGCGGGAAACGCTGCCGAATGGGGTCAGCTACGTGACGCTCGACCTCGGCGACAGCGGCTATGCCGATAATACGCCGGAATTCGTCGTGCCGCCCGATCGTTATTTCATGATGGGGGACAATCGCGACAACTCCCGCGACAGCCGGTTTCCCGAAGTCGGTCCGGTGCCGTTCGAGAATTTCATCGGCCGCGCGCAGATCATCTTCTTCTCGATCGGGGATGGCGATAAGGCGTGGCAGATATGGCGCTGGCCGTGGGACCTGCGCTGGAGCCGCCTGTTTCAACCGGTCAGATGAGGCGACGCAACACAAGCACCGCTTCCAAGCTGGCGGCGGCCGCCGCCTCAACCGCGGCTGCGGCCAATGGTCCGGTTGATGCCTCCACACCGAAGCGCCGTCGCCGGGTGAGCGCAGTCGAGGAACGCATCGGCTACCGCTTCAAGGATGCCGGACTGCTCGAATGCGCGCTCACCCATATCTCCGCCCTCACGGCGCGCAATCGGGCCGCGAGCTATCAGAGGCTCGAGTTTCTCGGCGACCATGTTCTCGGTCTCGTGGTGTCGGACATGCTATTTCGCGCTTTTCCCAAGGCCAACGAGGGAGAACTGTCGCGGCGCTTGGCCGATCTCGTGCGGCAGGAAACTTGCGCCGATATTGCAAAGCAACTGGAGCTCGGCGCGGCGGTCCGTCTCGGCCCTTCCGAGGCGAGCGGCGGCGGCCGCACACGTGTCGCCATTCTCGCCGATCTATGCGAGTCGCTCATTGGTGCGGTGTTCCTCGATGGCGGCTATAAAGCAGCGGCTGAGCTGATCGACCGGCTCTGGGATCAGCGGATGCGGACGCCGGTACGCCCGCCGCGGGACCCGAAAACCGTGTTGCAGGAATGGGCGCAGGGGCGCGGTTTGCCGACGCCGGCCTATCGCGAATTGCAGCGCAGCGGCCCGCATCACAATCCGGAGTTCCGGGTCGCCGTGGAATTGCCGAAACTGACGCCTGCCGAAGGCACGGGCCGCACCAAGCGCGCGGCGGAGCAGGCCGCGGCTGCCGCGATGCTGACACGCGAGGGTGTGCGCACGGATTTCGGCGATGGTTGATGCGTCCCCGCCGGGCGAGTCTGCGGCGCGCTGCGGCTTCGTAGCACTGATCGGTGCCCCCAACGCGGGAAAATCGACGCTGCTTAATGCGCTGGTCGGATCGAAGGTTAGCATTGTGTCGCGCAAGGTACAGACTACGCGCTCGCCCTTGCGCGGGATCGCCGTCGAAGATGACTCGCAGCTGATCTTCGTCGACACGCCGGGTATTTTTCAGCCAAGACGCCGCTTGGATCGCGCCATGGTTGCAGGAGCCTGGAGTGGGGCGCGCGACGCCGACATTGTCGCCCTGATGATCGATGCTCGCAAAGGATTGGACGACGAAGCGGATGCGATTCTTGCACAGCTCGCGGAGGTGAAGCAGCCAAAGATCCTGGTGCTCAACAAGGTCGATGTCGTGGAACGGGCCAGCCTGCTTGCGCTCGCCAAGAACGCCAACGAACGAGCGCGTTTCGATGCCACATTCATGATTTCCGCACTGACGGGTGATGGCGTTCGCGACGTCAAGAAATGGCTTGCGGTGCACGTACCGCCGGGGCCATGGCTTTATCCTGCCGACCAGATGACGGATGCTCCACTGCGGCAGCTCGCTGCCGAAATCACGCGGGAGAAGCTATTCGATCGGCTGCATCAGGAATTGCCCTATCAGTCGACGGTGGAGACCGAATCCTGGGCCGAGCGGAAGGACGGGTCGGTACGCATCGAACAGACGATTTACGTCGAACGGGAGAGCCAGCGCAAAATCGTGCTCGGCAAGGGCGGCGCGACCATCAAGGCAATCGGCGCCGAGGCGCGCAAGGAAATCGCGGCAATGATCGAAGCGCCGGTGCATCTGTTTTTATTCGTGAAGGTGCGGGAAGGGTGGGAAAATGATCCCGACCGCTATCGGAGCATGGGCCTGGAATTCCCGGCCGATTGACGGCTCTGCCGTCTTGAGCCATTGGAATGCGCCACATGCAATGGACCGATGAAGGCATCGTTCTTGGCGTCAAGCGCCACGGCGAAGCCAGCGCCATTCTCGAGCTGATGACCCGCGAACACGGGCGGCATCTCGGCCTGGTCCGTGGCGGTGCGGGAACGCGCTTGCGTCCGATCTTACAGCCGGGCAATTCGGTCTCGGCGACGTGGCGCGCGCGCCTCGACGAGCATTTGGGCATTTATACCGTCGAGGGATTGCGGCTGCGCGCCGCGGGCTATCTGGGAGCGTCGCATGCCGTCTACGGCGTAACGCACCTGGCGGCGCTGACGCGGCTTCTGCCCGAGCGCGATCCGCATCCCGCGGTTTTTGAAGCGCTTGAGGACATCCTCGAGCGGCTTGGCGACGCAAGGCAGATCGGTCCTTTGGTCGCCCGATTCGAACTGGCGCTTTTGGCCGAACTCGGTTTTGGCCTCGACCTCAGCCAATGCGCCGCGACCGGGGCCGTTGCGGACCTTGCCTATGTGTCGCCGAAATCCGGCCGAGCGGTGTCGCGGCAGGCCGGCGAGGCTTGGCGCGACAAGCTAATGCAATTGCCCGCTTTTCTCGCCGGCGATGACGGCGAACCGACGCCTGCCGAGGTCAGCAGCGGCTTCGCGATCACCGGACATTTCCTCAGTCGCCACGTGCTTGAGCCGCGCGGCATCGCGCTGCCCGAGGCGCGCCGGCATTTCATCGCGGCAATTCTGCGCGGCTGACCCCCGCGCGTTTTGCTTGGCCGCCTCATTAGAGGCGGAAATAAAGGTGTACGCCCGGCCGCCGGTATGCGTAGGGCCGGTAATAATAAGGATAGGGATACCCGTAGTAATAGGGATAGCCGTAATAGTACGGCCTTGCGAATCCGGGCCGGTAACTGCACGTGCGGACCCAATGTCCGTGCCGCCAGACGCGATAGCACACAAAGCGCACATTTTCGATGGCGGCGCCCGCTGCCGCTCCGCGGAGGCCGTCAGGCGCGATCAGGCCTGCCGCGTGGCCGGGCACAGCAATTCCTGTGCCGCCCATGATTGCGATCGCCGCCGCTAAGAAGAGATTCTTGCGCATGATCGTTGCTCCCCTTGTCCGGAATTTCTGCTGACTACACTACGCGCAAGAAATTCCATGAGTTCCATGTTGATCCCTTGGCAATGAACGGGCGCAAAGCACGGCATTCATCTCTTGTTCAGCCGGAGCCGCCGCGCTACGCATCGTTTCATGGGCAAGCGATTGATTCCTCCCGAGCGGGAAGAGGTGCAGGAGATCGCGCTACGCGAGGCGCTGGAGGAGCGTTATCTCGCCTATGCGCTCTCCACGATCATGCACCGCGCGCTGCCCGATGCGCGTGATGGCCTGAAGCCGGTCCACCGGCGTTTGCTGTATGCGATGCAGCAGCTTCGGCTCGATCCCAACGCAGCTTTCAAGAAATGCGCCCGCGTTGTCGGCGATGTGATCGGTAAGTTTCATCCGCATGGCGATCAAGCTGTTTATGACGCCCTGACTCGCTTGGCGCAGGATTTCGCCCAGCGCTATCCGCTGGTGGACGGTCAAGGCAACTTCGGCAACATCGACGGCGATAATCCGGCTGCGATGCGCTACACCGAGGCGCGGTTGACCGATGTCGCGCGCTTGCTGCTCGATGGCCTCGACGAGAATGCCGTCGATTTCCGCCCCACCTACGACGGGGGCGACGACGAACCGGTGGTGCTTCCGGCGGCCTTTCCCAATCTCTTGGCCAACGGTTCGCAGGGCATCGCCGTCGGCATGGCCACGGCGATTCCACCGCACAACGCCGCCGAATTATGCGACGCCGCTTTGCATCTCATCGACAACCCGAACGCCCGCAGCCGGACGTTGCTGAAATTCGTGCCGGGACCTGATTTCCCCACCGGCGGCGTGGTTGTCGACCCGCGTGAAACCATCGCACAGGCCTACGCTACCGGGCGCGGCTCCTTTCGTGTGCGCGCCAAGTGGCACAAGGAGGATGGCGGCCGCGGCACCTATGTCGTGGTCATTACTGAAATTCCTTGGCTCGTTCAAAAGTCGCGGCTTATTGAGAAAATCGCCGAGCTGCTCAATGCAAGGAAACTTCCGCTGGTCGCCGACGTCCGCGACGAGTCGGCGGAAGATGTGCGGCTGATTATCGAGCCGCGCGCGCGCAGCGTCGATCCCGAACTATTGATGGAAAGCCTTTTCAAGCTGACCGAGCTTGAAAGCCGCGTGCCCTTGAACATGAACGTCCTTGCCAAAGGACGCGTGCCGATGGTGATGGGCCTTGCCGAAGTCTTGCGCGAATGGCTCAATCACCGCCGCGACGTGCTATTGCGGCGTTCACGCCACCGGCTCGGCGCGATCGAGCACCGGCTCGAGGTGCTCGGCGGACATCTCGTGGCCTATCTGAATCTCGACAAGGTGATCAAGATCATCCGCAAGGAAGACGAGCCGAAGCCGGTCTTGATCAAGACGTTCAAGCTGTCGGATGTGCAGGCCGAGGCGATCCTCAACATGCGCCTGCGCAACCTGCGCAGGCTCGAGGAAATGGAAATTCGCGCCGAGGACAAGGTCCTGCGCTCGGAAAAGAAGGCCATTCAGGCACTGATCGGGTCCGAGAAAGAGCAATGGAAAACCATCGCCGGTCAGATCAAGGAAGTTCGCAACGCCTACGGGCCAAAAACCACACTGGGGAAAAGACGCACGCAATTCGCGGCGGCTCCCGAACATGACGAAGCGGCGATCGAAGAGGCGCTGGTCGAACGCGAGCCAGTGACCGTCGTCGTTTCAGAGCGCGGCTGGATCCGCGCGTTGCGCGGCCATGTCGCCGATCTTTCCGGCGTCTCGTTCAAATCCGACGACCGGCTGAAATTTGCTTTCCCCGCGGAAACAACCTCGAAGTGCCTGATATTCGCGACGAATGGGCGATTCTATACGCTCGATGCCGCTAAATTGCCGGGCGGCCGCGGGCATGGCGAGCCAATCCGACTCTTTATCGACCTCGAGCAGGAGGCCGATGTCGTCGCCGCATTTATGTTTCAGGGAGGCCGTAAATTCCTCGTAGCCGCCTATGACGGGCGTGGCTTCGTCGTGGCCGAGGACGACTGCCTCGCCAATACGCGTAAGGGCAAGCAGGTATTGAACGTGGCTCCGCCAAACGAGGCGCGGGCGCTCGCCCTTGTCCAGGGTGAATTGGTCGCTAGCATCGGCGAAAATCGTAAAATGGTGATTTTCCCGCTGGAGCAGATTCCCGAAATGGCCCGCGGCCGTGGAGTACGTCTGCAGCGCTACAAGGACGGCGGACTTTCCGACGTCAAGACCTTCGGCGCCGAGGAAGGTCTGAACTGGCTCGACAGCGCCGGCCGCAGCTTCATGCTCTCGCTCAAGGAACTTTCCGATTGGCGCGGCAACCGCGCCGATGCCGGCCGGCTGGCGCCCAAGGGATTTCCCAAGAACAATAAATTCGGTCGCGCGGGTTTGCAGAAGGATGGCGGAACGTCGTCAGCTCGAGATCAATAATACCGACGCTTTCGAATTCTCCAGGACCGCGGCTGCGGTGTCGCCGAAGAACAGTTTTTCTCCGGGGCGGCGGCTGGCGCCCATGACGATAAGCGTATTTTTGTCGACGTCGACTTGCTTGAGGATCGCTTCTTCCGGCGCGATGTCGGCAAGGATCGCGGTTTGCGGCTTCACGCCGTAGCTTTGCGCGAGCTCCATGATGTCTTTTAAAATCGCCTTTTCGTGGTGCCGCTTGCGCAAGCGTCGCTTTTTACCGACGGCGGCGCGTGTCGCCACGTAGAGCACGGTGACCGGGGCCTTGATGGCTTTGGCGATGGCCAGCGCCACATCGGCGGCGTTGCGTGATGGTATCGTCCCATTTACCGGCACCAGGATGCTCAGTTTGCTTTCCAGCGGGTCCTCGACGTGGATGCCGCGGGAGTCGACCACGGCGAGGGCACCTTCGAAGCCGAGGCCGATGCGGTTCACGCCGGCATGCAACTCGGCTTTGCGGCTCACCGTTTTTTCTAGACCGATGACGAGAAGATCGTAGCCCTTGTCCGCCTCTTCCGCGATTGCATCATGGGGGGCCTTTTCCGGCGTCCTTACGGTGACGTCGATCTCCTTATTTTCTTCGTCCTTGGCCTTGCGCCTGGCGCTTGCCGCGGCGGCCGATTTCACCGCATGTTCGACGCCCTTATGCTCGGGCTGCTCGTCCTTCCTCTCCTTCTTCGCGCCGTTGCCGTTTTTCGGTGCCTTGGCGTTCAAGGGTACGACGGTGCTCGGCATGCCCCGCGTGCCGGCGATGATGCCGGCGATACGCGAGGCGAATTTCCCGTTGGCGCTGTCGTCGATCGCGATCAGCAGACGCTCGAGATTGGCAACGAAACCTTTCTCATCGAGCTTTTCCCGCCTCAGCCGTTCGCGCTCCGCCTTTGACATGGGCAGCCGGCTCAGCGCCCAGCGCAGCATCGGCGGCATGGCCATGGTCGTCACGATCGCCATGGTGACGATCATCGTGAAAAGATCCTGATTCAGGGCCCCCATCGAGAGGCCGATCGTGGCGACAATCACTTCGGTGGAGCCGCGGGCGTTCATGCCGCAGGCCAGCGCAAAACCTTCGCGCCTGGTGAGTCCGCCGAGCTCCGCGCCGATAAATGCGCCGGTGAATTTGCCGATGCTCGCTATCAGGATCAACCCTCCCGTCAGCAAAGCGATATTGAGGTTCGACAAGATGCTGAGATCGGCGCTGAGCCCCGCGATGCCGAAGAATATCGGAGCAAAGAAGGCCGTGATGATGCCGCGAAGCTGCTCGTCGATGTGCCGGGTGAGGATGGGCGATTGGCCCACCAGAATTCCCGCCACGAACGCGCCGAGCACCATGTGAACGCCGATGGCGTCGGTAATAAGTGCCATGGCGCCCATGACGATCAGAATGGCCGTGATCACCGCAAATTCACTGACAAACACGTCATTGGCCCAGCGAATGATCAAGAATACGACGCGCCGGCCGACGCTGAAGCTCACGGCCATGAAAAGGAATGTGCCGACGACGCTCTTCGTCAGCGCCATGCCGTCGACGGCGCCGTGCAGTGCCACGCTGAAAATGATCGACACGATGATCCAGCCAATGCTGTCATCGATGATTGCGGAAGCGAGAATGACCTGCCCGACAACGCGCCGCAGGAAGTTCATCTCCCGCACGACTACGGCGACGATCTTAACCGAGGCGATGGACAGCGCGGTACCGAGAAAGAGCGCGGTGATGAGCCGCCGGGAGGGATCGGGAAGCATGCTATCCGGAACGAACTCGCCAAGCGTCACACCGCAGGCGAAGGGCACGACGATCCCCATCAGCGATGCGAATAGGGAAGCGCGGCCGCTCTGTCGCACCAGCTTCAGGTCGGTTTCCATGCCGGTAAGCAGCAGCAGCAGCAAAATACCGAACTGCGATACGGCATCGATCATCGCCTTCTGTTCAGGAGTTCGGGGAAAGATCGCGTGTTGAAGGTCCGGAGCCAGCAGTCCGAAGAACGAGGGACCGAGCAGCAGTCCCGCAACCAACTGCCCGACCACTGCGGGCTGGCCGAGGCGCAGCATGAGCTCGCCCAACAAACGGCCGACGATGAGCAGCAGCAGAATCTGAATGACGAAAACGGCTTCCGACGGGCCCTTCGGCGTCTCCGCCGCATAAGCGGGGATCGCCGTCAAAACCCCGATAGCTGCGGCGTAAAACCCCCCGCGAAGAAGCAAAAACATGGCTCGGCCCGTATTCAAAAATCCGGCGCGAGGCGCCACGCGGAAGCGGCGACACTTGGAAAGATCATTCCCAACAGGCGGATAGTGGCGCCCCGGCCAGCAACAACCCCGGCGGGCGAGGCAACGTTCCAAAATGCAATTGCAACTTATTCGCAACTAACTTAGGCTGCTGACGTTAAATAGCGCCGGCCTGAAAGCACAGCAATGCACGCGATTCCTCCGGGACCGCAATCGACGACCGAAAAGACGATCAGTTCGGCGAAAGCGCTGCTGGGGGGCCAGCGCCGCGGCCTGAGCAATTATTTCGCGTTCGTCGGGCCGGCGGTAATCGCGTCGATCGCCTACATGGATCCGGGGAATTTCGCCACCAACATCCAGGGCGGAGCGAAATACGGCTATACGCTGCTGTGGGTCGTGCTGCTGGCCAACC
>DASREA010000010.1:0-14380 GCA_035652315.1 Xanthobacteraceae bacterium | reverse complement strand
TGAGCTTCTCGCGCGGCGCGTGGGGACACTTCGTGTTCTCAGCAGCGGTTCTGTTCGTTCTCACTTTCGTCACGGCGCGCGAAGCGCACACGCGCTTTCGGCTGGTCGTGCTGAGCGCGGCGGCCATCATCGCCTTGACTGCATTTATCGCCGCCACGCTTTCATTCCGCACCGTGGACAGCCTGTTCATGCAACGCGCGCAGTTGACGCAATCCTACGACGTGGAAAGCGGCGGCCGCTTCGATCTGCAAAAGCGCGCGGTCGGAGAAGTGCTGGAACGGCCGGGCGGGATGGGGCCGCACGAATTCGAGCGCGTTTACGGCCTGCAGCAACACAACGTCTATCTGCAAGCATTCCTGGTCTACGGCTGGCTCGGCGGCTTTGCCTATGTCACGCTGCTCGTCCTGACGCTGATGATCGGGCTGCGCCTGACCTTCGTAACGACGCCGTGGCAGCCTTACCTGATTTCCGCCTTGGCGGCATTCTGCGGGGAGATCGGCGAAAGCTTCATCATCGACAGCGATCACTGGCGCCACTTTTTCCTGCTGCTCGGAATCATCTGGGGCCTGATTGCCGCCACAGTCAACGCCAGAACGCTTGCGCCGACACCCGCGCAGACCGCCGCGACGCGTCCCATCCCGTCTTAGGTTGCACGCATCGCCACCCGTCCTTATAGTCCGCGCCGCTCGGAGCGTAGCGCAGCCCGGTTAGCGCACCAGTCTGGGGGACTGGGGGTCGGGAGTTCAAATCTCCCCGCTCCGACCAATTCCGCCGATGAAAACGATAGCGTTGTTACCGCAACTCCCCGGAACGAACGCGACCCATCGACGTTTCAGATGACGACAAGCGCCCGGTGGGCCGCAGACGTCACGCGCCTTCGCGCGAGGGCGCCGCATTTCATTCGATCGGGAGACGACACATGAGCACTCTGAAGAAGTATGGCGTCGTGGCGGCCATCCTCGCCGTCATGGGCATGACCGCAACCTCGGCCCAGGCGCGAAACGATACATGGGTCGCGGCCGGTGCCGGCTTTGCCGCCGGCGCGCTCGTCGGTGCGGCAGCGGCCAATGCCAACGCGCGTTATTACGATCCCGCATATGCGTATTACGGACCGGCCTATGCCTATGAACCGGCACCGTCGGGTTACGTCTATAGTGCCCCCTATGGCTACGGCTACGCCTATGAGCCCGGCTATGCCACTTACGCGGCGGTGCCGGGATACGTCCGGTCCACGCGCGGGTTGAACGGTAGCGTCGGCATCGACGTCTATGCCAATGGCGACTACATTGGCTCCGATCCGGATCCAAACGTGCGCGGACAAATGCTCCACGAGGAGAGGATTGACGACCGCTGACGCTCCAGTGTGAGCTGTGCGACAAGCCCCGGTCCAAGACCGGGGCTTGTGTTTTGGCGGCCGAAATTTGGCAAGCCGGTGGGAAGCTACCCGACCCGCCCGGTGTTTACGTCACAAGCCTATGAAGGAGGAAGAACCATGAGACTTTTTGCCATCAGCTTGGCGGCCGTGGCGTTGATCGCTCTGCCGGCCCATGCTCAGAATTCCACCGATCAGCCGAAACCAAAGGCCGCGGTGACCAAGAAGAAAACCACCGTTCCGGGCCCTTCGAGCAATCCCGAATACGACGTTTATTTGAACGGCCGTTACATCGGTTCGGATCCCGATCCGCGCGTCCGATATCACATGATCCAAGAAGAGCGAGGACGCCACGACGACGGCGGCCGCGAACGGCCACGCTGAGCACAAGCGTTTCCGGCGGTGCCGTCAGCCAAGCACGCTTTGCAGCAGACGGCGGCACTCGTCGAGCTCGTGCAGAACGCCTTGAAGCTTATGCCGGTCTTCCGCCGCGATTGCCGGATTTGAGGCGCGGGCGCCCGCGGCCGGTTGCAGCAGGCGTTCGCCCCCGTCGGCCGATGGCCGTTCAAGCCGCGGCTCGCGGCGCCTGGTGGCATCGACATTGGATTCCGTAGCCGAAATCGAGGCCACGTCATTGTCGTCGTTTGCTTCGGCCATGGCCGAGCCGTTCGCGCGCCACGCCTGCTGCACAAAAGCGGCGCCTTGCTCCTTGAGAATGCGCTGCACGCCGCGAATGGTATAGCCCTCGCCATAAAGCAAGTGGCGGATGCCGCGCAGCAGTTCGACGTCGTCGATCCGGTAGTAACGGCGCCCGCCGGCGCGCTTCATGGGCCGGATTTGGCTGAAGCGGCTTTCCCAGAAGCGCAGCACATGTTGCGGCACGTCGAGGTCGTCTGCGACTTCGCTAATAGTGCGAAAAGCATCGGGCGCCTTATCCAAGGCCGCTGCTCCTATTTTGCGGGCGCCTGAGTGCCATCATGGCCATGGCCATTGATGCGCTGCTTAAGAATGGCGGAGGGCTTGAAAACCATGACCCGGCGCGGGGAGATCGGAACCTCCTTGCCGGTCTTGGGATTGCGGCCAATTCGCTGGCCTTTCTTGCGAACGACGAAGGACCCGAAGGACGAAAGCTTCACCGTTTCGCCGCGCTCCAGGCAATCGGTGATTTCCTTAAGCACCAATTCCACGAGGCTCGACGACTCTGTGCGCGAGAGACCGACCTTTTGATAGACGGCCTCGCATAGATCCGCGCGCGTCACTGTTTTGCCGGTCATCGCCTCCCCCACTGTCGGCGACCATAGGATACTGATTTATCGAGGATATTAAGATTAACCAAGCGGGTCAACGACAACTTACCAGCGCAACAGCACCGAACCCCAGGTGAAACCTCCGCCCATAGCCTCGAGCAGGACGAGATCGCCCTGCTTTATGCGGCCGTCGGCGACCGCGACGCACAAGGCCAAAGGGATCGAGGCCGCTGAGGTATTGCCGTGGCGGTCGACCGTGACCACGACCTTTTCCGGGCTAATGCCCAGCTTATGGGCGGAATCGTCGATAATCCGCTTGTTGGCCTGGTGCGGTACAAACCAGTCCACATCCGCCGCGCTAAAGCCGGTCGCCTTGAAGGCGTCCTCGATCACATCGGTGATCATGGCGACCGCGTGTTTGAAGACGGCGCGGCCCTCCATGCGCACCACGCCGGCGGTGCCGGTCGTCGACACCCCGCCGTCGGTATAGAGCTTGCTCTTGTGCCGGCCGTCGGAGCGCAGATGCGCCGTCAGAATGCCGCGGTCCTCGCGCCCACCAGGCTGCGCCTGCGCCTCCAACACCAAGGCGCCCGCGCCATCGCCGAACAAAACGCAGGTGCTCCGGTCCTTCCAATCAACGATACGCGAAAAAGTTTCGGCGCCGACCACCAGCGCCCGCTTGAACATGCCGGTTCTGAGCATGGAATCGGCGGTGGCGAGGCTAAAGACGAAGCCCGAGCAGACCGCCTGCAGATCGAAAGCCGCACCGTGAGTCACGCCCAACGCCGCTTGAACCTGCACGGCCGTCGCCGGAAAGCTATGGTCCGGCGTCGAGGTTCCCATAATGATGAGATCGATCGACTGCGGGTCCACGCCGGCATCGCCGAGCGCGGTGCGCGCGGCATGAATGGCAAGGTCGGACGTGAATTCACCCGCCGCCGCCACCCGGCGTTCGCGAATGCCGGTGCGTTGCACGATCCACTCGTCGGAGGTATCGACCGTCTTGGCGAGATCGGCGTTGCTGACGACATGCGAAGGCAGATAACAGCCGCAGCCGAGAACGACGGAACGCGTCACTGTCACGAAACAGCTCCTCCAACCAGCGGAGCTGCGGCCGGGCTCCGGACTTCGTGTGCGAGCGCTTGACCGATCTTGGTAAGCAGTTCGTAGCGCACCATGTCGTAGCCCATGTCTACGGCCGCCGCGAAACCCTCGGCATCGGCGCCGCCGTGGCTCTTGATCACAATGCCTTTCAGACCAAGAAATACTCCGCCATTCGCCTTGCGCGGATCCATCTTTTCCCGCACGGCGCGGAACGCCTCGCGGGCAAACAGATAACCGAGCTTGGCGCGCCAGGTCCGCATCAAGGCGCTGCGCATATATTCGCCAACCTGCCGCGCGGTGCCTTCGGCGGCCTTGAGCGCGATGTTCCCGGCGAAACCTTCCGTCACTACCACGTCTACTGCGCCCTTGCCGATATCGTCGGCCTCCACGAAGCCGCAGTATTCCAGATGTGGCCACGGCTCCTCGCGCAGCATGCGTCCCGCCTCGCGCACCGGTTCCAGCCCTTTGACTTCCTCTACCCCGATATTGAGCAGACCCACCGTGGGCCGCTCGAGATCGAACAACACCCGCGCCATGGCACTGCCCATCGCGGCAAGATGGACGAGATGCTCGGCGTCAGCGCCAATGGAAGCGCCGACGTCAAGAACGATCGATTCACCTTTCAGCGTTGGCCAGAGCGCGGCAATAGCCGGCCGGTCGATTCCGGCGATCATTCGAAGATTGAACTTGGCCATCGCCATCAGCGCGCCGGTGTTTCCCGCCGATACCGCAACATCGGCTTCGCCTTTGCGAACCGCATCGAGCGCAAGCCACATGGAGGATTTCCAGCGGCCGCGGCGCAGCGCTTGGCTCGGCTTGTCGTCCATGCGCACGGCGACATCGGTGTGAACAATGCGACAGGCCGCCTTCAGCCGCGGATGATCAACCAGCGCCGCCTCGATCGCCGCGGCGTCGCCGAACAGGACCATCTCGCTGTCGGGATGACGGATGAGCGAAATCTCCGCCCCCGGAATCACGACGCTTGGCCCGTGATCCCCTCCCATGGCGTCGAGCGCGATGCGCACTTTATGCGGCATGCAGGAACCTGAGGGATTGAGGGCGCGCGAAGACCGTCCTGCCCGTCTCGTGGGCGATTTTCGACCATAACCCGGCGGCGGAAGGACACAAAGGGTTCGCCGCAAGGGACGCAATTCTAAACATCGTTGCGCCCTTGCCCCTTTTTCAAAGCCGCCAATGCGGCAAATGGATTCGCCTTGCCGTCTTCGGCGGCCGGCGGCTCGAAAGTCGCGCCCGCCTTTCGAGGATAGGGATCGACGCCGAGGATGAGAAACTCGGTCGCAATAGCGCCGAGGTCGATCGTTTCACCGATCAGCGGCTCCGGCGCGTCCTCCTCCCCTGACCCACCGGGGTCAGCTTGCGCACTTGTGGGAGGCAGATCGTTTGGCGGTGCGAAGGAAAGATCGAGACTTTCGCTTACGTTGTTCTCGATCGGATCCAGAGTCACAACGCATGTCTGACCGACGGTGGCGCTCACGCTGCCGTTGACGTGCAAGCCATGCGCGCCACGTCGCATCACGTGGAAGTTTGCTTCCAACCGCGGCAACGCGCGCAGTCCAATAAGCCCGGCAACGCGCTCGCGCGCCGCCTCATCCGCGGCAAGGTCGTAGCGGCGGCCTTCTTCCGGAATGTCTGCGAGCCTCACCGGAACGCTCCAGGGAAGATCAAGCGTATTCATGTGTGCTGCATCGCCGGTGCTTCGGTCGCGGGAAAATCGATGCGACCCGCCATGAGCGTGGAATCCTGTTCTCGCGCGAGCGCACCGGCCGTCTCGAGGACGTAAGCGGTCAGCCAGCGCACGTGCCCGGATTGTTGGGAAGCGCCGGAGAAAACATTGCGCGCCAGCGCATCCGCCAATGCGCCTTCATCGGCAGACGCCAGCGCCCGATCATACGCGGCGGCGCGGCCATAGAAGGCCTCACCGATGCGCCGCATGTGGCGCGGCACCGCCAAGTCGCCGATGCCCATTTCCCTCAGGTTGTTGTCCATGTCTCGGCAGAAAAAATCGAATACCTGCTGTCCGAGCTTTTGCAGCTCGCGCGGACCGCGGCCCAGCCGGCGGCACAGCAACCAAGTATGCAGCAGAATCATCTCCAGGCGGCCCGCCGGGGTATCGGGAATTCCGTGATCCCGATAGAAGGCGGGCGACCTCGCCTGCGCCACGATCGCGCCATACAAAGCGGCGATGTTGCCGGTCTCGGGGCCAAGGCGAAAAACGTCGAATTTCATAGGGATAGCCCGTTCAGCCTCCGCCAGGTGACGCCGCTGGTCGGCGGAGCCAACGTTGCAATTTGCCGTGTCGGCGGTTACGTCAACCGGCCTTCGGATGCAAGGGGTGAAATGCGAATGCCGTGTTACCGACCCAAAACGAGACACCGCGTCCGGACTTTTGGTCGCACCGCCGCCGGTCTTCTGATGGTCGGCTTCTTGCTCGGCGGCTGCCTGACGCAGGTTTATCAGCGCGGCTACGTGTTGCCCGAGGGCGCCCTGCAGCAGGTGCCGCTCGGCGCCTCACAGGAACAAGTCCTCATCGTTCTCGGCACGCCGTCTACGGTGGCCACGCTGAACGGAGACGTGTTCTATTACATTTCGCAACGAACCGAGAAGGCAGCCGCCTTTATTCCCGACAAGCCTGTGGACCAGCGCGTGATCGCTATCTACTTCGACAAGGACCGCCGCGTGCAGCGCATCGCCGACTACGGACTGCGCGACGGCAAGCTTTTCGATTACGTCAGCCGCACCACGCCGACGGGCGGCCAGGAATTCAGCTACCTCAATCTCATCTTCAAGAACTTTTTCGGCAAGCCCGGCGGCTCCTAGCCCTTCGGCATCGGATCATAAAAAAGCCCGCCTCGCCGGCGGGCTTTTCTATTATATGCGCCGCTCGTCAGTGCGCCAGCACCGCCAGCAGCAGCAGCGCCACGATGTTGGTGATCTTGATCATCGGGTTGACCGCGGGACCCGCCGTGTCCTTGTAGGGGTCGCCGACGGTGTCGCCGGTCACTGCGGCTTTATGCGCATCGGAACCCTTGCCCCCATAGTGACCGTCCTCAATGTATTTCTTGGCATTGTCCCAGGCGCCGCCGCCCGAAGTCATCGAGATCGCGACGAACAATCCGGTGACGATGACGCCGAGCAGCATGGCGCCGACCGCGGCGAAGCCCGCCGATTTGCCCGCCGCCCCGCCGCCGGCGACCAGATAGACGACAAAATACACGACAATCGGAGAAAGCACCGGCAATAGCGACGGCACGATCATCTCTTTGATCGCCGCTTTGGTCAGCATGTCGACCGCGCGCCCGTAGTTGGGCTTGTCCTGGTGCGTCATGATGCCGGGCTTTTCGCGGAATTGCCGGCGCACTTCCTCGACAATAGCGCCCGCCGCACGGCCGACGGCGGTCATGCCCATGGCGCCGAACAGATAAGGCAGCAATCCGCCGAACAGCAGCCCGACCACGACGTAGGGATTGGTCAGCGAGAAATCGAGCTTGATCCCGGCAAAATAGGGGTGCGCCGACGCATTCGCGATAAAGAACCGAAGGTCTTCGTTATAGGCGGCGAACAGCACCAGCGCGCCGAGTCCGGCCGAGCCGATGGCATAGCCTTTGGTGATCGCCTTGGTGGTATTGCCCACCGCATCCAGCGCGTCGGTGGATTTCCGCACCTCCTTCGGCAGACCGGCCATTTCCGCGATGCCGCCGGCATTGTCGGTCACCGGGCCGAAGGCATCGAGCGCCACCACCATGCCGGCGAGCGCGAGCATCGTCGTCACCGCGACGGCGATGCCGAACAAGCCGGCCAGTCCGTAGGCGACGAGAATTCCGGCGATGATGACAAGGGCGGGCAGCGCCGTGGCCTCCATGGAAATGGCGAGGCCTTGAATGATGTTGGTGCCGTGGCCAGTCACGGAAGATGCCGCGATCGACTTCACCGGACGGAAGTTGGTGCCGGTGTAGTATTCGGTGATCCAGATGATCAGCCCGGTGACGGCAAGCCCGACGATGCCGCAAAGATAAAGAGATATGCCGCCATAGCCGACCCCGGCAAGCGGTCCGAAACCGGCCAGCGCATAGATGACGGCGGCGATGGCGGCAAGCGACAGCACCGCGGAGGCGATGAAGCCCTTGTACAGCGCGCCCATGATCGATTGGGTGGCGCCGAGCTTGACGAAAAAGGTGCCGATGATCGAGGTGATGATGCAGGCGCCGCCGATGGCGAGCGGCAACGTCATCATGTTGGCGAGCGCCGGGCTCTTGGCAAAGAAGATCGAGGCCAGCACCATCGTGGCGACAATGGTCACTGCGTAGGTTTCAAACAGATCCGCCGCCATGCCGGCGCAGTCCCCGACATTGTCACCGACGTTGTCGGCGATGGTGGCAGGATTGCGCGGATCGTCTTCCGGAATGCCGGCTTCGACTTTGCCGACCAGATCGCCGCCGACATCGGCGCCCTTGGTGAAGATGCCGCCGCCGAGACGGGCGAAGATCGAGATCAGCGAGGCGCCGAAGCCGAGCGCCACCAAGGCATCGATCACCTCGCGGTCGTTGACGGTAAATCCGAAGCTCTGCGTGAGAACGGTGAAATAGACGGTGACGCCGAGCAGCGCCAAGCCGGCGACCAGCAGTCCGGTGATCGCGCCGGCCTTAAATGCAATGCCGAGCCCATCGCCGAGCGAAGCGATGGCGGCCTGGGCGGTGCGCACATTGGCGCGCACCGATACGTTCATGCCGATGAAGCCGGCGGTGCCGGAAAGGACCGCGCCGATGGCGAAGCCGGCGGCGACCAGCCAGCCGAGGAAATAGCCGACGATCAAAAAGATGATGATGCCGACGGCGCCGATGGTGGTGTATTGCCGCTTCAGGTAAGCCTGCGCGCCCTCGCGCACCGCCGCCGAGATTTCCTGCATCTTCGGGCTGCCGGCATCCGCCTGCATGACTGAATAGGTGGCCCAGATGCCGTAGACGATGGCGAGCAGGCCGCAGGCAATGATCACGCTCAGAGCTGACATGGATTTGAAACCTCGATTTTAGGATTGCGCCGGGCGATCCGCACGCCCGGCCGGGGCGAATTGGCGCGGACATTGCCAAAAACGCAAGTCCGACGCAACGCCGGAAGCGGCGCTCATGCCGCGGCGCGGTGGTCCCGCAATTGGCGCCAGAGCAGCAGCGCTGCCGCGGCGATCGTCGCCGGAATAACCACCTCGTTCACGGCGGCCCAACCCGAAACGGCAAGGAGTTGGCCGGAGGAAAATGAGCCGAGCGCCATGCCGCCGAAGACCAAAAAGTCGTTGAACGCCTGCACCTTATTGCGTTCCTCCGGCCGGTGGCACTGCGTGACCATCGTGGTGGCGCCGATGAATGCCAGGTTCCAGCCGAGACCGAGTAGCACGAGCAGAGTCCAGAAATGCACCAAGCTGGTGCCGGTCAGCGCCACGCCGGCGGCGGCGCAAATCAGCATTAGGCCGGAGACGGCAACACGCTCGACACCGAAACGATTAATCAGGCTGCCGGTGAAAAAGCTCGGCAGAAACATCGACAATACGTGCCATTGCAATCCCAATGTCGCATCGGTGACGGAATGATCGCAGGCCAGCATGGCAAGCGGCGCCGAGGTCATGACCAGATTCATCATGGCGTAGCTCACCGCGCCGCAGGCCGCCGCGGTGATGAAACGCGGAGTCGCCACGATCTCCCCAAGCGGACGGCCGCCGCCAGCGCCTTTCGGCGGTGGGGCCGGCATGCGGACGGCGGTGAGGATGCCCGCAGCGAGCAGCGCCAGGCCGGCTTGGCCGAGATAGCTGGCGGCAAACAAGAATGGCGGCAGCAGATCCTTTGTGACGATGATGAGCTGCGGCCCGATGACGGCGGCGGCGATGCCGCCGGTCAAAACCCAAGAGACCGCCTTGGCCCGGAACTTGGCGCTCGCCGTGTCGGCGGCGGCAAAGCGGTAGGATTGCACGGCAGCGGCATAGAGACCCGCGCAAAAGGCGCCGGCCAGGAACAGCGCAAAGCCGCCGCGCATCACCGCGAGATAGTCGATCACGCCGGCGAGCACGCCCAAGGCCGAGCCGATTTGCAGCGCGATGCGCCGGCCAAATCGCCGGGCCAAAGCGCCGAGCGGAAGGGTGCCGGCCCACATGCCGAGCACCATCACGGTTATCGGAAGCGTGGCCAGACCTTTGTCCGGCGCCAGCATGGCGCCGACGATGCCGCCGGTCGTGACGACGATGATGGTATTGGCGCCGCCGAGCGCCTGCGCTACGGCCAGCACCAGCGCGTTGCGGCGGGCCAAGCGATCGCCGTCAAGCGCCCCGCCCGGCAGCGTTTCCGCAGCGTACATAGAGACTCCCGTTATCGTTTTAGTTTTAGCCTCCGCGTCGGGGGCTGGCTAGCGCTTCAAGCGGCTCAGAACACCAGAACAGATGGGCTGCGGCGAGCGCCAAGGCCATGCCGGCCAATTCCGCGGCGACAAAGCCCGCGATCCCGTTCCAGGCGATGCCGGCAAAGGTGTCGGTGAGCGCGCGCGCCACCGTCACGGCCGGGTTGGCGAAGGACGTAGACGCGGTGAACCAATAGGCGGCGGTGATGTAAAGACCAACCGCGTAGGAAGTCGCCGCCGGCGCGCAGCGCCGACAGCCCAGGATGGTAACAACCAGGCCGAAGGTGGCAACCGCTTCCGAGACCCATTGGCCCTTGTCGCCGCGCATCTGGCGGGAAAGCTCGATCACCGGCAAGTTGAACATGATATGCGCGATCCAGACGCCGAGAATCGCGCCAGCAAGCTGGCACGGCATGTAGAACGCCGCCTCTCGCCAAGGCAATTCCCGGCGCAGCGCAAAGGCGAGACTGACAACGGGATTGAATTGCGCTCCCGACACTGACGCAAAAATCAATATCAGAACGACAAGCATGGCGCCGGTGGCGAGGCTATTGGCAAGCAGCGCGATGGCGAGATTTCCGTTCGCCAGCCGCTCGCCCATGATGCCGGAGCCGACCACGGTCGCCAGCAAGAGAGCGGTGCCGAGCGCTTCGGCCAGACAGCGTCGTGGGAGCGAACCCGTCACGATGCGCCGCGGCCTTTCGCGGTGGCGTCTTCGAAACGGCCGATTTCGCGCAGCTTCGTTTGCAGTGACAAGGCGTCGAGACTTGCGAAAGGCAATGCGGCGAAGACCTTGATGCGGCGCGAGAGCATGCGGTAGGTCTCGCTGAAGGCGGCGCTGATTTCCGCTTCAGTTCCCTTTATCGCCGCCGGATCGGGAATGCCCCAATGCGCAGTGGTCGGATTGCCCGGAAAGACCGGACATGGCTCGTTGGCGGCGTTGTCGCAAACTGTGAAAATGAAATCGAAGGCTACGGCGCCAGGCTTGGTGAATTCATCCCAGCTTTTCGAGCGCAGCTCCCCGGTATCGTAGCCCAGCCGTTGCAGCAAATTGATCGTATAGGGATTGACGGCCCCCTTGGGCTGACTGCCGGCGCTGTAGGCGCGAAACTTTTGCGGATGCAGTTTGTTCAAAATCGCTTCGGCGATGATCGAGCGCGCCGAATTGCCCGTGCAGAGAAACAGGACATTATAGCGTGGTTCAGTCATGGACTTTTTCCATCGCAGGCTCGGCCCCACCGCATGGCGCGGCAAGATCGGCCAATAGTGGGGCGCAGATATCGGCGCGGCCATTGCAACAATCGCGGGTGAGAAACCGCACAAGCCGGCGGAAACCGGCGAGATCGGCGCGATAGATCACCGCCCTGCTTTGCTTATGCGACACCACCAGGCCGTTGCGCGCCAGCGAGGCGAGATGGCTCGACATGGTGTTGTGCGGCACGCGGCAAAGGCGCGCGATTTCCCCTGCCGCCAGGCCATCGGGATACGCAGCGATCAGACGCCGGAAGACTGCTAGCCGCGTCGGCTGCGCCAGCGCCGCAAGCGTGGCCGCTGCTTTTTTGATGTCCATGTGTCTCGACATATCGACGCATTGTGACGGCAGGATGACAGCCCAGCGCAGCCAGCGGGACGATCAAAAATGACTGAAAGAGGTCTTGGCCAGTGCGATTTCCCGGCGGGCGGCATCGAGAAACCGCGCCGCTCCCTGTCCGGCCACAACCCGACCGATGTCGGCGGCGGGCACGCCCTTGTCGGCGCAGGCTTTGCAAAAGCGATTGCAGTCGGCCGCCGGAACGGTGCAGACAATCTCGTAATCGTCGCCGCCCGCAAGAATGACCTCGATGAGCTCAGGCTCGGCTTTGAGCGCCGTCCTCGCTGCGTCTGACAACGGCACTCGCGCCGTCTCGATTTCCATCGCAACGCCGGAGGCACGGCACAGTTTGGCGAGATCGCCGGCAAGGCCATCGGAAACGTCCATGGCGGCGGTCGCATATTTGCGCACCAGCTCGGCCACGGCATTGCGCGGCTGCGGGAGCAGGTAGCGGTCGAGCAGATGGCCCCGCATCTGGCCGTCGAGATGCCAGCGTGCGGCGGCATCGCTTTGGCCGCGAAGCTTGAGGCCGAGCGCTGCATCCCCGATTGTGCCGGTGACCACAACACGGTCGCCGACTTTGGCGCCGCTGCGTTTGACCATGGTTCCGCGCGGCAAGGTGCCGAATGCCGCCAATGCGATGGTGACCGGACCCGGCGTCCGGTCGGTGTCGCCGCCGAGAAGCGGACAGCCGTACCGCTCGGCGTCTGAGGCGAGGCCCCGGCTGAAGGCATCGAGCCAATCGGCGCCGATGTCCGTGGGCAAGGCGAGCGAGAGGAGAAATCCGGCGGGTGTTGCGCCTTTGGCGGCGAGATCGGAGAGGTTCACCCGCAACGCCTTGCGGGCGACGGCATCGGCCGGATCTTCGATAAAGAAATGTACGCTGCCGACGATCGCGTCGGTCTTCAGCACCAGATCGCTGCCGTCGGGCGGCGTCAGCACGGCGGCATCGTCCATCAGAGCGAAGGCGCCGGGATGCCGCGCCAGCGGACGGAAATATTTGGCGATCAGACGCTCTTCAGCGGTCTCCGCCGGAGCTTTGGCCATGGTTTCAAACCTTGCCGCCGAACTCCGCGGCTCGCAGCTCGCGCGCCAACTGATCGAGCACGGCGTTGATCATGCCGGTCTCGTCTTTTTCCACAAAGGCATGCGCGACATCGACATATTCGGAAACGATGACCCGCGCCGGCACATCCTTACGGCTTTCCAGCTCGTAGGCGCCGGCCCGCAACGCCGCGCGCAGCACAGCCTCGATGCGCGTGAGCGGCCACCGTTGCGACAGCACGCGATCGATCATCGGATCGAGGCGGCGCTGCTCGCGCACGACGCCGCCGACGATGTCGCGGAAGAACGCCGCTTCCGCGGGAAGATACTGCTCACCTTCCACTTCGCGGCCGATCCAATGGCTCTCGAATTGGGCGAGGATTTCGTTCAGCGGCGTCGCTGCCACGTCCATCTGGTAGAGCGCCTGCACCGCGGCAAGGCGCGCCGCTCCGCGCCGATTGGCCTTGCGCTTGTCCTTTGGGGCGGCGGCGGTCATGGCATCACCCCGCGGCCACGCGGCGCTTGAGCCGCACCATGGCGAGCGCGGCGCGCGCGGCCTCCCCGCCTTTATCGGCTTCTTCCGGGCGGGCGCGCGCCCAAGCCTGTTTCTCATTGTCCACGGTGATGATTCCGTTGCCGACGGGGAAACGCTTCTCGACCGCGTAGTCGATCAGCGCGCGGGCCGACTGCTCGGAGACGATCTCGAAATGAATTGTGTCGCCTCGGATGACGCAGCCGAGCGCCACCGCGCCGTCATAAGGCCGGCCGCGCCGCTCCGCCGCTTCGACGGCGATCGCGATGGCGGCGGGGATTTCCAGGGAGCCGGGCACCGTAAGACGGTCCCAGGTCACGCTGGCCTCGTCCAGCACCCGTCTCGCCCCGGCGAGCAAGGCATCGGCGATATCGTCGTAAAAGCGCGCTTCGACCACGAGAATGCGCGCTCCCGCGAGTTCGCCTTTGTCCATGCGCGTGGGCCGCCGCGGCTCAGCCATCTCGAAATCTCCTTGGGCCGTGCCGTCAGTAGCAAGCGCGGGGAATGGGAACAAGCCGAGCTTTTCCCGCACTCCGTCTCGGGGGAGGAGACCAGAAAAAATTGAACTTATCCCCGCCCTCTGAATCGCGCTTATCTTGATCGTACCTCGTCCGCTGAGGGGCGCTGAGGCGTCATGCAGGCGGGACGAACGGGAGGCTTAAGGCCCGGAGATGCGGGCACTCCTTCCGTGGCGGGCCGGAGCGATCCGGCCTTTGCTGGTGCGGTGCCCGCGGACGCGGTTTCGCAAACCGCGCACTCGGGCGGCGCCGGGCCCCGACCCCCGGGTACTAAGGCCCGGGCACTAGGAGCTAGTAGCCGCAGGGTCGCCGCACTTCGGGCTTGCCCGATGTGCGGAAACGAAAAAGACCCGTACGCGGTGAGCGCGGGCCGGACGCCGTGACGGACATCGCCGCGGAGCGCCGAAAGGCGCGCGCCTTGTTCAAAAGGCAAGGCGCGCCATGGCCGCAAGGCCGTGGCTCAAAGTAGTCGAAGCGCCTTCCCGGCGCTCCGCTCCCCTCATGTTTGAGGGGAAGAAGAAAGGAATACGGCGTGGCCCGCGCCGCCAAGAACAGGGCCGGCGGAGCGTTGGCTAA
>DASREA010000009.1:0-32441 GCA_035652315.1 Xanthobacteraceae bacterium | reverse complement strand
GGAGTGGGGTGCGGCGCCCGCAGATGTGCCTCGCAAGCGCATCTCCGGGAGGCCTCGGGTAGCCGTCCGTCCCCACTAGGAGGGACTGCCTTCAATGGCTGGACGCGGTGCGGAGGAAGGGCGGCGAAAGCCGCCCGGATCAGGGAGGGCGGAAGGCCCCCCATCCGCGCCCGGAAGCACGGCCCCGGGGACAGAAAAGCCGCAGGTGGAGCGCCGGAAGGCGACGCGCCCCCGAGCATGTTGTTTGCGCATACTGCGTAAACTTGCATGCGATGGGCGCACCCGCCGCAAGGCGGGACTGGTTGGTGCGCCTTTCGGCGCTCCGCCCCCTCGCACCGCGCGAGGGGACCAAGGCAGGCCGGCGTCCGCCCGCGCGGCGGCGGCGTTCCGCCATGCCCGTTTCCCACCGGCATCGGCCGCAAGCGTCAGGCGCACGCGCCGCGCCGGCGCCTCGGGCCAATCCGCGACACGAAGTTATCCCCGCCCGCACCGGCCAGCCGCAGAATGCGCCAGGCATCAACCGAGCAAACAGAGGAGGCAAGGCATGAGCGAGAGGAAGGACAAGCCGGCCGCCAAGGCGCGTGCGCCGCGCGCCGCCGAAGCGGAAGACGAATACGATGCGCGCATTCTCGAGGAGCTCCGCTACGACGTGACGCAAAAGCTCGTGCGCTTCGCTCATCGCAATCAATGGCCCGCTTGTCCGCGCCGCGCCTGCCGCCGCTCTCGCCAATGCGCCGCCACCGATCTGATCTGCGCCAATCCGCGTGCGCCGCGCGTGCTCACGGCGGAGGAAGATGCGGCCATGCGCGCGCGTCTCTTGCGCGATTTGCGCCGCCGGCTGGCGGAAGTTGAGCGCGAGGCGGGGTGATGGGGGCATCTCTCCGCTCGTCCCCGCGAAACCGGGGACCCAGGCCGGATTCCCGCTGGCGCGGGAATGAGCGGCATATCGGTCGCTTTCACTCTTCCGCTTGGAAGAAGGAAAGGGTGGACGCGCTATTTCTTCTTCGCGCCGGTGCGGTGGATGCTCTTGATCGCCAGCGGGGCGCGGCCGGATTTCTCGGCGATCTCGCGGTCCTGCGCGATGATGAAGCCGCGCGCCGGCGCGTCCTTCTCCAGCCCGCCGAGCAGCGCCGCCGGCACGCGCCGGTTGGAGCGCTGCGAGCCGTCCTCGTAGACGACGTCGAAGAACACGAATTCGCCTTTGGGGTTGGTTCCCGGTTTCTTGGCCATGGGCGTCGTCCTGTCGAAATGCAAAACCCCGCGCCGGCGCGGGGTCTGTCGCTGCCGCTTATATTAGGGCCGGCCGGCGGCATTGGCCAGTTGGCGGATAGCATCCATCCCGGCCTATAATCGCGCCAATTCACCCGCAGCAGGAGGATGCCGTCATGGCCACTTATGTGATGATGGGCAAATATTCGGCGGAAGCGATCAAGGGCATCAGCGCGCGGCGCTCGGACGAGGCCAAGGCGCTGATCAAGAAGCACGGCGGCGAGCTGAAGGCGGGCTATGCGCTGCTCGGCGGCGTCGATCTCGTGCTCGTCGTCGAGCTGCCGGACACGGCGCGCGCCATGGCCGTCTCGGCGGCCCTCGCCAAGGCCACCGGCATCGCGTTTACCACCGCGCCGGCGCTCTCCATCGAGGAATTCGACAAGATGATGGGCTGAGGCCTGGCCTCTCCCGGGCGGGCTCCGGGAAGGCGCATTCGACTTTCGGGGTAGAGGCGCGGGCAAGCCGGCCCTGCGGCCAATCCGAAGGAACGCCAAGGCGTTACGCGCGTTGTCGGGAGCGGGGGCAGCCGGGGGCAGCCGGGCAGGCGATGCTTCGCGGAACGCAAGCCCCCGCCGCCCCGCGCGCAGCGGCGGTCGCCGGGCTCCGATTCTCGTGTGCATAAGTCCTTGCCCGGCTTCCAAAGGAAAATGCTAGGATGGATTGTTTTTAGATTCAGCTTGCAAGCTGAGGGATCAACCAGGGGCGGATCATGAAAAAAGCCAGTCTGTGTGTCGCGTTGTGTGCGGCTCTCTCCCTCGTCGCCGCGGGAGCGGATGCGCAGGGCTCGAAGAGCTCGAAATCCTCGAAGTCATCCAAGGCCAAGGTAACGGTGTCGAAGCGGGCCCCGGCGGCGCCGCCGATGGTCGCCAACTTCAATGCCTGCGTCGCCAGCGGCGTCGGCATCTTCACCGTCGTCACCTCGGTCGGCTGCGCGGTCGTCTGGGCGATCCCGATCGGGGTCGAGGCGCTGTTCGTTCCGCGCCGCGCTTAGTCGCGCCTGAATTCGGGGGGCCGCGGGCGGTGACGCCTGCGGCCTCTGCGCGCCCGCGCGCATCGCGCCATTTGCTTTTGCGTCAATCGCGCCATTTGATCGAGCAGCCCATGCTCGGGATCTGCTCGCGCGGGCCAAGCCCGGTTTGCGCGATCTCCTTCATCGCCTCGTAAAGATCGCGCCGCGCGTTGGGCACGAGCTCGCGCCGCGAGGCGTCGAGCCGGCCGCGGTATTGCAGCTCGTCCTTGGCGTTGAAGCCGAAGAAATCCGGTGTGCATTGCGCGTCATAGGCGCGCGCGACGGCCTGCGTCTCGTCGATGAGATAAGGAAAGCTGAAGCCGTGGCGGCGGGCGAAGGCCTGCATGTTCTCGAAGGAATCCTCGGGGAATTCCGCCGTGTCGTTGGCCATGATGCCGGCGACGCCGATGCCGATCTGCTGCAGCGCCTTCGCCTCCTCGACGATGCGGGAGATCACCGCCTTCACATAGGGGCAGTGATTGCAAAGGAAGATGATGAGAGTGCCGTTCTTGCCGCGCACGTCGGCGAGCCGCCAGATTCTGCCGTCGACGCCCTTGAGCGCGAAGTCGCGCGCCTTCCAGCCGAAATTGCAAATGCTGCTCTGCTGCGCGACCATGGCGATAACCCATATATGTCTGTCGTGCGCCGATGCTAGCAGCCTGTGTTCGCTCTGCAACGGCCGTGCGGCGGGCGCGATTGAGATTGCCGCCGCCCGCCCGGCATTGCTAACCTGCGCCGCGCCGGCGCCATCGAGGGCGTCCCTGCCGCCGGGCCTGTAGCTCAATGGTTAGAGCCGACCGCTCATAACGGTCTGGTTGGAGGTTCGAGTCCTCCCGGGCCCACCACGCAGTCTTGCATCGGCGAAGATTCCTGTATCGGTCGGCTTCGAAAAGTATTTCTGGGGAGTCGACGGTCATTAGCGAGTTCGGTTGCAAATCAGTTTGGAATGGCGTTTTGATGCGCCAAGCTGTTGCGCCATTCCGCGAAGTGGAATTGGCCGAGTAGGCAGGTGGAAGTGCAATCGCGCAGTTTTTTGGAAGCGCTCTTTCGCGTGGCTGTTGCCGCCGCGCATCCGCAAGCCCGCCTCAGCGCATGGCTGCCGCCGCCGCCATCTGGCCGTCTGATCATTCTTGCTGCCGGCAAGGCCGCCGGGTCAATGACGGAAGTGGCTGAGCAACATTATCTCGAAAATGGCTTCCCGCCCGCACGGCTAATGGGTGTCGCCGTCGCCCGGCATGGCTATGGAAGACCCACCCGCCGCATCCGGATGGTAGAAGCCGGCCATCCCATACCTGATCAAACCGGCCTTGAGGCTTCCGAGTTGACGCTGCGCTTTGCCGAAGAAGCGCGCGCCGACGATCTCGTTCTGGTGCTGCTTTCGGGCGGCGCCTCGGCAAACTGGATCGCGCCGGCATCGGGCGTTTCGTTGGGCGACAAACAGGTGACAACCCGCGCCTTGCTCCGTTCCGGCGCGACGATAGGCGAGATCAATACCGTGCGGAAACATCTTTCTCGGATCAAGGGAGGGCGCCTGGCTGAAAAGGCGCAACCGGCTCGCGTCATTACCCTGGCGATCTCCGACGTCCCGCATGACGATCCAAGCGTGATCGGTTCGGGGCCGACGGTAGGCGATCCGTCCACGCTGTCAGACGCGCGTGCGATCGTTGGACGGTTTCACCTTGATATGCCTCCGAGCATTCTGCGGGCCCTATCTGATCCAGCCAACGAAACCCCTAAGCCGGACCATCCATGTTTTCGCGAGTCGACCTTCTCGATCGTCGCTCGTCCTGCAGATGCCTTCCAGTCAGCTCGCGAGGCGGTGGGCCGCGCCGGTTTTGATTGCGTATTTCTCGGTGATCAGGTCGAGGGCGAGGCTCGGACCGCGGCGTTGGAGCACGCACGCATGGCCCGCAATGTACAGGCTCAGGGACGTCGTGCTGTGATCCTCTCAGGTGGCGAACTGACGGTGACTATGCGCGGCAATGGTGGCCGCGGTGGGCCCAATCAAGAATATGCCTTGGCACTTGCGCTGGCGCTTGAAGGCACGCGGGGGATCACCGCTCTCGCCGCCGATACTGACGGCACCGACGGCGGCTCCGGCTCGCCGGCCGATCCCGCCGGTGCATTCGCGGACGGGACGACGGTTTTTCGCGGGCGGACGCTCGGGCTGGATGCGGCATTGTTTTTGACCAACAACAATTCCACCGAATATTTTGCGGCACTCGGGGACCTTTTGACGTCCGGCCCGACTTTCACGAACGTAAATGACTTCCGAGCCATCCTTGTCGACGCGCCCTAATACGGGTCCGCTTGTCGGCGCCGACAAGAAGACAAACGGCTGGGCCGCGCGCGAAAGGAAGTTCCGCCGCCTCGGACGGCCCTTTCGACCAACTTCCCCGGGCAATGATTGCCTTCCGCCGCATTGCACTCCGCGGCGGAAGGCTGGCCGCCGTCTGACTATTGGTAGAGCTTGTCGATATAGCCGCTGTCGTCGATCACTCGCAGGTGATGGAGGTCCCACATGATAAGGGGATTGAAATCCGCCGCCGCCGGCGTTTCCTTGGCCCCCAGCGCAAACACGTTGCGGATTGCTTCCGGCGTCGGATAGGGCTTGGGCTGAAAAATCTCGGCATGGTGATCGTAGAAAATGTCGACCTCCTCATCCGACTTCAGCCTGAGCAGGTCGCGCGAGGTTTTGTTGATGATGGCGATCGTGTCCTTGCGATTGGTCTTGAAGAAATGGATGGCATCGACCAGTGCGAGCAACAGTCCGTTGATCTCTTCGGGGTGATTATTCACATATCCGGTCGTGGTCGTGACAGTGGGACCCTCAATCATCGGCATCTGCCCTACGTCGATGACCTTGGCGCCCATTTCCCTGGCACGCTTTTCATCGACGGGGCCGAGGAAAGTCGCATCGAAGGCGCCAGCCATGACATGGCGGATTCGCTCCGCCGCGCGGCGGTCGCCGTCGATGAGCTGCACGTCCTTGCCGTCCTCGAGCCCGTTTTTGCGCAGGAACAGCCAGAGATTGAGACCGGGATGTTGGTCGAGCTTGTCCACAGTGATGCGCTTGCCCTTGAGATCGGCGACGGAATTGACGTTCTTTCCCGCCACCATCCAATGCTGGTTCCAGGCGTTTTGGACTTGGCCGATATGGACGAAAGGTTCGCCATACAGCGCGCGGCGCGCATAAAGGCTATGGTGATTGCCGGACACGATATCGAGATCGCCCGATAGCAGCCCCTCGGTCGCGCGCGCGCGTTTGTCTTCCATCGAGCCGAATTCCATCTCCAGGCCATGCTTGGCGAGGAAGCCAGCTTCCTCCATGACTTTCCATAGAGGCACGTGCGAAGGCGCGCGATAATAGATGCGAATTTTCTTGGCCATTTTCTCTTCTCTCCCCTTGTGAAACATGGTCCATCCGGCGCGCTCATTGCGCCTTCAGGAGCGGCAGCAGCAGATCGCGCGCCTTCCTGGAATTCTCCTGCCGGCCCGAGGCGATCCAGGCGAAGTCGCCATCGTCCTTGTAGTGCACGCCCGGCTTCGGGATCATGCGCGGATCGAGGAAGGATTCATCGACATCTGTGCGCAAGCTCACCTCGCCATAGACGTGCGAATAGATTTCGAGGGCCTCCTTGCTGGCGATCCAGTTGACGAAGACCTGGGCGGCGTCGGGATGCGGCGGCCGGTCGGCGACACTAAGCAGGAATTGTCCCGGCCGCAGCCGCGGAGATATTCCCTCGAGCTCAAATACATCGATGATCTTGAAGCCTGATTTGATCAGCTCGCGCACGTCATCATTGCGGCACGTCAGGCAAATGGGTTGCGTGCCGCGCGCCAGCGAGTCGCTGATCAGGCGGCGATCACGGCTTATCAGCGGCGCCTGGTCGACATAGAAAGCCTTGACGAAATCAGGACCGAGGTCGGCGTAGAGTCGGCCGGCGAGATTTCCGCCGCTACCGCTGATCGTGGGGTCTTCGGCCGATATCTTTCCGCGCCAGCGCGGGTTCAGCAAGTCGCGGATCGAGCGCAACTCATCCGCTTTCACGTAATCGGTGTTGAGAAAAAGCTCGTCGGAGACGGTACTGAAGAGTTGCAGGATGTACCTTTGCTCGGGATCGATGAAGCGCAGCTTGCCCGATTTCCATTTCGCGGGATCGATCACGTCCGGCGCGACCATGAGTGGACGCAGCGGCTGCAGCATTTTTTGCGGCAGGAGGACATTCACGGTGGTGTTGTTGCCGGCCATGAAGACATCGACGGAATAAAGCCCGCTGGAGCGCTCGACGCGGATTTTTCCGACCAGCTCGCCCGAGCCCCCGGCAATGTAAGTGACCTTGATTCCGTAGCGCGCCGTGAAAGCCGGGATGATATTGTTGCGCATCACAGGATCGGGCGAGCCGATCACCACGACGTTACCTTCCTGCTTTGCCGCGGCGACGACGTCGTCCCATGGCTTCGGATTGGCGTTCTGCGCGGCGCCCGGCGAGGAAAGCAAGAACGCAGCTAGCAGCGGCAGCAGCCATCTCATGCGAGGGGGCCAGCGGGCTTCAAGCCTGCTGGCCCCGCCGAATCGCCCGGCGAAGCTGGCCGCAGCCCATTGGTTCATTGACCTTCGCTCAGTTCCGCCGTTCTTTTTCTTCACTTGCCGAGCATTTCACCGATTTTGGCGTTGATTGCCGGCTTCGGTCCGCCGCGCCAGCTAGGCAGGCCGTCATCGAAATACGCCCCGCCTTTTTTCGGCACGACCCGCGGATCGAGGAACGACTCATCCACATCGGTGCGGACCGTCGCCGCCTGCGCGGCGCGCGAGTAGAGGGTCAAGGCTTCCTTGCCCGCCATCCAGTTGACGAAGACGCGTGCCGCATTGGGATGCGGTGCCTTGTTCGCCAGCTCCATTTCAAACGGCGAGGCGCTGAGACGATCCTTCAATCCGTCGAGATGATAGACTTCCTCAATGTGGAAGCCTTCTTTACGCAAGGCGTCGACGTCATCGGCGCGGCACGTAAGGCAAATAGGATTGATGCCGCGTGCCAACCAATCGGTGAGTTGGCGGCGGTCACCGCTGATCGTCGGCTTTTGATCCACATAGAGCTTCTTGGCAAAGTCCGCCCCAAGCTGATCATAATAGAGCGCGGAGAACGCGCCGCCCGCGCCCTTGTTGCTGGACGGGTCCTCTGTCGAAATCTTCCCTTTCCACTTCGGATTTAGCAAATCCTTGGCGGATTTCAGCTCCTCAGGCTTCACATAATCAGTATTGATGAACAGCCAACTATCGACACTGTTGAAGAGCCGCATCACGTATTTCTGATCGTCGTCGACGAACCATGGCTTGCCCATCTTCCATTTCGACGGATCGGTGACTTCCGCAGTAATCAGCTCCGGCGCCAGCGGATCGAGCATGCCGCCCTTGTACAGCGCATTGTAGGCGGTGTCCGGGCCGGCCAGATACACGTCGATGCTGTAGATGCCCGAAGCCCGTTCGGTACGCGCGCGGCCGGTAATCGCGCTCGAATGGCCGGCGATGAACTCAATGGGGATTCCGAAACGCTTCTCGAATGCCGGAATGATTTCTTTGCGCATCACCGGATCGGGCGATCCGGCGACCACGACTTTGCCTTCGGCCTTCGCCGCAGCGACGGTCTGGTCCCACTTCTTTTGTGTGTCGGCGGATTGCGCCAGAGCGCATGGCGCCGCCAGCAATGCTGCAAGTGCAATGATCGTTTTTCTCATCGCGTTTCCTCTGTCTGGTTGCCACGGCAGCAAATTACGCCGCCGCTATTGGTACAACTTGTCGATATAGCCGCTGTCATCGATCGCACGCAGATGATGCAAATCCCACATCACCAGTGGATTGAAGCCAGCCACTTCCGGCGTGTCCTTGACGCCAAGCTGAAACACGTTCTCGATCGCCTGCGGTGTCGGATATGGCTTGCGTTGGAACAGCGCGGACTGCTCGCCGTAGAGAGTGTCGAGCTCCTGATCCGACTGCAGCCGCAGCAATCTCCGGCAAGTCCGGTTGATAATGTCGATTGTCCCCTGCCGATTGGTCTTGAAGTAATGAATGCCGTCCACCAGCGCCCGCAACAGGCGTGACACTTCATCGGGATGGCTGTTGACATAGGTCGTCGTAGTGGTCAGCGTCACGCCTTCGATCATCGGAAACGTGGGAAGATCGATGACGCGCGCGCCGAGCTGTTCCGCGCGCATCCGATCGACGGCACCGATGAAGGTCGCGTCGAATGCGCCGGCCATGACATGCCGCACCCGTTCGATCGACTTGCGATCGCCATCGACGAGCTGCACGTTCTTGCCGTCCTCAAGGCCGTTTTGGCGCAGATAGAGCCAAAGATTGAGCCCGGGATGCCCGCTTAACTTATTGATACAGACGCGTTTTCCGGCGAGGTCGGCAACTGTATTGATGCCGTCGCGCGCCACCATCCAATGCTGGTTCCACTGGTTTTGGACCTGCGCGATGTGCACGAACGGCTCGCCATGTAGCGCCCGCCGCGCGTAAAGACTGTGGTGATTGCCCGAAACGACGTCGAGATCGCCGCTGAGCAGACCTTCGGTGGCGCGGCTGCGCTTGTCTTCTAGTGACTCCAGCGAAATCTCGACGCCGTGCTTATCGAGGAAGCCGGCTTCCTCCATAATTTTCCAAACCGGAATATGCGACGGCGCGCGGTAAAAGACTCGGATCTTCTTCTTGTCGGGCATTGATCTCTCCTTCGACCTTATTTTTCCTTCAGCAGCTTGCGCATAATGCCCATGACTTTTTTCCGAGCGGCGACAGCCGTCGTCCAATCGTGCACGTCATAATATTTAACGCCAGGTTTGGGCACGAACTCAGCAGGCAAGTAGGCGGTGGCATCGATGTCGTTACGCGTAGGCGCCTCGCCGCGCGCGCGAGAGAAAACCTCAAGGCCTTCTTTCGAGGCCATCCAGTTGACGAAGACTTTAGCCGCGTTCGGGTGCGGTGCGTGATCGACCAATCCCATTTGCCCGATGCCCGAAGACACCGTTCCGCCCATGTCGCCCAATTGATAAACCGCCTGGATCGGCAATCCTTGCTTGCGCAGACGTTCCAAATCATCCTGTTCGCCATCGAGCGAAATCGGGTAGGTGCCGCGCGCCAGCCAGTCCGTAAGCTGGCGCCGGTCACGCACGATCATCGGCTTCTGGTCGACATAGAGTTTGCGCAAAAAATCCTCGCCAAACTCCAGATAGAAGCGGGTCGCCTGTCCGACGCCGCGGCCCGCCACGGTGGGATCGTGCGCGGAAATTTTACCTTTCCACTTGGGGTCGAGCAGGTCCTGGGCGGATTTCAGATCGCCGGGCTTTACGCTGTCCGTGTTGATATAAAGCGATGGCCCTGCGGTATTGAACAGCCGAAGCACATAGGCCTTTTCGGGATCCGCGAACCATAGTCCGCCATGGGTCCATTTCGTCGAATCCACAACCTGCGGGAGGACAAGTTCTGGCTTCAATGGAGCCAGCATTTTTTCGGGGTAATAAACGCCGGCCATGCTGTCGCTGCCGGCGAAAAGGACGTCCGCTGTGTAGAGCCCAGCGCTGCGTTCGGTCCGCAGCTTTGAGGCCGCTTCGGTGCTGCGCCCGCCGATATACTCGATGGTGATGCCGAACCGCTTCTTGAACGCCTCCGGAACATCCTTGCGCACCTTGTTATCCGGCGGGCCGAGAACTACGACCGTGCCCTCCTTTTGCGCGGCCGCCACAAGTTGATCCCAACCGCCTTTCCCGTCTGTCTGCGCGGAAACGGCTGATGCCCAGAACAGCAAAGCGACGGCGAGAACTCTTCCCGTCATGTGCATCACACGCCCTCCACCCACCATCACTTCTAGCCGTGCAGCAGCTCTTTCATCCGTGCACGAATTTTCTCCTTCGTTGTGACCGTAAAGGTCCAATCGTAAGTGTCGAAATATTTGACGCCCGGCTTCGGAATGTATTCGGCGGGCAGGTATTGGCTGGCGTCGATGTCGGTACGCGTCGGCACCTCGCCGCGTGCCCGGGCGAAGATTTCCAGGCCTTCCTTGGAAGCGATCCAGTTAGCGAAAATCTTGGCTGCATTCGGGTGCGGTGCGTGATTGAAAACCGCAAGCTCCCCGATGCCGGCAGAAAGTGAGCCCGCAAGATCCTTCAATTCATAGACCGGCAGGATGTGGAAGCCGTCCTTGCGCAGGCGCTCCACGGCATTGTCTTCGGCGCCGAAGACAATCGGGTAAGTGCCATGTGCAAGCCAATCGGTCAGCTCACGGCGATTGCGGCCGATGACCGGCTTTTGGCCGACATAGAGCCCTTTGGCGAATTCCTCACCCAACGCCGCATAAAGACGTGCCGCGTCGTTGCTGCCCGTGCCCGGAACCGTTGGATCATGCGTAGCGATTTTCCCTTTCCATTTCGGATTCAAAAGATCCGTCGAGGATTGAATTTCGCTAGGCTTTATTTGATCCGTTTGGATGTAAAAAAGCACGCCACGGGTATTGAACAGGCGAAGTATGTATTTCTGATCGGGGTCCATGTACCAGAGCTTGCCGCCCATCCAATGCGAACCGTCCACCACATCCGGCCGGATGAGGATCTTATCCAAAGGATCGATCATCTTCTCCCGATAGAAAATCGTCGCCATGGTCTGAATTCCGGACAGTGTCGCGTCCACGGTATAGAGGCCGGCTTGGCGCTCGGAACGGAGCCGCGCGGCCGTCTCGCTGCTGCGGCCACCGATATATTCAACCGTGATGCCGTATTTTTTCTCAAAGGCAGGCGGCAATGCATTGCGCACCTCCGTGTCAGGAGGCGCCATGATCGTAACTTTGCCCTCTTGTTTCGCCGCAGCAAGCCACTGGTCCCACTGCTTTTGCCAGTCGGCCGGCGCCGCGGTCTGCGCGGCCGCACAGGAAGCGTAAAGCACCAGCGCCAGAACGATGGCATTCTTCATGATCAACCTCGTCTCTTTGCCGCCGGGAGCGGTCTCGGACCGCTATGCGAACGGCGATCACCCGGATGGGCGTTCATTCTTGCGGCCGTGCCTCTTGTCGCTGAGGCGACGTGAGCCTCAGGCCGAACGCCCGGCCCATCAACATCATCACGCACATGATCACTGTGATCAGCAATCCCAGCGCCGCGGCGCGCTCGATTTCCCCGGTGAAACTATATTCCAGCAACAAGATCGAGAGCGGCCGCGACTGGCCGCTGTAGAGCAGCACCGGGGTGCTGATCGAATGGAGCGAATTACCGAAATTCAGCAGGGACACGGTCGCCGCGACCGGGCCGACCAAAGGCAGAAGAATCCGCCGGTAGGTGTAAGCCCACGATGCGCCGGTAACGCGGGCGGCCTCTTCGAGATCGGAGCCGAGCTGCATGAACGCCGCCTTGAAGGCCTGCGAGCTCACAGGGCTGTCGTGGATCGTGAGCGCCACGGCAATGCCAAACACGGAGCCATAGAGGATGCCGCGCAACGGCGTGGATAAGAAAACCCAGAGCAGGCCGAGACTCATGAGAATTCCCGGGATCACCCAGGGCAACCAGCAGAAGAATTCAAGCATCGCCGGCATTGCCAGACGGCGCGAGGCGAGCAGATAGCCGACTATCGAATACAGCACCACGCCCATGACGGCCGTCAGGCTGGCGATGATCAGACTATTCTTCAGCGAATCGAGGAAGAGCGGATCGCCAAACAGGTTGTGCCAATGGTCGAGCGTGAACGGCGCGTTGATGTGGAAGAAGCCGTAGCGCCGCATGAAGGAACCGATGACGAGGAAGGTGAGCGGCAGCACCATAGTGATACCGAACCAGGCCAGGAAGCTGCCCAGCGCGACGTAGCGCCATTTTCCAAGCTTGACCCGCAACGTCGAGTAACCCTGGCCGGTGACGACGGTGAATTTTTTCTTTCCCTGCAGATAACGGCGATAGAAGAAAGCGAGCACCGCCAGGATAAGCAGGAAGACGGAGCCGAGCGCGGTTGCTTGGCCATACGCGGGCGGCTCTTGCTGGAGGTAGTCGTAGATTCGCGTGCCGTAGACATAGATATGGGCGGGAAGGCCAAGCAGAAGTTCGGTATTGAAGGACTCCATTCCCTTGATGAAGCTCAGGACGGCGATCGCGATAATCATCGGCGACAACACGGGGAAGGTGATGCGCATAAGTGTGGCGAAGGTATTTGCGCCTGAGACCCGCGCCGCCTCCTCGAGCGTGGCGCCGAGCCGGCGGAACACCGGCGTGAGCAGCATCACGTTGAGCCACATGCCGCGGCCGCCGATGTGCACCCAGACGATGCCCCAGAAGCTGTAGCAATTGAAAACGGGTCCATCGATGAAGGGCAGCGATTTCGCCAGCGTATTGAGAAAGCCGAAGTGCGGATCGAGCAGAAGGATCCACGCCAGGCTGAGCGGGAAGTCCGGCACGAAATAGGCGAACCAGCAGAGAAACTCGACCAGTCCGCCGGCCGGCATGTCGGTGCGGGCGATGAGCCAGGCGACCATGACCGAAAGCGCAAGCGCGGGAATAAGCCGAACGATCGAGATGAGGAAACTCATCCACAGGGCGCTTAGCGTCTGCGGATCGGAAAAGGCCCGCACCCAGTTGTCGAGCGCATAATGTGCCGGCTCGCCGGGCGCGGAGGTATTGAAGCTGCCGACCAGCAGGAACAGTACCGGCACCGCCATGACGATGGCGAAGAAGAGCAGCATCAGCAGCTCGGCGACCCGATGGCCGCGCAGCTTCGGCCAAAAGCCGGTAATGGGAGGCGCCGTGATCGTGCTCATTGCGGAAGCGCCGTCACGCGGTCGGGATCGAAGGCAAGTCGGACTTCTTCGCCGACGGCAAAGGAATTCTTCTTGGCGGCGGGAAGTACCAGCGTGCGTCCGGCGGTGAGCACGGTGTATTCGAGATGATCGCCCATATAGGCGACGTGCTCGATCTTCGCGGTGATCTGGTTCGGTTCCGTCATTCCTTTCGGCAGCAAGGAAATGTCTTCCGGACGCGAGAGCAGGCGCACCGCCTGGCCCGCGCTGCAACCACCGTTGACTTGCACGGCGACCCGGCCGTTACCGCCGACATCAACCCAATCGCGGCCGGCGTCCTTTTGCAGCGTTCCCTTGACGATGATGGTGCGTCCGAGGAAATCGCCGACAAACCGCGTGCGCGGATGTTCATAGACTTCCGCCGGCGCGCCGACCTGCTCGAGCAACCCCTGATTGACCACCGCGATGCGATCGGAAAGCGCCAGCGCCTCCGACTGGTCGTGGGTGACGTAGACCACGGCGAGATTGAGTCGTCTGTGCAGCGACTGCAGCTCCGCGCGCATCTGCTCGCGCAGCTTGACGTCCAGATTCGACAACGGCTCATCCAGCAGAAGCAGATCGGGGGTATAAACAATGGCGCGCGCCAGAGCGACGCGCTGCTGCTGTCCGCCCGACAGTTCGGTGGAGCCGCGATCTTCGTAACCGCCGAGGCCGACGACCTCCAGGGCTTCCATCACCCGTTTTTGGATGGTTGCTTTGGGTTCGCGCCGCACGCGCAGCGGAAAGGCGACGTTCTCGAAGACGGTGAGGTGCGGCCAAATCGCATAGGACTGGAACACCATTCCCATATTGCGCTTGTCGATCGGCACGAACACACCCCGCGCCGGCGCCGCCAGGCACCGGCCCTTCAGAGAAATTTCGCCTTCGTCCGGCGTCTCCAGCCCGGCCAGCAGCCGCAACGTCGTCGTCTTGCCGCAGCCCGAGGGACCGAGCAGGGTGAAGAATTCTCCAGGGGCGACGGTAAAACTGATCCCCTTGACCACAGGGGTGCTTCCGTAGCGCTTCACGACATCGGAAAATACCAAAAGCGCATCGTTCACTGGCCTAAATCCCTCCCTGCAAGTGGCGCTTTCCGCCTTATTCGCTTGCTTTATTATATCTTATAAAGCTTCTTAGCGTTCGTTTCGAAGATGCTTTTCTTGTCGTTGCTACTAAGCCAATCAAAGCCCTCAATAATTGGCTTCAGATCGTCCATGGCGCGGTTGGTCTTCGGATTGATCGAAGAACCAGCCCCAGGGCTTTCGGTGCCGAAACAGCAATTTGCCGGCCCGATGACCTTAAACAGCAATTCCAAAGCTTCGGCGGTGTAGAGGCACGTGTCGTAATAAAGTTTCTTCGCGACGTTCTCGAAGTAGCGATCTTCCGATACGGCCTTACGTCCGATATCGCGGCGGCTAGTATACCGCCCGGCCATGAACCTGCCCATTTGATAAGGGATCGCACCGCCTCCGTGCGCGACCACGATCTTAAGCTTGGGGAAATCCTCGAACACCCTTGAATTCAACAAAGAAACGACGGCGATGCTTTCTTCATTGATGAAATGCAGGGTGTAATTCAGACGGCAGGAGAGGCAGGTTGAGGAATGGATCATGGCCGGCACGTCCAGCTCCACAAGCTTCTCGTAGAGTGGATACCAATATTCCTCTCCCATGGCCGGGGTGGTGTCGTCGCCGCGGGCGCCCGGATCGGGATTGATCAGGCAACCGACAAAGCCGAGCTCCTTAACGCAGCGCTCCAGCTCCGGGATGACCTGCTTGATGTCGCCGCCCGGCGATTGTGGCAAGCCGCAGACGCCCTTGAATGTATTGGGATGCAACTGGCACTGCCGGTGAATCAGATCGTTGCAACTTTCGATGTACCACGCGACGATCTTTTCCGGCTTCTCATGATGCATCTGAGTGTAGGGCCGCGGCGATAGAAGCTGCATGTCGGTCTTGGCTTCCGCGAGAAAGTCCAGATGCTTCTTCAGCCCTTTTTCGATCTTCTCGTCGTCGAGTTTGAGCACCTGCTTGCGCTGGCCACCGCGGCTGGCGAGTAGATTGGCCTGATAAGCATACAGTTCCGGCGGCGCGGAAACGTGGGCGTGGACATCGATGATCATAAAATACTGCTCCCCAGTTGAAATTTCTACTATGCGAGCGCGAGCACATCGTCCATGCGGCTCTTCACCCCATGTTTGGCCAATTCCCTCTCGAACGTCTCGCGGATCGTCGGATCTTCATCCGCATATTCGATTTGCGATCCACCCTCTTTGACGCTGCGATCGGTGCCGTAGCTCCTCTGCCCCATCGGCCGCGGATATTTGCGGCTCCCCCAGCGCAACGCAAGATATCGCGCCGGCGTGGCCCCGATATTGAAATGCTGATGAAACCAGTTTTCCGGCGGCACCACGACGCTGCCGTCGCGCCAGTCGAAGCGCCGCGGTTCCGAACCCTCCGGCCACATCAGCGAATAACCTTCGCCGCCGATGATGACGACATGCGCACCCGGGCCGTGGCGGTGGGCTTTCTTGTAGGTGCCGACGGGAAACTCGGAGATGTGTGCCGTCAACGAATTTTCCGACAGTTCGATACCGAGGAAGCTGCCGCCGGCGCCGCGATTGTTGCGGCGGTAGAGCTCGATCTTGCGGACGTCGGGGATGAAATTCGTATCCCAAACCGTCGTCGCCTTGACCTTGTAGCTCTCGCCCTTGCCCGAAAAGCTTTCCGGATCGGCGTCGAAGCGGTCCTTGAACGGGAAGGGATTGTTGAGGACGAAATCGAGATTGCGGAACAGGTTGATGAGTACCGGGGCCGATGTCACCGCAAGCAGGCGGGCTGGCTTCGAGCCGCTTGCGTTGAAATGCTGCCGCGTTGTGTTGAGGGGCGGCGAAAACAAACTTCCGGCTTGCCACTCGAAGGTGATTTTCCTGTTTTCGTCGTTCCAAATCGCTGTCGAGCCGCTGCCTTCGAGGACGAAAATCATCTCCTCGAACAGCAGCCGCTGCGGCTTGATGCTCTGCCCGGGCGGAATTTCCAGCAGATAGGCGTCGTTGGCACTGCCGGTGCCGATTAGGTTGAGTATCGCGCCGTTGCCGCCTTTCCAATTCCAGGGCGCGAGTTTCACGGCGCGCAGGTCTTCTATGTAGAATTCCTTGATAATAGGAATCCCCTGCGACTCGCTCCATTGCTGGTAAGCGGTCTTCCCCCCGATCTCGACCTTTTGGCCTTTTATCATTGCTGCCTCGGTGCCGCTTGCATTCTGCTCACGACGCCAGCTTCAGCACGTCGTCCATTCTGCTCTTGACGCCCTTCTTCGCGAGCTCGGCCTCAAACATTTCCCTGATCTTCGGATCCTCATCCGCGTATTCGATTTGGTTGCCGCCGTCTTTGAGGCTGACGTCCGTGCCGCCGCCGTCGTAGCCCACGGCGCGCGCGAATTTGCGCGCTCCCCAGCGGATCGCAAGATAGCGGGCGGGGGTCGCGCCGGTGTTGAAATGCTGATGGAACCACATCTCGGGAGGCACGACTACGCTGCCGTATTTCCAGGGAAATACCTTGATCGGCTCGCCCTGCGGCCACATCAGCGAATATCCCTCACCGCCGATGATGACCACGTGAGCGCCGGCGCCATGCCGATGCGCTTTCTTGTACGTGCCGACCGGAAATTCCGAGATATGCGCGGTCATCAAGTTCTCGGACATTTCCAGGCCGATAAAGCTGCCCCCGGCGCCGCGGTTGTTGCGGCGAAACAGCTCGATGGTGCGCACATCGGGAACGAAATTGGTGTCCCATACCGTCGTCGCGCCGACCGGATATGAAACACCGGTACCGGAAAAGCTGTCCGGCTCCTCGTCAAAACGATCGTTGAAGTCGAAATCCGTACCGAACAGGAATTTCTCATTGCGGAAGAGGTTGAACAGAACGGGCGCCGACGTCACCACGAGGAAGCGCGCCGGCTTGTCGCCACTGGCGTTGAAATGCTGGCGCCAGGTGTTAAGGGGAGGGGAGAACAGACTTCCTTCACTCCACTCAAAATTCACCTTCTTGTTCTCGCGATTCCAAACCGCGGTCGAGCCGTTGCCGTCGAGCACGAGATAGAATTCTTCGAAGAGCATGCGCTGCGGTTTGACGCTGCCGCCCGGCGGGATTTCGAGAATATAGGCGTCGTTTGAATCGGCTGTGCCGATCAGATTGAGGATCGCGCCCTTCGCGCCCTTCAAAGCCCAATCGGCCACAGGAACGGATTTCAGGTCCTGAATATAATATTCCTTGATGACGGGGAGGTTCTGCGCCTCGACCCATCGGTGATAGCTGTTGACCTTCAGCTCGATCTTCTGACCCTTGATCATCCTTCCTCCCCTACCAGGCTGCAGTAGTAGCGCCACAGCGCGTTACTATGCTTGCCCTTGCCCTTCGAGCCGGACTTGAAGTGCGCGATGTCTTCGTCCGGAATTGGTTGTGGATCGCCGAGCAGATGCGCGCGGTAATTCATGTCCGCCAGTTCATTCAGTTTGATCGCCGTTAGCGTGGCTTCTTCGACGGATGGTCCGCAGGTGGTGATGCCATGGCCGCGCATCAGGCAGCAGGCATGGCCCTTCATCGTGCTGGCAAATTCCTCGCCGAGTTTGTCGTTGGAGACGGTGATGCTGCGCGGATAGAGCGGGATGCCTTCTAGCAGCAGCTTGACGCTCGTCGGATCGTAGGCGCCGTAAATGGGCAGCAGCGGCTTGTTGCAGATCGTGAATAGCACCACGGTCTTTGGATGCGCATGGACGACGGCCGCCACATCGGGGCGGGTGCGGTAGAGCCAAGTATGGATAAAGACTTCCTGCGGGGCTTCGAGGTCGCCACGGCCGGCGAGCTTCTTGCCGCTAAAATCGACCGGAATGACGTCGTCGGGCGCGGTGTAGCGGACGCCGGATTCGCCTTCACCACGTGCACGGATCAAAAGAGTTTCAGTGCCGGGAACACGGGCACTGATGTGCCCGGTCGCAGCCTTTGTCAGTTCAAGCTTGCCGAGTACGCGACAAGCCTTGGCTACTCGTTCCCGAAGCTCTTGCACCACCCACCACTACTTTTACTTTGCTGAGCCGTTCCAATAGGCAAATCCCATCCCGCAGCCCACGCCCGTCGGCGTGCGATAGGCGGGAACGTAATCGACCACGGTGCCCCGCCTGTCGGCGGCGGCGGCCACGGCGAACCAATTGCGGATCTCGGAGGTGCCAGCCATCAAGATTGAATTCGGCACCTTTGCCAGGCGAGCCATGTCGTTCTTGGTGATGGCGTCAAGCACATCATTGTCCAGCGCCTCGTCGATGACCGTATGGCTAAGTCCGCCGGAGGCAACGACCACGACCTTGGCGTTCTGTGGCGCGTGGCGGATGACGGAAGCGAGCGCTTGGCCGAATTCGATGCAGCGTTTCGCTGTTGGAGCCGGCGGAAAATAGGTATTCACCATGATCGGCACGACCGGAATTTCCGCGTTCGGCGTGAGGAATTTGAGCACCCGGGCGAAGGCATGGCCCATGCCGCCATCGAAACGCAATTCCCGCGAATAGGCAGGATCGAATCCGGATTCCATTAGCCTTTCGAGAATGCCCTGTGCCAGCTCGCTGTCCGCCTTGTACTTGGTACGGTTCGCGCTCCTCGGCTCCTTGAAATAGTTCAGGCTGGTGCTCGCCTCGAAGTCGCCGCCGATATAAACGGTAAATGGCGGATTGGCGTCGTCGAGGATGTTCTCATGCTGGTCGTCGGCCACCATGACCAGCACGTCGGGTTTCCAATCTTCGACTTTGTGGCGTAGGGCCTCGATCGCTTTCATGCAGCGGTTGAACTTGGCCCATTTGTCTTCGATCGTTTCCTTTTCCAGTTCCGGGCGCAGCTGCAGATTCTTGTTGCGGTCGTTATGCAGCACGTTCCACTGATCCGGTTTCACCATGAGCTGAGGCCCATGGGACATCGCGAGAAATCCGGTCAATTCCGCCATGTCACGCCTCCACCAATTCCTTCAGGTCAACGCTGGGGACCTGATGTCGCAGCGTCAGTTCGCGCCGCTCCTTCGAGGATTGCAGCATGGCCAGGCAGACCTCGAGCGTGGCTTTGCCCCAGCGACCGTCCAGGAACGGCGGCCGGTTTTCCTCGATCGCTTTTTGCAGCGATTTGAGCTCGGCGGCGCGGCCCTCGTCCTTGGCGCAGGAAATCTCCTCCTTGCCGTCCTCGGTATAGACGAAGAGGCCGTTCGGCGACTGCCGGATGATGCCGTGCTCGCAAGCGACGATCGTGATGCCGAAAAAGGACTGGGTCGAGCGTTCCCGAGTCGCCCGTTCCTCGGTCGTCCGCGGATGGGCGTATTTGTATTCCATATCGACGGCGCCTTTGAGCCGTTGGCCGGGCACATGCTGGCCGAAACTGTCCTCCGGCAGCCGTTTGCCGCCTTCGCCGATGCCCCAGGTCAGCTCGGCGATGTCGAAAAAGCCGTAGCCGTTAAAGACGCCGGTGGCGGCGCAGCCGTTTTCGAATTCCAGGAAAGCCGTGAAGTCGCCTTCGGTATTGAAATTCTTGTCGTTGCGCCCAGTGATGGCCCGCACGCTCTTCACCATGCCGCCGCCGATGTAGCGGATGATGTCGATCATATGCGGGCCCTGGCGAAAGACGATGCCGCCGCCGACGCTGGTATCGACCTCGGAGGCGAGGCGAGGGCGCTGCAACCAGTCGTTGGAGTTCCAGCTGTTGATCTGGATGATTTTGCCGAGCCGGCCGCTGGCCACAATTTGCCGGATTTTTTGGATGGCGGGCCCATAAACTTTCGAGTGGCCCTGTACCAGCTTGACGCGGTTCGTGTCGGCCGCCTCGATCATGCGATCGACTTCTTCCAGTGTCACTGCCGTGGGCTTCTCCACGATGACATGAATGCCGCGCTTCGCCGCGGCAATCGTGTGCTCCGCGTGGCTGACATTGGGCGTCGCGATCCAAACAGCGTCGATCTCGCCGCTGTCATACATGGCTTCGACGCTGTTGAAAGCCTTGCGGGCATACTTCTTCTTGAATTCCTCGACCGCATCAGGCCGCGTGTCCGCCCCTGCCGCAAGACGCATGCCGGGGACGCGGTCGATATGCGGCAGGATTTGTTTCGAAGCCGCCCCGAGCCCGGCGACTCCGATTCTCAATGTCGTACTCACTCTGCGGCCTGGCGGACCAATCCGATCCGCTCGTTGATGACGGGAATTTCGATGATCTTGTTCTTTGCCGGATCGCGGATGACGCCGATGGGATCGCCGCCCCTTTGCACGACCTCGATCTGCTCGCGCAGCATCTTACGGAACATGACAATGCCCCGGTCGGCGTGGCCGAGATGCTCTTGGGTGCGGTCGGTGATCGATCCTTGGGTCTCCCAAGCCATCGAATCCTGCGCGCCGACGATGCTGGTATCGTATTTGGTCATCGGCAGATCCATCGGAAACGATGTCTCGCCTTCCTGGAACTTGAGCGGGCGCAGCTCGTAGGCACAGTCCTCGTCGGCAGGGCTGCGGTCGGAGTCGGTCGGGATGAAATTCACGCGGTAGACGCGCGTATGCGTATCGTCGAGCGGCACGCGGATTTGCACATTGTGCCGGTATCCACTCTTGCGGATACCGTCACGCTCATTGGAGACGTGCCGCAAGGTGGTGGGGAAGAGCAGCGGATGCTCATCGATGCCGCGCGGCGTGATGCGTCGCTTCATGATGCCGTATTCGAAGGGGATGAATTCGTGCTTCTCTTCATACTGCGCTTCGCGCCGCGCCTGTTGTTCCTTCGGATCGACAAGATGTCCGGAGCCGTAGCGGTAGCCATGAAGCCAGTAAAGATGCGAAGGGTCGACGGAGTTCTCCATGGGCTGCATCCAATTACAGTCCATGATCGATTCGATGTAGATGACACGCAAGCCGTCCTCGCGGGCGAGACAATCCCAGCGGGGCAGCAGCGGCTCCGGCTGCGGGCCCATATAAGTCCAAACCAGCCCGCCGAGCTTTTGCGTCGGGTACGACGTATGGCGGATTTCGTTCTTGTATGCCCATTCCTTCGGCTCGGGCGGCGTTTCCAAGCAGGTGCCGTCGGTGCCATATTTCCAGCCGTGATAAGGACAGCGAATGCCGTCTTCCTCGACGATGCCGTAGGCAAGGGAGGCAAGGCGATGGCTGCAGCGTTCGGCGACAACGCCGTAGCGGGGCTTGGTCTCTCCGGCTTTTAGCGGGAGGCGGAAAACGACCAGATCTTCGCCGAGCAGGCGGAAGCGCTTGATCGGCTTCTCAGCGGTGAGTTCGGCGCTGACGCATACCGGATGCCAGTAACGGCGCAGCAACTCGCCCGCCGGTGTGCCGCGACCGACGCGAGTCAACATTTCGTTTTCGGCTTGTTTCATCGACCGACTCCCTTCGAAAGGCCCCCGGCTCGTTCAATGGCCGGTGTGCCAAATTTCGACATGCCTTATGATTTTCGATCATGGCAAAGTTTGCCGGGGGAGTCTAGGGGACGGGGCCTCCCCAGGCCCATTACTCGGAAAATTAATGCCCGATCAGCTCCTTCATTCGCTGCCGCACTTTTTCCTTGGTCGTGACAGTGAATTCCCAATCATAAGTGTCGAAATACTTGCCGCCAGGTTGGGGAATTTCGCGCCGCGGCAGGAAGCTTTCGTCAATATCGTTGCGCGTCGGCGCCACGCTCATGGCGCGCGCAAACAATTCGCTGCCTTCGTTCGAGGCTAGCCAGTTTACGAACACCTTGGCCGCATTGGGATGCGGTGCCTGGTTGAGCAGCGCGACCTGGCCGAAGCCTGCGGAGATCAATTGCGGCAGGTCGGGTAGCTCAAGCGGCGCGATCGGCAGACCTTCCTTGCCGTAATCCTCGGCCAGCTTGTCTTCCGCGCCGAGCGCGATCGGATAGTCGCCTCGGCTGACCCAATCGCTGAGCTGACGGGTGTCGCGGGTGATCGCCGGCTTCTGCCCGATGTAGAGCTTTTTGACGAAATCCTCGCCGAAATTTATGTAGAGTTGTGCCGCTTGGTTGCTGCCGCTGCCGGGCACGGTCGGATCCTGCAGGCAGATTTTTCCCATCCATTTCGGCTCCAGCAGATCCTTGACGCTCTTAATTTCGCCGGGCTGCACAATCTTTGTATTGTAATAGAACGTCGTCGAGACGGTGTTCGACAGCCGCAGAATGTATTTGTCATCGGGATCGCTGAACCAGAGCGATCCCTTCTTCCACTTGCTGCCGTCGGTCACCTCGGGAAGAACGAGCACCGGGCGCACCGGATCGATCATCTTTTCCCGGTAGAGAATGGTCGCCATGGTCTGGATACCGCCAATGAGCGCGTCGATGCTGTTTGCGTTGGCCTGGCGTTCGGCACGCAATTTGGTCGCAGTCTCGCTGCTGCGCCCCGCGATATATTCGAGCTTGATGCCGTAGCGCTTCTCAAAGGCGGGCGGCAGGGATTGCCGCACTTCCTTGCTTGGCGGCCCGGCGACGACGACCTTACCTTCCTTCTGCGCCGCCGCGAGCAGGTCGTCCCAGGTCTTCCTCCAGTCGGCGTTTTGCGCCATGGCTGAAGGCGCAAAGAAGAACAAGAGCAGCAGAACGATAAATCGATTCATCGCGGTTTTCTCCCCGGCAAAATTCGCTGCTAGGCCTTGGCGAATTCCGGCATGCGCGACTTCACGCCGCTCTTCGCCAAAGCGTCTTCGAACATGCGCCGGATCGTGGGATCCTCGTCCTCATATTCGATCTGGTCGCCGCCGGCCTTGACGCTTTCGTCGATCCCAAAGCCTTTTGCCACCCAGGGCCGCGGATACTTCTGACTGCCCCAGCGCAGCGCCAGATAACGCGCCGGCGTGCTGCCGGTGTTGAAGTGCTGGTGAAACCAGCGCTCGGGCGGCACGACAACGCTGCCTTCCTTCCAGTCGAAGCGCTGGATTGGTGCTCCTTCCGGCCACATCAGCGAATAACCTTCGCCGCCGATGATGATGACATGCGCGCCGGGCCCGTGCCGGTGCGCCTTCTTGTAGGTGCCGACGGGGAATTGCGAGATGTGCGCGGCCATCGAATTCTCCGCCAGCTCGATGGCCACCGAACTACCACCCGCGCCGCGCTCGTCCCAGCGGAAAAGCTCCAGATTGCGCACATCGGGAACAAAGTTCGTGTCCCAGACGTGCATGCGCTTGCCCATATAGGCTTCGCCGGCGCCGGAGAAGCTTTCCGGTGTTGCCTCGAAGCGCTCGTTAAAGGTGAACGGGTTGTCGAGAATGAAGTCGAGATTGCGCAGCAGATTGATGACGAAAGGCGCCGACGTCACCGCGAGAAATCGCGCAGGCTTGGTGCCGCTCGCGTTGAAATGCTGACGCCAAGTATTGATCGGAGGCGAAAACAGGCTGCCAGCCTGCCATTCGAAGGTTATCTTGCGGTCGCTGTGATTCCAGATCGATGTGGAGCCGCTGCCTTCAAGGACATAGATCAACTCTTCGAACAGGACTCTTTGCGGCTTGATATTCTTGCCTGGCGCGATTTCGCAAAGATAAGCATCGTTGACGTCACCGGTGCCGATCAGATTGAGATAGACTCCGCGTGCATCTTTCCAATCCCAGGGCGAAAGCTCCACCTTCCGCAAATCTTCGATATAGAATTCGCGGAGGATCGGAATGCCTTGAGACTCGATCCATTTGTGATACGCGCTCTTGCCGCCGATCTCGGCCGGCTTTCCCTTGATCATGTCATTCCTGCATCAGGCCGTTAATGCGCTTTCGAAGTTGTTCTTTCGTGGTGACGGTAAAATTCCAGTCATAGGGATCGAAATAATTCACGCCCGGCCGCGGAATCGCTTCCCTGGGAAGATCGGCATCCGTATCGGCGCGCGCCGGTACCATGCTGAAGGCATGGCCATAGGCATCGCTTCCTTCTTTGGTGGCGATCCAATTCGCGAAAACCTTTGTCGCGTTCGGATGGGGCGCGTGATCGAGGACGGCTAGCTGATCGCCGCCCGACAGGTATCCCGGCATGTCTGAAAGTTCATAAACCGCCCGCAAAGGAAAGCCTTGCCGTTGCAACCGGTCAATTTCACCGGCCTCGGCGCCAAAGGAGATAGGATAGGTGCCGCGCACGACCCAATCGGTCAGCTGATGTCGATCGCGCGTGATGGCCGGCTTCTGAGCGATCAGCAGAGCTTTCATGAAATCGTCCCCGAAAAGCATGTCGAGCTGCGCGGCGTGGTTGCTGCCGGTGCCCGACACCGTCGGATCCATGAACGCAATTTTTCCTTTCCATTTCGGATTGATCAGATCGCGCGACGAACGCATTTCATCCGGTTTGACTTTGTCCGTGTTGATCGTGAGAACCGGCGTTACCGTATTGAAGAGCCGCAAGACAAACTGCTGTTCGGGGTCGACGAACCAGAGCTTTCCATTTTTCCAATTTGAGCCGTCGATGACTTCCGGTAGCACGAGTAGCGGCTTAAGCGGCGCCAGCATTTTGTCCTGATAAAAACGCTTGGACATGGTCTGAATGCCGGCGATCACAACATCGGCGGAATAGATTCCGGCGCTTCGCTCCGCGCGCAGCCGTTCCGCCGTGGCGCTGCTGCGACCGCTGATGTATTCGAGATTGATCCCGTAGCGTTTGTGAAAAAGCTCGGGCAGCAACTTGCGCGCCGTAGGTTCCGGCGGCGCGAGGAGGACGACTTTGCCTTCTTTTCTCGCGGCGGCGACGGTTTCGTCCCATGCCATCTGGTCGAATGCGCTTTGCGCCAAAGCCACGGGTGCCAAGGCGATGAATATCAGCAGCGCAATTGCCCGGATCATCGGCAGCCTCCCCCGTGCGCTTATGCCGCCGCGACTGCGTCCATTCGACAGATGACGCCGTTCTTCGCCAGCTCCTCCTCGAACATACGGCGGATCATAGGATCTTCGTCGGCGTATTCGATCTGGTCGCCGCCCCCCTTGATGCTGGTATCGCCAGTGTAATCCTTATTGCCCCAAGGCCGCGCGTATTTGCCGCCGCCAGCGCGAAGCGCGAGATAACGCGCGGGCGTGCTGCCAGTGTTGAAATGCTGGTGAAACCACATGTCGGGCGGCACGACCACGCTGCCGTCCTTCCAGTCGAAGCGCTTGATCGGCTCGCCTTCCGGCCACATCAGGGAGTAGCCCTGGCCGCCAACGACGACGACGTGGGCGCCGGGACCGTGGCGATGCGCTTTTTTGTAGGTGCCGACCGGGAATTCCGAGATATGCACCCCCATGCAGTTTTCAGCGAGCGCGATCTGGATATTCTTGCCGCCGGCTCCGCGGCGCTCTAGCGCGTAGAGTTCGAGATTGCGAATGTCGGCGACGAAATTCGTATCCCAGATATGCCGGCCTCTGCGCTGAAACGTTTCACCTTCGCCGGAAAACGCATCGGCCTCGCCGTCGAAACGGTTGGCAAAGGCATGGGAATTATTGACGATGAAATTTGTGTCGCGGAAAAGATTGAATAGCGGCGGCGCCGAGGTTACGGCAAAAAGCCGCGCCGGCTGTGAGCCGCTACCGTTGAAATGCTGGCGCCAAGTGTTGATCGGCGGCGAAAAAAGGCTGCCCGCTTGCCATTCGAACGTGACTTTCTTCTTTTCGTCGTTCCAAACCGATGTCGAGCCGCTTCCCGCGACGACGAAATAAGTTTCTTCGAATAGCAGCCGTTGCGGCTTCAGTGAGCCGCTCGGTGGAATTTCGACAAGGTAGCTGTCATTGATGTCGCCGGTGCCGATGAGATTCATTATCGCACCGCGGCCGCCTTTCCACGGCCAAGGAGCAAGCTCGACCTTGCGAAGATCCGCGATATAGAAATCGCGGATGACGGGAACTCCCTGGCTTTCGACCCACTGTTGGTAGGCAGTTTTGCCGCCCAGCTCGAACTTTTGTCCTGGTTTCATGAAGCCTCGGCACGCATATCGGCATTGGCCAGTGGCGGGCGGCGCAGGCCGATCACCTCATTCACCACGTCAATGTTGATGATGCCGTTCTTTGCCGGATCGCGGATGACTCCGATCGGATCGCCGCCCTGCCGCACGATTTCGATCTGTTCCTGCAGCAGGCGGCGGAACATAACGATGCCGCGATCGCCGTGGCCGAGATGCTCCTGGGTCCGATCGGTGATCGCCCCCTGGGTTACCCAAGCCATTGCGTCTTGGCCGGAGACCGTATTCATCCTGAATTCGCCGTTTTCGTCCTTGAGCGGCGAATATTCGTAAGGCGGATCCTGATCCTCCGGCGTGCGGTCTGTGTTCGATGGAACGAAGTTCACCCGGTAGACCTGGGTATGGGTATCGTCGACCGGCACGCGGATCTGCATATTGTGCCGGAAACGGTTATTCAATTGACCGCGATCAGCCACCGATACATGACGCAGGATCGTCGGAAAGATCAGCGGATGCTCGTCGATCTGCTGCGGATCGCCCGGCTTCTTCCCCGGCGTGATGCGGCGCTTGTAGATGCCGTATTCGAAGCGCGTGAACTCATGCCTTTCGTTATATTGCCCAAGCTCGCGGCCATGCGTGGCGGTCGCGCCATGCAGCCAGTAGAGATGCGAAGGATCGACCGAATTTTCCATCGGCTGCAGCCAATTGCAGTCAAGCATCGACTCCACCGTCACCCAGCGCTTGCCGTCTTCGCGCACGAGGCAATCCCAGCGCGGCAAAAGCGGCGCTGGTTGCGGGCCGAGATAGGCGAACAGCAGGCCGCACAACTTCTTCACCGGATAGGCGGGCTGCCGGATTTCGTTCTTGTAGGCCCAGTCGGGTGGCTCGGGTGGCGTTTCCAGGCAGTTGCCCTGCAGATCGTATTTCCAGCCATGATAGGGGCAGCGGATTCCGTCGTCTTCCACGCGGCCGTAATAAAGTGAGGCGAGGCGATGGCGGCATTGCTCGGCGACAAGGCCGTAGCGCGTCTCCTTTTCACCCGCCCTGTGTGGCATACGAAATACCACGAGCTTTTCCCCGAGCAGCGTAACGCGCTTGATCGGCTTTTCTTCGGTCAGGTCGCCTGAGATGGAGACCGGATGCCAGTAGCGCCGCAGCAATTCGCCGGCAGGCGTCCCGCGGCCGACACGCGTCAGGAGTTCATTCTCTGCCTCTCGCATCGCTCACCTCCCGCAACGCCACATTTCCGCGCGAAACCTCGGCGGTGTCAACTCGGCCGTGCCGGCGGATGACCGTCCGCGGTGAAGCGCTTATTTTTCTTTGCTCAGCATCGATTCATAGCCGAGGCTTTCCATCACTTCGACTACCGACCGACCGTCGCGGATCGCCTGCGCCATTTTTGCTTCCCGATCGGCCAGGGCTTCGGCCTGCGCCAAAACTTCCGATTCCCTGGCCTGCGGTATGAATACGACACCGCTACCGTCGGCGATGACCAGGTCGCCGGGATGGACCTGCACGCCTCCGCACGCGATTTCCTCGTTAAAGGATTGCTGCATCACACGGCCGCGCGCCGTCACCTGCACCGCCGCACGCGCATAAACCGGAAACCGCAGGTCACGGCTCTCGTCAATGTCGCGCGCGGCGCCATCGACGATCACCCCGCCAAGCTTTTTGACCTGCGCCGCCAGGGACAGCAAACCGCCCCAAGCGGCCACGTCCGTGCGTCCACCGTTATCGACCACGATCACGTCGCCGGACGCGGCGGCAGCGATCGCCGGCGTACCCAAATGCTGCTTCGGCTTGTCCAGGCCGGCGGGCTTGATCTTAACGGTTACGCAGCGGCCGACGACGCGCGGGCAAGACCACAGCGGCCGGATACCGAGCACCGCGCCTGTAAGACCGAGCCGGTCGAGCGCGTCCGATACGGCGCAACTGTCCAACCTGCCCAAGCGATTGATAGATTCGGATGTCATTCTTTCGTCTCTCTGGAAAATATTTAAGGCAGCAGCCGCGCCATCATTGACGGAGCGATGATTTTGCCAGTAAACGGCGGGTGACGATATAGAAGGCTTTGCACCGCAAGAAAATGGAAAGCTCCGTTTCCGCGCGCGAAATTACCAGTTTTGCCGGGCTTTCCCAGATTATCCTATCGAGAGGCGCGGGATGAGGATCAATCCCTTCCGCGTCCGGCTGCCGCCAGGGCTGTTCGCTCTGCGTGAGCGCAATTACGTCCTCTACCTCATTGGACAATTCACCTCGCAGTTGGGGAATTGGATTCAACTCACCGCGGTAAGTTGGATCATCTACGATATGACACAGTCGCCTTTTCAACTCGGTTTGAACGGGTTGTTCAGGGCGGTGCCGACGATTGCGCTGGGCTTGGTCGGGGGCGCGGTCGCCGATCGCGTGCCGCGGCGTGCGCTGATGTTCTTCACCGAATCGACGATGCTGATTGTTGCGATGCTCATCGGCATCGTGACGATGACCGGCCATCTGCAAATTTGGCATCTATACGCCCTGAATTTTATCTCCGGCACATTGCAGGCTTTCTCGGGGCCGGCGCGCCAAGCGCTTTTCGCGGGGTTGGTGCCGCGTGAAGCCATGCAAAGTGCGGTGACCTTGAATTCCGTCGGTGTGCGTGGCGGAACGCTTATCGGCCCGACATTGGCCGGTTTGGCCCTGGCTTATGGCAGTTATGCGCTGCCATTCCTCATCAATTCGGCGAGCTTCGTCGCCATGCTGGTTGCGCTGGTTCTCATGCACCTGCCGCCCTATCGGCCGACGGGCAAGGCCGACCGGCCGAGCCTTAGCCATGAGGTGAAAGAAGGAATCGTCTTCGTCTGGAAAACGCCCTTTCTGAAGGTTGTGCTCGGCCTGGAAATCGCCACCGGCCTGTTCGGCTATAACTCGTCTATGATGACGATCATTGCCGCGGATATTCTTGGCACCGGGCCGCAAGGCCTCGGCTTGCTGCTGAGCGCGACCGGCGCGGGCGCTGTGATCGGCATGATCCTGCTCGTGACCTTCCACGTAGAGCGCCACGCGCGGCTCATCCTGATCCTGGGAAGTACTTATACGCTGCTATGGGCCGGCTTTGCCTTTTCGCGTTGGTTCGGGATCTCGATCTTGCTCGCCTTTTTGCTTGGCACCGTGGATAGCATGTGGAGCGTCACTCGCAACACGATCGCGCAGCTCGTGGCCACCGATGCGCTGCGCGGGCGGGTGATGTCAGTCGTGATGCTGGTATCGCGTGGCACGTCGCAGCTTGGCCGCGTACAGAGCGGCTTCCTGGTCGGCCTGATCGGTGCCGCCGGAGCAGTGTTGGTCGGAGCCGGCGTTATCGCCGGCGGAATCCTGCTGTCGCTGCGGGAGCCGATCCCCAAGCGAATGATTCGCGCCATCCCGCCCGACGACGTGGAAGATCGTTAACATTTACGGCGCAAGTTGAGGCGGAGTTTGCTGAGAAATCCCGGTTTTGGCGGCGCGCAATTGCGGCGTCTGCCGGAGAATTATATTACCGGGTTTGCGGAGGGAGGGAACCGACCCTGAGTCGGCACGACATCCGCGAGGCCGCCCGGCCCAAGATCCCGGGCGGCTTTCTTTTGCAGTCCCCTCCGCTCCACAAATTCAGTCATCTTTCCGCCGGCGTTCCGGAAACGTCCGCTCTTCGCCTTGATCGGTGAGAGTGGGGAAATCGCCTGCATTCTCCGCTGCCTCGATCGGCTCAATGGGTTCGCCATAGGGACCGACCGCATCGGGCTTTGGCACCGGTCTTGTCGCAAGATCCTGATTGTCTTCGATGGCGACCAGTTCCCGCGCCTTTTCCCAGTGCGACTCGGCGCGTCCGTCTGGCCGACCTTCCTCCTCCCACAATTGGTATGCGCGCTGCTTTACGCGTTCATCGTGAGCATCGATCATTTCCGTCCTCCTGATCCGAGGAAAGTAAAACCATCGTGAGCGTCACCCGTTCCCGCTCGCCAAGCCGGCAAATTGTGGCGGCCACGATGGATTCATGGCGTGATTTCCGCGGACAGCAGCGCAACAGGCAAATGCGGAAAGAGTTGGTCCGGCGCGGCTATTTTTGCTTCGCCGATTTGCTCAATGCCAAGCAAAGGCCGAAGTGCCGAGAAGCCTGCAAGGGAAATCACCGCGTCGCCCCAGTCGCCAGCGGAAGGCCAGTGGCGTCCGCCTTGCGTCGGCTTGCCGAACAGGCGGCCCGTGATCACGATAACGGCCCGCCGGCCATGGATGCGGGCAAAAGCGATAAGCTTGTCTCGCGACTCTCCGCTGACGTCGAGAGGGCGATAGGCGCCGTACGTGAAAAGCGATTCCAGTTCGCGGCGGAGCTTTAATAGATGCCGCGTCAGCGCGAATTTGATATTCCCGTCCCGCCATTGGCGCGTGAGGGCCTCCCAATCGGGCTCGCGCGAAGTCTGCCGCAGCGCCGCTTCGCGGATCGTAAAATCCACTGGCCTTCGGTTGTCGGGATCGACCAGCGAAAAATCCCAAAATTCGCTGCCCTGATAGAAATCGGGCACGCCGGGCATCGTCGCTTTAAGGACAAGCTGGGTGAGGGAATTCAACGCGCCGAGCAAGGCAGCACGCTGCGCGAAGTCATCGAAGGTTTTCACAAAACGCGAATTTTCGGCGGAAAGTATTTTCGCCACAAACTCTGCGAGCGCCGATTCATAGATCTCGTTTGGCGCGAGCCAGCTCGTCTGCTCCTTGCCTTCGCGGGCCGCCTTGACGGCATAAGCCTGCATTCGCCCGACGAAATCCGGCGTCACGCCTTGCAGCGGCCAGGCCCCGAGCAACGCCTGATAAAGCATGTATTCATGCGATCGGCTGGGAGCACGGTTGCTATCCGCCGAACCGGCATAGGCCTCGTTAAGGCGGCGCCATTCGCGCACTGCTTCGCCCCAATCATCGGCCAATTCGGAAAGCGCGAGAAGGCGGGTGCGTGCGTCCTCGCCGCGCTTGGTGTCGTGTGTCGCCGTCGCCGTCAATCCATGCGGCGTGGTTTCCAGGCGCGCCTGCATTCGCGCATGAAATTGGTCGACGGTCAGCGCCGTCGCGCGCGGATCGCCGCCAACTTCGTTCAAGGCCAACAGGCGGTGGTAGCGATAGAAAGCGGTATCTTCCATCGCCTTCGCCATCGCCGGCCCGGTAAGTTGCTGCACCTTGAAGGAAAATCGGCGCACACGGGAGCGGCTATGCCCGCTACGTCCGGGCGCTATCAAATCGAGCGTCAGCGCGTCCTGCAAAAATGCAAAAATATCGAAGTCCGAACCGAACCAGTCCGCGCGCGCCTGGGCGATGGCTTCTTGGACGAGAAGGCGGTCGTCGGTCGAGGGCGCGGTGCCGGCGATATACGTGCGGTAAACCTGAAAATTGACGATGAATTCCTCCAAAGCTTCGCGTAATCGCTCGGCGGCATAGTCGCGTGTGCTGTAATGACCGACGGCAATGCGCGCGATTAGGCGCGCGAGGACCATGAATTCGCTGGCGAGCAGCGAGGTGAGGACCCGCCGCTTAGAGCGGGCGAGAATCTCGCCGAAGTCACGCCGATCGCCACTCGATTCGCGCCACACAGCGTCCAGCACCGCCATGCCGCCCTGGTCGAATAGCAGGTGCGAGATGACGTTGAGCCATTCGTAGCCGGTCGTCCCCGCGACCCCGGGAAAGCTGGGCAGCCGCTCGCCGTGCGCGAGGATTTTTTCGATGACCACGTAGAATGAATCATTCTTGACGCGCAGTATCGAGCGAACAAGCCGCCACAGGTCGCGCAAATATCGGTGCGGATCAAGTAAGCCATCGATGTGATCGAGCCGCAGTCCTTGCAGTCGGCCTTCGCCGATCAGGCGCGCGACAAGTTGGTGAATGGCTTTGAAAGTCGGGCGATGCTCGACGCGCAATCCCGCCAGCGAATTGATGTCGAAGAAACGGCGGTAATTTATTTCCGTACCGGCGAGCCGCCAGTAGGCGAGGCGGTAGTTTTGCCGTTCGAGCAGGTAGTGGAGCGCGAGCAGCGCCCCGGCTTCACCGGTCTTGGGCCGGTAGGCCTTCATGCCACGCTCGATGATGTCGGCGCCGGCCGAGGCGGCGAGGGCCGCTTTGAATTGCGGCGCGGTGTCGTGCGTCGGGTTGCGAGGCCCCGGGTAACGCGAGGCGATCGCTAGCAATTCGCGGCCGGCGGGCTCGTCCTTCGCGCCCGCGCTGGCAACGAGCTTTTGCAGGATTTCTCCGTACCGCGTGGGTTCGATCGGCAGCCGATGTTCGGAATACCAAGCGGAAAAGCTTCCTTCCTTGGCGTCATATCGAAGTTCGATCTCGCCGTTTTCCAGCGCTTCTCCATAAGGCCCACCGAGAATCGGCACCAATACGCCGTTCCTGCGCCGCTCTGGCAGCATGCTCCACTCGATATCGAAAGATGCGGCATGTGGCGAGTT
>DASREA010000008.1:0-29787 GCA_035652315.1 Xanthobacteraceae bacterium | reverse complement strand
AATGCGAGGCCGCCGCCAACCAGGATCGAGGCGTCGCGTCCGCCCTTCGCATGATAATGCATGGCGATGAGCCAGCCGGGATCGGTGATGACAAAGAGCGCTGGATAGCTTTGCCAAGCGGGCAACGGACCGAACCACGGCCGCAGCGCCGCCGTCATCAAAATGAAGCGCATGTTGACCGTCGCGGTGATGAGACCGAGCGAAATCACCCCGGCCAGCGTCGCAGCGTCGCGCCACATTTCCAGGGCGACGAATTGCGACGCGCCGGCATAAACCGACGCCGTCATCAGCATGGCTTGGAGCAGCGTCAGTCCCTTCTGCGCTGCCAAGGCCCCGAAGGCGGCACCGAAGATCGCCATGCCCGGCATCACCGGCGCGCAGAGCCGCGCGCCCTCGATAAGACCGGCAACGGACCAATAGGCCGCGCGGGCGTCCTTCTTCTCTACGGCGGTCATGCCAGACTCAGTTCAAGCCGCGAGCCGGTACCGGGACCGCAAGGTTGTTCCGTTGAAAAATATTGCGGCATGACCCTTCACGACAGGTGCGCCAATCGGTCTTCGGCATGATCTTCACCGTTAATATTGCACTGGAATTCAAGCGCTCGTTACTCGTGCTGGCGGAGCGCAGCAACAGCGTCGTGCAAGTGTGCACAGTCATTGCTGGCGCTCGGCGCCGGCTATTGGCTGGTCAGCCACATCGACCGCGCGCAACTCGGCAGCGCGGAAATCAGAGGAGGGCTAAGCGCTTTAGACAGAAAATATCTTGCCCTTTTCCGGCACGATGACCTTGGTCGCCGCCCCCTTCATCTCGGCGACGAACTTGTCCGCGCTCTGCTCGATGATCGGGAACGAGCCATAGTGGCAGGGAATGACGGCATCGAGTTTGAAAAAGCGCTTGACCGCGAAGGCCGCGGATTTGCCGCTCATGGTGAAGCGGTCGCCGATCGGCACCATCGCCACCTTGGGCTGATGCAGCTCACTGATCAGCGCCATGTCGCCGAACACGTCGGTATCGCCCATGTGATAGACCGTCGGTTCGCCCGCGGCTTTCACGATGACGCCGCAAGGATTGCCGAGATAGACCGACTGGCCGTTCTGGATGTCGCCGGAAGAATGGTCGGCGCGCACCAGCGTCACCGAGAAAGCGCCGAGATCCACGGTGCCGCCGGTATTCATCGGATTGAGCTTCTCGAGCCCTTTGCCCACAAGCCACATGCCGAGATCGTAATTTGCGGTCACCGTAGCGCCGGTGCTTTTGGCGATGTCGAGGGTGTCGCCGACATGGTCGCTGTGGCCGTGAGTGAGCAGGATATGGCCGACGCCCTTCATCGCCGCTGCGCGATCCGACACGAAAGCCGGATTGCCGGTGAAGAACGGGTCGATCAGCACGGCCTGGCCTTTGAAGTCGAGACGGAAAGCGGAATGCCCGTACCAGGTGATCTGCATGGAAATATCCTATCGGTGGGAAGCTGGGCGAAGGATACCCTTGGCTCCGGCGCGATCAACAGGCGATTGGTTCGCCGGCGGCGGCATGATAGGCAACCGCATGGCCGCCGCCGTCGTTCCCCTCATCGAAGCCGCGACGCTGTGGCCGCGCCGCGGCGTATTGATTGGCCTCGATCTCGGCAGCAAGACCATCGGGGTCGCATCCTCCGATCCTGATCGCAAGCTTGCTGCCGGCGTGGAGACCGTTTCGCGCAAATCCTTCAGCGACGATGCCAAGCGCCTGCTTTCGCTGGCCGCCGAGCGCAACGCCGTCGGCTTCGTTCTCGGGCTGCCGGTCAACATGGACGGCAGCGAAGGTCCGCGCGCGCAGTCGGCCCGCGCTTTCGCCCGCAATCTCGCCCGCCTGACCAATCTGCCGATCGCCTTGTGGGACGAACGGCTCTCCACCGCCGCGGTGGAGCGCGACCTGATCGCCGCGGACGCCAGCCGGCGCAAGCGCGCCGCGGTGATCGATCAGCACGCCGCCGCTTATATATTGCAGGGGGCGCTCGATCGGCTGTCGCGGCTTTAGGCAGGCCAAGCCCGTTCCAACAGCATCGCCGCTTCGCTGTCGCTGATATCGCTGGTGCCGAAGGTCGCCCCGCGCCGCCCGGCGAGCCGCGTGCGCGCGAAGATCGGCGCCACCGCCGGCGCGCTCTGCGCCAACGCCGCTGCCGCAGCAAGCAGCGCCAGCCGTTCGACGGCGGCACGCGCCTGCGCCTCGGCGTCATTCCCGGCCAGCGTTCGGGCGATGAGGTCGACCGCCGCCGCCGCACCTTGCAAATCCTCGGCCGATGCGAGCAGTTGCTTCACCAGGGTTTGCAGGCTTTCGCCGTTCCGGTCGATGGCGCGCAGCACGTCGAGGCACATGACGTTGCCGGAACCTTCCCAGATGGCGTTGACCGGCGCCTCGCGATAAAGCCGCGCGACAATGCCGTCCTCCACATAGCCGCTGCCGCCGAGGCACTCCATCGCTTCATAGGCGAAGGACGGCGCGGTCTTGCAGATCCAGTATTTCACCGCGGGCGTCAGCGCGCGGGCGAGCTGCGCCTCGGCTTCGTTGCTCGCCGACAGATCGAAGGCGCGGCACAGCCGCATCACCAGCGCCACCGCGCCTTCGCTTTCCAAGGCGAGATCGGCCAGTAACAGTCGCATCATCGGCTGCTCGGCAAGCCGCTTGCCGAACACCGTCCGATGCCGTGCGTTGTGCAGCGCCTGCACCAGCGCCGCGCGCATCAGCCCCGCCGAAGAAATGGCGCAATCGAGCCGCGTCAATTGCACCATGCGCAGAATGGTGCGCACGCCCCTGCCCTCCTCGCCCAGGCGTAAGGCGTAAGCCTCCTTGAACTCGACTTCCGCGGAGGCATTGGAGCGGTTGCCAAGCTTATTCTTCAAGCGCTGGAAATGCAGCGCGTTGACCCTGCCATCGGGACAAAAGCGTGGCATGAAGAAGCATGTGAGGCCGCCCGGCGCCTGCGCCAGCACCAGGAAAGCATCCGACATCGGCGCCGACATGAACCACTTGTGGCCGGTGATGGCGTAAGCGTCGCCGACGGGAAGCGCCTGGGTGGTATTCGCCCGCACATCGGTGCCACCCTGCTTCTCGGTCATGCCCATGCCGAGAGTCATGCTGAATTTCTCGCTCCAGGGCCGGAAGCTGGGATCGTAATGACGGGCCGCGATCTTGGGCATCAGTTGCCCCACGAGCGACGGCTCGGCGGCAAGAGCGCCCACCGCGGCCCGGGTCATGGTGACCGGGCACATATGCCCGTTCTCCACCTGGGCCACCATGTAATAGCGCGCCGCGCGCGCTACTTCGGCCGGCGCCGCAGCGATGGTCGCGTCGTCGTTCCAGGTCATGGCGTGCAAGCCCGCCGCCATGCTCTCCTTCATGAAATGATGATAGGCGGGATGAAATTCGGCGATGTCGCGCCGTGCACCGCGCGCGTCGAAGATGTGCAGCTTCGGTGGGTTTTCCTCGGCGAGCCGCGCCTGCTCGCGCATCTCGGCGGTGCCCCAATGCCGGCCGAAGGACGATAACGCGTCCGATTCGGCCGCCGCGCCATTGGCCGCTACCGCATCGGCCAGGGGGCGATCGCAGTCAAACAGGTCGATATCGCCGAGCGGCGGCGCCTGATTGAATACGTCGTGGGTGTCGAAGCGCGATGTGGCCATGCGATTCACCACGTTTTCCCGGAGGCTATCACGGATTTTCGCCGCCCCGTCCGGCGCCCCAGTCCACTTTTCCCCCGCGCGGGCCGGCTGCCTTGCCTTGGCCGTGCCCAACGCCTATAGACACGGCTTTAATGAACATTGCGCCGAAGTCCGCCTTCGTCCTCAACCAGCGCCATCTGCTGGGTATCGAAGGGCTTTCCCGCGAGGAAATTCTCGGCCTGCTCGAGCTTTCCGAAGAATTCGTCGATCTCAACCGGCAAATCGAGAAAAAGACCGCAGCGCTGCGCGGCCGCACCCTGGTCAACCTCTTCTTCGAAGCCTCCACACGCACCCAGGCCTCCTTCGAGCTCGCCGGCAAGCGTCTCGGCGCCGACGTCATGAACATGTCGGTCGCCTCTTCGTCCATGCGCAAAGGCGAGACGTTGATCGACACCGCGATCACGCTCAACGCCATGCGCCCCGACATCATCGTCGTGCGCCATCACGCCTCCGGCGCGGTCGAACTTCTGGCGCGCAAGGTCGATTGTTCGGTAATCAATGCCGGCGACGGCTCGCACGAACACCCGACGCAGGCGCTGCTCGACGCGCTGACCATCCGCCGCAACAAAGGCCGCATCGAAGGCCTCACCGTTGCCATCTGCGGCGATATCCTGCATTCGCGCGTGGCGCGCTCCAACATCATCCTGCTCAACGCACTCGGCGCGCGCGTGCGCGTGGTGGCGCCGTCGACGCTGCTGCCGGCGGGCATCGAGCGCTTCGGCGTCGAGGCCGTGCGCGACATGCGCGAAGGCCTCGCCGGCGCCGACATCGTGATGATGCTGCGGCTGCAGCGCGAGCGCATGAACGGCTCCTTCGTGCCGTCGGTCAGCGAGTATTTCCACTACTTCGGCCTAGACGAGAAGAAGCTAGGCTACGCCAAGCCCGACGTGTTGGTCATGCATCCGGGGCCAATGAACCGCGGCGTCGAGATCGACAGCCTGGTCGCCGACGGCGCGCAGTCGTTGATCCGCGAGCAGGTGGAAATGGGCGTCGCCGTGCGCATGGCGGTGCTGGAAGCGCTATCGAGGAATTTGCCGAATGCGTGACGACGGACGAGGCAAGCGCTGATGCTTTCCGACCGCCGCCCGATCCTGCTCGCCAACGCGCGGATCATGGACCCGTCGCGCGATTTCGATATCGCCGGCGACCTGCTGATCGCCGACGGCGTCATCCGCGACGCCAAGCGCGGCATCGGCGCCGCCGGCGTGCCGGAAGGAACCGAGGTGGTCGATTGCCGCGGGCGTATCGTGGCGCCGGGCCTGATCGACATGCGCGCCTTCATCGGCGAGCCCGGCGCAGGCCACCGCGAAACGCTTGCTTCCGCAAGCCAAGCCGCGGCTGCCGGCGGCGTCACCACCATCATCTGCCAGCCGGCCACCTCGCCGGTCATTGACGATCCGGCAATCGTCGATTTCGTGCTGCGCCGCGCCCGCGATACCGCCATCGTACATGTGCATCCGATGGCGGCGCTCACCAAGGGGCTGCAAGGACAAGAGATGACCGAGATCGGCCTGCTCAAGGCGGCCGGCGCGGTAGCCTTCACCGACGGCGACAAAAGCGTGGTCAATGCGCAGGTGATGCGCCGCGCGCTAACCTATGCCGCAGATTTCGACGCGCTGATCGTTCATCATACCGAAGATCCCGATCTGGTCGGCGAAGGGGTGATGAACGAAGGCGAATTCGCCGCGCGTCTCGGTCTTACGGGGGTCCCCACCGCGGCGGAAACGATCATGCTGGAACGCGATATGCGCCTGCTGGCGCTCACCGGCGGCCGTTACCACGCGGCGTCGTTGACCTGCGCGGAGGCGCTCGAGGTGTTGCGACGCGCCAAGGACGGCGGGTTATCCGTCACAGGCTCGGCGAGCATCAATCATCTGACGCTCAACGAACTCGATGTCGGGCCCTACCGTACCTTTCTGAAGCTCGCGCCGCCGCTGCGCACCGAAGAGGACCGCGCCGCCCTCGTCGCGGCGATTGGCGACGGCCTGATCGACGTCATCATGTCCGATCACAATCCGCAGGATGTCGAGGTCAAGCGCTTGCCCTTCGCCGAAGCCGAACCCGGCGCAATCGGCATCGAAACCATGCTGGCGGCGGGCTTGCGTTTGGTGCATCGCGCGGAATTGCCGCTGATGAAATTGCTGAAGGCGATGTCCACACGGCCTGCCGAATTGCTGGAATTGCCGGGCGGGAACCTGCGGCCCGGCTCGCCGGCCGATGTGATCGTGCTCGATCCCGACATGCCTTGGGTGCTCGATCCCGCCGAGCTGAAATCGAAATGCAAGAACACGCCTTTCGACGAAGCCAAGATGCAGGGGCGCGTGGTGCGCACCATCGTCGCCGGGCGCACGGTCTACGAATATGTCTGAGTAACCGCGGCATGCCGACCACGCCCTACCCGCATATGATCGCCGCTCTGGCATTCGGCTATCTGCTCGGGTCGATCCCATTTGGCCTGCTGCTCAGCAAATTGAGCGGCAGCCCCGATCCCCGTGCGATCGGATCGGGCAACATCGGCGCCACCAACGTGCTGCGCACCGGCAACAAGGCATTGGCGGCGGCGACCCTGCTCGGCGACATGCTCAAGGGCACGGTGGCGGTGTGGCTGGCGCAGCGTTTCGGGCTTGGCGCTGCGATCGCCGGCGGGCTGGCCGCCGGCCTCGGCGCCTTCCTCGGGCATCTCTTTCCCATTTGGGTTGGATTCAAGGGCGGCAAAGGCGTCGCCACTTATATCGGAGTGCTGTTCGCCCTCGCCTGGCCCGCGGCACTGGTCTTCTGCGCGATCTGGGCAGGCGTCGCCACGTTGAGCCGCTATTCGTCGCTGTCCGCCCTGGTCGCAAGCGCGATCACGCCGCTCTTTCTTTATTCCATGGGGAGTCCAGCGGAGGCTCTGCTGTGCCTGGTGCTGACCATCCTGATCTGGATCATGCATCGGCAGAATATTGCGCGGCTCCTCAACGGCACCGAAGCCAAGATCGGCACCTGAGCCCTTTACCTTATCCGCCGCCGCCGGGTTCGCGTGTCGCGCGCGATCTTGTAGGTTGTCGCAAGCGCCAACAGCGGAAAAGCGAGGGGCCGTGAGCGGCTCGGAAAGAAGCGAGAGCGTCAGGCTGAGCGACGAGCAGCGCCTGGACTGGCTGCGGCTTATTCGCAGCGAAAATGTCGGCCCGCGCACGTTTCGCGCGCTTGTGAATCATTGCGGCGGCGCCGGAGCGGCTCTGGCTGCACTTCCCGATCTGGCCCGCCGCGGCGGCGCCTCAAAGCCAGCGCGTATCTGTCCGCGCGACGAAGCCGAGCGCGAAATGCGGGAAGCGGAGCGGCTTGGCGTCCGCCTCATTGCATTGGGCGAACCGGAATATCCGCCGCCGCTGCAAAATATCGACGACGCGCCGCCGCTCCTGGCGGTGCGCGGCAATATCAAGGCGCTGACGCTGCCATTCGTGGCGATTGTCGGCGCGCGCAATGCCTCGGCGGCGGGGGTGAAATTCGCCGCAAAGCTCGCACGCGATCTCGGCGTGGAAGGCTTCGGCATTGTCTCCGGGCTGGCGCGCGGAATCGATGCTGCCGCCCACCAGGCCGCGCTCGATACCGGCACCGTCGCGGTTCTCGCCGGCGGCCATGATTGCATCTATCCAGCGGAACATGGCGGCTTGCTCGAAGCGATCCTGCCGCAGGGTGCCGCCATTTCGGAAATGCCGATGGGCTGGGAGCCGCGCGCCCGCGACTTTCCCCGACGCAACCGTCTGATCTCCGGCTTGGCGCTGGCAGTCGTCGTAGTCGAGGCCGCCAAGCGCTCCGGCTCGCTGATTACCGCGCGCCTCGCACTCGAGCAGGGTCGCGAGGTCTTCGCGGTGCCAGGTTCCCCGCTCGATCCGCGCGCGGAAGGCGCCAACGGATTGCTGAAGCAAGGCGCGGGTGTCGTCACGGATGCGGCCGACATCATTCCGACATTACGGCCAATCATGGGCCAGATCGCACGGCCGGTGGAAGAACCGGAGGCGTTCGCCCCGGGCGCACCCGGCGGCGCGCCCGATGCCGACGAGCGCACGCGCATCGTCTCGCTGCTTGGTCCGGCGCCGGCCGCCATCGACGATATTATCCGGATTTCCGGCAGTTCGCCTGCGGCCGTGCGGATCGTCTTGCTGGAGCTTGAGCTGGCCGGGCGCCTCGAGCGCCACGGCGGCGGGCTGATCTCGCTATTGTAAGGAGGAAGAATGATTGCGCGTTGCGTCTTCATTATTCTGCTGCTTGCGTCTTCGCTTGCTCTCGCCCGAGCGCAGCCGCAGGATGCGGACTTTCGTAGCTTCCTCAACCGGCTTTGGACCGATGCCCAGGCGCAAGGTATCACCCGCGCCACTTTCGATCGCGCCTTTGCCGGCATCACGCCGAACCCGCGCGTCATGGCGGCGACGCGGCGGCAACCGGAATACGGCAAACCCGTCGGCGCGTATGTGAACTCTATCGCCTCCGCCGCCAACATCTCGACAGGGCTCCGCAAGGAGAAACAGTGGCACGACACTTTCGGCACGGTGGAAAAGCAATTCGGCGTCGACCGCTATCTCGTTCTCGCGATCTGGGGCATGGAAACGTCCTACGGCGCCGACAAGGACCATTGGGACGTGATCCGCTCGCTTGCGACGCTGGCCTACGAACAATATCGAGCGCCCTATTTCCGCAACGAGCTTTTGATCGCGCTCAAGATTCTCCAGGAAGGCCATATTGCGCGCGACAAGATGGTCGGCTCCTGGGCCGGCGCGATGGGCCAAACACAGTTCATGCCGTCGAATTTCATGGACTACGCTATCGATTTCGACGGCGACCGCCGCCGCGACATCTGGGCCGACGTGCCCGACGTGCTGGCGTCGACCGCCAACTACTTCCACAAGGAAGGCTGGAAGCCGGATCTGCCCTGGGGCTTCGAAGTCTTTCTGCCAAAGGATTTCGATTACCGGCTCAGCCGCGGCTCGTTTGCCGATTGGCAAAAGCGCGGCCTGCGGCGCGCCGACGGCGGCAAGTTTCCGCAAAGCGGCGACGCATTCCTGCTCTTTCCGACCGGCGCGGGCGGACCGGCTTTCCTGGTCACGGAAAATTTCAAGGTCATCAAGCTCTATAACGATCCGGATGTTTACGCGCTTGCAGTCGGGCATTTGGCCGACCGGATACGGGGCGGCAGCCCGATCCGCGCGGCCTGGCCGATCGACGAGAACGCGGTGCAACCCTCGCTCGCCTCACGCATCGCTTTGCAGAAAAAGCTCGCGGATCTCGGCTACAAGGTACACAACTTCATCGGCCATATGGATTTTGATCTCCGCGACAATATTCGTGACATGCAGGTGAAGTTCGGCATGCGGCCCGACGGCCATCCGAGTCCGCAATTCCTGCATCGGCTCAAAATTCCGACGCCGTGATTATCCCGTTCAGCGCGGCTCTGCCCGCGCCAAATTCTCCGCTTCGAGTCTCGCCATCTCCAGGATGTAGCCGAGCGTTTCCAGGCCATGGCTGCGGGCAAGACAAGCGAGATCGGCCGAGATTACGGCGACATGTCTGGCGACGTCGCCTCTCCTTTGCAGGGGCCGATTTGGCGTCGCTGCGGGTGCCTTCGCTGTCATGGACCTTCTAATCTGTGCCAGCGTGTCACTTGAATTCTTGGATGCGCCGGCAGGGTAACCGCAAGAATACGGCGCTGCAACGTAAAAGGGTGTTTATCCTTTGACAACAGCTTTAGGTTGCATTGCGGAGCGCCTCGGGCCGAACGCATTTGACAGGCAGGGAGGCTTTACCCATGTTCCCGGCGAGTCGTCAGACGCCTATGCGCCCGGCGAGGGCTTCGGATAGGCCCACTAAGTCATTGGATCTACATGAATATCGTCGTCGTGGAATCGCCGGCCAAGGCCAAGACCATCAATAAATATCTTGGCCCTGGCTACCAGGTGCTCGCCTCTTTCGGTCACATCCGTGACCTCCCCGCCAAGGACGGCTCGGTCGATCCTGAGGCCGGCTTTCGCATGATCTGGGAGGTCGACAGCAAGGCCGCCAAACGAATGGCCGATATCGCGCGTGCGGTTAAGGGCGCCGACAAGCTCATCCTCGCTACCGACCCCGACCGCGAAGGCGAGGCCATTTCCTGGCACGTGCTGGAGGTGCTGAAGGAAAAGCGCGCGCTCACCGATCAGAAGATTGAACGCGTGGTCTTCAACGCCATCACCAAGCAGGCGGTGACGGAGGCAATGCGTCAGCCGCGGCAAATCGACGAGGCGCTGGTCGACGCCTATCTCGCTCGCCGCGCACTCGATTATCTAGTCGGCTTCACGTTGTCGCCGGTACTCTGGCGCAAGCTGCCCGGAGCGCGCTCGGCCGGCCGCGTGCAGTCGGTGGCCCTGCGGCTCGTTTGCGACCGCGAGCTGGAGATCGAGCGCTTCGTCCCGCGCGAATATTGGTCGATTGCTGCGACGCTGGCGACGCCGCGGAACGAAACCTTCGAAGCCCGTCTGGTCGGCGCCGACGGCAAGAAGATCCAGCGCCTCGATATCGGCTCCGGCGCGGAAGCCGAAACCTTCAAGCGGGATCTGGAAGAAGCGCGTTTCACGGTCGCATCTATCGAGGCCAAGCCGACCCGCCGCAATCCGCCGCCACCTTTCACGACGTCGACTCTGCAACAGGAAGCCAGCCGCAAGCTCGGCTTCTCGCCGGCTCACACCATGCGGCTGGCGCAGCGGCTCTATGAGGGCATCGAAGTCGGCGGCGAAGCCGTCGGCCTCATCACCTATATGCGAACCGACGGCATCGACATGGCGGAGGAGGCCGTGACCGCGATCCGCGGCATGATCGGCCGCAATTATGGAGCGGCCTACGTGCCCGAGGCGCCGCGCCGCTATCACAACAAATCGAAGAACGCGCAGGAAGCGCACGAAGCCATCCGCCCGACCGACGCCAACCGCTCTCCGCACGAGGTCGCCTCCTGGGTCGAGCAGGATCAGGCACGGCTTTATGAATTGATTTGGAACCGCGCCGTTGCCTGCCAGATGCAGTCGGCGGAAATCGAGCGCACCACGGTCGACGTCTCGGCGAAGGTGAACGGGCGCGAGATCGAGTTGCGCGCCACTGGCCAGGTGGTCAAGTTCGACGGCTTTCTCAAGCTATACCAGGAAGGCCATGACGAGGATTTGGAGGACGAGGAATCCCGCCGCCTGCCGGCGATGAGCGCCGGCGAGCCGTTGACAAGACAGGCCATTGCTGCCGATCAGCATTTCACCGAGCCGCCGCCGCGTTATTCCGAAGCGGCGCTGGTCAAGCGCATGGAAGAATTGGGTATCGGCCGGCCGTCAACTTACGCCGCCATCATCCAGGTCCTCAAGGACCGCGGCTACGTGCGGGTCGACAAGAAGCGGCTCGTCCCCGAAGACAAAGGCCGCGTGGTCGTCGCCTTCCTTGAGAGCTTTTTCGCGCGCTACGTCGAATATGATTTCACCGCCTCGCTGGAAGAACAGCTCGACCGCATCTCGAACAACGAGATCAACTGGAAGGAAGTGCTGGAAGATTTCTGGCGCGACTTCATCGGCGCCGTGACCGACATCAAGGATTTGCGCGTTACCCAGGTGCTCGACGCGCTGAATGATCTTTTGGCGCCGCATATCTTTCCGCCGCGCGCCGACGGCGGCGATCCCCGCCAATGCCCGAGTTGCGGCAGCGGGCGCTTGTCTCTCAAGCTCGGCAGGTTCGGTGCGTTCATCGGCTGCTCGAACTATCCGGAGTGCCGCTTCACCCGGCAGATGACCGCCGGCAGCGAGGGCATGGAAGGCGGCGCCAAGGTCCTGGGCAAGGATCCCAACACCGGTCTCGACGTCACGTTGCGGGCAGGCCGTTTCGGCCCCTATGTGCAGCTCGGCGAAGCGGTGGACGGCGAGAAACCGAAGCGTGCCGGTTTGCCGAAAGGCACAGAGCCCTCTTCGGTCGATCTCGATTTCGCGCTCGGATTGTTGTCGCTGCCGCGCGCAGTCGGCCGTCATCCGGAGACCGGCGAGCCCATCCTCGCCGGCGTCGGCCGCTATGGCCCCTACGTGCAACACGAAAAGACTTACGCAAATCTCGAGCCCGGCGACGACGTGCTCAGCATCGGTCTCAATCGCGCGGTCACGCTGATCGCGGAGAAGAAGCTGAAGCCGTCGCGCGGCCGCCGATTTGGCGCCGAGCCCGGCCGCTCGCTCGGCGAGCATCCGGCCAAGGGCGGTGCTGTAGTGGTGAAGAATGGTCGTTACGGCCCCTACGTGAGTCACGCCGGCGTCAACGCCACGCTGCCTGCCGACAAGACCCCGGAAAGCATCACGCTCGACGAAGCGGTGGCGCTGATCGATGCGCGCGCCGAAGCGCGCGGCGGCTCGCGTGCGCGGCGCAAAGCGCCAGCACGCGAAAAGACCGGTACAACCACAGCGCCGCGCACCAGCAAGACGGTCAAGGCCGCGCCGAAAAAGACGGCCGCGGCATCGAAGAAAGCGGCGGCGAAAAAGTCTTTGGCCAAATCGTCAAACCAAGCCTAGCCCCGGCATCTGCCATCTTCTCGGAGGCGCGCTAACGCCGACCGCCGTGAAAGGTTCCCGTCGCCCGAGCCGGTCGTCACAATTCCCCGGCAAAGCCGCAGGAAATTCACAAAAGAGACTGGTTCGGCCTCCACAAGCGCTTCCGAGTTCGAGGGGAGAATTCTCCTTCATCTTAGGGAATTGCACGGAGCACGGCGTCGTCGCCGCCGTGTGGGCGGGGTTTTTTGCATGCGAAGAGCGCTACTGACTGCCGCAATTCACGTCGCCGTCTCGATCGCTTCTTTCTCATCCCCTCACGTCCCCGTTCTCGGCGCCGGCAGTGCATTGGCACGGATATCGCCGGATACCGGCAGCAAAGTCGTCTCGAAGACAGTCGAGACCTCCGCGCCGAGAGCGGCCGATGCCGCTGACCAGCCGCCAAGCCTTTCGACCCACCAACTGCACGACACCTTGATGAAACTCGCCGCGCCGGAAATGGCGCCGAGCAAAGCCGAGATGTGCGAAACGCTCGCCACGGCCGCACGCCAGCAGGCGCTTCCACTCGGTTTTTTCGTCCGTCTCATCCTGCAGGAAAGCGATTTCGACCCGAAAGCCGTAAGCCCCGTCGGCGCACAAGGCGTCGCGCAATTCATGCCGGAGACGGCACAGGAATGGGGGCTTGCTGATCCTTTCGACCCGCATGCCGCGTTACGCGCGGCGGCGCGCTTTCTACACGCGCTGCATGATCAGCTCGGCAATTGGGGCCTCGCGGCCGCCGCTTACAACGCCGGTCTCGGACGCATTCAGAAATGGCTCGACCAGAAAGCGACCCTTCCCGAGGAGACGCAGCATTACGTCCTCACCATCACCGGCGTCCCGGCTGAAAAATGGAAGGACGGCCTGCACAAAACCGATTTCACCATTCCGCCGCGCGCGCCCTGCCGGCAAAACGCGCCGCCGGCGGCCATGGAGCTGGCCAAGGCGGATATTCCGTTGCCACGCGTGCGTGCGCATGTGTTCGCCGCCAGCGACAAGGATTCGCCCGCTATCAGCAGGCACAAGACACGAACGGTCGCGGACGCGGCAAAGACCGGCGCCGCCGGCGGCAAGTCCCACGGCCATGCCCGGATCGCCGCGAACGCGCCCGCGCAATCCTCGCGCAAGAGCACCAAGGAAGCGCGGCGCGCGCCGCACAAGTCCAAGGGCGTGCGTGTCGCCGATGCCGGCAAATAGCCGCCGCAGCCGATAGCTAAACCCCGGCAATGCGCCTAAATAGGAGGAACGAATCTCGTTCCTCCGATAGCCGCGTGGTCAAAAGAACGCCCAAACAACGTCCGTCTTTTCCCTCCAAGGATGAGCTGCTCGCCTTTATCGGCGCGCAGCCCGGCAAGGTTGGCACACGGGAAATCGCTCGCGCCTTTCATCTGAAGAACTACGACCGTGGCACCTTGAAGCGCATGCTGCGCGAATTGGCGGATGAGGGCCGCCTCGAGCGGCGGCGCAAGAAGCTGCATCCGGCCGGCGCGCTGCCTGCCGCCGTGCTTGCGGACGTCATCGAGCGCGACCGCGATGGCGAATTGATCGCCACGCCCACCGAATGGGATGAGGAACTGCACGGCGCCGCTCCCAAAATCCGTATTCTCACCTCCCGCAAGCCGCGGCCCGGCGAAGCCGCCGGCGTCGGCGACCGCGTGCTGCTGCGCATGCAGGAAGTCGAAGAGGACGGCGGCGTCCGCCACAATGGCCGCGTCATCAAGATTATTGACCGGGCAAAGCTGCGCGTGCTCGGCATTTTCCGCGCCATGCCCGGGGGCGGCGGGCGGCTGCTGCCGGTCGACAAAAAGCAGCTTGGGCGCGAACTCGCCATTCCCGCCAATGCCACCGAAGGCGCGCAGGACGGCGATCTGGTCGCCGTCGAAATTGCCGGGAGCGGCCGGCTCGGGCTATCTGTCGGCCGGGTCAAGGAGCGACTTGGCTCGCCGAAAAGCGAACGCGCGGTCAGCCTGATCGCCATCCATGCGCATGGCCTGCCGCATGTTTTCCCGCGCGAGGTTTTGGCCGAAGCGGAGGCGGCGCGACCCGCCTCGCTTGCCGGCCGCGAAGATTGGCGCAAATTGCCGCTCGTCACGATCGATCCGCCCGACGCCAAGGACCACGACGACGCCGTCCATGCCGAGCGCGATCCCGATCCGGCGAACCGTGGCGGCTTTATCGTGACGGTGGCCATCGCCGATGTCGGCCATTATGTGCGTCCCGGCTCGGCGCTCGATCGCGAGGCGCTGACCCGCGGCAATTCCGTCTATTTTCCCGATCGCGTCGTGCCGATGCTGCCTGAACGTATCTCCAACGAGCTATGCTCGCTGATTCCCGGCGAGGACAGAGCCGCCCTCGCCGTGCGCATGGTGATCGGCGCCGATGGCCGCAAGCGCAGCCACAGCTTCCATCGCATCATGATGCGCTCGGCGGCAAAGCTGCACTATTTGCAGGCGCAGGCGGCCTTCGACGGCGAACCGGACGACATCACCGCCCCGCTGCTCGAACCGATCATCAAGCCACTCTATGCCGCTTATCGCGCGCGCAAGAACGAGCGCGACGAACGCGAACCGCTCGACCTCGATCTTCCGGAGCGGAAGATCATGCTGAACATGACGGGCACCGTCGATCATGTCTTCACCGCCGAGCGCCGCGATTCGCACCGGCTGATCGAAGAATTCATGATACTCGCCAATGTCGCCGCCGCCGAGACATTGGAACGCGCCAAGGTGCCACTGATCTATCGGGTGCATGACGAACCCTCTCCGGAGAAGGTGCAGGCGCTGCACGAATTTCTCGCCACGCTCGATATTCCCTTTCCCAAGGTCGGGGCGCTGCGTCCGCATGTCTTCAACCGTATCCTGTCTCGCGTCAAAGGCAGCGACAACGAGGTGCTCGTAGGCGAGGTGGTGCTGCGCAGCCAGGCGCAGGCCGAATACGCGGCGGAGAATTACGGTCATTTTGGCTTGAACCTGCGCCGCTATGCGCATTTCACCTCACCGATCCGCCGCTACGCCGACCTTGTGGTTCATCGCGGCCTGATCCGTGCCATGAACTTCGGGGCAGACGGATTGCCGTCCTCGGTCGATGTATCCGAGCTGACGGAAACCGCGGCGGCGATTTCGGCCACCGAACGCCGTGCCATGAAAGCCGAACGCGAAACCTTCGACCGGCTGATCGCCAATTTCCTCGCCGACCGCGTCGGCGCCACCTTCGAGGGCCGCATCAGCGGCGTCACCCGTGCCGGCCTTTTCGTCAAACTGAACGACACCGGCGCCGACGGCTTCGTGCCGGCGCGTACCATCGGCGACGAGTATTTCCGCTATGAGGAGCGCGCCCATGCGCTTATCGGCAACCGAAGCGGGCTCGCATTTCGCCTCGGCGATCCGGTCAGCGTGCGCCTGGTGGAAGCGGCGCCGGTTGCCGGCGCGTTACGCTTCGAGGTCCTCTCCGAAGGCCGCAAGCTTGCCGGCCGCCGGCCCTCGCTTGCCAAGTCATACGAACGCCTGCCGCGCCGGCAGCGCGGCCGGAAATCGCGCCGCCGCTGAGCTTCCGTGCGCCCGCCGGACCCAAGGCCGCGATTCCTTGACTTTTACGGCTTAATCGCTAGTTTGCGCGCCAATATCGGGCCTGGCCCGCGGCAAAATCTCGAGGAATTTCATGGCTAAGGCCGTAACCCTGAAAGTGAAGCTCGTGTCCAGCGCCGACACCGGCTACTACTATGTGACCAAGAAGAATTCGCGCACCATGACCGACAAGCTGGTGAAGAAGAAATACGATCCCGTCGCCAAGAAGCATGTCGAGTTCCGCGAGGGCAAGATTAAGTAAGCGGCCCCGGCAGAGGGCCGCGTCCCCCTGACCCACCTTCCGATGCCCGGGCCCGCCCCCGGGCATTTTTGTTTGCCCAACGCCGCGCGCAAAACTACCTTGCGGCCCACAAGAAACGTCGCCGGGGGAAACGCTGCATGTCCAATCCGAAAATCCTGATCTTTGCGCCGCGCGAGGAGCCGGCCTCAGTCATCGAACAGCTCGAAGCGGCCGGCTGCGAGATCGCCATCGGCAACCCCGATTGGCAATTGCCGCGCGGTCATTACGAGGATGCCTTTGCCAGCGCGGCGCGCAATGTTGTGGCGCTGATGGGCACGTCGATCCGCCACACGCCGGTAAGCCGCCGCATCATGGAAGGCTCGCAGCGGCTGCGCATCGTCGCCAAATACACAGTCGGCGTGGACGACGTGGACATCGACGCCGCTACCGAGCTCGGCATCCTCGTCTGTCATTCCCCGACCGAGAATAACTGCTTCTCCGTTGCCGAGACCGCCGTGGCGATGATCCTTACGGTGCTGAAGAAAGTGCGCGAGCGTGACGCCGACGTGCGCGCCGGCAAATGGCGCGGGCCGCATCACGGCGCCTTCTACGTCGGCAGCCGCATGTCGGACGGCTATCCCGGCCTTACCCTCGGCATCGTCGGCCTTGGCCGCATCGGCACGCGGGTGGCGCAGCTCATGGCGCCCTGGCGCATTCGCGTTCTCGCCTATGATCCGCATATCTCGCCGGCGCAGTTTCTGCTCGCCAATGCCAAGCCGGTCGATTACGACACGCTGCTGCGCGAGTCCGACATCATTTCCTATCACGTGGTGCTCACCAAGGAGACGCGCTTCATGTGCGGCGAGCGCGAGCTGGCGCTGATGAAACCCAATGCGCTGGTGGTCAACACCGCGCGCGGCAAGGTGGTCGACGAAACGGCGCTGGCCCGCGCCATCGCCGCCGGGAAGATCTATGGCGCCGCCATCGATGCCTTCGAGGAGGAGCCGTTGCCGATGGATTCGCCGCTCCGCGCCCTTGGCGACAAGGTGCTGTTTTCGTCGCACTCCGCCGGCTTCAGCAACGACGGCCAATTGCGCCCGGGCATTACCTGGGCCACGCGATCGGTGCTCACCGCGCTGGCCGGCAACATTCCCGACAATGTCTATAACCGCGAAGTGATTCCGCGTTGGAAAGAGCGGTTTGGCGGCGTACGTGTCGCCGGCTGATCTTCCGTAACCGCGCGGCGCACCTATACTCGCCGCCTTAATCCACTCGAGCGTGAGGACCGCAATGAGTTACCGAGGAATGGTTGCCGAAGTCGTCGAGATCAAGGGGCACAACGGCGATACGATCGAGGCCTATTACGCTCGTCCCTTGGGCAGCGGTCCGTACGGCGGCGTCGTGCTTATCCATCATGCGCCGGGCTGGGACGAATGGATCATGGAAGCCACGCGCAAGCTCGCGCATCACGGCTTCGCCGCCATCGCGCCGCATCTCTATCATCGCGAAGGCGGCGGCGGCAGTCCGGACGATGCCGCCGCCAAGGCGCGCGGCGACGGCGGCGTTCACGATGCGCAAGTGATGGGCGACATCGCCGGCTCGATGGCTTACCTGCGCGCGCAACCCCATGCCAACGGCAAGGTCGGCGTCATCGGCTTCTGCTCCGGCGGCCGCCATGCCTATCTGGCCGGCTGCTCATTGCCCGGGTTCGATGCGGTGGTGGATTGCTGGGGCGGCAACAAGCTTGGCGAGGAAAAGCCAGGCCGCGGCGAGAAGCGGCCGGTGGCCCCGATAACATTGACGGGAAATCTCACCGCTCCGGTTCTCGGCATCTACGGCAACGACGACAAGAACCCGTCCCCAGCTGACGTCAATGTCACCGAGGAAACGCTCAAGCGGCTCGGCAAAAAATACGAATTCCACCGCTATGACGGCGCCGGCCACGGCTTCTTCAACGCCGCACGGCCGGCGTACCGGCCCGAGCAGGCCATCGATGGCTGGAACAAGGTCTATGCCTTCTTCGAGAAGTATCTCACCAAGTGACGCTGCCGCAGGAGCTTTAGCATGTGCACTTACATCACCGAAAAGGCCAAGCTGTCCGGAAGCGCCAAGGGCGCGCGCGGCTGGATGAAGATCGATACCGCCAATGTCTATTTCGATCACCCCTATCATGCGCCCTTCGACCACACGCTCAATATCGACTTTGTCAGTGAAGCCGACGGCGGCACCGAACGGGTGGCCGTGGAATTGAGCGCGGAATCCGCGCGCGAGCTGATTGCAAAAATCGCGGCGGCGCTCGCCAGCGGAGACGCCGCGCACGCCGCCTGATCTTGCGGGTTTGGCGCGTGGCGTGATCCCCCGCCGTCCTCCCGTGGCGACCCTCGAGTGGCTCGTCTGACCCGCGGGATCCGCCGGTACGGTTAACGGGGCCTTAAGAAGCTATGCAGTTTATGATTAGCTGCAGCGCACAAAAATTCGTTGTGCGGCACACAAAATTCCCTAAATTACAGCAAGTTACGAACGCACGGAGCGATTTCGTCGAGATTCGATTAGAAATCGTGACCGCTCAGTCAGAAGAGGGACCTAGATGCTCATTCACGTCATTCGTTTTCTGCGGTCCTGGGGCATCTGTAGCCGGACTCTTCGCCAGCTTGGCGAATTGAGCGAGGCCGACCTGCAGGAAATCGGCATCAGCCGCTCGGATATCCCGCGCATCGCCTGGGAGCGCTCCGAGGCCTAAGGCGCCGGATCACGACGACAAAACGCCCGCCGCAAGCGGGCGTTTCGTTTTGGCCCGGCCGTCGGCTTCATTGCGATTCGGCCCCCGAATGACCTACCTATGGGACGATGAGCGCCCCTTCGCCGCCTATTCATATCGTCGGCGGCGGCCTCGCCGGAAGCGAGGCTGCCTGGCAAATCGCCGAATGCGGCGTGCCGGTCATCCTGCACGAAATGCGCCCGGCGCGGCAGACCGAGGCGCACAAGACCGACCGGCTTGCGGAGCTGGTCTGTTCCAATTCGTTCCGCTCCGACGACGCCGAGCAATCCGCCATCGGCCTGCTGCACGAAGAAATGCGCCGGCTCGGATCGCTGGTGATGCGTGCCGCCGACGCGCACCAAGTTCCCGCCGGCGGCGCGCTGGCGGTGGATCGCGACGGCTTCGCCGCGTCCGTCACCGCCGCGCTGGAAGCGCATCCGCGCGTTCGTCTCTGCCGTGAGGAAGTCGTCGGGCTCCCCCCCGAGGATTGGGACAATGTGATCGTCGCCACCGGCCCCCTCACCGCGCCGGCGCTGGCCGACGCCATCCGCGCCCTGACCGGCGAAGATTCGCTCGCTTTCTTCGACGCCATCGCGCCGATCGTGCATCGCGATTCAATCGATCTTTCGGTGGCTTGGTTTCAGTCACGCTACGACAAGGGGGGCCCTGGCGGCTCCGGTGCCGATTACATCAATTGCCCGCTGACGCGCGAGCAATACCAAAACTTCGTCGCGGCGCTCCTTGCCGGCGAGAAAACGAGCTTCCACGATTGGGAAAAGTCGACGCCTTATTTCGACGGCTGCCTGCCGATCGAGGTGATGGCCGAGCGCGGGCCGGAAACTCTGCGTCACGGCCCGATGAAGCCGTTCGGCCTGACCAACCCCCACGACCCGCAAACAAAGGCCTATGCCATCGTGCAGCTCCGCCAGGACAACCGCCTGGGCACGCTATTCAACATGGTCGGCTTTCAGACCAAGCTTAAGCATTCCGAGCAGGCGCGTATCTTCCGCACCATCCCCGGCTTGGAGAAAGCCGAGTTTGCGCGGCTCGGTGGACTGCACCGCAACACCTTCCTCAATTCACCGAAGCTCCTGGACGAGCAGTTGCGGCTGAAGGCCATGCCCCGGCTGCGCTTTGCCGGGCAGATCACCGGTTGCGAAGGCTACGTGGAATCCGCCGCAATCGGCCTGCTGGCCGGCCGCCTTGCGGCGGCGGATTTCCGCGGCGGCAATTTGCCCGCCCCGCCGCCGACCACCGCGCATGGCGCGCTCTTCACCCATATCACCGGCGGCCATGTCGAGACGATCGACGCCGGACCGCGCTCTTTCCAGCCGATGAATATCAATTTCGGCCTGTTTCCGCCGCTGGCGGTCTCGCCGACCAAGGGCGATGACGGAAAACGCTTGCGCGGCGCGGCCAAAACCATGGCGAAGAAACGCGCGCTCTGCCGGCGCGCTTTATCGGATCTCGACGCCTGGATCGTCGCCAGCGCCAGCAAAGTGGCGGCCGAATAGATGGCGCCCAGCAGCGAAATCAGCTGGCGCTGGCGCGGCCATGTCGTTCTCAAGCGCGACGTTTTCTCCACGGTCGAGCGCGGCACATTTCGCACGCCGCAAGGCGATGTCGACGCCGTGCTGCGCCGGATCGACGAAGTGCCGTGGTGGAGCTGGCCGCTTGCACGTCATTTGTTCAACCGCGAGAGAAAGGCCCTCGCCCGGATAGCCGCGCTCGACATCGGGCCGCCGCTGCTCTACGCGGGCCGCCGCGAACTGGTGCGCGGCTGGATCGACGGCGTCGCCCTGCATCTGGCTCGCCCTTATGGCGACCGGAACTACTTTCATTCCGCCAAAGCGGCGCTGCACAAGCTGCATCGCGCCGGAGTCTGCCATAACGATCTGGCTAAGGAGCAGAACTGGCTGCGCGGCGCCGACGGCCGCGCTTATCTCACCGATTTCCAGTTGGCCATTTACTTCCGTCGCCGCAGCCGGCTCTTTCGCATCGCCGCCTACGAGGATTTGCGGCATCTGTTGAAGCACAAGCGGCGCTATCTGCAGGAACGGCTCACGCCCAGCGAGCAGCGGACGCTGGCGCGCAAAAGCTGGTTCACCCGCGCATGGATGGCGACCGGCAAAAAGGTATACCGATGGATCACGCGCGGGCTTTTCCGCTTCACCGACCGCGAAGGCGGCGGACCGCGCTTGGTCCAGGACGCGCCCTTGATCCAGGCGCGGTTGCGGCAGCATCCGGCGGTACGTGATGCCTGCGTCGTCGCCTTTCCCGACCGCCGCAGCGGAACCGGACTCTACGCCTTCGTCGAAACCGACGCGGTGCTACCGGAGCGCGAGCTTCGGATTTTCCTGAGCGCGGATCGCAAGGTCGCCGCGCCGGAGCACGTACAAGTCATCGACGCTTTGCCGCGCGACGCCGCCGGCGAGGTGCGGACCGAAATCCTCCAGCTTATCGCCATGAACCAGGTGGATTTGGTCGACGGCCTGCTAGCCAGCGATAGCGAGCGCGCGCTTGTGGCGAACATCATTGCCGGCCGCCGCAATCTGCGCGATCGCTTCGCCTTCTAGGCCAACATGGCCGGCCCGCGCCGGCTCGCCCGCCACAGGATCCATTGTTGCCGCCAAGCCGGAAGGTCCCGCGGCTCAAAGGGATCATCTTCGCGTCGCTCCATGTGCCGCAGCTGCGGCTTGACCACGGCCAGCGGCAAAAATGCCGGAAGAACGGCGGACGGCGCAGCCTGCAGCGCTTGCCTTGCGGCGGCAAGATGCTTGTGCGCCTGCGCCCGCATATCGCCCAGCGCGGCGCGCAGCTCGGCCGTGGCTTGCCCCGCGAAGACGTCCTCCCGGCTCGCATGTCGGTCCCGCAGGACTTCCAGGGGAATGTACATTTGTCGCCGTGACGCATGCCGCGGCAGGGCACGCAGCAGGTCGGTCATCCCGTAAGCGATTCCGGCGTGAAAGCTGAATTGGGCTGCGTCCAATGCGGAAATCGGTGCAAGGATTTGCGCCGCCAACTGGAAGATCGCCGATGACGTGCGGCGCAGATATTCTTCCAGCTCCGCCGATGTGGCGAATGGCTCGTCGTAGAGATCAAAGGCATGCGCGTCGACAAGATCGAGCAGCGGCTGCGGCGGGAGACGGTAGCGGTCGCGCGTATCGAGCAGCGCCGCGGCGACGGGGTGGGCGCGCGCTTCCTCGGCGCGTCCGCCGCCGAGCACCTCGCGCCACCATTGCAGCCGCAGTTCGCCGGGCAATGGCTCGTGCGCAACCTCGCGCACGCGGGCGATCTCGCCATTGGCCGCATAAAGAGCGAGCAATGCGGGGCGATGCGCAGCGGGCGCGAAGAGCGCCGCCAGAAAGCGGCGCCGGTCGGTCTGCCGCAGCAATTGCGCGCAATGAGCGGCGGCGTCCTCCGCGACGGGGACCCCGGCCATGGCGTCAGCCTTCTTCGTCCCGCCCGAATTCGCGGCCGCGCCCGACGCCCAGGTAAATCAGGATCGGCGCGGCGATATAGATCGAGGTATAGGTGCCGACCAGGACCACGCCGAACATCATCGTCGCGGTGAAGCTGTGGATCGCCTGGCCGCCGAACACCAGCAGCGCAAGCAGCGCCAAGCTGACGGTCAAATGCGTGACCACCGAGCGTGAAAGGGTCGAATTGATCGACGCGTTCAGCAGATCGGGCATCGGCATTTTCTTGTAGCGCCTCAGCATTTCGCGGATGCGGTCATAGATGACGACCGTGTCGTTGAGGGAATAGCCGAGGATCGTCAGCAACGCCGCGATGCTGGTGAGGTCGAAGTCGATCTGCGCCAGCGACATGAAACCGATGGTCAGCACGAGGTCGTGCACGTTGGCGACCATGGCGCCGAGCGCGAATTGCCATTCGAAGCGAAACCACAAATAGATGAAGATCGAAAACACGGCGAGGATCAGGCCGATAATGCCGTAGGACAACAATTCGCCCGACACGCGGGGGCCGACGACTTCCACGCGCCGGTATTCGATCTTGTCGCCGAATAGCTGGTTCAGCGCGCCCCGGATCTTATTCACCGCTGCCTGCTGTGCGTCGTCGCCGCCCGGCTGCTCCGAAACGCGGATCAATACATCCTGTGGCGAGCCGAACTGCTGCAACTGAAATTCACCGAGGTTGAGCGTGCCGATCGCCTCGCGCATCTTGCCGAGATCGGCGGGACCGGCGGTGGTGCGCACTTCCATGAGAGTGCCGCCGCGGAAGTCGATGCCGAAATTCAAACCGTGGGTGAAATAGAGTGTGATGGCGACAATCGAGAGCAAGGCCGAGATGGGAAAACTCACGCGCCGGAAGCGCATGAAATCGAACTTCGTGCCGGGCGGCACGATATGAAGGTGCGGCAGGTAGCCGAAGACCACGAGCGCGCCCGCCAGCGCGACGATAGCTGCTATGGCGACAAGGACGTAAGTCACGCGCGCATCTCCAATCAGATCGGCACGGTTCGCGGCCGCCACCAGCGGACCCAATAGGCGACGATCAGCCGCGTCAGGGTGAAGGCCGTAAACACCGTGGTCAGAATGCCGACGCCGAGCGTCACCGCGAAGCCACGGACCGGACCAGTTCCGATATAGAACAGCACCGCAGCCGCGATGAAGGTGGTGATGTTGGAATCCATGATGGTGGCAAGCGCCCGCGAAAATCCCGCATCGATGGCGTTGATCGGGGTGCGGCCTGCGCGCAATTCCTCGCGGATACGCTCATAGATCAGCACGTTGCTGTCCACGGCGATGCCGACGGTGAGCACGATGCCGGCGATGCCGGGCAGCGTCAGCGTGGCGCTAAGCAGCGACAGGATGCCGAAAATCATCGCCACGTTGATGGCCACCGCGACGTTGGCGAACAGGCCAAAAAGCCCGTAGGTGACAAGCATGAAGAGGATCACCAGGATTGAGCCGACATAGGCCGCGATTTCGCCCTTGCGAATGGAATCCTGACCGAGCCCGGGACCGACGGTACGCTCCTCGATGATGGTCAGCGGCGCCGGTAGTGCGCCGGCCCGCAGCAGGATCGCCAGGTCATTCGCTTCCTGCACGGTGAAGTTTCCGGAAATCTGGCCGCTGCCGCCCAGGATCGGCTCGCGGATCACCGGCGCGGAAATGACCTGGTTGTCGAGCACAATGGCGAAAGGCCGGCCGACGTTTTCCTGGGTGATCTGCGCGAAGCGCCGCGCGCCGCTCGAATTGAATCGGAAATTGACAACCGGTTCGCTGGTGCGCGAATCAAATCCCGGCTGCGCGTCGGTAAGATCGGCGCCGGAAACGGCGACGGCCTTTTTGATCAGATAACTTTCACCGTTCTTGACGCCCGGGAGAATTTCGGAATCCGGCGGCGCGCCGCTTTGCCGCGCTTGTTGCACGGTCGTCGACATGTCGACCAAGCGAAAATCGAGCTTGGCAGTTTTACCCAAGAGCTGTTTCAGCCTCGTCGGGTCTTGCAGTCCGGGCACCTGCACGAGAATCCGGTCGGCTCCCTGCCGCTGAATGAGTGGCTCGACAGTTCCCAGCTCATTGACGCGGCGTTCGACAATCTGGATCGATTGTTCGACGGCCTGGCTGATGTGCTGCTGCAGCGCCGGGTCCGTCGGCGTCAGCCGGATGACGCCGCCCGTCTCATTGATATCCAAACTGGGCTGGCCGCTGATGATGCCGCCGCCGCGAAGGCTGGCGATTCCGCCGACCGAATGCGAAAGCTGCCGAAGCTTGGCCAAAGCCGTTTCGACGTCTTTTGACTCGCGTACGCGCACTTCGACGCTGTTACCGCGGGCGACGAGGCCGGTATAGCCGATGCGCGCCTCGCGCAGGACGCGGCGCACGTCGTCGAGCAGCGATTGCACCTGCTCCTTGCGCACTGCAGGAGCGTCGACCTCGAGCAGAATATGCGAGCCGCCCTGCAAGTCGAGGCCGAGGACGATATGGCGCTGCGCCCATTTCGGCCAGCTCTCCACCATCTTTTCCGGCAGAAAGCTGGGCACGGCGCAGAGGCAGATGAACAAAGCCGTCAAAAGGATCGCCGCCGCTTTCAGCCGGGTGAAATGAAGCATGGATCGGAAACCGTTTCGTTTGCGGATCTGCGCGCGGTCAGTTGGCGGCGCTTTCTTCCTTCACCGGCTCGCCCTTGGCGCGCACGTCGGAGACCATGTGCCGCATCTGACGCACCCGAACGTTATCGGCGATCTCGACCTCGATTTGGTCGTCGTCGACCACTTTGGTGACCTTGCCGATAAGCCCGCCGGAGGTGACCACGGTGTCGCCCCGGCGCACGTTTTTGACCATTTCCTGATGCGTCTTCACCCGCTTCTGCTGGGGCCGCAGGATGAGGAAATACATGATCACGAAGATCAGAACGATTGGCAGCAGTTGCGTAATCATGCCGGCGCCGCCGCCGAGCGGGTTGGCGGCTTGCGCGATTGCAGGCGTAATGAACATTGAGCTTCCTCGGGTCTACGGCGCCGTCGTCGCTGCCGCATAAATATGTCTGAAGTCGGCGGGGACTATAGCCGCCAGCGCCCCAATTGCAACTTGGGGCATCGATCCCGGAACATGGGCGGGCCGGCTTGCGAGCCGGTGTCAGTCCCGCTAAGGGAGCGGTGCCGCCGGGGATCGCCGCGCCATGCGAAAAAACCGCCAACAGTCGGGAAAAAAGCCGGGCAAGACATTGCCAAAAAAGGCAGCCGCGGACGATGCCGCGCATGCCGAAAACGTGAAGCGCATTGCCGCCGCACTGGAACGGCTTGCGCCGCCGGCTCCGGAGCCGCCGGATTTCGCGGCGGCGGACGCCTTCGTCTGGCATCCTGAAGGCCATCGCCTCGCCCCGGTGCGCCGGGTCAATCGCGTGGACATGTCGCTGCTCAAAGGCATCGACCGCATGCGCGATGTGCTCGTGGAAAATACGGAGCGTTTCGCCCGTGGCTTGCCCGCCAATAATGCGCTGCTATGGGGCGCGCGCGGCATGGGCAAATCCTCGCTGGTCAAGGCCGCGCATGCGGCAGTTGCCGGCTCAGGCCAGCTCAAGCTCGTCGAGATTCACCGCGAGGACATCGAGAGTCTCCCCGCCCTAATGTCGCTGCTGCGCGCCGCCCCGCATCGCTTCATCGTCTTCTGCGACGATCTTTCCTTCGATAGCGATGACACCTCCTACAAGTCCCTGAAGGCGGTCCTCGAAGGCGGCATCGAAGGCCGGCCGGAGAACGTCGTCCTCTATGCCACGTCAAACCGCCGCCATCTCATGGCCCGGGAGATGATGGAGAACGAGCGCGCCACCGCCATCAATCCCGGCGAAGCGGTGGAGGAGAAAGTCTCGCTTTCCGACCGCTTCGGGCTGTGGCTCGGCTTTCATCGCTGCAGCCAGGACGAATATTTGGCGATGGTGCAAGGCTATGTTTCCCACTACCGCATCCCGCTCGGTGGCGAAGCCCTCGAGCGCGATGCTTTGGAATGGGCGACGACGCGCGGCGCGCGCTCGGGACGCGTGGCCTGGCAATATGTGCAGGATCTCGCCGGCCGGCTGCGGGTGCGCCTGCAGGATCGATAACGACGCAGGAAATAGATCAGGCGCCGCTTAGATACCGAGTCGGATCGACCGGTGAAGATCCTTTGCGGATTTCGAAGTGTAATTGCGGCGAGCTGACGTTGCCGCTTTCGCCGGCCCGCGCGATCACCTGGCCGCGCTTGATCTGATCGCCGCGCTTCACCAACAGCTCGCTGGCATGCGCATAGGCGGTAACGAAGCCGTTGGAATGGCGGATCAGCACGAGATTGCCATAACCCTTCAGTTCGTTGCCCGCGTAAGCGACGACGCCGTCATCAGCGGCTTTGATCGGCGCGCCTTCCGGCACCGCGAGGTTGATCCCGTCATTCTGCTGGCCGTTCGGTTTAGGACCAAAGCCGGCGATGATCCTGCCCTTCACCGGCCAGCGAAAGGACGGATTGGCGCTTCCGGTCTTGTCGCCGTCCTCGGAGACATTCGCCGTCGGCGTGATGCTCCGCGCCGCCGGCGCCGGTTCGGCGCTGGCGACTTTCTGCACCGGCTTTGGATGCGGCACCGCTTGGGCGGCTTTGGCGGCCGGAGCGGCGTGGCCGGGAATGACGAGCCGGTCGCCCATCTTGATCTGCGCATAAGGCTCGATGTGATTGGCCTTGGCCAGATCGTTGACCGAGACCTGATAGCGCCGTGCGATGCCTAGCATGGTTTCGCCGGCGGTCACGACATGCGTTCCGTCCTGCGCTGCGGGCGCCGGATTTGCGGCGGCGCGGCTTGCCGCAGCGGCCGGCGTCGCGGCGGCGCTGACCATGCGCGGGATCACCAGGTGACGGCCGGCGCGGACATCCGCGGCCGCCGTCAGGCCGTTGGCCCGCATAATGGCCGACGCCGGAACGCCATAGCGGTGCGCCAGCATTTCCAGGGTCTCGCCTTGGCCGACGGTCACCGGCGTGCCGCCGTTCCATTCCCATTTGGGCGCCGGTGGCGGAGAAACGGATCCGGTGATCTCGGTGCTGCCCGGCCGGTAGGAGCCGAAGCCACGCCCGCCGCCCGCGACGCCGGCCGCCGCGGGTTTCGTCGCCGGCGCGTTCGTCTGCGCGACCGGCGGCAGCGGCTGGCTCTGTATCTGGCCCTTGGCGGGTTGCGAGCCGATCGACCCGGTCACGTCAGCCGCGGGCGCGCTCTTCGAGGCGAAGGGATTGGAGAAAGGGTCGTCGAAGCGGGTCGTGTCGGAACTGCAAGCGGCTGCGCTGACAGCCAGGAACGCCAGCACCACCCAATGGGGGCGCCACGACGCGCGCGACACGGCGACGGGGATGGACATGGTTTACCCACTGCTACGCAAACGCCACGGATACGAGCGGATGAGTTAACATCGCCGGAGTAAACAAGGCTTTAAGCTATGCCGGCGCCGCACGCTGGTGCTGCGGCGAATTCCTTTACAGTTCGCGCGCTTGACCCGGCAGCAGCGGCACGAAGCGCACGCCGATCAAATCCTCACGCGCGAGGCCTTCGTCGGTCTTGGTTAATTTTACCAGCTTCTGTACGCCGGCATGGGCGCCAAGCGGCAGCACCATGATGCCGCCGGCGGCCAATTGCTCGAGCAGCGCCCGCGGGATCTCCTCCGCCGCCGCGGTGACAATGATGCGGTCGTAAGGGGCTTTGTCCGGCGCACCGGCGAGGCCGTCGCCCACCCGCACTTCCACATTGTCGTAGCCGAGTGTCTGCAACCGGCTGCGCGCCGCCTCGGCAAGCGTGCGATAGCGTTCGATGCTGACCACGTCGCGCGCCAGCCGCGACAGCACCGCCGCCTGGTAGCCGGATCCGGTTCCGATTTCGAGCACGCGATGCTCGCGCCGCAGCGCGAGCTTCTCGGTCATGTAGGCGACGACGTAGGGCTGGCTGATGGTCTGGCCGCAAGCGATCGGCAGGGCATGATCCGCATAGGCGAGGTCGATCTGGTCGGCGGCGAGGAAATGCTCGCGTGGAACTTCGTCCATCGCCCGCAATACGGCTTGGTCGCTGATCCCGCGGCGGCGCAGGGTCAGCATGAAGCCCATGCGGTCGACGCCTTCCTGATCGTGAGCCAAGTTCCGAGGCGCTCCGTTTTCCGATTGGGCTTACTATCCACCCCACCCGCTATTTGCGAAAGCCCCTATCGCCGTCGCCGCGAGCCGGAGTATATCTTCATCCCCATTTCACCGGTGCCAAGCGCCGTCGGGCGCCCAGGAATCCAGTGGCTTTTTCGATCGGATCGACTGCATGAATCCGGGCGACCCCGCGCAAAAGGAAAACAAGCGGCGCGTCTTCGTCGTGGAGGACGAATTCCTCATCCGCATGCTGCTCGAAGATATGTTGACCGATCTCGGCTACACGCTTGCCGGTTGCGCCGGCCATCTCGAGGAAGCCCTCCGACTCGCCAAATCGACGGACTTCGATCTCGCCATCCTCGACGTTAACCTCGACGGGCGGGACGTCTTTCCCGTCGCCGAAATCATCGCGGGGCGCGGGCTGCCCTTCGTTTTCGTCACCGGTTATGGCGGCCGCGGCTTGCCGCCGGCCCATCGCGGGCGGCCGACGCTGCAAAAGCCGTTTCAGGTCGAGGAGCTCAAACGCGCGCTTTCGCAGGTCGCGGCGCACTAGCGCGATTTGTCTGAATTGAAACGGGCTAATCGAACAGCGCCGCGAGCTCGGTCATGAAAGGCTCATCGGTCATGTCGAGCCGCAGCGGCGTGATCGCGATCTTGTTGTCGGCCAAAGCCCAGAAGTCGGTGTTCTCGCGCATCGCCGGCCGGCTCCCCTTGAAGGCGATCCAGTAATAGGGATTGCCGCGCCCATCCTTACGCGCCTCGATGCCGATGACATCGGGATTGCGCTTGCCTTGCGCGGCGACCGCGACGCCTGTGACTTTGTCCGGCGGGCAATCGGGAAAATTGATGTTGATCAGCAGATCGCGGGGAATGCCTCGCTTGAGAACGCGGCGGACGAGGTCGGGACCGAATTCGACCGCGGTTTCCCAATAGGGCTGCTCGTGTTTGCTCGCGGCGAAGGCCTGCGACAGCGCCAGGGACGGGATGCCGAGCACCGCGCCTTCCATGGCACCGGCCACCGTGCCCGAATAGGTGACGTCCTCGCCGGCGTTGCGCCCGCGATTGACGCCGGAGAGCACAAGGTCGGGCGGCCCCTCCGTCATCAGATGATGGGCGCCCATGATGACGCAATCGGTCGGGGTGCCCTTCACCGCGAAGCGCCGCGCATCGATCTGCCGCAGCCGCAGCGGATCGTTGATCGACAGCGAATGGGAGACGCCCGACTGGTCGTATTCCGGCGCCACCACCCACACGTCGTCGGACAACGCGCGGGCGATCCGCTCGCAGGCCTCCAAACCTTCGGCGTGAATGCCGTCGTCGTTGGTGACGAGGATGCGCATTAGTTGGTTCTCGGTCAGGATGCGAAT
>DASREA010000007.1:0-2907 GCA_035652315.1 Xanthobacteraceae bacterium | reverse complement strand
GGACTGTGCGATCGGAATGTTGTGGGACCTGGCGTACTCGATAGCGTCTTCGCGGGATACGATGGTCCACTCGCGCCAAGGGGCAATCACCGGCAGTTGCGGAGCGAGCGCTTTATACGTCAGCTCGAAACGCACCTGGTCGTTGCCCTTGCCGGTACAGCCATGGGAGAGCGCGTCGCAGCCGCTGGCCAGCGCGACTTCAACCTGCTTTTTGGCGAGCAGCGGGCGCGCGATCGAAGTGCCCAGCAGGTACTGACCCTCGTACAGCGCATTGGCGCGGAACATGGGAAACACGTAATCGCGCACGAATTCTTCGCGCAGGTCTTCGATAAAGATGTTCTGCGGCTTGATGCCGAGGAGCAGCGCCTTGTCGCGCGCTGGCCCCAATTCCTCGCCCTGGCCAAGATCGGCGGTAAAGGTTACCACCTCGCAGCCATAGGTGGTCTGCAGCCATTTCAGGATGATCGACGTATCGAGACCGCCCGAATAGGCGAGCACCACCTTTTTCACGTCGCCTTTGGGCATCAACTGCTCCTGCTAAAGCGGGGTGCCCGCCGGCGAGCACCCGGTAATCGCAACCGTGTAAGATGAGCCGCAAAGGGGCCGCGGATACCGGATCGCCCGGGCGAACCGGGCGATGACCAAACGAATGCGGCCGGACTATAGGCGGAACGTCTGGCTGTGCAAGCGCATCGCCCCGGAAGCGCCGGCGCTCAGGAGGAAGACGAGCGTTGGCGCATGCCGAGGAGAAAGACGGCCGCCATGGCGACGCCGACCATCAGGCCGCGCGAAAAGTCGGGGATCGCGCGCAGCTGGCTTTCCAGCGCGTTCGACATAGCGACGAGGCTCGGAACACCGCCTTGCACGTAAAGCAAAACGATGCCGCCCGCGGCAAGCGCGAAGGCGATGTTGCGGAACAGGGACGACACCACCAGCGCGCTCAGCAAAATCGCCGCCACGCCGAGGCCGACTACGAATTCTTGGCTTTCAAACGCTGCCACCGGCACCTCCCCAGATGACACGGCATTCCCTGAATGCCGGGTCAAGAATGCAATGTCCGGGGCCTCCCCGCAAGGGCATGGGGACAACCCCACCCGCCGGCAACGGCGCCGATTTAAGAATTTAGGCGCCTCGCCGGCGCGCCCGCCACGCGCCTGCCTTGCGCCCAGCGATGGCCCAATAGACGAAGCCGAAGACGACGCCGCCAGCGGCGGCAATATGCGCCGCACCGGCGCCCGCAGGCGGATCGTCGACGGATTCGGCAGCGCCATAGCCGCCGTGAAAATAGCCTGCCAGCAGCAACGCCGCGCCGACGGTGGCGTAGAGAAGCGGCGAGCGCCAGGCGAAGCTTTCGGCGACGCCGATGAAAACCAGCAGCGGCACGAAAAGAATGCCGCCGGTATAGCTGGAAGCAAATACCACCGTAACCCAGAAGCTGGCGCGCTCGCCGATGTCGCCGGTGAAGCCATGCCATTGCGGTCCAAGCAGCGCCATGGACATGACGATGCCGGAAGCCCAGGCCGCGGCGATGAGCGCGAGAAAGATGACGATCATGCGGCCGAGAAGAGACATGGAAGCTGAAGCCGCTTTCTTTCACCGCTCTCGAAGTGCGAGCGGAATGCTTCAATCCGTCATCGCCATGGCGCGCAGCGCCAGGCGTTCGCGGGCGGAGAGCTTTTCGGTGGCGCTTTTGAGCTGGCCGCAGGCGGCGAGGATGTCGCGGCCGCGCGGGGTGCGCACCGGCGAGGCATAACCGGCGTTGAACACGACTTCTGAGAATTTCTCGATCTGCTCCCAGTCCGAGCATTCGTATTTAGTGCCGGGCCACGGATTAAAAGGGATCAGATTGATCTTGGCGGGAATGCCCTTGAGCAGCCGTACCAGCGCCTTGGCGTCCTCGATCGAATCGTTGACACCCTTGAGCATGACATATTCGAAAGTGATGCGCCGCGCGTTGGACACGCCGGGATAATTGCGGCAGGCGTCGAGCAATTGCGCGATCGGATATTTGCGGTTGAGGGGAACCAGCTCGTCGCGCAAGTCGTCGCGTACTGCATGCAGCGAGACCGCCAGCATCACGCCGATCTCCTCGCCGGCGCGCGCGATCATCGGCACCACGCCGGAGGTGGAGAGCGTGATGCGCCGCCGGGAAATGCCGAGCCCTTCCCCGTCCTGCGCGATCAGCAGCGCGTCGCGCACCGCCTCGAAGTTATAGAGCGGCTCGCCCATGCCCATCATCACGATGTTGGAGATTTTGCGCGGGCCCCCACCCTTCCCTCCGCCGCTTGCGGGGGAGGGATCAAGGGAGGGGGTCCAATCCCCCAGCCGGTCGCGCGCAACCATGATCTGGCCGACGATCTCGCCGGCGGTGAGGTTGCGCACCAGCCGCTGCGTGCCGGTGTGGCAGAAGGAGCAATTCAGCGTGCAGCCGACCTGGCTCGACAGGCACAAGGTGCCGCGGTCGGTCTCCGGAATATAGACGCATTCCACTTCATGGGGATTTTCGCCGGGATGCTCGCCGGGCAGGCGCAGCAGCCATTTGCGCGTGCCGTCGGCGGAAATCTGCTCGGCGACGACCTCGGGCCGCGCCAGCGTATGACGCGCGGCGAGCGCGGCGCGCAGCTCCTTGGAGACGCTGGTCATGGCCTCGAAGTCGCTGACGCCGCGCACGTAAAGCCAATGCCAGAGTTGCTGCACGCGCATCTTGCGTTGCGCCGGCGCCACGCCGATTTCCCCGAGCGCTTCCGCGACCGCGGCGCGCGACAAGCCGATCAGCGACGGCTTGGCCGGCGGCACGTAGCGCTCGAGCGGCGTTTTTTCGATTGGAGTTGTTGCAGCCGCTGTTGTGATCTGGGATGCCATGACAATTGTCATGCCCGGGCTCGACCCGGGCATCCATCTTATGCC
>DASREA010000006.1:0-30157 GCA_035652315.1 Xanthobacteraceae bacterium | reverse complement strand
CGCACTTTCCCGGTGCTGGTGCGCGAAGGCTCGCGCCTGTCGCAGATCCGCTTCCGCCACGGGCATGCCTTGCTCAATGGCGATGCCTTGCGCGCCCTGCATGCGCGCGAGCGGCTGGTCGATGCCGAGGATGTCGACGTCGGCGAAGGCATCGCCGTGGGCGTGGATTTGTCGGGGCTCGGTCCCGGCGGCCTTGTCGGCTACCGCGCCAAGCGCCACACCGGACTGATCGACGTGGAGCGGCGCGGCGGCTATTCCGTCCTCGATTTCTGGGAGCCGATGACGGCGCGCCCCGACAAGAGCCTCATCCTCGATCCCAACGAGTTCTATATTCTCGCCTCGAAGGAAGCGGTGCAGGTGCCGCCCGACTACGCCGCCGAGATGGTGCCGTTCGATCCGCTGGTGGGCGAATTCCGCGTGCATTACGCCGGCTTCTTCGATCCGGGCTTCGGCTATGCCGGCGCCGGCGGCCGCGGCGCGCGCGCGGTGCTGGAAGTGCGCTCGCGCGAAGTGCCCTTCATCCTCGAGCACGGGCAGATCGTCGGCCGCCTCGTCTATGAGAGGATGCTGGAGCGTCCGCAGAAGCTCTATGGCGAGGGCATCGGCTCGAATTATCAGGCGCAGAGCCTGAAGCTGTCCAAGCATTTCAAGGCGTAGCGCCGGCGCCGCGTCACTTGCCGTCGCCGCCTCAGCTTCGCTATTCTCAAAACGCGCGGGCGTAGTTCAATGGTAGAACGGCAGCTTCCCAAGCTGCATACGAGGGTTCGATTCCCTTCGCCCGCTCCAACAGTTAGCTCCGTTCCGGCGGAATTTTTTACAGCGGTTGTTCGCCGTCGCGCAAGTAAAAGGGAACTTTTTCTGTCGAACGCATCCAAGTCTGCGAGCAATCAATTTTCATAGGTTGCTAAGTCTTCGAACATGGCTCGGGTTGGCGGGAAAACGGCGTTTGTGTTCACCGGCGGCGGAAGCCTCGGCGCGGTCCAGGTGGGTATGTTGCGAGTGCTGCTCGCTTCGGGCGTGCAACCCGACTTTGTGATCGGTGCGTCAGTCGGCGCGATCAATGCAAGTTACTTCGCGAGTCTCCCGAATGCCGAAGGCATAGCGAATTTGGAGAAAATCTGGACGGGCTTGCGCCGCTCAGACATTTTCCCATTCACGCTGGCAAGCGCCATCGGCCTGCTGAGGCATCCGGGCAACCTCGTCGATCCGGGCGGGCTGCGCCGGATCATTGAGACAAACCTGCCGTATGAAAAGCTCCAAGAGACGCAAATTCCTCTAGTTATTATGGCGACCAACTTGCAAGGGATGGGTGTTCGTCTCTCGACCGGCTCCGCGGTTGAGGCAATTCTAGCAAGCACGGCTATCCCCGGTATCTTTCCGCTCGTCGAAATCAACGGCGAACCGTTGATGGACGGGGCCGTTGCGGCCAACACTCCGATGCAGCTTGCAGCCGAACTCGGCGCTTCGCGAATTATCATACTTCCGACTGGTTACGCCTGTGCCCTTAAGGAGCCGCCGAAGACACCAATCGGAAAGGCATTGCATGCCATTACGCTGATGGTCGCCTGGCAGCTCATGCACGAATTGGAACACATCCCTGAGGACATCCAGGTGCATCTTGTTCCAACGCTTTGTCCGCTCGCGGTTTCTCCTTTTGACTTTTCGTCGTCGCGCGAACTCATCGAACGAGCGGCTCGGTCATCGCAGAAATGGATTGAGGATGGCGGTTTGACGCGATCGGCGCGGCCGGAAGAACTCGCTCCGCATCGCCATTAACCCGAGATGTTAGGTTTGGTCCAAAGCGGACATGCCATTCGCCCTGGCGAATGTCCGCTTTACCCCTTGCAGCTAATTTGTCGCGCTTGAATCGCCTCCAGCTTCCCAAGCTGCATACGAGGGTTCGATTCCCTTCGCCCGCTCCATCCAGCTTCGCGCCTGCGGCGCTTCGCAGGACTTCGGCTTTCGTCCCACGCGAGCGCGGGTCATCCGCCTGCCACATTGTGACGCTTTAACGTTACCGGAGGGCCGGCCGCGAATTGCGGCAGGAAAAGTTCCACAGGCGGCGAAAATTTTTGCCGCTGTGCCCGGCCCGCCATAGGCGCGGCGCGCCATTGCGGTTAGACTGGCGTCAATCAAAACCAAAAACACAAACTAACAGGGGTAGGGGTAATGCGGGGGTTGTACGTCCTTGTCGTGGCCTTGGCCACGCTCGCCGGTGTGTCGTCTGCTTCGGCTCAAATTCGCATCGCGGAAGACCGCGGCGGCCAGATCGGCTCTTATCTGCAACATTTCGCCGTCATTCGTGCCTCGGGCGAGCGGGTCATCATCGACGGCAATTGTCTGTCGGCCTGCACGCTGGTCCTGGGGACCGTGCCGCAGGACCGTATCTGCGTCACCGCGCGGGCCAATCTGGGCTTCCATGCGGCCTGGGATTTCGCGCCAAACGGCCGGCCGGTCTTCAGTGAGGAAGGCACGCGGCTGTTGTGGGATTTCTATCCGGCCAATATCCGCCGCTGGATCGAGCGCAAAGGCGGGCTGACGGCAAAAATGATCTATCTGCGGGGGGCGGAGTTGCGCTCGATGTTCGCAAGCTGTTCGCTGCCGGCCCGCACCGCCAGCGCGCGGCAGACCCGGACAGCCCGAACGGCCGGCAATCGGTCATTGTTTGCGGCGAGCGCAGGGCCTATGTGACAGGAAGCGAGCCTTCGCTTCCTCCGGGTTGGTTTGGGAAGGCGGCTCGCCTAAACCGGGCCTGTCGTCAATGTCTGATAGCGGACTAACCGCGCCCCGCCGCCTGCCGCTGCCCGTGCTGCTGGGAGCCGGCCTTCTTGGCGCGCTCTTGGCCGGGACTGCGGCGATGTGGGCCTATTTCGGCAGTGCGGTGTTTTATGAAATGATCGCCGCCGGCATCGCCGCCTGCTTCTAGCCTTGAGGGAATGAAACCACGATGCGAGCGCAAGGCTCACGCGCGATCTTGCTCGTTTCCGCCTTCCTTTTGGGCTTGGCGCTGTTCGGCACGGCGATCGTGCTGGTGGCGCAACGCGACTCGGTGCCGGTGCTCCAATCGGCCAGCATCGGCGGCCCCTTTCAGCTCGTCGACCAGAACGGCAAAAGCGTCACCGAGCGCGACCTCAAGGGCAAGCCGTTCCTCGTGTTCTTTGGCTATACGCATTGTCCGGATGTTTGTCCGACGACCTTGTTCGATATGACCGAGCTCTATCGCCGTCTGGGTCCGGACGCCGACAAGGTGGCGGCGCTGTTTGTCACCGTCGATCCCGAGCGCGACACCAAGGCCTTGCTCAAAGACTATATGTCGAATTTCGATCCGCACATCCGCGGGCTGACCGGCTCGCAGCAGGCGATCGAGGCGGTCGAGAAGGAATATCACGTTTACGCGCGGAAGATCCCGACGCCGGGCGGCGGCTACACCATGGATCACACGGCGCTGGTCTATCTGATGGACAAGGAGGGCCGCTTCGTGGCGCCGTTCGATATCAAGCGGCCGCCGGAGCAAGCGGCGGCCGATTTGCGTAAATATTTTTAGCCGGCGGAATAGCCGCCGTGCCTATTCCGCGTCTTCCTCGCCTTCCTTCTTGCCGCCGATCTGCTTGAGCTTCGCGAAGACGGCGTCGACGCTCAATTCCTGCGGCTTGGCTGTTTCGGCCTCGGCCTCCTTGCGCGCGGTGGTTTCCGCGGCGGGAAGCAGCGTCGCGCTTTGCGCTTCGACTTCGGCCGGCTTGTCCTTGGAGGCGCGCGCGACTTCGAGATCGAGATCGATCTGCGAGCACAGGCCAAGCGTCACCGGATCGAGCGGCGAGAGATTGGCCGCGTTCCAATGCGTGCGATCGCGAATGCCCTGAATGGTGGATTTGGTGGTGCCGACCAGGCGCATGATGGCGGCATCCTTCAACTCGGGATGATTGCGCACCAGCCAAAGGATGGCATTGGGGCGGTCCTGCCGTCGCGATACCGGCGTATAGCGCGGACCCTTTTTCCGCTGCGCCTCCGGCAAGCGGACCTTGGGATTCGCAAGCTGCATGCGGTAGTTGCTGTCGCCTTCCGCCTTGCTGATTTCCTCGCGGGTCAATTGCCCGGTCTGGAGCGGGTCCAAACCCTTGATCCCCTGCGCGGCGTCGCCGTCGGCGATCGCCTTCACTTCAAGCGGGTGCAACTTGCAGAAATCGGCGATCTGCTCGAAGGACAGGGCGGTATTCTCCACCAGCCACACGGCTGTCGCCTTTGGCATCAGAGGGGCTTCCATAACGGCAAATCTCCTTTGTGCTCCGCCCGCCCTTGCGGGCGAAGCCTCAAGTCATCGACGATGACAGGGAAGTAACCGGAATATAGGCAATACGGCCCCATTTCGCAATGCTGGAAGGGGAGGGGCGCGCTTGACAGGGGCGCGGGGGCCGCTCATGTCGGAGGCAGCCGAAAGCGCGCCGATGCCCGTTGCAGATGCACCGAAAACCGCTCCGGATGCGGATTTTAGCGGGGGCAAGCCGCCCCTGCGGGTTCTGTTGTGTTCGCCGCGGGGCTTTTGCGCCGGCGTGGTGCGCGCCATCGATTCCGTCGAACAGGCGCTCGCGCGCTATGGCGCGCCGGTCTATGTGCGCCATGAGATCGTGCATAACCGCTACGTCGTCGAGGGCCTGCGCGCCAAGGGCGCGGTTTTTGTCGATGAGCTCGATGAAATCCCCGACACCCGCGCGCCGGTGCTTTTTTCCGCCCATGGCGTGCCCGGCGCGGTTCTGGAGGAAGCGAAGCGGCGGCGCTTCTTTGCCCTCGACGCGACCTGTCCCTTGGTGACGAAAGTGCATCGCGAAGCCGAAATCCACCACCGCCGCGGCCGCGAGATTTTGCTGATCGGCCATGCCGGGCATCCGGAGGTGGTCGGCACCATGGGACAGCTTCCGCAAGGCGCGGTGACGCTGATCCAAGACCTGGCGGATGCCGACGCATTCGTGCCGCGCGATCCGGCGCGCCTTGCCTATGTCACCCAGACCACACTTTCCATAGATGACACCGCCGAAATCGTGCGCCGGCTGCAGCAACGCTTTCCCGAGATCGCCGGTCCGCACAAGGAGGACATCTGCTACGCGACGACCAATCGTCAGGAAGCCGTCAAGGCGGTGGCGCCGCGCGTCGATGCCATGCTCGTCGTGGGAGCGCCCAATTCATCCAATTCGCAGCGGCTGAAGGAAGTGGCCGAGCGTGCGGGTTGCCCGCGCGTCGCCCTGGTCGAGAGCGCAGCCGACGTCGACTGGGTGCTATTCGGCGGCATCGCCAGTCTCGGGATCACCGCGGGCGCCTCGGCCCCCGAAATTCTGGTGGAGGAAATCCTCGATGCCTTTGCCGGGCGATACGCCCTCAGCGTAGAAACGGTTTCGGCGGCCGAAGAAGATGTTTTCTTTCCGCTGCCGCGGGAACTGCGCGCCAACGAGGCCGCGAGGTAGATCGACGTGGCCGTCTATACCGACGTTTCCACCGAAGAGCTGGAAACCTTTCTCGCCGATTACGATATCGGCGCGCTGCTTTCCTATAAAGGCATCGCCGAGGGCGTCGAGAATTCCAACTTTCTCGTGCATACCGGCGCCGGAAATTTCATTCTCACGCTCTATGAAAAGCGCGTGGCCGAAGGCGACGTGCCTTTCTTCCTGGCCTTGATGGAGCATCTGGCCAAGCGCGGCATCACCTGTCCGCTGCCGGTGAAGAATCGGCACGGCAACGCGCTCGGCTATATCGCCGGCCGCCCGGCGGCGCTGGTTACTTTCCTCGAAGGCATGTGGATCCGCCGTCCCGGAGCGGCGCATTGCGCCGCCGTCGGCGAGGCGCTGGCGAAGCTACACGTGGCCGGTGCGGATTTTCCGTTCAAGCGCGTCAATGCGCTCTCGGTGGACGGCTGGCGCCTGCTCTATGAGAACTGCGGCGCCCGCGCCGACGAGGTCAGCCCGGGGCTGGCCGCGGCCATGGCGAAGGAACTTGAGGTCCTGGAAAAGGGCTGGCCGCGCGATCTGCCGCAGGGCATCATTCACGCCGATCTGTTTCCGGACAACGTCTTTTTTCTCGGCGACCGGCTCTCGGGCCTCATCGATTTCTACTTTGCCTGCGTCGATACTCTGGCTTACGACATCGCGGTTTGTCTCAACGCCTGGTGTTTCGAGGTGGATCATTCCTTCAACGTCACCAAGGGCCGCGCCATGCTGCAGGGCTATGTCAAGGCGCGGACCTTGTCGGCCGCGGAATGGGATGCGCTGCCGCTGCTCTGCCGCGGCGCGGCGCTGCGTTTTCTGCTCACCCGCCTCGAGGTCTGGCTGGATGTGCCGCCCGGCGCGCTGGTACGTCCGAAGGACCCGATGGAATATGTGCGCAAACTGCGCTTCCACCAGCAGGTGAAAAGCGTGCGCGACTACGGCATCGACGGCTAGGGACGCGGCGTGGCCACCCCGCATGTCACCATTCACACCGACGGCGCCTGTTCGGGTAACCCCGGTCCGGGCGGCTGGGGCGCAATCCTCACCTTCGGCGACCACGAGAAGGAGCTCAAAGGCGGCGAGCCGCTCACCACCAATAACCGCATGGAATTGACAGCGGCGATCGCCGCGCTGGAGGCGCTGAAAGTGCCTTGCGTCGCCGAATTGCATACCGACAGCGAATATCTGCGCAACGGCATCACGCAATGGATCGGCAAGTGGAAGCGCAACGGCTGGCGCACCGCGGACAAGAAGCCGGTGAAGAACGTCGATCTATGGCAGCGGCTCGATGAGGCGCTCAAGCGCCACCAGGTGCATTGGCACTGGGTCAAAGGCCATGCCGGACACGCGATGAACGAGCGCGCCGATCAATTGGCGCGGGAGGCCATCGTGGCCGTGCGGGCAGGAGCGATCGGCGCGTTGGACCGCCGCAAGCCTCGCGCTTGAGCAAGCCACCATGCGGCGCGGAGCGCCCCGCCGTGTCCGGCGTTACAGCTAGATCTGCTTCACCATCACGTCGCCGCCGGAGACTTCGAATTTGCCCGGTTCCTCGACGTTGAGCTTTTTCACCACGCCGTCTTCGACCAGCATGGAATAACGCCGCGAGCGGATGCCCATGCCGTTCGCGGAGAGGTCGGTGTCGAGGCCGATCGCCTTTGCGAAATCGGCGCTGCCATCGGCCAGAAACTCCACCTTGTCGGCGCCGGAAGCTTTCTTCCACTCGTTCAATACTGCCGCGTCGTTGACCGCGGTCACGGCGATGAGATCGACGCCCTTGGCCTTCAGTGCGTCCGCATTCTGCACGATGCTCGGCAGGTGTTGGCGGCTGCAGGTGCTGGTGAAAGCGCCGGGCACCGCGAACAATGCCACCTTCTTGCCCTTGAAGATTTCATCCGTGGTTTTCCAGGCAGCGCCATCCGCCGTGGTCACGCGGAATTTTGTATTGGGCAGCCGGTCGCCGACTTTGATGGTCATGACAATTCCTCTCGCGTTTTTTGAAAAATGCCCCGACGTGAATGCGCCTAAGTTAACCTAGCCGGCGAATTAGTCGAGACCGGAGACGACCTCGATGGCCCGCTCGCCCGCCACCAATGTCAGCCGGATCTTGGCGCCGCGAATGTCGCTGCCGCGCGGCACGCCATCGACGGCAAACACGAAGCGGCGCTCCGCGCCCTTGGCACTGCCGAGCGGACGCGGCAACGGCAATGCCCATCGCTCATCGGGACCTTCGACAAAGAGATCCGCCTCGGCGCCATCGGGAACATGGACATCGACAATTACCTGCGGCTGCGGCGCGGATTTGTTATAATGCACGGCGCGGATTGCCAACGGCCCCGCGGCCCGGACGGCGGCGGGCCGGGGCACCCGGGCTTCGGCCGCCGCCAGTTGCATATTCTCGCCCGAAGCGTTGCGCCCGAGCCGCAACACCGCCGTGCCTCGCGCCGGGATGCAAATCTTGCCGCAAACGCCGTAGCTTGCCGTCGCCTTCAGCACGACAGGCTTCGCCGGATTTTCCGCAACGACATGCACGGGGAAGATCACCGCGCCGGTGTAGCCGATGGCGCTGCCGCCGGCGCCATCGGCAAAGCGCTGAGGCGCCGGCCACAGCACCGTAACCGACTTGGCGTTCTGCGAGCCGCCGAAATCGAAGCTCGTCGGCACGCCGGAGTCGCCGGCGTAGCGCCAATAAGTTTTCCAGCCGTTGTCGAGACGAAGCTCGATCCCTGCGCGCAACGGCGCACCGGGAATGACATTGGAGCCGGCGATCAGCCGCATCGCCGAATGCGTGTCCCGGGACCAAGCGGATGCTTCCTCGCTCCGGGCCCCCTGCGGCGCGCCCAGAATCAGGCACAGTGAAAGCGCCAATAGCCAACGCAAATCGTCGCATGCCCGTTTCATCGGGGGAAATTAGGCACAAGTTTTGGGCGTCGTCACCAGCTTTCATGCAAGGCAAAACGAAAATATCGCTGCACCGACATGGATTTGCCCGGTTCGGCGGGATGCTGGCCAAAGTGATGAAATAAGGCAGGTGAACTTTAATGCCGCATCGTCGTTTCCAAGCCAGGAACTCATCGGTTAAGCTTGCTGGTATGCGCATGCCGAGAAAGACAAGCGAGAAGAAATCCGGCGACGGTTATCTGGACGGCCAGATGCTGATCGCGATGCCAGCGATGCAGGACGAGCGTTTTGCGCGGAGTCTGATCTATATCTGCGCGCACTCGGCCGAAGGGGCGATGGGTATCGTCGTCAATCACCCGGTCGCCAACATCGATTTCCCCGACCTTCTGGTGAAGCTCGACGTCATCCCGCCCGGCGAACGCATCCAGCTGCCGCCGAAGGTCGGAAACGTCAAAGTCCTGAAGGGCGGCCCGGTCGAAACCGAGCGCGGGTTCGTGCTGCATTCCAGCGACTTCTTCATGGACAATTCGACGCTGCCGATCGACGACGGTATCTTCCTTACCTGGACGCTGGACATCCTCAAGGCGATGGCGCGCGGCGCCGGTCCGGCCAACGCCATCCTCGCGCTGGGTTATGCCGGATGGGGCGCGGGTCAGTTGGAGACCGAGATTCAGCAGAACGGATGGCTGCATTGCGCCGCCGATCCGGAATTGATCTTCGGCAGCGACATCGATCAGAAATACGTAAAGGCGCTGGCAAAAATCGGCATCGATCTCGGCATGCTCTCGAGCGACTCTGGGCACGCCTGAGTTATCGCGCCGCCGCGAAATGTTCCTCTGATAACAGTGCGGTTGCTTCGTCCGCCGTCATCGGCTCGCCGAAGGCGAATCCTTGCGCGTATTCACAGCCAAGCTGGTAAAGCTCAACGGCATCCGAATCCGTTTCGGCGCCTTCGGCGACCACTTCCATGCCGAGATCGTGCGCCAGGGCGATGATCGAGCGCAGGATAACCGGGCGCGTTCCGCGCGTCGTGGTGCGCACGAAGGACTGGTCGATCTTGATGGTATCGAAGGGGAAGCGCTGCAAATAGGCGAGCGAGGAATGACCGGTGCCGAAATCGTCGAGCGCCAGGCCGGCGCCGTGCTCGCGGATGCGTGTCAGGATCTGCGCGGCGTGCTCCGGGTTTTCCATCACCAGCGATTCCGTCAGTTCGAGCTTTAGCGTGCCGCGCGCCAGGCCGGAGCGCGCCAAGACGCCGCGCAAATCCTGGATCAGGTCGTGCCGCAGAAGCTGGCGCGACGATACATTGACGCTGGCAAAGATCGGATCGTTTGAGCGAATGCCGTGCTGCCAGAGGCTGAGCTGCCGCGCCGTGCGCTCCAGGGCGAAGAGGCCGAGATCGACGATAAGCCCGATCTCTTCGGCGATGCTGATGAATTCCGCCGGCGACATGCGCCCCATCTTCGGATGATCCCAGCGCGCCAGCGCCTCGAAGCCGGCAATGAAGCGGTTCTCCAGCCGGATAATCGGCTGATAGAGAATCGTGATCTCGTCGCGTTCCAGCGCGCGTCGCAGATCGGATTCCAGCGAAAGCCGGTCGGTCTTGCGCGCCCGCATGGTCGGCTTGAAGACCTCGATGCGGTCGCCGCCGATGCGTTTGGCGTGATACATCGCAAGCTCGGCGTCCTTGAGCACCTCCTCGGTGCGGTGGACTTCCTTGTCGGCGATGGCGATGCCGATGGACGCGGTAAGGAAAATCTCCCGGTCGTTGAAGGCGATCGGCGCGCGCAAGGCGCGGCGCAGGGTTTCCGCGAAGCCGATGATCCGCGTCGATTCCCGTTCCGACAGGAGGATGAGCGCGAATTGATCGCCGGAGATGCGCGCCAAGGTGTCCTGCGGTTTCAACAGGCGGCCGAGCCGGCGCGCCAATGTCAGCAGAATGGAATCGCCGACGGTGATGCCCACGGAGTCGTTGACCTGCTTGAAGCGGTCGAGATCGACCATCATGACCGTCGGGCAGATGTTGCTGTCGGCGCGGGCGAGGCCGAGCACCGCCTCCAAGCGGTCAAGGAACAATTCGCGATTGGGCAACCCCGTGAGGTTGTCGTGCACCGCGTCGTGCAGCAGCCGCTCTTCGGCGTTCTTGAATTGGGTCACGTCGGTCAGCGTGCCCACCAGCCGCACCACTTCGCCGTCGGAGCCGACCACGGGGCGCGCCTTCATTTCCAGCCACGCGTAATGGCCGTCCGCCGCGCGCAGGCGGAAATCCTGCACCAGCCGCCCGCGCCGTTGTTCGACCACGCCGTCGAGCGAGGCGCGGAAGCGGTCGCGATCGAGCGGATGCAGCACGTCGAGCCAGCGCGCCGCCGGGCCTTCGAGAGTCCCGCGCTTGAGACCGAGCAATTGTTCGGTCTCCGGGCTGGTGAAAACCTTGTCGGAAGCGACGTCCCAATCCCAGATCATATCCCCGGCGCCCGTCAGCGCCAGCGCGCGCCGCTCCACATCGGTCACGATTCCGGTGGTGATGCCGCCGGAGAAAGCATGCTGCATGACGGTGAAGCCGATGAGCATGACGATCAGCACGAGGCCGCCAAGCAGCGCCGGCGCCACGATGTCGTTGGTGATGACCCCGGTTACGGTCAGGCCGGCGGCAAAGACCCAAACGAGCAGCAGAAACCAGGTGGGAATAAGCAGCACCGCGCGGTCATAGCCGTGCGTGGAAAGATAGATGACAAGGCCGAACCCGAATAATGCGACCGCCGCAAGCGAGAACCGCGCGATGCCCGATGCGGCCGAGGGATCGAACAGCGCCAATCCGACCAGGGCGGTGAGGAAGATCAGCCAGCCCATGGTGATATGCGCATAGCGCACGTGCCAGCGGTTGAGATTCAAATAAGCGAACAGGAAGACAAGCAAGGTGGCGGCAAGGATGGCTTCGCCGGCGGCGCGCCAGATGCGCTCCGCGGCCACAGATAGCTCGAAGACTTTGCCCCAGAAGCCGAAATCGATGCCGATATAGACGAGCACCGCCCAGCCGAGCGCGGCGGCGGCGGGAAACATGATGCTGCCCTTCACGACGAACAGGATGGTGAGGAACAACGCCAGCAAGCCGGCAATGCCGAGAACGATGCCGTGATAGAGGGTAAAGCTGTTGATCTTGTCCTTATAGGCATCCGGCTGCCAGAGATAGAGCTGCGGCAGGGTGTCGGTGCGCAGTTCGGCCACGAAGGTGAGCACCGCGCCGGGATCGAGCGTGATGCGATAGACGTCGGCGGTCGGGCTTTCCTGGCGTTCGGGCGGTTCTCCGCTGCTGAGAATGTAAACGATGCGCGAGGTGCCGAGGTCCGGCAGCAGCAGGCCGGATCCCACCATGCGGTAATGCGGCGCGACGATCAGGCGGTCGAGCTGCTCGTCGCCGGAATTGGCGAGCGCGAAGACCGCCCAATGCGTATTGCCTTCGCGGGCGGGAACCTGAATGCGGCGCACGATGCCGTCCGGGCCCGGCGCCGCGGATACGGTAATGCGGTCCACCTCAGTGGTGTGCAATTCGGTGGCCGCGGTGAGATCGATCGCCGCCGCGTCGGGGCGAACGTTGACCGCTTCGACCGCGCGCGCCGCGGACATACCGATCAAAAGACCGACGACGACCGTCACCAGCTTGGCGGCGCCCAGAAAACGCAAACTTCGATCTCCCCTCGCAGCGGCGTCCACGCCGCCGCACGCAGAATCTGCGCCTCGCGGACGAACCGGACGGCAAACGGCTAACCTAGCGGACTTTACGCCTATTTCACGGCCCTTGCTGCCGCTCCAGGCTCGCGCAAGCCGCAGCCGCGCCGGCCATCGATAGAGGAAATTTACAAGATAATTCAAAGGGTCAGCACGATCTTGCCGACATGCGCGCCGCTTTCAAGCCGGGCATGGGCGGCGGCGGCCTCGCGCAGCGGGAAGGTACTGTCGATGACCGGCTTGACCCGCCCCGCCGCGAGCAGCGGCAGCACCTTGCTTTCGATGGCGCGCGCCATGGCGCTTTTGTCCTCGACCGAACGCGAGCGCAGCGTGGAGCCGGTATGGTGCAAGCGTTTGAGCATGATGCGCATGAAATTGACCGTGGCTTTCGGCGAATCCTGGAAGGCAATTTGCACGATGCGTCCCTCCACGGCGGCCGCCTCGTAATTACGCTCGATATATCCGCCGCCGACGATGTCGAGGATCACGTCGGCGCCCTTGCCGCCGCTCGCCGCTTTGGTCGCGGCGACGAAATCCTCGGTCTTGTAATTGACGGCAAGATCGGCGCCGAGCTTGCGGCAGATGTCGCACTTTTCCGCGGAGCCCGCGGTCGTGAAGACGCGAGCGCCGAAGGCCTTGCCAAGCTGAATCGCCGTCGTTCCGATTCCCGACGTGCCGCCATGAACCAGCAGCGTTTCACCGCTCTTGAGCGCGCCGCGCTCGAACACGTTGTGCCACACGGTGAAAAAGGTTTCCGGCACGGCCGCCGCCTGCGTCGTGGTCAGCGAAGACGGAATCGGCAGCGCATGGCCTTCGTGGGCGAGGCAATATTCGGCATAACCGCCGCCTACGACGAGCGCCATGACCTTGTCGCCGGTCTTCCAGCGCGTGACGCCGTCGCCGCGCGCGACCACCTCGCCCGCGATTTCCAGTCCGGGAATGTCGGGCGCGCCCTTGGGCGGGGGATAGAGACCGAGCCGCTGCATCGCGTCGGGCCGGTTGACGCCCGCGGCCGCGACTTTCACCAGGATTTCGCCGGACCCCGGCTGCGGAACAGCACGCTGCTCCGGGGCCAGAACGTCCGGCCCGCCCGGCGCGCGAATGGCGATGGCGGTCATGCTGGAAGGGAGCGAGGCCATGCGACGTCTTTAGTCGCCGCCGTTCGGTGTGACAACCTTGGACCCCGCCGCTAAGTTAGCGCTTGCGTGGAGGCGGCGATGGCAGCGATCGACGACGAAGACCGGCCGAAGAAGAAAGTCGCCCATGAGATCGGGCAGGATCTCGCGCTTTTGTCGGTCGGCGAACTGAACGAGCGCATCGCGCTGCTGAAGGCCGAGATCGCCAGGCTCGAAGGCGAAGCCGCCAAGAAAAGCGCCACGCGAAACGCTGCCGAAAATTTTTTTAAAAAGTGAGCGGCCGCGCAAGCGCCGGTGACGAAAGGGAAATTTTCGCCGCCGTGGCAAATCGATCGGCATTTACCGTGTTTCCGTAACCTGTCGTTAAGCTTTCTCCTTCATTACGTGGATCGTCCACTTCTTGGACGCGAGTGGCTCCTGTCCACTCTGTTTGACGCCTCCCTGTTATCACCTTTGAGCCGCCGGAAACGGCGGCTCTTTTTTATTCCCGGTCAGTCCTGTCTCATTTCGGGGCAGGGGAGGCCTTGCCCGCTGGCGGCAACTATGTCTCCAGCTTCCCGGCCTGGACGCTGGACAGGGCTTTTTGGCAGGGCCATTCTGCCCCCCGTACAGGCGTGCGCGGGTGAGGCGTAAAAATGTTCGATAACACCGCGAATGGGGCGGCGCCGGTCTCTTTTGGCGAGAGGCTGGCCAATTCGGAAATCTTTTCAACTTTGTTCCGGGACGGCATGGCGCTGGTCGAGGAAACCGCCAGCTATCTCGACGGGCCGGGGCGACAGGAATCGCGCAAGCTCGAGCGCTCGGCAGCGCTCGCCTATGCCACGGAAAGCATGCGGCTGACGACGCGGCTGATGCAGGTCGCTTCCTGGTTGCTGCTGCATCGCGCGGTGAAGGAAGGCGAGATGTCGCTTGCCCAGGCCAGCAAGGAAAAGAGCAAGGTGAAGCTTTCCGCCGGCCGGACGGCGGACGAGCCGACCTTGAACCTGCTGCCGGCGAAACTGCGCGACCTCATCGAGCGGGCGGCCAAGCTCGAGCTCAAGGTACGGCGCCTCGACGCCACGATCCATAACGCCGCGGCGCCGGCGCCGGAACCCGGCAGCAATCCCGTGGAGCGGCAACTCGGCCTGCTCAAAGCCGCCTTCGAGGAAGGCGCGGTGTGAGTTTTCCTGCCGGTCCGGCGTCATGGCCGGCCACAACGAACAAAACCCCGCCGAAGCGGGGTTTTTTTAATGCGTGAGGTACGGCTTTATTTCTTGCTGCCGATGCCGGCGAATTTCTTCTGGAAACGCGAGAGCCGTCCACCGCGGTCGACCAGATGCTGGCCGCCGCCGGTCCAGGCCGGATGCGATTTCGGATCGATGTCGAGGTGCAAGGTGTCGCCTTCCTTGCCCCAGGTGGTGCGGGTCGTGAACTCGCTGCCGTCGGTCATCACCACCTTGACCGTGTGATAATCGGGATGGGTATCGGCCTTCATGATCTCGTTCCGTTGGGCGTTTTCGCCGCGCGCGAGCGCCAAAATTGCGTTTAATTTGACGGCTCTATACAGGAGGCGGGCACGGCCGGCAAGCGGCGCGGCGCGGGACAGGCGTTCATGAATAAACACGAATTCCGTGCCATCGGATCGCTCGCCGCGGTTTTCTCGGTGCGGCTCCTCGGCCTGTTCATGGTCTATCCGGTGTTCGCCGCCTATGCCCAAAAGCTCGGCGGCGCGACGCCTTATCTCGTCGGCGAGGCATTGGGCATTTACGGGCTGACCCAGGGCCTGCTGCAGATTCCCTTTGGTCTGCTTTCCGACAAATTCGGCCGCAAGATCATGATCGTGATCGGACTGCTGCTGTTCGGGCTCGGCAGCGCGATCGCGGCGCTCTCCGGCACCATCGCCGGCGTCATTGTCGGCCGCGCGCTTCAGGGCGCCGGCGCGGTGGGTTCCGTCATCCTCGCCGCGGTTGCCGATCTCACCGCCGAGGAAACCCGCACCAAGGCGATGGCGATGATCGGAATGACGATCGGCGCTTCCTTCATCGTCGCCCTGGTGGCGGGTCCCGTCGTCGCCAAATTCATCGGCGTCGGCGGCATCTTCTGGCTGATGGCGGCGCTGGCGCTTGCCGGTATCGCGATCACCGAATTCGTCGTGCCCAATCCACCGCGGATCAGCGTGCATCGCGACGCCGAAACCGTTCCCGCTCTCATGGGCCTGGCACTGCGCAATAAGGAGCTGCTGCGGCTGAATTTCGGCATCTTCGCACTGCACGCGATGCTGACGGCGAGCTTTCTCGTGGTGCCCGATCTGTTGCGCGAGACGCTCGGGCTCACGAACCATAACGATTGGATGGTCTATCTGCCGGTCCTGCTGGTCTCGGTGGCGGTGATGATCCCCGCGATCGTGGTCGCCGAGAAATTTCATCACCTGAAGGCGGTGTTTGTCGGCGCGGTCGTGGCGCTCGCCGCGAGCCAGGTCATGCTCTATTTCGGGGCGCGCGACATTGCCGTGCTGCTCGCCGCGCTGGTGGTCTTTTTCTCCGCCTTCAACGTCATGGAGGCGAGCCTGCCCTCGCTCATCACCAAGGTCGCGCCGCCCGATGCCAAAGGCACCGCGATGGGGCTTTATTCGAGTCTGCAATTTTTCGGCATTTTCGCCGGCGGCATTGTCGGCGGCTGGGCGCACCAGGCCGGGGGCATTGCCGCGGTCTTTGTGCTGACCGCCGGCTTGGCGCTGCTGTGGCTGCTGGCGGCGGCGACCATGGCGCAGCCAAGCTACCTGACTACGCGCCTGCTGCCGATCGGCAATGGCGCCGCTGCCGAATCGCTTGCCGCGCGTCTGCGGCAACTGCCGGGCGTGGCCGAGGCGGTCGTCGTCGCCGAGGAAAAGCTGGCCTATCTCAAGGTGGACCCGAAATCCTTCGACGCCGCGAAGGCGGAAGCGCTGGCCGGCGCGCCCAAACCTTAGGGCCGCCACGTCATTTTGTTCACCGGCTTGCCCGATACTGGGTTCTTGTCATCCCCGGCGTAGCTGAAACCGTGCTTCTCATAGAAGCGGATCGCCCGGTCGTTCTCCTTGTTGACGAGGAGATCGAGACCGCGCGGCGACAGCCGCTTGGCCTCATTCAGGAGCGCGGGCGCGACGTCGCTGCCCCAATATTCCGGCGCCACGACGATCTGATCGAGATATCGCGTCTTCGGATCGACGGTAACGAAGCCCAGCAGCGTGCCGGCCTGCTCGGCGACGACGACATGGGCGACCGGGATCAGCTCCTGCCGCCAGCGCTCGCGCCACCAGGCGACGCGTGCGTTGAAGTCGATATGTGGAAAATGATGCGCCCAGGTGCGCCGCCACAGCTCGATCGCGGCGTCCTCGTCGGCGGCGGCATAAGGCCGAAGATTGAAGGAAGATGGCATGCTGACCGGCTCTGCTTTTTGCGTTCGTGCGCCAAGCGAGGTGAAGAAGCGCCTAGGCGCGGCGCGGGCTCACCGCTCCGTCAGCTTCAGCTCGATGCGCCGGTTGCGGCTATAGGCGGCCTCGGTTGTGCCGGTGTCGAGCGGCTGGAATTCGCCGAAGCCGGCGGCGACGAGATGCTGCGGCGACACGCCCTTGCTGATCAGGTATTGCACCACCGAGATGGCGCGCGCCGACGAGAGCTCCCAGTTCGAATGAAATTGCGGGGTCGAGATCGGCCGCACGTCGGTATGGCCGTCGACGCGGATCACCCAGGGAATGTCCTGCGGAATCTGCTTCTCCAGTTCCAGGAGGGCGCTCGCCACCTGATCGAGTTCGGCCATGCCCTCGGGCTTCAAGGTGGCCTGGCTCACGTCGAAGAAGACCTCCGACTGGAACACGAAGCGATCGCCGACCACGCGCACATCGGGCCGGTTGCCGAGGATCGCGCGTAAGCGGCCGAAGAAGTCGGAACGATAGCGCGAGAGCTCCTGCACGCGCTGCGCCAACGCGACATTGAGCCGTTGTCCAAGCTCGGCAAGCTTGGATTGCGACTCCTTACCATGCTGCTCCGATACCTCGAGCGCCTGTTCGAGGGCGGTAAGCTGCCGCCGCAACGCGAGGATTTGCTGATTGAGCGCCTCGACTTGTGCCAGCGCGCGCGCCGAGAGTTGCTTCTGCGAGTCGAGCTCGCCGGAAAGTTGCGTGATCTTGCCCTGTGCCGCGCTTTCCGCCGCCGCGGCGGCGCCGGCGCCTTGCGCCTGCTTCTGCAGCTTGTCGCGCTCGCCCTCGGCCGAGGCGAGGTTTGCGCGTAACTGGGCAATCTGCTGCTCGAGATCGACCTTGCCGGCCTTTTCCAGCGAAAGCAGGCTGGACAGTTGATCGATCTGCGCGTTCAGCCTTTGCAGCGCCGTGTCTTTGCCGGTGACTTCCTGCGCCATGTAGAATTGCACGACCAGGAAAACGGAAAGCAGGAAGATAATGCTGAGGATCAAGGTCGACAGCGCGTCGACAAAGCCGGGCCAGTAGTTGAGGCCTTCGCCGCCGCGCGCTCTGCGTGCCAGCGCCATGGCCTATTTATGCACCTTCTCGCGCACGAGCGTTTCCAGCAGGCGGCGCACGTCGCGGTTCTGCTCCGACTGTGATTCCGCCCAGTCGCGGATCATCTGCTGCTCGTTGCGCATGTGATGCACCAGCGCCTGGATCGCTTCGGCGAGATTGGCCATGGCGGCCGTCGCCTGTTTGCCCGAGCCGGCTTCGCTCACGGCGTCGCGCAGGCGCTCGATGGCGCCGCGCACTTCGCCGGGTGCGGCGACCGCCTCGTTGCTTAGATCCTGTACCGTGGTGGAGAGCCAATCTTCCAGGTCGATATAAAACCGGTTTTGCGCCTGGCTCGATTGCAGGTCGAGGAAGCCGAGGACCAGCGAGCCGGCAAGACCGAACAAGGATGACGAAAATGAAATGCCCATGCCGCTCAACGGCGCGGCGAGACCTTCCTTGAGGGAATCGAAAACCGAGCTGGCGTCGCCGCCGATATTGAGTCCCTCGATGATCTTGCCGACGGAGCCGACGGTCTCGATCAGACCCCAGAAGGTGCCGAGCAGGCCGAGAAACACCAGCAGCCCGGTCATGTAGCGCGACATGTCGCGCGCCTCGTCGAGGCGCGTGGCGATCGAGTCGAGAATGCCGCGCATCAGTTGCGACGACATCGCCATGCGCCCGACGCGGTCGCCGAGGATCGCGGCCATGGGCGCCAGCAGCACCGGCGGCCGATCGACGGCCAATCCGGGATCGGCAATACGGAAGCTGTTAACCCAAGCGACTTCCGGATAAAGCCGCAACACTTGGCGGAATGACAGCGCTATGCCGACCGCCAGCACCGCCCAGATCACGGCATTGAGGCCGGGATTGGCGAGGAACGCGGTCCAAATCTGCTTGTGCAGCACGATGACCAGCAGCACGCAAAGGATGAGGAACACCAGCATCCGCACCAAAAAAATGCGCGGCGACGAAAGCTTCAACAGGTCCACGTCCTGAGCGGTACTCATCATGTTCATCATTGCCGTAGGTTCAGCCTCAATATGGCATAGGCACGGCGAAAGGGGGAAGCACGGCCTGCCAAGAGCCTAAATTTGACCTGAGCGGCCGCCGATTTATGGCATGCCAGCGTTAACGCGGTCCGTTTGCCCCAAAGGTCAGCCTTGGGCTGCCTTCCTTAAGATTTGGAGCAGTTCGCGGTGGATGATCTCGTTGCCGGCGATAATGTCGCCGGACGTTAACATCGTATCCTTGGCGTCCAGATCGGTGACAAAGCCACCGGCCTCGCGCACCATGAGAATACCGGCGGCCATGTCCCAAGGCGAAAGCGCGCGTTCCCAATAGCCGTCGTACCGGCCGGCCGCGGTCCAGGCCAAATCCAGCGCAGCCGAGCCGAAACGTCGCAGGCCGGCGACGACTGGCTGCACCGCGGCCAGTTCCCTGGCGCCGAGAGCGAGATCGCCGCGGCCGTAATGCGGCAGCCCGCAGGCAACGATGCTGTCCATGAGCCGGCGCCGCGCCGCTACGCGCAGGCGCTTGTCGTTGAGAAAGGCTCCTTTGCCGCGCTCGGCGAGAAACATCTCGTCGTTGGCCGGATTGTAGATCAGTCCCGCGACGATCGTTCCTTCGCGCTCAAGCGCGATCGAGATTGCGAATTGCGGAATGCCGTGCAGGAAATTCGTCGTGCCGTCGAGCGGATCGACGATCCAGAGATGGGTGCTATCGCTGCCTTGGATGCGGCCGCCTTCCTCGCCGAGGAAGCCATAGCCCGGCCGCGCCTTGGCCAGTTCTTGGCGCAGGATTTCTTCGGCGCGCTTGTCCGAAGCGGTGACGAAGTTGGCCGGCCCCTTCATCGATACCTGGAGCTGCTCCACCTCGCCGAAGTCGCGTTTGAGCGTGCGGCCGGCAAGCCGCGCGGCTTTGATCATCACATTGAGCAGGGCGGAATGCGCCATGACTTCGAGCCCGTTGGATACGCAGCCGCCGCACGACGGCAGGAGCGGGCTGCTTACACGTCCGCGCGCGCGGAAACCACCCCGTCGGCGGGCCGCCGCAAAACGTCAGGGCTTGTTGGGGCCGGCAAGGGCGTCGAGCCAGGGCTTCGCCGCCTTCTCCGCATCGGCGCGTTGCGCCGGCGTCAGCCTGGCGACAAAGACGTCCAATGCGGGGTCGGCTTCGCCCCCGGCCTTGGCGACGAGGTGCCATTTCGCCGCTTGCACCGGGTCGGCCGCGGTGCCGAGGCCGCTGGCGAGAACATGCGCCAGGCGGTTCTGCGCGATCGGATTGCCGCGGCGCGCCGCCTTTTCAAAAAAGCCGATGGCGGCGCTCTCATCGCGGGCGACGCCGGTGCCGTTGAACAAGGCGATGGCATATTCGACCTGCGCATCGACATTGCCGGCCAGGGCCGCCGCTCCCATCCAGCGCGCCGCCTGTGCGTCGTCCTTGGGAACGCCGTGCCCCTGCATATAGAGCGTGCCCAGAGCATATTGCGCTTCGGGATTACCGGCCTCCGCGGCCATGCGGAACAGCTCGGCGGCGCGCGCCTGGTCCTGCGGAAATTCGCGCCCGTCGAGATAGAGCAGGCCGAGGTCGTAGGCGGCCGCGGTCTCGCCGAGTTTCGCCGACTCGGCGAGAAGCTTGGCCGCGGCGTCGGGGTCGCGCGGGCCGCCGCGGCCGAGCAGGCGAAAGAGCGCGAGCTGGAACATGGCTTCGCGGTCACCGCGGTCGGCCGCCCGTTTGTACCAATCCGCCGCCACGGCATCGTTCAGCGGAACGCCAAGTCCCTGCGCGTAAAGCAGCCCGAGCAAGGCCATGGCTTTGGGATCGCCGGAGCTGTCGACGCGCTGCTTGGCTTCGCGCAACGCCGTGAGGTAATGGCCGCGTTGATAGGCGGCATAGGCGGCATCGCCAGAGTCTTGGGGCTGCGCCGGCGCAGGTGCGGCCTTCGCTGGCGGCGGTTGCGGCGCCGGCTTTTGCTTTTGCGCCAGCGCCGGCGTGACAAGCGCCGCCGCGGCGATGGCCGCGACAACCGGGGCGATGATCGTTCGCCTTCTCATCCGACCTCTTCTATCGTTGCGAGCCGTCCGGCGGCATCGGCCAATGCCGCGGCAGGTCCGCGCGGGTCGCTCCATAGGCAATCGCCCACGGCGACGAAATCCGCGCCGGCCTGCGCCAGCGGCCCCACTTCGTCGAGAGCGGCGGCGAAGGCGACGCACGGCGGCTGAAAGACCTCGGCCCACCATGCCACCCGTTCTTCGATGGCGCCGAGGCGCGGGCGCTCGCCGCGCAGGTCCGGCTCGCCGAACATGACGTAATCGGCGTCGCCTTCGGCCGCGAGCATGGCGTCGTGCCGCGTGGTGAGGCCGCCGGCGCCGGCGATGTGCGCGGGCTTGAGGCGCCGGACGGCGGCCTGGAAGGCGTGGATGCCGGTCAGATGCGCGCCATCGGCGCCGCTGCAGCCGACAAGTCCGGCGTGACCGTCAAGAACAAGGGCGGCGCCGGCGCCCTGAACGACAGGCGCGAGTCTTTGGATGCGCGCCACCAGTTCGGATTCCGCCGCCGTCTTCAGCCGCAGCAGAACGGCGGCGACATCGGCCGAAGCGAGAACGGCCGCGAGCACGCTGGCGAAGGCCCCTGCGTCGTCCACCGGCGGCGTCATGAGATAGAGCCGCGGCTTTGCCGGCAGAGCTTGAGCATGGGGGCGGGGGACCATCAGGGCACGCATGATAGCGCAATCCGGCGGCAATTTGGCCGGCCCCATGGGCGCTGCAACCGGGGGTACCCCCGGGGGAGAAATCAGGCCGCCTTCTTCTCCAGATCGCGCTTCCACTGGCCGCGCGCGGCAAGGCTGTTCATCTCGGCGCGGTGGGCGAAGGCGCGCTGCGCGGCGGCAACATTGGCGCTCTTGCCGGCCCAGGTCGTCTGCACCGCGTGCTGTAATGCCCTGCCGTAGGAGAAGGTCAGTCTCCACGGCAGCGGACCCATCCTGTTCATGGCGTCGAGATGGGCGGTGGCCTCCTCGTCGGACTGGCCGCCCGATAGGAATGCGATGCCGGGCACCGCCGCGGGAACGCAGAGCTTGAGCAGCGTCACTGTCTTCTCCGCCACTTCCTCGACAGAAGCCTTTTTGCCGCTCTTCTTGCCGGGCACCACCATGTTGGGCTTGAGCACCATGCCTTCGAGCTGCACATGGGCGTCGAACAGTTCGTTGAATGTGGTGTGCAGCACCCGCTCGGTGACGGCGAAGCAGCGGTCGATATCGTGATCGCCGTCCATCAGCACTTCCGGCTCGACGATAGGCACGAGGCCTTCCTGCTGGCACAGCGCGGCATAGCGCGCCAGCGCATGGGCATTGGCCTTGATGCAATTCGCCGTCGGGATGTGCGATCCGATGTCGATGACCGCGCGCCATTTGGCGAATTTGGCGCCGAGCTTGCGGTATTCGATGAGCCGCTCGCCGAGGCCGTCGAGCCCTTCGGTGATTACTTCGCCGGGGCAGAAGGGCAGGGGCTTCGGTCCCTTGTCCACTTTGATGCCAGGCAAAGATCCGGACTGCTCGATCAGCTTGACCAAAGGCGTGCCGTCCTTCGCCTTCTGCCGGATGGTCTCGTCATAGAGGATCACGCCGGAGATGTATTTCGACATGGCCTCGGCGGTGCGGAACATCAGCTCGCGGTAGTCGCGCCGATTATCTTCGGTCGATTCCACGCCGATGGCGTCAAAGCGCTTCTTGATCGTGCCCGAGGACTCGTCGGCGGCAAGAATCCCCTTGCCCGGCGCCACCATCGCCTTGGCGACTTTGTTGAGTTCGGCGAGATTCATCCTTTTTCTCCTTCGTGTCCCGGGCGCGGCCCACCGCAAAGCGGTGCGCCGCAGAGCCGGGACGCATTGCTCTCGATCCCGGGTCAGCAACGCATCATTGTATGCTGCGTTGCGCCGGGGATGACGCCGAATGGCCGTTCGGCGTCATTTTACCCTCAAAGCCTCCACCCCCGGCAAGGGCTTGCCTTCCATCCATTCCAGGAAGGCGCCGCCGGCCGTGGATACGTAAGTAAAGCGGTCCGTCACGCCAGCCGCGTTGAGAGCCGCCACGGTGTCGCCTCCGCCGGCGACGGAGACAAGTTTCCCGGCTTCCGTGAGTTCCGCGGCAGCCTCGGCCACCTCGATTGTGCCGGTGTCGAAGGGTTCCATCTCGAAGGCGCCGAAAGGCCCGTTCCACACCAGAGTCTTGCTGCGGGCGAGCACCGAGACCACCAACTCGATGCTGCGCGGCCCGATATCGAGGATCATCTCGTCAGGGGCGACCTTGTCCACATCCACCGCGCGCGAGGGCGCATGGGCCTCGAATTTTTGCGCCACCAGGGCGTCCACCGGCAGCACGATCTCGCGGTTCTTCTCTTTCGCCTTGGCCATGATGTCCTTGGCGGTGGGAACGAGGTCGCCTTCGACCAGGGATTTGCCGATGGGTTTGCCCAGCGCCAGCAAAAACGTGTTGGCCATGGCGCCGCCGATGATCAGCACCTCGACCTTGCCGAGCAGGTTGCCGAGCAGATCAAGCTTGGTGGAAATCTTCGCGCCGCCGACGATGGCGGCGACCGGCCGCTGCGGCCGCTCCAGCGCTTTGGAGAGCGCCTCCAGCTCCGCCTGCATGGTGCGTCCGGCATAGGCCGGCAACAGATGCGCGATCCCTTCGGTCGAAGCATGCGCGCGATGCGCCGCCGAAAAGGCATCGTTGACATAGATGTCGCCGAGCGCCGCCAGCCGCTTGGCGAAGCCGGGATCATTCTTTTCTTCCTCCGGATAAAAGCGCGTGTTCTCGAGACAGAGGATTTCGCCGGGCTTCATCGCCTTCACCGCGGCTTCGGCGCGCTGCCCTACGCAGTCGTCGATAAACGCCACCGGCCCTCCTAAAAGCTCTACGAGCTTTGCGGCAACCGGCTTCAGCGAATCCTTGGGGTTGCGCTTCTTCGGCCGGCCGAAATGCGACAGCAGGATCGCCTTGCCGCCCTTGCCGGCGATTTCGCGGATTGTCGGCACGACGCGTTCGAGCCGCGTCGCGTCGGTCACCTTGCCGTTGTCCGTGGGCACGTTGAGATCGAGCCGCAGCAACACGCGCTTGCCGCTCACATCCACGTCGTCGAGGGTGCGGAATTGAGGCATCTGCCTTATGCTTGCGCGCTCGTCCTTCGAAACGGCTCGCTGACGCTCGGCTTCTCAGGACGAGGAAAAGAGCCACTCCTCATTTCAAGGACCGACAAGCCGCCGTCTCCAAAGAATGAGGCCGAAACGCTTAAATCAGTTTCGCCATCGCCACGGCCACATCCGCCATGCGGTTGGAGAAGCCCCATTCGTTGTCGTACCAGGACATCACCCGCACCAGCGTGCCGTCCATGACCTTGGTCTGATCCATGTGAAACACCGACGAATGCGGATCGTGATTGAAATCGGATGAGACATTGGGCTCGGTGGTGTAGCCGAGGATGCCTTTGAGCTGTTGCTCGGCGGCGCGCTTGATGGCGGCGTTGATTTCGTCCTTCGTGGTGGCGCGCTTGGCAACGAATTTGAAATCGACCACCGAAACATTCGGCGTCGGCACGCGGATGGAGACGCCGTCGAGCCTGCCATTGAGTTCCGGCAGCACGAGGCCAACCGCCTTGGCCGCGCCGGTCGAGGTCGGAATCATGTTCAGCGCGGCCGCGCGCGCGCGATAGAGATCCTTGTGCATCTGATCGAGCGTCGGCTGATCGTTGGTATAGGAATGGATCGTGGTCATGAAGCCTTTGTCGATGCCGACCGCCTCGTGCAGCACCTTGGCCACCGGCGCGAGGCAATTGGTCGTGCAGGAGGCGTTGGAGACCACTTGGTGCTCCCTGCCGAGTTTTTCGTGATTGACGCCATAGACCACGGTGAGATCGGCGCCGTCGGCGGGCGCCGAGACCAGCACCGCCTTGGCGCCAGCCTTCAGATGCGCGGAGGCCTTTTCCTTCGAGGTGAAGATGCCGGTGCATTCCAGCGCGATGTCGACGCGCAGATCTTTCCACGGCAGTTGCGTCGGGTCCTTCACCGCCGTGACTTTGATCGCGCCGTCGCCAATGCTGATGCTGTCGCCTTTCACGGTGACCTTGCCGGGAAAGCGGCCGTGCACGGAGTCATAGCGCAGGAGATGGGCGTTGGTTTCCACCGGGCCGAGATCGTTGACGGCCACGACCTCGATGTCCTTGCGTTCGGCTTCGTAGATGGCACGCAAGATGTTGCGGCCGATGCGGCCAAAGCCATTGATGGCGACGCGAACGGTCATGACTGAACTCCTATCTCCACTTTGTCATGCCGGCCATCGAGCCCGGCATCCCTCACTTCGCATGATTAGATGGATTGCCGGACCGCGCCCGGCAACGACGATTTTAACGCAATCCGCTCAATGCCGTTTCCGCTACCTTTTCAGGCGTAATTCCGAAATGCCGGTAAAGGTCCTTATAGGGCGCGCTGGCACCGAAATCGCTCATTCCCACAAAAAGGCCATCGCTGCCGATGATCGCGTCCCAGCCCTGGCGCACGGCGGCTTCGATGCCGACGCGCACCGGGGCGGTGCCGATGATCGACTCGCGGTAGTCGTCGGGAGCGGCGAAGAAAAGCTCGAAGCAGGGCACCGAGACCACGCGCGCCGCGACCCCCTTGTCGGCCAGCAGCTTGCGCGCCGCCAGCGCGATGACGACTTCGGACCCGGACGCGAACAAGGAAACCTGAGCGCGGCCTTCCGCCGCCGTGATCTCGTAGGCGCCACGCGCGCAGCGATTGTCGTCGTCGCGGCCAAGGCGAAGCTGCGGCAGGTTCTGCCGCGTTAGCGCCAGCACGCTTGGGCTCTGGCGCGCCTCCAGCGCAAGCTGCCAGCATTCGATGGTTTCTACCGTGTCGCAGGGCCGGAACACCAAGAGGTTGGGAATGGCGCGCAAGGCCGCGAGCTGCTCGACCGGCTGATGCGTCGGCCCGTCCTCGCCCAAGCCGATCGAGTCATGCGTCATCACATGGATGACGCGCTCGCCCATCAGCGCGGCCAAGCGGATCGAGGGCCGGCAATAGTCGGAGAAGACGAGGAAGGTTCCGGAATAGGGAATAATGCCGCCGTGCAGCGCCATGCCGTTCATCGCCGCGGCCATGCCGTGCTCGCGGATGCCGTAATGAATGAAGCGGCCACCGTAGTCGGCGGCGGTGAGCACCTTCATGCTCATGGTCTTGGTATTATTGGAGCCGGTGAGGTCGGCGGAGCCGCCGAGCATTTCCGGCAACGCCGGGATCAGCGTCTCCAGCGCGAGTTCGGACGCCGCGCGGGTGGCGATCTCCTTCGGCGCCGAGGCGAGGCTTTCCTTCACCGCGCGCACCGCGGCGCGCAGCTTCTCGCCGGGCAGATCGCCGCGCATGCGCCGCTCGAATTCCGCGCGTTTCGTGGCTTCGAACGATGCGAGACGCTTTTGCCAGGCCGCATGTGCCGGTTTCGACCGCGCCCCCGCCCCGCGCCAAGCCGCGAGGATGTCGGGCGGAATTTCGAAGGGGGCGCTGGTCCAGCCGAGCTTCTGCCGCGCGCCGGCGATTTCCTCGGCGCCGAGCGGCGAGCCGTGCGATTTTTCGCTGCCGGCCTTGGTCGGCGCGCCGAAGGCGATGGTGGTGCGGCAGGCAATCAGGGTCGGGCGATCCGAGGTCTGCGCCTTCTCGATCGCCGCCGCGATCGCGTCCGGATCGTGGCCGTCGACGCGGCTTGCCGCCCAACCCGCCGCCTCGAAACGTTTCACCTGATCGACGCTGTCGGCGAGCGATAAAGGTCCGTCGATGGAAATGCCGTTGTCGTCGAACAGCACGATCAGACGGTTGAGCTTCAGATGCCCGGCGAGCGCGATGGCTTCCTGGCTGATGCCTTCCATGAGATCGCCGTCGGAGGCGATCACATAAGTGCGGTGGTCGACGATGTCGCCGAACTCCGCCGCGAGATGCCGCTCGGCGATGGCCATGCCCACCGCGTTGCCCAATCCCTGGCCAAGGGGGCCGGTCGTCGTTTCCACGCCCGGCGTGACAAAATTCTCCGGATGCCCTGGCGTCAGCGAGCCGAGCTGACGGAAGCGCCTGATCTCGTCGATGGTCATCCGCTCGTAGCCGAGCAGATAGAGCAGCGCGTAAATCAGCATCGAGCCGTGCCCGGCCGAGAGGACGAAACGGTCGCGATCCGGCCATTTGGGATCGGCGGGATCGAATTTCAAAAAGCGGCTGAACAAGACGGTGGCGACGTCCGCCATGCCCATGGGCATGCCCGGATGGCCCGACTTCGCCTGCTCCACGGCGTCCATCGCCAGCGCGCGGATGGCGTTGGCCATGCGGTGATGGTCGGCGCTCATGGCATGGACCTCCGCTTCGCGGCTTTGCTGCGGGACGGAGGCGGCAGCAACCGCCGGCGAAGATTTTGCCATCATCGGAAAGCCTGTGTGATCCGCGGCTGGGATAGCATGGGGAAAAGCCGAGTCAAACCAAGGCGATGCCGCGTCTGCGCGCCATGCACAGGGCGGCGGAAAAGAGTGGGTGAAAACGGCCAAGCCGATTGACGCCGCGATGCGGCAGCACGTAAGCTTCTCGATCTAAGCGCTTGCCGCCGCAGCAGATTTCTTGGGCTTCTGCGCGGCATTGAAAAGCCGGAGCGAGCGATGACCGACCCCAGCGCGCTGGATGCGGCGACAAAGCGGCTGACGCTCGCGCTCGACTCGCTCGAGGCGGCGGTGGAACACCGCCGCGAGGCCGACCGCAATGGCCAATCGCTGGCGGATCAGTTGCATGCCCTGGGCAGCGACCGCGCGCGGCTTGCCGCGGAGCTCGATCAAATGACCGCCCGCTCGCGCGAGATCGAGACCGCCAATCGCGAAGTCGCGCGCCGCATCGAAGTCGCCATGGACGGCATTCGCGCCGTGCTCGACGGCAACGGATGAAGAGGGCGCCATGTCGCAAGTGACCGTTGTCATCAACGAGCGGCAGTTCCGCATGGCCTGCGAGGACGGGCAGGAGGAGCATCTGCTCAAGCTCGCCGAGGATCTCGATCGCCGCATCGCCAATTTGCAAAAGAGTTTCGGCGAGATCGGCGATGCGCGGCTGACGGTGATGGCGGCGTTGACCATTTCCGATGAGCTGAGCGAAGCATCAAACCGAATCCGCCGCCTCGAGGAAGAGCTTGCCGCCTTGCAGGACGCGCGCGTCGCCGCCGCCGACCGCGCGCAGGCGACGCAGGCGGCCCTGATCACCGCGTTCAATTCCGCCGCCTCGCGTATCGAAAAGCTCACGCGCGAGCTCAACAAAGGCGCGGGCCCCGCTGAAATGGCGCTGGGCTAGCAGCGCGCATCCCGCTGGCGCCCGGCACGCGCGGAGAACATTGGTGGCGCGGCCGCCGCATCCGCATTACATTCGCCTGGCGGGGCTGCTGGGCGCGTCGGAGCAAAATTCCCCGGGGCCTTACGATCCCAAAGGGAGCTGTCCCTGGCCGGGCCCGTGGGCCCGGACATATGGCGCCCACCTACTTCTGTAGGTTCCCGGGATCACGCTCCGACGGTTTCGGCGGCTCCGCACCTTGTCGACTCGTCATTCCGGGGCGCCCGCCGTAGCTCCAAAGGAGCGAAGGCGTGGCGAACCCGGGATCCAGAAGCTCTCTCCGTGATTGCATCCGGATTCCGGATCCGGCGCTTTCGCGCCGCCCCGGAATGACGTTAATTGCGACGCCATGAGCCTTTCCTCGTCGACTGACAACCTCAAGGCCGAAATTCGCCAGCAAGCCCGCGCCCTTCGCGATGCGATTGCGCCTGCCGCGCGCGCGGCGGCGGCGAAGGTGATCGCCGCTCGCCCGTTTCCGGTCGCGGTGCCCGCCGGCGCCATCGTCTCCGGTTTCTTTCCCCTGGGCGCGGAAATCAGCCCGATGCCGCTGATGAAGCGGCTGGCGGAAGGCGGCGCCAAGCTCGCGCTTCCCGTGGTGGCCGGCCGCGGCAAGCCGCTCGTCATGCGCGCCTATGCCTTCGGCGACGCGCTCGACAGCGGCGTCTGGGGCATACAGGAACCGAAAGCCGGCGCGCCGGAAGTCGATCCCGATATCTTGATCGTGCCGCTGCTCGCCTTCGACCGCCGCGGCTACCGCGTCGGTTACGGCGCCGGCTATTACGACATGACCATCAAGCGGCTGCGCGGATTGAAGCCGGTCGTTGCCCTTGGCATCGCCTTCGCGCTTCAGGAAGTGCCGCTAGTCCCCGCCACGGAACGCGACGCCGCGCTCGATTTTGTGCTAACCGAGCGCGACGTGATCGATTGCCGAGCAACGCCCGGCTAGCCGTTCGCCCCGCGAAAGCGGGGACCCAGTTTCTGGATTCCCGCTTGTGCGGGAAGGAGCGGGATGCATCGCGCCGACAGTGACGTAAGATCCAATTGCGGAAGCACGTTTTATGCGCATTCTTTTCATCGGCGACATCGTCGGCCGCAGCGGGCGCAACGTCGTCGCCGAGCGGCTGCCCCGCCTGATCGCCGACTGGAAGCTCGATTGCGTCGTCATCAACGGCGAGAACGCCGCCGGCGGTTTCGGCATCACCGAGGCGATCTACAACGACCTCGTCGACATCGGTGCCGACGCCATCACGCTCGGCAATCATGCGTGGGATCAGCGCGAGGCGCTGGTCTTCATCGAGCGCGCGCCGCGTCTCATCCGGCCGGTCAATTATCCGGCGGGCACGCCGGGCCGCGGCGCGGCGATGATCGAGGCGAAGAACGGCGCCCGCGTGCTCGTCATCAACGCCATGGGCCGCGTCTTCATGGACCCGCTCGACGATCCCTTCGCCGCGGTCGAGCGCGAACTCTCCGCCTGTCCGCTGCGCTCCGGCGTGGACGCCATCGTCATCGACATGCATGGCGAGGCGACGAGCGAGAAGCAGGCCATGGGTCATTTCGCCGACGGCCGCGCCAGCCTCGTGGTCGGCACGCACACGCATGCGCCGACCGCCGACCACCGCGTTCTCGCCGGCGGCACCGCCTTCGTCACCGACGCGGGCATGACCGCCGACTACAATTCCGTCATCGGCATGAACAAGGACGAGCCGCTCGGGCGCTTTCTGCGCAAGCTGCCCTCCGCGCGCTTCGAGCCCGCCGACGGGCCGGCGACGCTCTGCGGCGTGGCGGTGGAAACCGACGACACCACCGGGCTTGCCACGCGCATCGGCGGCGTGCGTCTCGGCGGCATTCTGGAAGAGGCGCGGCCGAGGTTTTGGGGGTAGTCACCTCTTCCCGCGTGCGGGGAGAGGTCGGCGAGCGAGGCAAACCGGCGAGTTGCGACTGCGCGCTAACTTGTCTGCCGCCCCTTCAGCATTCCTGCGATGCTCAAATCCTCGTCGATGTCGGGCCAATGAATGCCCATCGGCATAATTTCATAATGCGCACGCTCGCGAGCTGAGGCT
>DASREA010000005.1:0-12759 GCA_035652315.1 Xanthobacteraceae bacterium | reverse complement strand
TCGCCGGCAGACGGACGATGAAGCGGGCGCCGAGAATTGCCCCTCCGTCTCCGCTGCGCGCGGGACCTTGACGGTTTTCCACCCAGATGCGGCCGCCATGGGCCTCGACGATCTGTTTGCAGATGGAAAGCCCCAGTCCGGAATTCTGCCCAAAGCCCTGGTGCGGACGGTCGGTGTAAAAGCGTTCGAAAATTTTTTCCTGCGCGCCGGGGCGCACGCCGGGGCCGTCGTCGTCCACCGTGATTTCGACTTCGTTTTTCAGGCGGCGGCAGGTCACGCGCACGCTGCCGCCCGCAGGCGAGAATGAGCGGGCATTGTCGATCAGATTGCCGATCACCTGGCTCAGCCGCAGATCGTGACCCGGCACCATGAAGGCCGAGGATCCGCCATTCTCGAAGGCGAGGGTCACTTTCACGTCGTCCTGCCGCGTCTGGTTGGCGACGGCAATCAGGGTCTTCAACAACTGCGTGACATCGACCGGCTCGGATTCCTGCCGCTGCAGCTCCGCATCGAGCCGGCTGGCATCCGAAATATCCGAAATCAGCCGATCGAGCCGCCGCACGTCATGTTGAATGACCTCAAGCAGGCGGGCGCGGCTCTGATCGGTCTTGGCCAGCGGCAGGGTCTCCACCGCGGAACGCAGCGAAGTGAGCGGATTTTTCAACTCGTGGGAGACATCCGCGGCAAAGCTCTCGATGGCCTCGATGCGCCGATAGAGCGCCGAGGTCATGTCGCGTAGCGCGCCGGAGAGGTGGCCGATCTCGTCGCGCCGATTGGTGAAGTCGGGGATTTCCACGCGCGTCCGGATGCGGCGGCGCACCCGTTCCGCCGCCTCGGCGAGACGGCGCACGGGGCCGGCGATGGTGGCGGCGAGCACGTTGGAGAGCACCACCATGACGCCAAGAAGAATGAGGAAAACCTTGACGATTTGCAGGCGTTCGGCGGTGACCATGTTGTCGATGTCGGCGCCCTGGGTGGACAGCATCAGCGCACCGCGCACGGCGTGAAAACGCTGCACCGGCACCGCCACGGAGACGATGACTTCGCCGCGCTCGTTGACGCGCACCATGCTGGCCGGCTGGCCGGTGAGCGCGAGCGCGACCTCTTCGTAGCCGACGCCGTTCTCGGGTCCGAGCTCGCGATAGAGCGGAAGATCGCCGCGTCCGAACCAGTTGCGCACGGCGTCGTAGGTGCGGCGAAAGAAGTTGGGTTGCTTGGCGTCCGGCGGCGGCAGATCGAAGCGGAAAACGTCGCCGCGACGGTCGAGATTGCGGCTGTCGAGGATCAGGATGCCCTCACGGTCGTAGATGCGGGCCCGTGTTTTCGTCGGCGACACCAGACGCCGCAGCAGCGGTCCCACGCGCTCCGGATTGATTGGAAATTCCAGCGCGGAAAGCCCCTCGTCGGTCGGGCCGTAACTTTCGCCGGGATGTAGTTGGAGCAGTTTTTCTGGATCGATCTGGATGGAGTCGGTGTCGGCGGTGGCCGATGCAGCGATCGCCCCGGCCATGATCTCACCCTGCACCTGCAAACTTTGAATGCGCGCCTCGATCAGCCCCGCGCGAAAATGCGACAGATAAAGAATGCCGACAACGAGGGCCAAGAGTCCGATGACGTTCAGCGAGACGATCCGGCGCGTCAGGCTGGAGAAGCTCAGTACCAGAAAAAATTGCCAGGCTTGGCGGAGCAGCGCGGTGAGCCGGGTGAGACCGCGCTGCGGCGGGCGCGGCGCCGCGACATCGGGGCCTCGCGCCTCGTGTTCGTCTTCAGCGATATGGCTCGTCCGATCGAGCACCGATCTAAATCTACCCGTTGCGATGCCGGTGTTTTGGCTCGGCGGCACTTTACCGCAATTCGGCCGACGCCGTCAGGTCAGGGCGCGGGACCGCCCGATGCCGGGTTTCGCCGGGACCGGCTTGCCCTCGGCGCAAGCCGGGAAATCCGGCTTGCGGTGACGGTTCAAGTTTCCTTGAAACGGTAGCCGACGCCGTAAAGCGTTTCGATCATGTCGAAGTCGGTGTCCACCGCCTTGAACTTCTTGCGCAACCGCTTGATGTGGCTGTCGATGGTGCGGTCATCGACATAAACCTGATCGTCGTAAGCGGCATCCATCAATGCATTGCGGCTCTTGACCACGCCGGGCCGCGTGGCCAGCGCTTGCAGGATGAGAAATTCGGTCACCGTGAGAGTCACCGGGTCGTTCTTCCACGTGCAGGTGTGGCGCTCGGGATCCATGCGCAATTGGCCGCGCTCGAGAACTTTGGTGTCGATTTCCTTCGGGGCGGCGCCTTCCTTCGGCGAGCCGCGGCGCAGCACCGCCTTCACCCGCTCCACCAACAGTCTTTGCGAGAAAGGTTTGCGGATGAAGTCGTCGGCGCCCATCTTCAAGCCGAACAACTCATCGATCTCCTCGTCCTTTGAGGTGAGGAAAATCACCGGCATGTCGGACTTCTGCCGCAACCGCCGCAGCATCTCCATGCCATCCATCCGCGGCATCTTGATGTCGAGAATGGCAAGGTCGGGCGGCGATGTCTTGAATCCGTCGAGCGCCGAGGCGCCGTCGGTGTAGGTCATGATACGATAGCCCTCGGCTTCGAGGGCAATCGAGACCGAGGTCAAAATATTACGGTCGTCGTCGACGAGAGCGATGGTCGGCATTTGCCTGTCTTTCGTGACGGAGTGCCCCTCGGCCTTGAAGCCCGCAAAGCTGGGCCGAAATGTGACATATCCGGGTCAAACCCATGATTCGAAAAGTAGTTCCAAAGATAGGTCTGCCGCCGCGCCAATGCTACCGGTAAAGAGATAAGCTTTTTCGCCCATTAACCAATGTCAGCGAAGCCGATGCGAAATACCCCCGCATTCGAGCCGGGGCAGGCAGCCAAAAAGATCATCCGCGAAGCCCGTAGCGGCGCGCTGGCGACACTGATGCCGGGCTCGGGCGATCCTTATTGTTCGCTGGTGAATGTCGCCACGGCGGACAACGGCGCGCCGCTCTTGCTGCTGTCCCGATTGGCGCTCCATACCAAGAATATTCTGGCCGACGCCCGCGTGTCGTTGATGCTCGACGAGCGCAAGGAGGGCGATCCGCTGCAAGGCGCCCGCGTGATGCTCATGGGTACGGCGGCCAAGACCGATGATCCGGCACCGCGGCGCCGTTATCTCGCGCGTCAGCCGGAAGCGGAGATGTTTGCCGGTTTTTCAGACTTCGCCCTTTACGCCGTGACGCCAAAAGCGGCGCATCTGGTGGCCGGATTCGGCCGCATCGTCGATCTCGGCGCCGCGGATGTCCTCACCGATGTAAGCGATGCTTCGGCGCTGACCAGTGCGGAGCCTGAGATCGTGACGCATATGAATGAGGAGCATGCGGAGACCTGCCGCCTCTACGCGACGCGGCTGCTTGGCGCGGAGGATGGCCCCTGGCGTTGCGTCGGCTGCGACCCGGAAGGGCTGGACTTGCAGCTCGGCCGCCGCGCGCTGCGGCTTCCTTTTTTGCACCGCGTCAATTCTCCTGCCGTGCTGCGGCAAATGCTCAAACACTTGGCGGATCAAGCGAGAAGCCAAGCGTGATCGGTATTTTCTCTTATGGTTTATGCGCCGCCTGGCGCGCTACGCATATCCGTCAGGCCAGGGCCGCGCCGAATGCTCTTGGCAGCCAAATAGTTGTTAGACTATAGGGTCGCGCGGAGGCCGCCGGCTTATATAATTCCCTGAAAGCAACGACGGCGGCCTCGCTTTTTTTCGATAAGAGCTTTGGCTCAAGAAGCGGGTCTTCGGGCGGAAGCGTTTTGTGGAGGTGTTCCGTGCAGGAATCAGGTCTCAGGAACGGCGCTTACGGCGCCGACAGGTTCGGTTTAACCGGGCTAAAGGCGGTGCACTGGAATCTGACTGAGCCGAGGCTTTACGAATTCGCACTTGCCGCCAAGGAAGCCGAGGTCACCGCCGGCGGTCCGCTCTGCGCCGAAACCGGCATCCATACCGGCCGCAGCCCCAAGGACAAATACATCGTCTGCGACGCCACCACCGAGAAATCGGTGTGGTGGGAGAAAAACGGCAAGCTGACGCCCGAGCAATTCGACCGGCTCTACGAGGATTTTCTCGAGCATGCCAAGGGCAAGCAGCTTTTTGCGCAGGATCTTTATGGCGGCGCCGATCCAAAATACCGCATCAAGACGCGCGTCTATACCGAGCTCGCCTGGCATTCCTTGTTCATCCGCGCGCTGCTGGTCCGGCCCGACCGCTCCGAGCTTCCCCATTACGTTCCCGAACTGACCATTCTCTGCCTGCCGACCTTTCAGGCCGATCCGAAAAAGCACGGCGTGCGCAGCGAAACGATCATCGCCCTCGACTTCACGCGCAAGATCATCCTCATCGGCGGCACCTATTACGCCGGTGAAATGAAGAAGTCGGTGTTCTCCACGTTGAACTTCTACCTGCCGCCGCAGGGCGTGATGCCGATGCACTGCTCGGCCAACGTCGGCAAGCAAGGCGATGTGGCGCTGTTCTTCGGCCTCTCCGGCACCGGCAAGACGACGCTGTCGGCCGATCCCAACCGCACGCTGCTCGGCGACGACGAGCACGGCTGGGGACCGCAGGGCGTGTTCAATTTCGAAGGCGGCTGCTACGCCAAATGCATCCGGCTATCGGCGGAAGCCGAGCCGGAGATTTACGCCACGACCCAGCGTTTCGGCAGCGTTCTGGAAAACGTCGTCTACGATCCGGAAACGCGCGTCTGCAACTTCGACGATGAATCGAAGACCGAGAACACCCGCGTCGCCTATCCGATGCATTTCATTCCCAATGCGTCACCCACCGGCCGCGCCGGCCAGCCCAAGAACGTGGTGCTGCTCGCCGCCGATGCCTTCGGCGTGATGCCGCCGATCGCCAAGCTCACGCCGGCGCAGGCGATGTATCACTTCCTCTCCGGCTACACCGCCAAGGTGGCGGGAACGGAGAAGGGCCTGGTCGGCGTGCAGCCGGAATTCTCCACCTGCTTCGGCGCGCCGTTCCTGCCGCGGCATCCCTCGGTTTATGCCAATCTGTTCCGCGACATGATCGCGGCCTACAAGGTGGACTGCTGGCTGGTGAACACCGGCTGGACCGGCGGCATTTACGGCGTCGGCCGCCGCATGCCGATCAAGGTGACGCGCACGCTGCTGACCGCCGCGCTCGACGGCAGCTTGAACAAGGCGGAGTTCCGCACCGATCCCTATTTCGGCTTCCAGGTGCCGACCTCGGTGCCGGGCGTGGAGCCGCATATTCTGCATCCATCGAAGACGTGGGCCAACAAGGCCGAATTCGAGGACACCGCGCGCAAGCTCGTCGGCATGTTTCAGAAGAATTTCGCCGCCTTCGAGAGCCACGTCGATGCCGACGTGCGTGCCGCCGCGCCGGAAGTGCGGCTCGCGGCGGAATAGCGTTCGTTCGAGAATTGTGATCGTCATGGCCGGACAAAAGGTGCGAAGCACCGTCTTCGCGCGTGAAGTCCGGCCATCTCGATTCCTGGGGCAGGGCTGTGCCAACCTAAGCGGGATGCGCGGGTCAAGCCGCGGGTGACGGCACCAATTTTCGGGTTGCTTCATGCAAATCCTCGTCGTCGGCGCCGGCGTGATCGGGCTGGCGGCCGCGCGTGCGGCGGCGCTGCGCGGCCATGAGGTGATCGTTGCCGAGGCCGCCGGCGCCATCGGCACCGGCATTTCCTCGCGCAACAGCGAAGTCATTCACGCCGGCATGTATTATCCTTCCGGATCGCTGCGGGCGCGGCTGTGCACGCGCGGGCGGCGGCTGCTCTACGGCTATTGCCATTCGCATGGCGTGCCGCACCGCAAATGCGGAAAGCTGATCGTGGCCACCGACGCGGCGGAACTGAAGAAGGTCGAAGCCATCCACGCGCAAGGCTTGCGCAACGAATGCGAGTCGCTGGAATTGATGGACGGCGGCGCGGCGCGCGCGCTGGAGCCGGCGCTTTCCTGCATCGGCGCCTTGCTCTCGCCGGAGACAGGCATCGTCGATGCGCATGCCTATATGCTGGCGTTGCGCGGCGATCTCGAGGACCGCGGCGGCAGGATCGCCTTTCACACCCGCGTCGAAAATCTGCAGCGTCGCGGCGGCCGATGGCGGATGCGCTACGGCGGCCGGGAATCCGGCCGGCTTGACGTCGATGCGGTCGTGAACGCGGCCGGCCTCGGTGCGCAGGCGCTGGCGCTAAATACGGAAAGCTATCCGGCGGATCGGGTGCCGCGCCTGGTGCTCTGCAAGGGCAACTATTTCTCCTTCGCCGGGCGCCCGGCCTTCACGCGCCTGATCTATCCGGTGCCGGTGGACGGCGGCATCGGCATTCACATCACGCTCGACATGGCGGGGCGCATGCGTTTTGGCCCCGACGTCGAATGGGTGGAGCGCGAGAATTACGATGTCGACCCGGCGCGCTCGCAGGCTTTCTATGCGCGCATCCGCAGCTACTGGCCGGCGCTGCCGGACGGCAGTTTGCAGCCCGCTTATTCAGGCATCCGCCCGAAGCTGTCGGGACCGGGCGAGCCGCAACAGGATTTTGTCATCGATGGGCCGCCGCAGCATGGTCTGCCCGGTCTCGTGCAACTGTTCGGAATCGAATCGCCGGGACTGACGTCGTCGCTGGCGATCGCCGAGGACGTGCTCGCCTATCTGGAAAGTTGAGCGCGATGCTTCTCATCCGCCGCGGCCGGATCAGCCGGAGGCGCGGCGGCCATCACTCCCGCCGGCACCGGCGCGGTTCTTACTTCCATCGCCGAGAGCTTGCGGCGCATGTCCGCAGAAAGGCCCTTGTAGGACTGCACCGGCGTGAATTCGGCGGTCTGATTTTTCATGCCGCCGAATGCCGCCAAGCCGTCGTTGGTGGCGACGATATCGCCGGGCCGCAGCGTGGGGTCCGACCTGACATTCATCGTCACCAGTCCGCCCGGCGTGCGGCCGTTGCAGGTGCAACCGTTCACGATTTGCTTCCGATAGACGAAGGCGTTCGGCAAACTGGCGTAGCGCTTGCCGTTCGCGGCGGTGGCGCTGTCGATGCTGCCGCCGGCGAAAACTTCGGTGGCGGCGGCAGGGCACGCGGCCTGGCAGGTCTGCGTCAGCGAGCTGCCGTTATTTTGGATCGGGAAGGGATGGCCGTCGCAAAGCCGCACGCAATAGGCAACCGAAGGCCCGCGCTCGGGCGGAATTTCCTCGCGCGAGGGCGCAAAGGGATTGCCGAGCGCGCGCATCAGGGGTGCGACCGCCTGCGGCAGCGACGGGGCGCTGGAATGCCTGCCGAAAAGAAAATCGAGCAGCCCCGCCGAGGCGCTGCCGGCGGATACCGCGGTTATGAGCGCGGCCGCGGCAAACGGCAGCACCTTGCGCCGCAACCGGATATTTCCGCGCCAAGCCGCCATGGCCGCCTTCCATCCGCAGGATCGCTTTCACAACGCCAGCGGGCGGAAAAGGTTGCGCTGGCGCTATCTGCTGTAACCTCGCCGCGCTAAGAAAAGCTGAAGAAATTGGCCTGCATCAAAGGAGAGCCCCGTGAATGCGATAACGCGACTCAATCCCGAAACCATGCCGCGGCCCAACGGCTACTCGCAGGTGGTGGAATGCGCCACGCCGGGGCGCCACATATTTATTTCCGGGCAGCTTGGCCTCACCCGTGAAGGCAAGCTCGCCGGCGATCCCGGCGATTTCCGCGCCCAGGCGGCGCAGGCCTTCGAAAATTTGAAGGCGGCGCTCGCCGCGGCCGATGCCTCATTCGCGCATGTGGTGAAACTCACCAATTATCTCGTCGACGCCGCGCACCTGCCGTTGCTGCGCGAGGTGCGCAATGCCTATCTCGACGCGGCGGCATTGCCGGCGAGCACCACGGTGCAAGTCGCGGCGCTGGCGCGGCCCGGCGCGCTGTTCGAGGTCGAGGCCATCGCGGTGCTGGCCGGGTGATAGCCTGCATGCAGGCCAATCCGGCATTCAGGCGTTCCTGAAGGAGATGTAGTTTCCATCGTCATTCCGGAAGCCGCGCAGCGGCTATCCGGAATCCGGCAATTGGCACCGAGCTTCTGTCTGGTTTCCGGGTCCGCGCTTTCAGCGCGCCCCGGAATGACCGTGAAAAATTAATGCGCCTCGTCCCAATTGCCGGCGGCGCGGGCTTCGACCTGCAACGGCACGTGCAGCGTGACGGCAGGATGCGGCGCGTCTTCCATCACGCGCTTGATCACCGGCAAAGTACGCTCCACTTCGGCGTCGGCCACTTCGAAGATCAGCTCGTCATGCACCTGCAGCAGCATCTGCGCCGACAGGTGCGCCGCGCTCAGCGCCGGCTCGACGCGCACCATGGCGCGGCGGATAATATCCGCGGCACTGCCTTGCAGCCGCGCGTTGACGGCGGCGCGCTCGTTGAAGGAACGGATCGAAGGATTTGAAGCCTTGATATCCGGGTAATGGCATTTGCGGCCAAACAGCGTGAGCACATAGCCGTGCTCGCGGCAGAATTGCTTGGTCTCCTCCATGTAGTCGCGGATGCCGGGGAAGCGCTCGAAATATTTCTTGATGTAGGCGGCGGCCTCCTCGCGCGGGATGTTGAGCTGGGCGGCGAGCCCAAAGGCGGAGATGCCGTAGATGATGCCGAAGTTGATCGCCTTGGCGCGGCGGCGAATTTCCGCCGGCATGTCCTTGACCGGCACGCCGAACATTTCCGAGGCGGTCATGGCGTGAATGTCGAGCCCGTCCTGAAACGCCTTGCGCAGCGCCGGCACCTCGGCCACTTCGGCGAGCAGCCGCAGCTCGATCTGCGAATAATCGGCCGAGACCAGTTTCATGCCCGGAGCGGCGACGAAGGCGCGGCGGATCTTGCGCCCGTCCTCGGTGCGGATCGGGATATTCTGCAAATTCGGATCGGAGGACGACAGCCGGCCCGTCGTCGTCGCCGCGAGCGAGAAGCAGGTGTGCACGCGCCCGGTGTCGGGGTTCACGTAGTTCGGCAGCGCATCGGTATAGGTCGATTTCAGCTTGGTGACCTGACGCCAATCGAGAATCTTGCGCGGCAATACGTGGCCCTGTTCGGCCAGATCCTCCAGCGTGCGCGCGCCGGTGGACCAGGCGCCGGTCTTGGTCTTGGTGCCGCCTTCCAATCCGAGCTTGCCGAACAGGATATCGCCGAGCTGCTTCGGGCTGCCGGGGTTCAACGGCTCTCCGGCGAGGTCGCGGATTTCCTTTTCCAGGCCCGCGGCTTCCTGCGCGAATTCGCCAGACAGCCGCGACAACACTTGGCGGTCGATGGAAATGCCGCGCCGCTCCATGTGGCCGAGCACCCGCACCAGCGGCCGCTCCAGTGTCTCGTAGACCGTGTTCATATGCTCGGCGGTCAGGCGCGGCTTGAGAACTTGCCAAAGCCGCAGCGTCACGTCGGCGTCCTCCGCGGCGTATTCGGTGGCCTTGTCGATGGCGACGCCATCGAAGGTGATCTTGCTCTTGCCCTGCTTGGTCACGGTGTTGAAATCGATGGTCTCGTGGCCAAGCCATTTTTGCGACAGCTCGTCCATGCCGTGGCCATTCTTGCCGGCGTCGAGCACGTAGGACATCAGCATGGTGTCGTCCCACGGCGAAACGTCGATGCCGCGCTGGGCAAAGACCACCCAGTCGAACTTCAAATTCTGCCCGACCTTGAGCACGCTCAGATCTTCGAGCAGGGGCTTCATCAGCTCCAGCGCCGCCGGTTCGGGGATTTGCCCGTCCACCTTCGAGCCGGCGAAAAGGCTGCCGGCGCCGCCTTCGCCGCCCTGCCGATGCGACAGCGGCACGTAGCAGGCCTCGTTCGGCGCCACGGCGAGAGAGAAGCCACAAAGCTCGGCGCTGACCGGATCGAGGCTGTTGGTTTCGGTATCGATGGCGACAACGCCTAGGTCGTAGGCGCGGGCGATCCATTGCTTCAGCCGGTCGAGGCTGCGCACGCACTCGTATTTGCCGCGGTCGATCTTTTGCGCGCGCGCTTTCGCCGCGCGGGCTTCGGCCAGGGAGGTCGGAGTAAGCGCATCCTTCTCGCCGCCCGCCGCCGGGCGAGGAACGGGCGCATGTTGCGATGGGGCTGCCGGCGGCGTAGCGCCAATTCCCTGTAGCGGAGGAGCCGCGGAAGCCAATCTCGCCTCCGGTTCGATCTCGCTCGCCTCGACGCCCGCCTTCTCGGCGACGCGCCGGGTGAGCGTGGTGAATTCCATTGCCTTGAGAAAAGCGATCAGCCGCTTGTAGTCGGGCTCATGCACGGCAAGTTCGTCGATCGGCACTTCGAGCGGGACATGCCGATCGAGCGTGACCAGGCGCTTGGAGAGCCGCGCGGCTTCCGCATGCTCGATCAGCGATTGCCGGCGCTTCTCCTGCTTGATCTCGGCGGCGTGCGCGAGCAGCGTTTCCAGATCCCCGTATTCGTTGATCAACTGCGCCGCGGTCTTGACGCCGATGCCGGGCACACCGGGCACGTTGTCGCTGGGGTCGCCGATCAGTGCCTGCACTTCGATGACTTTTTCCGGCGGCACGCCGAATCGCTCCAGCACCTCGGCAGGGCCGATCTTTTTGTCCTTCATCGTGTCGTACAGGGTCACGCCGTTGCCGACGAGTTGCATGAGGTCCTTGTCGGACGACACGATGGAGGTCGTCGCCTTGGCCGCGCTGGCAAGGCGCGCGTAGGTGGCGATGAGGTCGTCGGCCTCGTAGCCCGCCATTTCCAGGCAGGGGATGTCGAAGGCGCGCACCGCTTCGCGGATCAGCGGGAATTGCGGAATCAGGTCGGCGGGCGCTTCCGGCCGGTGCGCCTTATAGTCGGCATACATGTCGGTGCGGAAGGTCTTTTCCGACTTGTCGAAGATGACCGCGAGATGGGTCGGCTTCTCCTCGGGCTTCATCTCGCAAAGGAGCTTCCACAGCATGTTGCAGAAGCCATAGACGGCGCCGACCTGCAACCCGTCGGATTTGCGGGTGAGCGGCGGCAGCGCGTGATAGGCGCGGAAGATGTAGCCGGAACCGTCGACCAGGAAGACGTGGTCGCCGGCTTTCAGGCTGCGGCTTTTCAGGGCCGGCTTAGCAGGCGCTTTCGCGGCCGCTGCGGCCTTGGTTTTCGCGGGGGATGGCATGGCCCGAATGTGGGCCGGCGGCGCGGCGGAATCAACGCTGAGACTTACTTATCCCTCCGCCTTGTCGGGAGGGAAGGGAGGTCATTCCGCCGGTTGCAGGGCGAGGCGCGGCTTGGGCGAGAGCCAGAAAGCTTCCGGCCGCTCGAACAGGAAGCGCAGCGGCGTGCCGCGCACGGCCCAGAACAGCGCCAAGGATCCGATGACGCCGGCGGCGGTGACGACGGCCGACATGATGCCCACGTCGGCGATAAGGCCGCTCTTCAGCATGAGGATGCGCGTCGCCGCCATGGGCAGGAAGAAGGCGAGATAAATGACGATCGAATGACGCCCGCAGTAACGCAGTGGCCTGAACAGGTCGCTCTTGGCCATCAGCGCCGCCGCCGCGATCACCGCGCAGGCGCCGAATAAAGCGAGCGCAAGCGAGACGAGCGGAAGTTTGGAATAGCCGCCGAAGACGACCATGCCTTCAAGCAGTCCCCACAGCAGCAGACAGCCGCCCGCGAGCCAAGGCCATCGCTGGGCGGCCTCGGCCAGACGGAAGATGCGTGGCGCCAGCACATAGCCGGTGTAGATGTAGACGAAATAAGTGGCGAAGGCGTCGGGCACCATCCAGCCGGTGTCGATCTGCGCGGTTTGCAAAGCGGCGCCGGCAAGCCAGACGGCGAGGGGCGGCAGCCCGCAGGTGAGGCGGATCACCACGAAGAAGATCGGCAGGAGATAAATGAACCAGAGCGTGCCGAAGGGGTCGATGAAGGAGAGCAGATAGAGCCGCGCGATCTCGGCCGGACTATTGTCGGCGATCAGCGCGGGCGCCTTCACCGCGAATTGGATCGTCATCCAGAGAATGTAGAAATAGGCGAAGTGCGCGACCTTGCGGTCGAGATAAGTGCGCCACGGCCGGTCGATGACCAGCGCGAGAAACAGGCCGGAGATCATGAAGAAGTCGGGCATCCGGAACGGCCGCGCGAATTCGACGACGTAATGCAGGAAGCCTTCGTGGCCGGCGGCATAGCCGACGCCAAGGGTCGAATGCATCATCACCACGAAGACGATGCAGAAGCCCTTCGCGTAATCGACCCAGGCCACCCGCCCGCCCGGTATTTCCGCCTGCTGTGCCATTCGGTGCCGTGCTTTCCCCTCGCGTCCCATTATCGGACGCGGAGATTGCTTTCGCCCTTATGGGTGCAATGGCTATGCCAGGTTTTCAGCAGGACCGTGTTAACCATGGCGTGCCCCAAGCCGTCATGGCCGGGCTTGTCCCGGCCATCTCGATCAGCGATGCACTGCTTTCCTAAGCGAGATGCCCGGCACAAGGCCGGGCATGACGAGGACAGATGGCCTTCGACACACCGCTTCCCATCGACGCCGCGCTGCCGGAACTGACCGCGGCGCTGTCCCGAAGCGATGCGGCGGTGCTGGTGGCGCCGCCGGGTGCCGGCAAGACGACGCGCGTGCCGTTGGTGCTGCTGCATGAGCCCTGGGCGCGCGGCAAAATCCTGGTGCTGGAGCCGCGGCGGCTGGCGGCGCGGGCGGCGGCGGCGCGCATGGCGTCGACGCTTGGCGAAAAGATCGGCGAAACGGTTGGGCTTCGCGTGCGCTTCGGCTCGCAGATTTCCGCGCGCACGCGCATCGAGGTCGTCAC
>DASREA010000004.1:0-16010 GCA_035652315.1 Xanthobacteraceae bacterium | reverse complement strand
GTCGAGTTAGCAATGCGTTCGGCGACATCGCGCAGCAGATAGATACGCAAGACCGTGGTCATCATGAGCGCCCCGATGACGTAACCGACGATAATCCCGGTAAGAATCACGGGATGATGGGCGGCTTGGGCGATCTCCTGTTGGGTCGCTCCCTGAATATGCAACGCCCAGGCACCCAGAAATCCGACCGCGATAAACCAGCCAAACATGAAAATGAGCAGCAGAAAGCTCCAGCCGATCACCTTCCAATAGAGACCCATGAGGTCGCCGCCCCGCAATTCGCATTTGAAGCCGACGTCGCCGAAACGAATGCCGGAGACCCACCAGCGCCATTCGATGGCTTTGAACGCCGCATAGATGAAGGGCAGTCCGACTACCAATCCAAGCATCAGCAGGCCACGGAGGCCGGGATGAGCTGCCCCGACCAGCACCATCGCTGCAAACACCAGAACGATGACCAACCAGAGGCCGAATCCCCGCGCAAAAAATTGCTCGCCCTTACCCTCGAAGGCCCCCTGCAGGTTTCCATAATAGCTGTGCCGCATCTTGAAGCGCTCGAGCGCCGCCTCACGCCAAGGCAACAGCAGGCCAAGCGTGACGAAAGTGCCGAGCGCCCACAGCGCGGCGCGCCAGGCATAATCCCAGCCCGAGCCGGTCATCCAGAAGCGTACGCCGCGCCAGATCGTGCGCGTCAAACGATAGCGACGCGCCCGGTAGATCGCGAATTGCGCGAAGAGATAGAAGAAGAGACCGAAGGGCGCGCTGGCCAATGTCTTTGCGCGCTCCGCTTCCACGCCGATCAGAAAATAGACCACATACAGCGGAGCGAAGATCGCCAGGGCGAGCAGCGCGCCGAGCAGCAGCTCCTTGCCGGTGCCGGTATATTCCGCGCTGTCGCCGCCCGCCGAGAGGCTGCGCCAGATATGGCGCCGGATGTCGGTTGCCAGCCAGAAACGGTAGAAGCCGGCGGTGACCAGTTCGATCAACGCGCCACGCATTACCAGGCGGCGAAATTCCCGCCGGTCGCTTTCGAAAGAAAGGGGAAACGTCGCGAAAATCGACGGTGCTGCGCTGAGAGTCTGCTCGTCCACGCCAACCATGCCCCCGATGGTTCCAGACTAGCAAACCACGGCGAAGGCGCGGTGACAATGGTCACCATCTGTGAAAGACGAAGAATGCGCCGGCGGCGATCAGGACGAAGCCGACGCCATAATTCCATGACACCGGTTCTTTCAAATAGACGATGGAGAAACCGGCGAAGACCAGGAGCGTTATCACTTCCTGCATGGTCTTCAGTTGCGCCGCCGAATAGACGGCACTGCCAAAGCGATTGGCCGGCACCGCCAGGCAATATTCGACGAACGCCAGCGACCAGCTCACCAGCACCACATACGGCAGCGCCACGCCCTTGTAGCGCAGATGCCAATACCAGGCGGCGGTCATAAAGACGTTGGAGCCCGCGAGCATGACGGCGGGTAACAGATAGGCGCTGAGCGGAAACATGGGTGAAAGACCGGTAAGAGGAAGAGCCACGCCGGGGGATCCCGGTGGGCACCTCTTACCGCGCGCCTGATTGTTTGTCGCCCGCGCCCCCAGCAATCGGGCGGGCGCGCCTTACGGTTCGATCCTCGTCGGCACGTAGAACAAAGATTGAACGGCAGGAGCGCTCCGCCTTTCCTGTTGTATTTTTCATTGCACATCCATGTTGCGGCAATGTTCGTTGCCTTAGTCTGGTCACCGGTCGTGTCCAGATTCCTGTGGACGAGCTTGAGGAGCTGAATCCATGGCGATCGATCCGCGCGCGCGAGCCGCGTTGGCTTTGCATCGCTTCGGTTTCGGCCCCAAGCCCGGCGGCATTGAAGCCATCGTCTCCGATCCGCGCGCGGCGCTGATCGCGGAGCTGCGCCCCGGGGCCGGCAGGCTCGACGATCCCGGTTTACCGACGAGCGAGCAAGCTGCAGCGGCGGCTTATCAATACGCGCAAGAGCGAAGGGCACGGCGCAGCCGGGCGCGCGATGCGGCGATTGCGCCGCAATCCGACGTCGGCGGCCAGGCCATGAGCGACAGCCGGCCGGAGCCACGCATGACCGGCCCTTCGGTGCCGCAGCAGATATTTTTGTCCGAAGCGACGGCCCGCTATCAGGCGGCGCTCAAGGCCGAGACCGGCTTCGTCGAGCGTCTGGTTTGGTTCTGGTCCAATCATTTCTGCGTTTCCGCCGGCAAGGCGGCGGTGCGCCCCTATTGCGGCGCTTACGAACGCGAAGCGATCCGACCGCATGTCCTCGGCAAGTTTTCCGAACTGCTGCTGGCGGCCGAGACACATCCGGCCATGCTGCTCTATCTCGACAATGCGCGCTCCATCGGTCCGGATTCGCCGGCCGGTATGCGGCAACACAAGGGTCTCAACGAGAATCTCGCGCGCGAGATTCTCGAATTGCATACGCTCGGCGTACGCACGGTCTACGACCAGGCCGACGTCACCAGCTTCGCAAAAGTCATCACCGGCTGGACGATCGTGCCTCCGCGGCTCGACCCGGTACACGGCGGCAGCTTCGTCTTCAATCCGCGGCTGCACGAGCCCGGCGCGCAGACCGTCGTTGGCAAAAGTTATGCGGACAACGGCTACGAGCAGGGCCGCCACGTCCTCGAATTCGTCGCGGAACATCCGGCGACCGCCAAGCACATCGCCACCAAGCTGGCGCGCCACTTCGTCGCCGATGAGCCACCGCCGGCCCTGGTCGATACGCTCAGCAAGCGCTTTCTCGACACCGGGGGAGATCTCATGGAGGTCAGCAAGGCGCTCCTGGCGGCGCCAGAATCCTGGGATGCGGCGCGCGGCAAGCTGAAGAAGCCGGGGGAATGGATGATCTCGTCGCTGCGCGCGAGCGGCATCGCGCCCGCCGACATGCGCCGCCTGGTGCTAATGCAGAACGTGCTCGGCGAGCCGCTGTGGCGGCCACCGGCCCCGAAGGGATTTTCCGACGACAGCGCCGATTGGCTCGACGGCATCGCCGAGCGGCTGAATATCGCCAATCAACTCGCGCGGCAGAGTGGCGGCGGCCTGGAGCCGGATGCGCTCGTCGACATTGCGCTCGGTCCGCTCGCCTCCGCCGAGACGCGACAAACGGTTCGCCGTGCGGAAAGCCGGACGCAGGCCCTGGCGCTGCTGCTGATGGCGCCCGAATTCCAAAGACGGTGACTGTCATGACGATCGAGCTCCATGCCCCCAATCGCCGCGAATTGCTGCTCGCTTCCGGTGTGCTGTTCGCCTGGACGTATCTGCCGCGTATCGCATTGGCCGAGGGCCGCGATCCGCGCTTGCTTGTTTTCATTCTGCGCGGTGCACTCGACGGGCTTGCCGCGGTGGCGCCGGTCGGCGACCCCGATTGGGTGCGGCTGCGCGGCGACGATGCGTTGACGCTGCAAAGCGCCACGCCGGCGCTGCCGCTCGACAATTTCTTCGCTCTCAATCCGGCGATGACCAACCTGCACCGGATGTATCAAGCGGGCCACGCGGCGATCGTCCATGCCGTGGCTTCGCCTTACCGCGAGCGCTCGCATTTCGACGGGCAGGACGTGCTGGAAAGCGGTTTGCCTAAGCCGGGCGCGGTCGATACCGGCTGGCTCAATCGCGCCCTCGCCTCGCTCGCGTCCGCCGGACCGATCGCCAGCAAACAAGCTTTCGCCGTCGGCCCCGTCACACCGCTTGTGGTGCGCGGCCCCGCCCCGGTCCTGGCCTGGACGCCGCCGAAGCTGCCACCGGCGAGCGACGACACCATGATGCGATTGCTCGAACTCTACCGGCACAGCGATCCGGCACTGGCGCGCGCGATGGAAGAGCATGCTGGGCTGGCGGCGATCGCCCGCGCCGGCGGCATGGACATGCGGCCGAAGGCAAAGGATGCGCGCGCCAAAGGCGCTGTCGATGCGGTGAAAGCCTATTTCGCCGATTCCGCCGGCGCCGCCGCCAAGTTTATGGCACGCGCCGACGGACCGCGCATCGGCGCCTTGGCCTTTGACGGTTGGGATACGCACGCCAATGAAGGGGTCGCCAATGGCCGCCTTGCCGCCTTGCTCGGCGCGCTCGACGGCGCGCTGGCGGCGGTTGAAGGGGGCATGGGCGACGCCTGGAAGGAAACCGTGGTCGCGGTGATGACGGAATTCGGGCGCACCGCGCGCATTAATGGCACCGCCGGCACCGACCACGGAACGGCCACCATCGCGCTGCTCGCCGGCGGCGCGGTGAAAGGCGGTCGCGTGATCGCCGATTGGCCCGGCTTGAGCGGTACGAATCTCTACGAAGGGCGTGATCTTAAGCCCACCACCGACCTTCGCGCCGTGATCAAAGGCGTGTTGCGCGATCACCTGCGCGTCGATGAACGCACGCTCGCTTCCACGGTGTTTCCGGAGACCGCCGCGCTGAAGGGAACAAGCGCGCTCGTCACCTCCGCGTGATCGCTCAACCGGGCGTGCCTGGCAAGATCGTCAAGCCGCGCTGCAGCACGACATTGCGCACCCAAAGCGTGGTGATGAATTCCACCAGCGCCGTCACCGTGAACATCGCCAGCGCATTGAGCTGAAACAGCGAGAGCTGAAAATTCCCCGTCATCCACAGCACGGCGCAGACGATGCCGGTCACGACCGGCGCAATCGCCAAAGCCGCGTCGATTACGCTGGTCGGCCGCACGCGCAGCGCCGAGTCGAGCAGCAGCCAGAATTGCGCGGTCAGATAGCCGAGCGCCAGCCAACCGGGCAGCCCGCGGAGCGAATTATGTTGCGGCGTATAATCGGGCATGAACTTGAAAAAGACGATGCCCGCCGCCGAAAGCAGCAGCGCCAATACGATGCTCCACATTTCGGCTGAGGGCGATTGCCGGGTCTGGTCGTTCATGGTGGCCTCCGGATAAATTCTAAGTGAGGGAAAAGCGGGCGCGCGACCCCGATTCGCCTTTACATTGTCGCGCTTGTTCTCGGCATCGTTGCAAATCTAACACGGCCACGCCAAGTTCACTTGGGAAGCGCGCAGAAGACAGCCGCGGTGAAACCGCAGCCTCGGCTGGGCATTCCCCTATATAGAAGCCGCCGATTCGTAGAAAGGTAAGCGTCCATGCCGCCCCGTGCCGTCACTGTCGCTGCCTGTTCTGTCATATCGCTGCTGCTGGCCGCCGGATGGGGGCAGGCGCAATCCCCTATTTCCGCTCCCGCCGAACCCTACGAGCAAGTGACTGTCGCCCTCGCTCCGGCGGTCAAGGACCATGCGCTTGATGTCTTTCGCAAGCGGCTCGCCGCCATCGCCTCCCGCAAGAATCGCGGGCAGCTGGCGGCGGTCGTGGCCCAGGACTTTTTCTGGGAGCGCGGTCCCGGCATCCGGGCCGCCGCCGAAAAATCGCCGATCGATACCTTTAGCGAGGCGATCGGCCTTAACAGCGACGATGGGTGGCAATCTCTCGCCGATTATGCAAACGAGCCCTCGGTGTCGCGCGCGCCGCACCGCGAAGATCTGGCCTGCACGCCTGCGGTCCCCATCTTCGACGCCGCACAGTTCGCGGCGCTGCTGAAAGCCACGGGCAGCGACTTCGGCGAATGGGGCTATCCCGAGCAGCCCGCCATTCCAATCCACGAGCGGCCGCAGCCCGATTCCAAGGTGCTGGACAAGCTAGGCATGTATTTCGTACGCGTCTTGCCGGATGAAATGGAGGCCGAACAGCCCGGCCCGATGCTGCGCATCGTCGCTCCCTCCGGCACGCTCGGCTATATCGACATCAATTTGCTGCTGCCGCTCGGCATCGACCAGCTCTGCTACAAGAAAGAAAGCGGCGCGTGGAAGATCGCGGCCTATATCGGCAGAGGCATGTCTGACAGCGGCGGTGCTCCCGTAGAATAGCGCTATTGGCCGGAGGCCGAAGGTTGCGGAGTTTTTGTTAACCGCGGCCGGGCAATATGCCGCAGATGTCGAGCATCGGATGGCAACAGCTTGCGTCGGGCCGCGACAACCCCACCGCCGGAACGCGTATAGCAACCACGGTCATCCTGCTGCTGTTCGTTGCCGCCGCGACCTTCAGCGGCGCCCGCAAGCACGTCACTCAGGGCTTTGATGAACTCGCTCATGTCTCTTACGTCGCGGAGATGCAGCACCGCACGATTTTTTGGCCTCGGCTGGAGAATTTACGGCTGCTTGATGCGCAAAGCTTCCGCTTCACGCCGGAAGCCAATTATCTGAATCATCCGCCGTTCTATTACGCGCTGCTCGCGGCGGTGGGCCCCAATCTCGAAGGCCATCCCGCCGCAGCTTTCATGCATCGTCTGCTGAATGTCGCCATCGCGGCGATCGGCCTTGCAGCTGCGCTGGCCATCGGCCTGTTCGGCGGATTCGAGAGGCGCTTGTTCTATGCCTATGCGGTGCCGCTCGCCTGCATACCCGTGCTGGCGCCGCTCGCCGGCGCAGTCAATCCGGACAATATGGCCTTCGCCGGCGGCGCCGCGACGATGCTCGCGGCCTGGATGCTCGTCGCGACCGGACGAAATGGCTGGTTGGCCGCGGCGCTCTGCGCCGCGCTCGTCGCGTCCTGGGCCAAGCTGACCGGCCTGCTGCTCGCCGGTGGATTTCTAACGGTGACTTTCATCTATCTGGTTTGGCGCGGTCGCTTCCCCCGGCGTTGGATTGTGCCCCTTATCCTCGCGGCGCTGCTGGCTGCGGCGCCGTATGTCATCCTCACGTTGCAATACGGCGGTCCGGCGCCGAACACCCCGGCGCAACTGATGCTGCTGGAAAGCGGCGCACGCGCGACCGGCTGGGCAGAACTGCCGCGGCTAGCGTTCGGCGCCTATGTCTTGCATTTCATCGCCGACTTTGTCGCCGGCTGGATGCCGGCGCTGGCGGCCCGCAGTGCGTGGAACTACGCCGCTCTGTTCTTTCCCCTCGCCGCCTTGGCCTGTGCCCTGGCCGGATTCGCCGTATCGCTGCGGCGCCTGCTGCGCCAGGCGGAGACGGCTCTGGATGTCGTGGTCGTATCCGGATTGCTCGCGAGCGGGGCGACTCTCGCCTGCAATATCGTATTCAGCTACGGACGCCACCTCGCCACTGGCTGGATGATGGATGCCTATCCGCGCTATTACCTTCCCCTCGCCGCCGCCGTGCCGCTCGCCGCGCTGTCGCTTGTGTCGGCGATCGAGCATCCGCGCTGGCGTAATGCCGCGATTGTCTTCCTGATCGCAAATCCGCTGATCTTTCGCGTGCTTGGCGGGCCGCTCGGCTGACAATATTGCAAATCTACATGCAACTTGTTTGGGATCCGGCCCTCGATAGAGGCCGAGGCCACGGTCCGGTCACGAAGCCGGACTAACGCGACGGCTGAACCGAAACAGTTGCCGCGGACCGGCTGCCGCGAGCCGCGGCAATGTTCTATGATGGCTGGAGTATGTTCCGCCGATTCGAAAACCTGCTGAAACCTACCGAAAATCCGGTGCATCCGGAGCCGCCCGCCGGGCTGGTGGCTTTCTTCTGGCATTATACCCGCCAAGCCAAGTGGCTCTTTATCTCACTTTTTATTATCGAGCTCTTCGTCGCGATGTCCGACGCCGCGGTGCCCTGGTTCACGGGCAAGATCGTCAACGGCGTAAGCCATATTCCGCGCGACCGCTTTCTCGCCGAGACTTGGCCGGCACTGATCGGCATGGCGCTCGTCTTGCTGGTTGCGCGGCCGGGCATCACCTTCGTGCGCTATCTCATCAGCAACCAGGCGATCTCCGGTCCTTTCACCAATATGATCCGCTGGCAGGCGCACTGGCACGTGGTGCGGCAGAGTTGGGCCTTTTTCCAGAATGATTTCGCCGGGCGTATCTCCAGCCGCGTCATGCAGACCGGCGCCGCCTTGCGGCAGACACTCACAGCCGCGGTCACAGCGATCTGGTACGTAATGGTCTACGGCACCACCGCCGTATTAATGGCGGCCAGCGCCAATGCCTGGCTGATGACGCCGATCCTGCTGTGGTTTGCCGGCTATACGGCGATGCTGGTCTATTTCGTGCCACGCATGCGCGAAAGCTCGAAGAGAAGCTCGGAAGCGCGCTCGGCGCTGACCGGGCGCATCGTCGACAGCTATACCAATATCCTCACCGTGAAGTTGTTCGCGCGCGCGGCCGAGGAAGACAACTACGTGCGCGAGGCGGTCGATCGCCACACCGATCTGTTTCTCGCCTCGCAGCGGCTGACGACGTGGTTTGCGGTGATGCTGTCGCTGCTCAACGCCGCGCTGATCACCGGATCGGGCGGGCTTGCGTTGATCCTTTGGCGGCAGGGTTTGGTCGAAATCGGCATTATCGCGATGGTGCTGACCCTCACCTTGCAACTCACCAATATCTCGCGGCAGATCGCGATGCGCGTTGCCGATATCTTTGAGGAAATCGGCGTCGTCCAGGAGGGCATGATCAGCATCGCCCGCCCGCTGCAGCTCACCGACCGCCCCGATGCGAAGCCGCTGCAGGTGCGTCAGGGACGGATCGAGTTCAAGGATGTTCGCTTTGGCTATGGCCGCGAAAGCGGCGTGCTTGAGAATTTCTGTTTGACGGTCAATCCCGGAGAACGTGTCGGGCTCGTCGGCCGCTCCGGTGCCGGCAAGTCCACGGTGGTCAACCTGCTGCTGCGCTTCTTCGATCTAGAAGGCGGGCAAATCCTGATCGATGACCAGGACATTTCGCTGGCCACTCAGGAGTCGCTGCGCGCGCAGATTTCTGTGGTGACGCAGGATACGTCTCTGCTGCATCGCTCCATTCGTGAGAACATCCGTTACGGCCGCCGCGGCGCCAGCGAGGAGGAGATCGAGGAGGCGGCGCGCCTTGCCCACGCCCATGAGTTCATTCCCGAATTGCAGGATTGGCGCGGCCGTCGCGGCTACGACGCCCATGTCGGCGAACGCGGCGTCAAACTTTCCGGTGGACAGCGCCAGCGCATAGCCATCGCCCGGGTGATCCTGAAGAATGCCCCGATCCTCGTGCTGGACGAAGCGACCTCGTCTCTTGACAGCGAGATCGAGGCGGCGATCCAGACGAGCCTCGACACTTTGATGGCCGGCAAGACGGTGATCGCGATCGCTCACCGGCTTTCCACCATCGCGCGGATGGACCGCCTCGTTGTCCTCGATCACGGCCGCATCGCCGAACAAGGAACCCATGACGAACTGCTGCGGCTCGGTGGCCATTACGCCGCATTGTGGAAGCGGCAATCGGGCGGCTTTCTCGACGCTGGCGAGATGGAAGCGGCGGAATAAGCTTGCGGTGACGAGGCGCGGCGCCTCCCAATGTAGTTAATGCGACGTTAACGCAGCGCTTTTCGACTGCGGCCAGCGGGACCGCAAATCGCCGAGCTGTCAGCATTTAATAAAGAATTTCGCTGCAATCTGAGCCGACCCGCCGCCGCCGGATTGCGCATGCCCGAAGCTCGCGACAATTTCGTCAGTCGTCTCCATTCTCATGCCGCGGCCGCGTTCATCCGCCTGAAATTGCGCGCCCGGCTGACGCTGGCGTTTCTCTGCCTGTCGGCGCTAATCGGGGTTTGCGGCGCTTCCGGGCTGCTATTCATTCGCGACATCGGCGCCAAGCTCTCCATATTTTCCGACATCACCTCGCCGCTGCTTGGACAGACTGTCGGTCTCGTCAATAACGCGCGGCAGATGCGCATGGTCTATCTCGATGCCGTAAGCAACAACCGTCCAGCCGAGGTTTCCCGGGGCGCGGTGGCCGACCTCGATGCCGCAGCGGCCCGCTCGATCGCGAGACTGAGGGAATTGTTCGCGGCATCGAAGCTGCCCATGGACTTGCAGCAAGTCGAAACCCTGCAGCAGCATTTCGTGCAACAGCTTTACTCGATGTTGGCGGCCAACACCAAGGTTAGCCTCGCCGAACTGAAGGTCGCCGACAAGCTAAATGAATTCGAAAAGCTGAAAGACAGCTACGACGCGCTGGTTCGCAACGCTACCAGCAGCTCCGAAGCGAAGATGGGCGAGATAAGGGACACGGCGGGTCTGTCGCTTACCAACGGCAGCGCAACGGTGGACGAGCTAGGCAAGCTGATCACCACCACGATGAACGATACCTACCCGCTGATTCAGAGCTTGCATTGGCTCGTGCGCGATATCGTGACGTTCCGGGAAATCGGCGCAGCCACACCGAACATCGCGAACGAACAGGAACTCGAAAAGTTGCGGCGGCGCGCCGAGCTGATCTTCGCGAATTCGTTGGACGTTGTGGGATTGCTGGAGGTACAGGCCAGCGCCGACGATTTGAAGGTCGATCTGCAGAAATTCAAGAGCAGTCTGCAGCAGATGCAGATTGCATTGCTCGGCGATAGCGGGCTGTTGGCAGCGCAGGACGAAGTGCTGGCCGCCAAAGCGAGCCTGGACAGACTGCAGGACAATCTTTCGGCCACAGAAGGCGATTATCTGCGTCTGCTGGAACACGCCCGGGAGTTGGTCGAGACCAGCAACGATGAGGCCAGAGCGCGCTCGGCGGAGGTAGTCAAGAGAGCGGTCGGATTGATCGGCGCAATCGTCGCTGTCGGTTTGCTGTTCGGCATTCTGTTCAGTCTGTTTTTCGCCAAGCGCATTGTCGGCCCGATCCAGCGGCTCACCGCGGCAATGACCAAGCTTGCCGGCGGCGAGCTCGACGTCATCGTCCCTGCCCGAGCGCGCCATGACGAGATCGGCGACATGGCGGCGGCGTTGCAGGTATTCAAGGACAACGCCGTCACCGCGCGGCAGCTCGTCTTCGAGCGCGAACGCGACCAGGACGTAAAAGAACAGCGCACCCATCGCATCACGCGGCTCTGCGCCGAGCACGAGAATTCGATTACTGCGCTCCTGCAGGCGCTCAATCGCGCCGCCACCGATATGCGCTCCACCTCGGAAACCATGTTCGCCATCGTGCGGCAGACGGGCGACCAAGCGCTGAGCGCCGCTAATGCCTCGAATGAGGCCAATGCCAATGTGCAGACCGTCGCGGCGGCGGCGGAGGAACTTTCCGCCAGCACCGCGCAGATTAACGCCCGTGCCTTGCATTCGGCCGAAATCGCCAACAAGGCCGCCGAGGAGGCCGAGCGCGCAGGATCAGTGGTGCAGGCTCTGCAATCCACGGCGACCGAGATCGGCGAAGTGGTACGCATGATCGAAGATATCGCCAATCAGACCAACCTGCTGGCGCTCAACGCTACCATCGAGGCGGCGCGTGCCGGTGAAGCAGGCCGCGGCTTCGGCGTGGTCGCCGGCGAGGTGAAGCACCTCGCCGGGCAAACCGCTAAGGCGACCGCCGACATCGGCGCCCGCATCGCCGCCATTCAGAGCGCGACCGACCAGGCGGTGCAGGCCATCCTCGGCGTGCGCGGCACCATTGGGGAAATGCGCGAGATTTCCAATTTCGTCGCGACGACGATGGAAAACCAGAGCTCCGCAACCAGCGAGATCGCCGCCAATACCAGTCAAGTGGCACGCTCGACCGCCGAGGTCACGCTGAACGCCGAAGGTGTCAGCAGCAGCATGGAATCCACCGGCTCGGCCGCCAATCAGGTGGTCGAAGCGGCCATCGACCTCAACCGCCAGGCCGAAGCGCTGCGCGGCGAGATCAGCCGCTTTCTCGACAACATCCGCGCCGCCTGACGCGTTCTGCGGTGCAGGCCACCGCTATGGTAAAAATTCCGTTATTAACCGAAGCGGCGGTTTTCGATTCGCTTGCCGTGCGGTTTTGCTAAAGGTCGCCATCGCTTCAGCGGAAGATGGCGGCCAACATGGCGGACAATCTTCGTTTTGCCGCGCTAGCGGCGGCGCTCTTCGTTCTCTCCTATAGCGGCGTGGCCTGGGCCCTTGCCGGTGCACATTTCCCGGCTTTGTCCCACGTCGTCGCCACGAGGGCGCCAGATACGCGCGTCGCCGCTCTCACGCCGCCGGCGCAGCCATCGCGCTCCGCGGTCAGCGCCGATCCAGGCAGCAATCAGAATATTTCGCCCCGCGACAGGCTGCGGCTTGCCGCCTATCAGGCGAGCATCGCCTATACGCAGGCGCCCTGCAATGCGACGGCCAAGGCGAATTTGATCGCAGCGGTCAGCGCCTATGCCCAAGCCTGGCATGATCTTATGGATTGCGGCGCCGGCCGCTGCGACCCGACCAAGCTCAATGCCGCGGCAACGGCTTTTTCGACGCCGCTCGATATGCATGTGCGTGAGGCTATCGCCGACGCCTTCGACAAGCACGGTATCTCGATCGACGACTTTCCGCCGGCGCTGCGCATCAACGTGATGATGATCGCCCGCGCCGCCGGTGACGCGTCGCCGGTCTGCGGGGCCTCCGCCGCCGCGCGCTGACTTGGCGCGCATCCTTTCCTTGGCCCCGGACTCGCCCCATATTGGGGACGATGGCGAAACCTCCCGCAAAGCCGAAAAAGCCGAAGGATCCCGCCCGTCCCACGCGCAGCAAGGCCGCACGCGAGAAGGTCGAGCCGCTTGGGCCCGCTCTCGAGCAATTGCTCAATCCTGGCATCGCCCGCGGCGCCGCCGGTATCGGCGCGCAAACGGGTATCGAGCCGCCGCCGGACAATTCCTGGGACCGCCGCGCCGATTTCGCCAAGGCGCATACGTCGCGCAAATCGGTGAAGGGACTCGGCGAGGCACCGCAACGCCGCTATGAGGCACCGCCGGTCACCGGCATCGATCCGCAATTGGCGCGCGAACTCGGTGTCGGCGACGAGGCGGAAACGTTGGCACCTGGGCCGCGCCCCCGCGGCATGGCCGCGGTGCCGGCCGCGCTCGCCAGCCAGCAGGCGCTGGATGCTTTGCTGCGCGAAGGCCGGCCGGAATTCCGTGAGCAGACCTGGGTGCCGCACCGTCCGCCGCGGCCGGAGAAATCCGAAGGCGGCCAGCGCTTCGTGCTGCAATCGGATTTCGCGCCGAAAGGCGACCAGCCGACCGCGATCCGCGATCTAGTGGAAGGCGTGCGCCGCCATGACCGCACGCAGGTGCTGCTCGGCGTCACCGGATCGGGCAAGACCTTCACCATGGCCAAGGTGATCGAGGCGACGCAGCGCCCAGCGCTGATCCTCGCGCCCAACAAGACGCTGGCAGCGCAGCTCTATGGCGAGTTCAAGAATTTCTTTCCCGACAACGCGGTCGAATATTTCGTCAGCTATTACGACTATTACCAGCCGGAAGCCTATATCCCGCGCACCGACACCTATATCGAGAAGGATTCCTCGATCAACGAGCAGATCGACCGCATGCGCCATGCCGCCACGCGCGCGCTGCTCGAACGCGACGACGTCATCATCGTCGCCTCGGTCTCCTGCATCTACGGTATCGGCTCTGTGGAGACCTATTCGGCGATGACCTTCTCGCTGAAGCAGCGCGACCGTATCGATCAACGCCGGCTGATCGCCGACCTCGTCGCCCTGCAATACAAGCGCACCGCCGGCGATTTCTCCCGCGGCACCTTTCGCGTGCGCGGCGACAGCATCGAAATCTTCCCCGCCCACTATGAGGACCGCGCCTGGCGCGTCTCGCTGTTCGGCGACGAGATCGAGGCGATCCACGAATTCGACCCGCTCACCGGCCAGAACACCGACGCGCTGGAATTCGTCAAGGTCTATGCCAATTCGCACTATGTGACGCCGCGGCCGACGCTGATCCAAGCGATGGGCGCTATCAAGCAGGAATTGCGCTGGCGGCTCGAGCAGCTCAACGCCCAGGGGCGCCTCCTCGAAGCCCAGCGGCTGGAGCAGCGCACGCTGTTCGACTTGGAGATGATGGAGGCCACCGGCAGTTGCGCCGGCATCGAGAATTATTCGCGCTATCTCACCGGCCGCAAGCCCGGCGAGCCGCCGCCGACGCTGTTCGAATATGTCCCCGACAATGCGCTGGTTTTCGTCGACGAGAGCCACGTCACCATCCCGCAGCTCGGCGGCATGTTCCGCGGCGACTTCCGCCGCAAGGCGACGCTCGCCGAATACGGCTTCCGCCTGCCCTCCTGCATGGACAACCGGCCGCTGCGCTTTGAGGAATGGGACGCCATGCGCCCGCAGACCGTTGCCGTCTCCGCCACGCCGGCGGCCTGGGAGCTGGAGCAGTCGGGCGGCGTCTTTGCCGAGCAGGTGATCCGCCCCACCGGGCTGATCGATCCGCCGGTCGATATCCGCCCCGCGCGCACGCAGGTGGACGACCTGGTCGGCGAGGTGCGCGCGACCGCCGCCAAGGGCTACCGCACGCTTTGCACCGTGCTGACCAAGCGCATGGCCGAGGATTTGACCGAATACCTGCACGAGCAGGGCCTGCGCGTGCGCTACATGCATTCCGACATCGACACGCTGGAACGCATCGAGATCATCCGCGATCTCCGCCTCGGCGCCTTCGACGTGCTGGTCGGCATCAACCTCTTGCGCGAGGGCCTCGACATCCCCGAATGCGCGCTGGTCGCCATCCTCGACGCCGACAAGGAAGGATTCCTGCGCAGTGAGACCTCGCTCATTCAGACCATCGGCCGCGCCGCGCGCAACGTCGACGGCCGCGTCATCCTTTATGCCGACAGCGTCACCGGGTCGATGCAGCGCGCCATCGACGAGACCAACCGCCGCCGTGAGAAGCAGGTGGAATACAACAAACAGAACGGCATCACGCCGGAGAGCATCAAGAAATCCATCGGCGACATCCTCGCCAGCGTCTATGAGCGCGACCACGTGCTGGTGTCGGTGGAGGGCGGCATCAGCGGCGTCGGCGAAGTGAGCGCCGCCACCATCGGGCACAATTTCGAGGCGGTGATTGCCGATCTGGAGACGCGCATGCGCGAGGCCGCCGCCGATCTCGATTTCGAGGAAGCCGCGCGCCTGCGCGACGAGATCAAGCGCCTGCGGCAGACCGAGCTGGCGGTGGTGGACGACCCCACGGCGAAACGCCTTTCTTCACCCTCCCCCCTTGGGGGGGAGGGTCGACCGCCGAAGGCGGCCGGGGTGGGGGGTTCTTCTCGCGACGCTCCGCGCAAACCTACCCTCGACGACATGGGTCCGGGCGTGGAGTCCGTTCCCGGCCGCTCGTCATCCACCAGCCCGCGCTCTAAGTTAGGACGCCCCGGGATGCGCGGCGGGTGGAAGGGGAAGCGGCGGTAGCTGTGTGCAATCGTGACGCAATTGCACGATCATACGAAAGCGGGCAGAATCACGTCGGGGAGCTTACATGCACAATCTAAAAATGATCCTGCGATGGATAGCTGCTATCGTGGCTGCCATCTTAATTTATTTCATCGCGTTAGGTGCGATCGCTTTTGCCTGGGCTAAGCTTGGCTTCGATCCAGGCTCCGCTTACAAGATGATGATAGAGATAAGTACGTTGCTCGCTGTCATTGCAGGATCGATTATTGTCCCACGTCATCAATGGAAGATTGCCTTTGGAGCACTTGGCGCTTTGGCGCTGCTAGTTCCTGTCTGGTTTTTCGCGCGGGCAGCTGTCGTAGGAAAATTGACGGCCGTTAACGTGACAGATGTCGGTTACACGCTGGTTGGGCTTATCGTTGCGTATTTCGGCCTCAGGGCTGGAAAAGCAAGCGCCGCTAAGCTTCGTCCCGCCGCCGGTGTCAGCGCGGCGGCCGTCGAATCGCACCGTCATTTGCGTTAGACTATTCACGTTTGCGTGGACTCACCCAATCATCAGGACGAACGCCATGGCAAAAGGTCAGACGCGAAAACCGAAGGAAAAGAAAAAGCCGAAGTCCGACAAGGACAAGCCGAAACAGCTGTCCGCCTATCAGGCCTCGAAGGGCCTCGGCCAAGCCACCGCCGCCCCATTCGGGAAGAAGAATTAAAACACGCGCCGGTGCGCGGCTAAGCGGGCCACTTGGCGCGCCCCGCGCCCCTCACTTCCGGTTGAAGTTCTGGTCCCTCTTCTTGTCGCCGCTGTCGCCGGTGGGCTCGGGCGCCTGCGCGCTCGGCGCCGAGGCGTCCTCGGCCGCGGCCGGGTCCGGCGTCTGCCCGGTCAATTCGCGGCCCTT
>DASREA010000003.1:0-37792 GCA_035652315.1 Xanthobacteraceae bacterium | reverse complement strand
CACGGAATGCTGTGGCGTTAAGTTGCAAGCATAGTCCGATATGCATGCTTGGAGCAAGGCTCACGGCGCAACAAACAAATAGATGGTTGCCGCGAAAGAAATCCCGACCAAACAGAGTGTCTCGGGTTAACGGCGGCGGTTAACGGCTGTTTGTAGCACGCTAATTACATTCGGGATTCTGTAAGAGGACATGATGCAAGGACAGATCGCGGGAGCGAAGGATACGTCGAGAAACTTGAGAGTTCTCACGCTTTTGCCGCCCTCCAATCCGGAATACACCGATTGGTTCCTGCGCTTGATGGCGCGGGCCAGCGACCAGTGGGGCTGGGTCAATTTTGCGCTGGCCCGCGAAAGCGCCCGCAAGGACGTCGCCAAGGTGGTCGCCGCCGAACGTCTCTTCATCCGCCCGCGCCTGCTTGAGGCGGCAGCATGGGAGGCCGATCCGCAGCAGGCTGCCGAAGTAGATCGGCGGCTCTTTGAGGCGGAGCGGGCGACGCGGGTCCCGATCGGGCAGATCGTCGCCGCCGCACAATCCACGATCGGCAGAGGCTATGTTTTCTCCGCGCGCCATCGGCTCGGCTCGTCCATGGCCGACGAGGTGCTGACCGACAATACGCGGCCGTTTCAGATCGTTCGACGCTTTTTCGCATTCGCCGACCGGATGCTCGATAGCGGCCGGCCTGACCTCATCGTCGCCATGGAATGGGCCACCGCGCTGCACGCAACGATCTGGCTGGCCGCAGCGGCCCGCGGCATCCCGATGGTTGCCTTGCGGCGCTCGAAGATCCATTCCGGCCGCGCCTATTGGACAACTGGCAGGCTGATGTTGAACGACCGCGCCACCGCCGACGCGGCGCGGCGCCATCAATCGCGCGCCGCGGCCAGCGAGGACGCCCGCAATTACATTGAAGCCTTCCGCACGCAACCGATGGTGAGTACGTATGTGGAGTCCAAGTGGAGCCGCGCCGGCAAGAAGTGGCATCAGAACGAGGTCGTCGCCTGGGCCAAGCTGCCCCTAAAGATGGCGCGCTCCGCGGCCATCCAGGCCATCGAGCGTTCCCGCGGTTATGACGTCTCAGATCGCCCGAGCATTTTTGAACGCTCGATCGCGCCCCGACGGCGCGCCTATCTCGGGCGCAAGCACCGAAAATTCATGAGCCATTTCGATGCGGCGACGCTGGAGAAGATGAAATACATCTACTTCCCGATGCACAAGGAAACCGACCTGCCGCTTGTCTTTCAGGCCAACGCCTGGGCCGACCAGCGGCACACGGTACAGCTTCTCGCCAGTTGCGTGCCGTCCGACTGCAAACTCTTCGTGCGCGAACACCGCGCCAATTACGGCCAGCGCCCAACCGAATATTACGAGCAGCTCTTGCGGTTACCGAATGTCGTGCTGATCGATGCCTTCGATTCCCAGTTCAAATATCTGCGTCACGCCGAGCTGATCGTCACGGAAAACGGTTCGTCGGGCTGGGAAGGGATGCTGCTCGGCCGCAAGGTGCTGATTCTCTCACCCAATTTCTACGACGGGGCAGGGCTCGGCTATCGCGTGGGCGATCCCAACCATATCAGCGAAGTCGTCTGTGACGCGCTGCGCAATCCGGCGCCGCTCGACCCGGCCACGCACGATCAGCGCTTGGCACATATGATCGACGCGGAAACGCAAAATTCCTTTGTCAACGCGCTCGATCGCGTCGATGAAGCTATGGAAGCACTCGGTGGGGTGCTGCGAGACCATCTCGGCGCCTCGAGAGCGCCGACCGGTCAATCGCTCATCCATGGTGCGCCGCTCTCGCCACAGCGCGAGGCTGCCGGACTCCCGGTGGCGCCATGAACCTCGTCAGCCCGACGGCATCGGTGACCGGCATCCACGCAGGTGGCCGGATGATTTCTGACGAGGCGTTGGAGCGGCTCGTCTATCTTGTCGGCTGCCCGCGCAGCGGCACAACCGTCATGGCCAAGAGCTTCTTTCTGCACGAAGACGTACTTGGCTGCCCGAGTATGACGCGCTTCACCAACCATGTGTGGCGCAACCGTCGCCGCGTAGACCGCCGACTGTTGCGGCAGATCTTCAAGATGCCGGCATTCTATCGCGAGCGGCGGGCAATCAACTCGCTCGACCGCTCCGAGCGTCCGATGATCGAGCGGCGCATCCACGACGCATTCGCGACAATGGACCTCAAGCAGCTCTATCAGCTTTATCCGCTGATCCATTCGCTGGATCCCGAATGCGAAAAGGATCCCTCGCGCGTAACCGCCTGGGCCGACAAGGGCAACGACGTCAACGGTCTGTTCGGACTCGCGCGCGCCTTCCCGCAGGCGCGCTTCATTCTCATTATCCGCGATCCGCGTGCCACCTGCGCTTCGATGCAGGGGCAGATCGAAAAACGCCGGGCGGAAGCCAGGCTTACCGCAAAGCGGCACGAGGCACTGGTGGCGTCGTGCCTTCACTGGCGACATATGATGCAGACGTTTCTGCGCTTCGCCGCGCGTTATCCGGAAAGATCGATGTTTATACGCTACGAGGATTTTGTCGCCGATGCCGCCGGCACCATAAATTCCATGTTCAGATTCACCGTCGGTCGGCCTATGCCGGAAGCCGAACTGAACAACAGGTTTTCGCTGTTCGAACGCAAAACAAAGCACGATCCGAGCGCGCGGGGGCAGGGCATAGACGGGCGGCCGCTCGAGCGCTGGAAACGGATGCTGACTCCGGATGAGATCGCCCTAGTCACCAGGATTACGCACCGCACCGCCCGCAAATTGGGCTATTCGCTCGATCGGCCGGCCCGTTCCATGCCGAGTCTGGCGGTGTTGGGAAGCGCGGCGGGGTGGCGCAAACGGCTGACGCAGGCCGGCAAGCTGGCCTATCTGGAGGCGCGCGAAAGCCTGCTTGTTCCCGATTGCAGCAGGACGGTCGCGCCGGCGCACCGGCCCATCCGATGATTAGCGGCTTCAAAACAACAGTCCAGGCCATGCGGCGGCTCGGCGTTTCGCTGCGCGCAATGGCGGTGCTTTATACCTTGAATATCCTCAGCTCGATCGTCGAAGGCATCGCCATCGCGCTGTTCCTACCAGTCCTCAACATCCTCCAGACCGCGCAGAACGGAGGCACGATTGATACGACGCACCTCAAAGGAAAGTATTGGCAATATCTGAACGCGATAGCCGATCACCTCGGGGTAAAAATTTCGCTCGGGCTGCTGCTCGGTGTCAGCTTCGGATTCATTATGATCCGGCAGGCTTTCCGTTATTTCAATCTTCGCACCGAAAACCTGATCAAGCGCAGCACCTCCGATCGGATTCGGCAGCGGACCTTCGCCGCTTTTCTGCGGGCGCACACCAACGTGCAGGATGATTTGCGCGCCGCCAACATCACGGCGAACCTCACGGTCGAGTTGAGCCGCGCCCTGAATTCGCTGTTTGGCACTGTGCAAAGCCTCGGCAAGGGCACCCAGATCGCGATGTATGTAGGCGGGTTGTTCCTGCTTTCCCCGTCCATGACGGGTTTGTCCTTGCTGATTGTCGCCTTCGCCGCGTTCTTCGCGCGCGGCTTGCTCGCCGAAATAAAGAAAATTGGCGCCTCCATCAGTAGCACAAATGCGGAGCTGACCGCGTTCATGATCGAGCGCCTGCGGCACGCTCGCCTCATTCGTTTCTCCGGCATGGAAAAGGCGGAGATGGCCGCTTTCGCCAGGCTGAGCCGCCGCAACGTCATGCAAGGCATCCGGCAAAACATGGTCGGCGCGCGCATGTCGGTGCTGCTGGAGCCAATCGCGATCGGCTTCGGCTACTTGGTGCTTTTCGTCGGCGGCGAGTTTTTCGGCCTGGGTTTGGACCACCTCAGCATGTTCGTCATCGTCCTGGTGCGCTTGACTCCGATCATTCGGGGGCTGGTGGCGGATTACAACAATATCGCCGGCAAATGGCCTTCGGTGGAGCGGCTCGACAGCTGCCTCAGCGAGCTTTTCGAAGCGCGCGAGCCGACGGGGGGCAGCGCGAAGCTTACGCGGCTCGACCGCGGGATAACCTATGAAGGCGTGTCCTTCATTTATCCCTCCAGCAACGTGCCTGCGTTGCACGATGTCACCGTCACGCTGCCGGCGCATTGCATGTCGGCGCTGGTCGGGCCCTCGGGCGCCGGAAAATCAACCTTCATCGATCTGCTGCCGCGCCTGCGCCATCCCACCGAAGGCAGGATTCTCTTCGACGGCATGCCGATCGAGGAATACTCGGTAGCCAGCCTGCGCGCCGGGATCGCCTTCGTTCCGCAGCAGGCGCTGATTTTCAACATTAGCGCCGCCGAGCACATCCGTTACGGCAAGGAGGACGCCACCGATGAAGAAGTGCGCGAGGCCGCCCGTCTGGCCGGCGCGCTGCAATTCGTCGAGGCGCTGCCCGAAGGCTTCGCTACCTTGCTCGGGGACGGCGGCAGCCGGCTATCGGGCGGGCAGCGCCAGCGCCTCGATATCGCGCGGGCGCTGGTCCGCCGCGCGCCGATTCTGATTCTGGACGAGCCGTCGAGTGCGCTCGATGCCGAAGCGGAGGCGACCTTCCGCGACGCGCTTCGGACTTTGCGGGCGGAAACCGATCTGACGATCATCGTAATCGCGCATCGGCTTTCCACGATCGCGGACGCAGATCAGATCGTCGTGCTGCAAGACGGCCGCGTCGATAGCGTGGGCACCCATGAGGAGCTGGTAAAGGCCGGCGGCTGGTACGCGCGCAGCTACGAGCAGCAGGTCAACGCCCGCGGCGCCAAGCACGCCGGCGCCGCATAGGACGATAATTCAATGGACCAAATCAGAACGTCGCCGCAACCGAAGCTGAAATTTCCGCCCGCTGACCTCACCGGCAAGCACGTACTGGTCACCGGCGGCTCCGGATCGTTCGGTCAAGCCTTCGTGCGCCATGTGCTGGCTTCCAGCGCGCCCGAGCGACTCATCATTTTTTCCCGTGACGAGCAGAAGCAGTTCGACATGCAGCACGATCTGCCGGTGAAAACCCATCCTTCGCTGCGCTATTTCATCGGCGATGTGCGCGACCGGGAACGCCTGCAAATGGCGATGCGTGGGGTTGACTATGTGGTCCACGCGGCGGCGCTCAAGCACGTGCCGGCCGCCGAATACAATCCCTTCGAATGCATCCAGACCAACGTTCACGGCGCGGAAAATGTGGTGCGCGCGGCTCTCGACGTCGGGGTCAAGAAGGTCATCGCCTTGTCCACCGACAAGGCGGCTAATCCGGTAAATCTGTATGGTGCTTCCAAACTGGCGGCGGACAAGATTTTCGTAGCAGCCAACCATTTGAGTGGAAAATCGGGGACCCGTTTCGCGATCGTGCGCTATGGCAACGTGCTCGGATCGCGCGGCAGCGTCGTACCATTCTTCCGTCGGCTCATCGACAAAGGGGCCAAAAGCCTTCCGGTCACGGATCCGAGCATGACGCGTTTCACCATCACGCTGCGTGAGGGCGTGCAATTCGTGCTGTCGTCTCTCGCGATGATGCGCGGCGGGGAGATTTTCGTGCCGAAAATCCCGAGCGTGCGGCTTTCGGAGCTGGTCGAGGCGCTGGCGCCGGGAATTCCGATCGATCTGGTCGGCGTGCGCCCCGGCGAGAAGCTGCACGAGGTTCTGATCACAGAGGACGAGGCGCGCACCACGGTCGATTTAGCGGACCGTTACGTGGTCGAGCCGGCGATCCATCTTTATGAATACACCAGCATGAGCGATGCGGGTTATCCGAAGGTGCCGGCGGGCTTTTGCTACCGGAGCGATGCCAACGCGGATCGGCTCGATGTAAAGGCGGCCAAGGCGCTTTTGCAGCAGGAAGGCTATTTGGCGAAACCGGCGCTCGAAAAGCAGAGGCAATGAGCCGGCGCTGGTTGATTACCGGCGCCACCGGCCTTCTCGGCGACTATTTGCGGGACGCATGCGCTAGCGAGGGGCCGGTCGCAACGACGGGGGGGCACGGCGGCGACCGGCCCTGCGACCTGCGCGATCATGAAGCGGTCCGTTCATTGCTTGCCGACACCGCACCCGACGTGGTGCTCCATGCCGCAGCCCTGACCGACATCGAACGGTGCGAGCGGGCGCCTGCCGAAGCTTTTGCGATCAACCGCGATGCTGCCGCAAACATCGCAGCTTGTCTGCCGCCTCCGGCACAGATGGTGTTCATTTCCACCGATCAGGTCTACCCCGATACGCCGGGACCGCACGGCGAAGAGGTTACCGGCCCGGTCAATGTTTACGGGCAAAGCAAGCTCGCGGGCGAGCAAGCTGCACTGGCTCACCCGGGAGCCCTGGTGCTGCGGACGAATTTTTTCGGGCCGGCACGCCGCGCCGGCCGCGAGAGTTTAAGCGATTTCGTCGTGAGAACGCTGTCGAGCGGTCAGGCTGTCACGCTTTTCAGCGATATTCTCTTTTCGCCGCTGCACATGGCGACGCTGAGCGGGCTGCTGGTGGAGCTGGTGCGGCGCCGAACGACCGGTCTATTCAACGCCGGCTGCCGCAATGGTGCCAGCAAGGCGGATTTCGCATTTGCCATTGCGCGTCACAAGAAGCTGCAGACGGGCACGGCAAAGATCGGCCATTCGGAGTCGCTACCCGGACGCGCGCCGCGGCCGAAGGATATGCGGCTTGACGTCCGCCGCCTGGAGACGGTCCTCGGCCGGCGCATGCCGACATTGCAGGAAGAAATAGCAAAGCTATGAGCATCGAATTCGCCATCGGCCGCCATACCGTCGGCCTCGATCACCCGACCTATTTCATTGCCGACATCGCCGCCAATCATGACGGTTCGCTCGAGCGCGCCAAGGAATTGATCCATCTCGCTGCCAAAGCCGGCGCCAATGCCGCCAAGTTTCAGAACTTTCGCGCCGCGACCATCGTATCGGACCGGGGCTTTCGCGAACTCGGTTCGCAGCAATCGCACCAGGCCGCGTGGCGCAAAAGCGTCTTCGAGGTGTATCAGGACGCCTCGTTGCCGATGGAATGGACGCAGGCCTTGAAGGAAACCTGCGACGCGGCGGGCATCGACTATTTCACCGCACCCTATGACCCGGCCCTCCTCGACGAGCTTTCAAACTATGTCTGCGCTTGGAAGGTTGGCTCCGGTGACATCACGTGGCCGGCGATGATCGAAGCCATGGCGAAATATCATATGCCGGTGCTGATCGCGACCGGCGCCGCCGACATGGGCGACGTCCGGCGCGCGGTCGCCGCCGCGCGCCGGCATGAGAAGCGCATTGTGCTGATGCAGTGCAATACCAACTACACAGGCAGTCTGGAAAACTTCCGTCAGATTGCGCTCAATGTCCTGAAGGCCTATGCGCGGGAATTCCCCGATATTCTTCTCGGTCTGAGCGACCATACCCCCGGCTGCGCGACGGTGCTCGGCGCGGTCACGCTCGGTGCGCGAGTGGTGGAGAAGCATTTCACCGACGACAAGCGCCGAGAGGGACCTGACCACGGGTTTTCCATGGACCCTGCCGATTGGCGCGAAATGGTCGAGCGCACGCGAGAGCTCGAGGCCGCATTGGGGCCCGAGGAAAAGCGGGTGATGGACAATGAGCGGCAGACCGTCGTGCTGCAGCGGCGCGCCATCCGCGCCGCGCGGCCGATTCGTGCCGGCGCTCGCATTGACGCCGCTGACATCTTCCCTTTACGGCCCTGTCCGCCCGATGCGCTGCCGCCTTATCGAATCGGTGAAGTGATCGGACGCATCGCCGCCCGCGACATTGCGGAAGGCGAATGCGTGCGGCTGGCGGATGTCCAGTAATAGGCGATGCGCGTCGCCATTGTGATCCCCGCCTTCAATGAAGCGGATTCTATTGGGAGCGTGGTCGAGCGAGTTAAGCCCTACGGCATGCCGATCGTGGTAGACGACGGCTCGACCGACGAAACCGGCAGATGCGCGGCGGAAGCCGGAGCGACTGTCATGCGGCAGCGGAGTAATAATGGCTATGACGCCGCCTTGGCGCGCGGCTTTGCCGAAGCGGAGCAGGGCGGCGCGGACGTGATCGTTACGACGGATGCCGACGGCCAGTTGGACACCGCTTGCATTCCGGCAATGCTGCAACAGTTCGCCGAACTGAAAATCGCGCTCGTGCTCGGCGTCAGGCCAGCTGCCGCGCGTTGGAGCGAAGCGCTGTTCAATCGCTATGCGCGACTTCGATTCGGCGTGTCCGACATCCTCTGCGGCATGAAGGCGTTTCGCGTGGAAGCATACTGCGCGCATCGTGAGAAAATGGCCGAGCCGAGTGTCTTTACGGCTTTGGCGCTTGCCTTGCTGCGTAACGGCGCGTCTTTTGCGTCGGTGCCGGTTTCCGTGCACGCCCGCACGGGACGTTCGCGCTTCGGGGGCGCCTGGCGGGGCAATATCCGCATTCTGCGCGCCCTCGGCTCCGCGCTCGCGGACGACTTGGTCCGGCGGTGACCGCTTCGTTTCGCCCGGCCGTCGCCGTGGTGCAGGCGCGCCTCACGTCGACCCGCCTTCCGGGCAAGATCCTGAAGCCGCTCGCGGGCGCGCCGCTCATCTGCCGCTGTGTCGAGCGCGTGGCGCGGATTCGTGGAATCGATGCGGTTGTCGTGGCCCTTGCCGCAGGCTCCGCGCACGATCCGGCAGTTGAAGCGCTCAAGGGCTTTGCGGCGACGGTCGTGCGCGGCCCGGAAGATGATGTGCTTGCGCGAACCGCGGCTGCGGCCCGCGCGGCGGGCGCTGCGACGGTCATGCGCATTACGTCCGATTGCCCGATGATCGATCCAGACGTGAGCGCGGCCGTGTTGCAGGCTTATTTGGCCGCCGCCGGGTCGGGGGTGAGATATGCGCGCACGGCCTTCGATGAAGGCTTTCCGCTCGGGTTCGATACGGAAGTATTCGGTGCCGATCTGCTTGCGGAAGCCGACCGCGCCGCGCGCGATCCCTATGAGCGCGAACACGTCACGCCCTATATCTGGCGCCGGCCCGAGCAATTCGCGTCCCTGATCATATCGGCGCGGCCTGACCGCCGTCATTGGCGGCTCGTTGTCGATACCAGCGACGATTATCGCCTGGCGAGCGGCGTCTATGATGCACTCTATCCGCAAAATCCCCAGTTCGGCTATCTTGATTTGCGCCGCCTGTTCGAAGCGCGGCCCGAAATGCTGCAAATCAACGCACATGTGCAGCAGCGGCCCTATGTCGGCTTGAACCATGCCTGAACGCGTGACCGAGTCATCGGCGTGAGCAACGCACAACTTAGCGTCGTGAGAGAGAGGCTGTCGCCGGGCACAGCGTTGCAGCGCGGCGACGGCGCGGTTCCGGTCGACCTCGACGCGGCATTAGCGCTGCCGGATTGGCGCGAGCGCCTGTGGTGGCCGATTGGGATTGCGGAAGCAAACAGGCTCTGTGCCGCGCAGGTGCGGGCCGCCTTGCAGTGGGTCGCCGGTCTCGAGGGCGGCTTGCCGCGGGATTCCGCCCTGCTTGCACTGCCGAACATTCTCGGCCGCGCGCGCGCGCTTATCCTGCTGGCGCTCGCCGTGCAGCGCGCGGCGAAAGCGCAGACGCAGCTCCTCGGCGCCGCGCCCGAACTGGACTATCTGCGCTCCGGTCAGGGCCCCCCCAGCGGGCGCGTGGAGTCAATCCTGCCGCCGGCGGAGATCCGGTTTGAGCTGGCGCGCCGGGTGGCGCGCGTGCACAGTTGGTGCTCGCCGTGGCGTGCCTTCGCGGCTTTCACCCATCCGGACGCCGTGGCGATCAGCCATTGCCCCTTGCTGCGCAGCGCCGCCGCCCGCGAGCAAGGCGCGATCGGGTTCCGTCACGCGGAGCAGATACTCCGCGCGGCGCGCCGGCACGCGCCGATGGATGCCGTCTACGCTCATGATGGGGAGGGTCTGGCATCGGTTCTGGTTGATGGCTCCGGAATTGAGGAGCCTTATCACGGCCGGGTCCTCGCGCTGCTGCGGGCCATGGCCGAGCCGCAGCTCGCGCATGCTGCAAGCGACATGGCCGCTCTGCACGGCGCGCGGCTGCCGGAGACGATTTGGGCGACTTCGGGCGGCGTTTACGCGCCGCGCGCCATCGGATTGGAAGTGCTGCGCCGTGGCGGCCGCGTGGTCCGTTTCGATCACGGCAAACCGAAGGGTTTTGTCGAAGCCGCTGAAATCGATGCGCTCGTCGAATTTGCCGTCTCCTCGGATTTTGTGCTGGCGACTCAAGGCGCCGCCGCGGTGGCGCACCGCTACGGCAATAAAGCTGTCCTTTCCTGGATGAAGCATCCGCGGATGATTGGCGCCGCCGGCGATCCAACCTTCGCGCGGCTTCCGCCGCTTCGTCATCGGCATCCAAATCCCAAACCGCGTGTGGTCTACGCACCGACACAGCTTCTCGGCTTTAGGCAACTCCTGCCGGTGCAGCAACCGGACGTGCTTTATTTGAATTGGCAGATGGAAGTGGCCGAAGCGCTGTGCGAGCTGCCGGTCGAATTGATTTGCCAGCCGCACCCGGAAGGCTTCTTCCGCAATCACAAGCATCCGCTGGAATCGATCGCGCCGACGCGGCGCGGCGATTTTACCGCCGAACTCGCACGCGCCGACGTGCTGGTTTTCGATTACCCTTCCACTACCGCGCTTTGGGAGGCCGCCTGCACCGACGCGCGCATTGTGTTTCTCGACATGGGCGCCGGCGCCATGACGCCGGAAATTGCGACACTGTTTAACGCGCGCGCACGCGTTCTCAAAGTCGAGCACGACGAGGGCAACCGGCCGCTGCTCGACAAACGCACCTTGCGCGATGCCGTGCTCGATACCTCGGGTCCGGTCGATCCCATGCCGCTGCGCCGTCTTCTCGCGGGGGCCGAACGATAATGTGCGGGCTTGCCGCCTTTTTCGCCCCCGGCCGCGTTCTGCCGCCCGATCTGCTGGACGGCGCCGAGCATGACCTGTTTCACCGCGGCCCCGACTCCGGCGGCCGCGCGGCGGAGGCCGGCTGGGCGCTGGTTTTCCGGCGCCTGGCCATCATGGATCCGGGACATGGCGCCGATCAGCCGATGAGCGATCAAAGCGGCCGCTGCACCATCGTCTTCAATGGCGAGATCTATAACTTCCGCGCCTTGCGCCGCGATCTCGAAGCCCTCGGCGCGCGCTTTCGCACCAACAGCGATACCGAAGTATTGCTGCATGGCTATCTGCTTTGGGGCGCCGACCTCGTCGATCGCCTGGAAGGTATGTATGCCTTTGTGCTGATCGATCGCCAGCGCGATATTGCTGTTGCCGCGCGCGATCCCTTCGGCATCAAGCCGCTTTATTTGTGTGAAACACCGCACGGGATCGGTGTTGCCAGCGAAATGCGGCCGCTGCTGCGCCTCGCTGAACCGCGGGTGGACGAAGCCGCGCTGGCCGAGCTTCTCACCTTCGGCTGGGCGGCGGGCGCGCTCAGCAACGTCAAGGGCATCGAACGTGTCCCTGGCGGCACGATGTTGTCGATCCCGTTACGCGGCGGCGCGATCCGGCGGAGGCGCTTCTGCGATGTGCTCGAAACCTTGCATCCGGACGCGTCGATTTCCGTCGCGGCTGCCGAGAAGCAGGTGTTGCAAGCCGTCGAACAGTCGGTACGCGACCATTTGATGAGCGACGTCGGCTACACGTTGCAGCTTTCGGGCGGGGTGGACTCGAGCTTGGTGGCAGCGTTGGCAAGCCGTGCGGCGGGACGGCGGATCACCTCCTTCGCCGTGAGCCTGGGCGATCATGCCTTTGACGAAGGCGCGTTCCGCAAGCCGGTGGTCGAGCGTTACGGACTCGATCATCATGAGATCGCCGTCGGCGGCAACGAATTCGCCGAGGCGCTGCCCCGCGCGGTCCGCCATATGGAAGGACCGGTGCCGCATGGCGGCTGCGTCACGCTGATGCTGCTCTGCGACCGCATGCGCGCGTCCTCAAAGGTAGCACTGACCGGGGAGGGGGCCGACGAGATGTTCGGCGGCTATCTTCGCTACGGTGTTTGGAAATCGCTCGCCTGGCAGGAAAGGCTGGCGCGGCTATGGCCTAGCGCGCCGTTGCCGCCGGTTTGGCCCTTTCTCGGGCTGCGCCGGTTGCAACATCGCGATGCGGCAATCTATGCCGCCGTCTATCACGACTTCCACGCCATGCACCGTATCTTTCCCGGCCTCGTGCCGAAACCGGGGCTGCGCGAGGCGACAAGCCGCCGCTTCAAGGATTTCCGAGACCGGCTTTTCGCCATCGATCAGACGGCCTATCTCGAATCCTTGCTGGTGCGGCAGGATAAGATGTCCATGGCTGCCTCCGTCGAGGCGCGCGTGCCTTACGTGCATCTGCCGCTGGCGCGGGCAGTCAACCGCTTGCCGCACGGCATTCGCGCGCCCGGCGGCGAAACCAAGCCGCTGCTCAAGCGCATCGCCGCGCGTTTTCTCGATCCGAAGATTATCTACCGGCGCAAGATCGGGTTGTGGCTGCCTTACGACGACTGGCTCGCCGATGAGCGCGGCCTGGGCCGCTATCTCGATCTTCTCACCGAGCCGAATGGACACGTGCGCGCCTATGCCGACCGCGCGGCGCTGAACCGCTCGGTCGAAAGGTTCCGCGCCGGCGAGCGCAAAGGCCTTCCTTCGATGTGGATGCTGGTCAATACCGAGATGTGGCTGCGTAGCCTCGATACCGCCGCGCCGGCGCACCTGCAGCCCGCGCATGCGGCGGAGGTTCGGGCCCTTGCTTAATCCTCCCAACGAAAGCGGTATGGCTTCGTCGCTTCCTGTCACGGCCGATAAGGCGCGCCCTTCCGCGCCCACCTGCAGCATCGTCATCGGCGATGAATTTGGCTGGCGGCGATATCGGCATGGCCCGGTTACCCTCTGGTACAAAGGCTGGATGCAGACGTCGGACGGCGCCGCGATTGCCGCGCGGCTGGCCGATGCCAAGAACATGTCAGCGGATTGGCTGCGCGATCTGCTCACCCGCAACGGCGGTCATTATGCGCTCGCCGCGGAAGGGCCGTGCTGGGGCTTTGCCGCAGTGGACTGGATCCGCAGCATTCCCCTTGCTGCAGCCAAGCTCGAAGGCAAATGGGTCGTCGATGATCAGCCGGACCGTTTGCGCCGCCGCGCCGGATTGGGCGCGGCCCAGATCGATGCCGACGCGGCGCTATCGCTGGCGATGGCCGGCTATGCGATCGACGCCGCCGCGCTTTATCGCGGCCTGGAGCTGCTTGCGCCCGGCGAATTGTTTTGGTTCGCAGGCGGCGATATGCAACGGCATCGCTATTACGCCTATCGGCCCTGGCGCGTGCGGCCATGCGATTCGGTGCGCCTCGAAAAGGATCTCGCCGAAACGACGCTCGCCATCATGGAACGCACGCTCGCGTCGCTGAATGGTCGCGCGCTGATTGTGCCGCTCAGCGCCGGGCGCGACTCGCGGCTGATCGTCAGCGCCGCGCACCGGCTCGGCTACAAAAACGTCCGCTGCTTCGCTTACGGCCGCGCCGGGAATTTCGAAGCCGCCGCGAGCCGCGCCATCGCCGAGCGGCTGGGCTACAACTGGCAATTCGTGCCGTCGAGCATCGGGGGCCAACGCCGCTTTTTCGCCAGCGACGATTATGCGCGCTATCTCGATTTCGCCGACAGCGATGCCTCGCTGCCTTTCGTGCAGGATATGGATCCCCTGCTGCAATTGAAGAAAAGCGGCTATGTGCCGCAGGATGCGGTGATCATCAACGGCAATTCCGGCGACTACATCACCGGCAATCACATCCCGGAGAGTTTGACCGCTCCTGCGCACGGCCTCGATGCCGAAGCCCGTTGGCGCCGCATTTTCGATGCTCTGACCGGCAAGCATTTCATGCTGTGGCGTTCGCTGGCGACGCCGGCCAACCGCGCGCGCATAGCCGCGCTGCTCAGGGATTCGATCGAGCGCGTTGGCGGGGCGCTCGGCGATCCGGAAACCGATCACGGACTTTATGAATATGCCGAGTTTCAGGATCGCCAATGCAAATATGTCGTCGGCGGCCAGCGCATCTATGAATTCCTCGGCCATGAGTGGCGGCTGCCGTTGTGGGACAACGATTACCTGCGCTTCTGGGAAGCCGTGCCGCTCGGCGAGAAGGCGGGGCAGGGACTTTACGCGCGCATGCTCCGCAACCAGAACTGGGGTTGTGTGTGGCGCGACATTCCGGTGAATCGCAAGAGCGTGCGGCCGCTGTGGCTCGTGCCCCTGCGTCTCGCAGCCAAAGCTTTGCATGCGCCGCTTGGCCGCGAACGTTGGCACCGCTTCGAGCGGCGCTATTTCCAATATTGGATGGAGACCACGGGCAGCAGCGCCTGCGTGCCTTTCGCGACCTGGATGCGTGACGCGCGCGGCGCGCGCCACCATATCTCTTGGCTGGCCGCCATCTATCTCGCGCGGCATGGCGTGAATATCGATGCTTTCGCCGTCGCCTGAATTCATGCCGGCACGGACGGCAGATCGGCTGCGCGTGCTCGTTCTTGGGCGCATGTTTGCCGGCTTGAAAGCCGGCCTTGCGGCAGGACGCTGGGAGCCGGCCGGCGTGCCCGCGATTTGCCGGCTCATCGAAGGACTGGCCCGCGATCCGGAAGTCGATCTGCTCAACGTGTTCACGGTGAAGGAACGCGACCCGCGATTCGCCAAGGCACACCGCCAGACCATCGCCGGCATCGGCGGCACGGTGATCCTGCCGTATCGCGGATGGTTCGGCGCTTTGCGGCGCGGCAATGCGGCGCTGACCGAGATCGATAGCGTTGCGCGGATTCTGGCGCTGGCCGCGCGTTTCCGGCCGCACGTCGTCTACGCCACCTATGCCAACATCCTTCCCGCGGCGCTCCTCGCCCGCGGCGGCCATCGCGGCGTGGTGTTGCGCCTGATGGGTGTCGTCCCGCACCATCGCGAAATAGCCGCCGGTGCGCATCCGATGTTTCGCTGGTTTTTGCATTCGCCATTCGCGCAAGTCGTTTGCACCGAGGACGGCAGCGATCCAGCCGCCTTGCTGCCGAAACTGCTTGCGCCGTCCACGCCATGGACCGTGCGGCTGAACGGCTGCGACGCCAAACCGATGGATGCGGCGGACATCGCCGCCTTTCGCGCCGCGCATAGTCTCGGCGCGCGGCCGGTCGCCGTTTTCGTCGGCCGCTTTGAGCAATACAAAGGCAGCCTCGATTTCGTCGAAGCGGCCTTGGCGGTCCTCCGCGCCGCTCCCGACGCCGCCGACTTCATCCTGGTCGGCGACGGGCCATTGCGCGCGGCGATGCAGGCGCGGGTGGCCGCCGCCGGAGCAAACGCGGGGGCGCGCATCCGCTTCGTCGGCTCGCAGCCGCATGCCGAAGTCAGCCGCTATCTCGGCGCCAGCGACATCTACATTTCGATCAACCTCTACGGCAATCTGTCGAATGCCAATCTGGAGGCGCTTGCCGCCGGCGGTTGCATGGTGATCCCGACGTCCGATCCTTCGCTGCCGCTCGATACCGCAACCGACGCTCTCATTCCCGCCGACGTGGCATTGCGCTATGACCGCAACCGGCTCCCCGATTCCCTGACCGGCGCATTGCTGACCTTGCTCTCGGCGCCGGAAGCGATTGCGGAGCGCCGCCGGCGCGCCAAAATACTGGCGCAGAAACTGATCAAGCCCTGGGCGCAATCCGCGGCTGAGGACATCGAGCGGCTCAAGCAGATCGGCCGCCTCGGCCTGGCCTCGGAACTTCTTTCCTCCCGCACGTAGTACAGGTTCGCATATGGCAGAAAAGCTGGGTTTCGCCTTGGTCGGCTGCGGGCGCATCGCGCAGCGCTATTCGGACATCTTTGCCTCGGGTCGGCTGCCGAATGCGCGGCTTGCCGCTGTTTGCGACGTGAAGCCGGAGCGCGCCGAAAAACTGGCGCAACGCCACGGCGTCCCGGCCTTCGGCGATTTCCACCGCATGATGGAGGAACGGCGCAACGAGATCGACGTCGTCTGCATCCTCACCGAAAGCGGTTATCACGCAAAGCACGCCGTGGAGCTCGCCGCCTATGGCAAGCCTCTTGTGGTCGAGAAACCGATGGCGCTGACGCTGGAAGACGCCGATCGCATGATCGCCGCCTGCGACAGCGGCGGCGTCAAGCTCTTCATCGTCAAGCAGAACCGATACAATCTGCCGGTGCGCAAATTGCGCGAGGCTCTCGATGAGGGCCGTTTCGGCAAGCTGGTGATGGGTACGACGCGCGTGCGCTGGTGCCGGCGGCAGGACTATTACGATCAGGACTCCTGGCGCGGCACCTGGGCGCTGGATGGCGGCGTCTTTGCCAACCAGGCCAGCCATCACGTCGATCTGCTGCAATGGTGTTTGGGGCAGCCGACATCGGTTTTCGCCCGCGGCAAAACCGCCTTGGCCAAGATTCAAACCGAGGATACCGGGGCGGCGATCATCACCTTTGCCAACGGCGCGCTCGGTGTCATCGAGGCGACGACTGCCACGCGGCCGAGCGATCTCGAAGGCTCGCTCTCCATTCTCGGAGAAAAGGGCGCGGTCGAAATCGGCGGCTTTGCCGCCAACGAAATGAGGCACTGGCAGTTCCAGGAGAAGCTGCCGAGCGACGCCGAGGTGGTCGCGCGTTTCCGCGAGAATCCGCCGAACGTCTACGGCTTCGGCCATATCGCCTATCTGGAGCACGTGATCGACGCGGTGACCAACGGCGCGCCGTCGCTCGTCGATGGCCTGGAGGGCCGGAAATCGCTCGAGCTCGTCACCGCCATCTATGAATCGATGGCGACCGGGATGCCGGTTACCATCGGCTTCGGCGAGCGCCGCAGCCTCTTGGGGCTCGGCGCGTGAGCAGTCGGGCCGCCAAGGAACAAGGCGCGGCCGCGGATTTCATTCCGCTGGTCGATCTGCGCGCGCAATATGAGCGGCATCGCGCGGAATTCGACGCCGCCGTGCAGGGCGTGGTGCGCGATGCGAGCTTCATCGGCGGCGCCGAGCACGAGGCTTTCGCCCGCGAATTCGCGGTTTTCTGCGGCGGCGGCGCGGTGGCGCCGGTTGGCAACGGCACCGACGCGCTGATGCTTGCCATTCTTGAAGTGCTCGGCGCCGGCGACGGCGGAGGAGAGATCATCACCGCGAGCCACACCTTCGTCGCCACCGCGGAAGCCATCGTCAATGCCGGTTACCGGCCGGTCTTCGCCGATATCGAGCCGGACACCTTCGTGGTGTCCCCCGCCGCCGTGGAAAAGGCGATCACGCGGAACACGCGCGCGCTGTTGCCGGTGCATCTCTACGGCCAGATGGCGGACATGCGGGCGATCCGCGCCGTCGCCGACCGCCATGGCCTCGCGATCATCGAGGATGCGGCGCAGGCGCACGGGGCAATACGCGATGGCATACGGCCGGGTGATTTGAGCGCGGCGGCGACCTTCAGCTTCTATCCCGGAAAGAATCTCGGCGCCTGGGGCGACGGCGGCGCGGTCTTCAGCAAGGACGCCGCTCTTATCGCCCGTATCGTCAAGCGCGCCAATCATGGGCGCGCCGATAAATATCTGCACGACATGCGGGGCGTGAATTCCCGTCTCGATACTTTGCAGGCGGCACTCTTGCGCGCGAAGCTGCGCCATCTATCCGCGTGGAATGACGCGCGCCGCCGCGCCGCCGCCTGGTACGATTCGCTGCTCGGCGCGGAGCCGCGGGTGGCGCGGCCCGTGGTTGCGCAGGGGGCCGAGCACGTTTTCCATCTCTATGTCGTGCAGGTAGAGGTGCGCGAACGCGTCCGCGAGCGCATGAGCGCGCGCGGCATCGGCGTCGGCGTGCATTACCCGGTGCCGGTGCATGAGCAGCCCGCCTTCGATGATCTGGGCTACAAGGCGGACGATCTTCCCGTCACCAGCCATGCGGCGAAGTGCGTTCTGTCGCTGCCGATTTATCCGGAGATCACGCGCGCGCAGGTCGAGCGCATTGCGGCGGCGCTGATCGAAGCGGTGCGCGCTTGACCGGCTATACCGCGCATCCGACCGCGGAAATTGCGCCCGGCGCCGATATCGGTACCGGCACGCGCATCTGGCAGCATTGCATTGTCCTGGCAGGCGCTCGCATCGGGCGCGACTGCAAGCTCGGCCACAACGTGTTTGTCGAGGGCGGCGCCACCATCGGCGACCGCGTCATCATCAAGGACAATGTTTGCATCTATGACGGCGTCTCTTTGGCCGACGAGGTCTTCATTGGACCCAACGCCGTCTTCACCAACGTGCGCACGCCGCGCGCGGCGGTGCCGCGCAAGACGGAGTTCGGGCGCACGACCATCGGCCGCGGCGCCACCATCGGCGCCAATGCCACCGTCGTTTGCGGTTACACCATCGGCGATTACGCCATGATCGGCGCCGGCGCGGTGGTGACCGGCGACGTGGCTCCGCATGCGCTGGTCGCCGGCAATCCGGCGCGGCCGATCGGCTGGGTGTCGCGCGCGGGCGAAATTTTGGGGCCCGATCTGGTCTGCCCGCGCAGCGGCGAAAAATATGTCCTGGGGGATGCAGGCCTTGCTCTCGCCCGTTGAGCCGAACGCCTCGGACGCCAAGGCCGTCGGCACCGGCGCGGTAGTGGGGGGGAAAGCCCTGCGCGCGATGTTTTTTCTTTCCGATCTCGACGCCGGGGGTGCGCAGCGTACCTTCATCAATCTGCTCAAGGCCATGCCGGAGCAGGCCATTCGCGCCACGCTCGTGGTCGGCAACGCTCGCGGTGCCGCGCGCGATTGGCTGGATCCGCAGACGCGCGTCACTGATCTGCATTGCGCCCGTACGCGTGCGGCGCTGTGGCGGCTGCGCCGTCTGCTCGCAGCCGAGCGGCCGGACGTTCTGCTCGCCACCATGGTCGACGCCAACGTGGTTGCCGCCGCTGCCGCGCTGCTGGCGCCGCGGCGGCCCAAACTCGTGCTGCGGGAAACCAATTCGCACCGCGCGCGCCACGATCTCAGTCCATTTCAGCGCGCGGCGGTTCGCTTTGCCTACCCGCGCGCCGACGCCGTCGTCGCCTTGTCGCATGGCGTGGCACGGGAACTCATTGCCGATTACGGCCTCGACCCGAGGCGCGTGGTCACGATCCACAATCCGATCGATATCGACGGCTGGCGGCGGCAGGCGGAGGCGGCGCGGCGGTTGCCGTCGCCATGGCCGGCGGGCGAAGGACTTAAGCTCGTCGCGGCGGGGCGGTTGATCCGCCAGAAAGGTTTCGACCTGTTGCTGCAAGCGCTGGCCGCGTGCCGAGGCGAAGGCCGTCGCGCGCGGCTTGCCATTCTCGGCGAAGGAAGCGAACGCGCGGATCTGCAGGCACGCGCTAGTGGACTCGGGCTGGCAGACCGCGTCGTCATGCCGGGCTTTGTCGGGGATCCGGCCGCCTGGTATGCGCATGCCGATCTCTTCGTGCTGCCGTCGCGCTGGGAAGGCTTTGGCCATGTCATTGTCGAGGCCATGGCCTGCGGGCTTCCGGTCGTCGCCTTCGATTGTCCGCATGGACCGAAGGACATTCTCGGCGACGGTGAGGGGGGCGTGCTGGTCGAACGCGAAAACGTCTCCGCGTCAGCGGAGACCATCGATCGTCTCCTTGCCGCCTCGGAGGAGCGCAACCGTCTCGCGCGCGGCGCGCAGCGCACGGCAGAGCGCTTTGCGCAACCGCGCATCGCCGCCGATTACGCGCGGCTCATCCGCGCCGTGGCTGGTGACAACTGGCCATGAGCCGCCTCGGCTATTTGCTTGACCTGACGCCGCGCGACACCTGGCGTCTGGTGCGGCGGCGATTGCCCGGCCTGCGCAACGGCCCGGCCTGGACGGCGACGGAGCTTCTCTCCTCGCAGAAGCACGGACGCGGCATCCGCTTCGCCGAGTTGCTGCTGCGGCAGGAAGCGGTGGTCCGCCGCCACATGCCCTGGCAGCCGCTCGATTTCGAGAACAAGCGCGTGGTGGAGATCGGCTGTGGCCCGCTCGCCGGCTTCGGGCCGCTGGCGGTCTTCTGTGGCGCCGCTTCGTTCGAGAGCGCCGAGCCGGAATGGGATGGCGCGCTTTTCGCAAGCGGCGAGGTGGAAGAGAAATATCTGCGCATTTTCCACGCCGATCTGGCCGCACTCTACGGGCCCCGCCTGGACTTTCCGGCCTTCCGTCAAGCTTTGCGCGAGCGAATGAGCATCGCGCGCTGCGGCTTCGAGCGCGCGCCGATCAAGGACAAGGCGGATATCATCCTGTCGCAATCCTGCCTTGAGCACGTCTTTCCTATCGAGGGCACGCTGGCAAAACTTGCCGCGATCCAGACGCCGCAGACGCGCTTTCTGCATCTGGTCGATTTTGGCAACCATTATCCCACCGGCAATCCCTTCGATGGGCTCTATGAGCAGCCGCCGGCCGACTACATCGCCAAGCGCGGCAAGGCGATCAATCTGCTGCGCGCGCCCGATATCGCGCGGCTGTTCACCGAGGCCGGTATTTCAGCGCGGCTCATTCCAACGCGCGACGCCAAGGATACCTATCGCGGCAGCATTCATTCCTGGTGGCGCGAGCGCTACAACGACGCGGCGTTGTTCACGCAGCTTGCCTTGGTGGCGGGTCCGGTGGCATGAGACGCGTCATGCATGTCATCACCGGGCTCGGCATCGGCGGCGCCGAACGGATGCTGCTGCAAGTCGCGGGCGAATTGCAGCGGCGCGGCATGCCGCAGCATGTGGTGGGCATGACAGCGCTCGATGACCGACGCGCAGAATTGGAGTCGCGCGGCGTCAGAGTCACGCTGCTTGGGCTCAAATCAGCCGGCGGTGCGATCGGCGGCGTCGGGCACCTTGCGGCGCTGATCAAAGAATGGCGGCCTGACGTGCTGCAAGGCTGGATGTATCACGGCAATGTCCTCGCAGCGTTAGCGCATCGGCTCGCGGGCGGACGAAAATCGCGCGCGCTTTACTGGAATCTGCGCGCCTCCAATATGGACGACGCGCGCTACAAGCTGCTCGTGCGCCTTGGCGCGCTGCTGTCGCGCTGGCCGGATGCCGTGATCGCCAACTCGGAAGCCGGAATGGGCCATCATCTCAGCCGCGGCTTCCGGCCGCGCCGCGCCGACGTGATCGCCAATGGAATTGATACCGATCTGTTCCGTCCCGATCGGCAGGCCCGCGCCCGACTTCGCGCCGAACTCGGCATTGCGCCGGACGCCATCGTCGCCATCCATGTGGCGCGTGTCGACCCGATGAAGGATCATGGCTCCTTTCTCGAAGCTATGCGGCGGCTACCGTGGATAACAGGGATCATGGCCGGCGCAGGGACGGAGCTCTTGCCGCCGGTGACAAATGTCCGGGCGCTGGGGCCGCGTGCCGATGTCGCCGCGCTATATGCCGCCGCCGACGTCATCGTCTCCACGTCCGCTTTCGGCGAGGGATTTTCCAACGTCATTGCCGAAGGCATGAGCGCCGGCCTGGTGCCGGTCGCCACCGATGTCGGCGATGCCCGCCTCATCGTCGGAGACGCAGGCCACGTCGTGCCGCCGCGAGATCCGGAAATTCTGGCCAAGGCCATCGCCATTGAAGCCAATGCGCCGGACCGGGAAGCCCGTGGGGGGCGCGCGCGGCAGCGCATCGAGGAGCTTTTTGCGCTGCCGCGGGCTGTCGATGCCTACGAATCGCTTTATGCCGAGCATGTCGTCGGCGCACGGCCGCTTCTGATTCATGCGGCTCGCCGCTAACGGGACAAAAGGCAAGAGCGCATGGCGCACGGACGAAAGATTGCGGTGATCGGGCTCGGTTATGTCGGGCTGCCGGTGGCGGTCGCTTTCGCCCGTTCCGGCGCGGCCGTTATCGGCTTCGACATTGACCCGGAGCGGGTGAGCGAACTGCGCTCCGGTCACGACCGCACGCGCGAGGTGAGCCCTGAGGAACTGAAAACGGCCGCGCTGCGCGTCACCAACAATCCGCAAGACCTCGCCGCGGCGGATTTCTTCATCATCACGGTGCCGACGCCGATCGACGCCGCGCGCCGTCCCGATCTCGGGCCCATGCTTGCCGCCTCGCGCACGGTCGGCGCCGTTCTCAAGCGGGGCGACATCGTGGTGTACGAATCCACGGTTTATCCGGGCGCGGTGGAGGAGACCTGCCTTCCCGTGCTCGAGCGCCATTCCGGGATGAAAGGCGGAACGGATTTTGCCGTCGGGTATTCTCCGGAACGCATCAACCCGGGCGACAAGGCCCACCGCTTCGAGGCCATCGTCAAGGTGGTTTCGGCGCAGGATGAGCGCACGCTCGAGATTCTGGCCGATGTCTACGGCTCGGTCGTCAAGGCCGGCATTCATCGTGCGCCGTCGATCAAGGTGGCGGAAGCCGCCAAGGTGATCGAAAACACCCAGCGCGACCTCAACATCGCCTTCATGAACGAATTGTCCGCCATCTGCGCGGCGCTCGGCATCGACACCGGCGACGTGATCGATGCCGCCAAGACCAAATGGAATTTTTTACCCTTCTATCCCGGCCTTGTCGGCGGCCACTGTATCGGCGTCGATCCTTATTATCTCACGCACCGCGCCGAGATGGCGGGCTACCATCCGCAAGTCATTCTGGCGGGGCGGCGCATCAATGACAGCATGGGTCAGCGGGTGGCGCGCGAATGCGTGCGTCAGCTCTTTGCCCGCAACGGCGGCGGCGGCGCGGCGGTTACCATCCTGGGCCTGACGTTCAAGGAAAACGTGCCGGACACGCGCAATTCCAAGGTGGTCGACATCGTGCGCGAGCTGCAGTCCTTCCACGTCGACGTCCAGGTGCACGATCCTTTGGCCTCGCCGCAGCAAGCCTACGAGGAATATGAGATCAAGCTCGCCGACCTCGACGAGCTGCGTCCTGCCGATGCGGTTATCTTCGCGGTGCCGCATCAGGAATACGTGCGTGGCGGCTGGCCCCTGATCTCGCGGTTGTTAAAGAACGGGCGCGGCATCGTGCTCGACGTGAAATCGCAGCTCGACCGCAAACAAAAGCCGGGCGGCGTCGAGCTGTGGCGGCTGTGAGCGGGCGGGGGCGATGGTGAACGAAAAAATCCTGGTAACCGGCGCCGGCGGCTTCATCGGCTTTCATGTGGCGCGCCGGCTGCTACAGAATGGCCGCCCCGTCGTCGGGCTCGACAATCTCAACGATTACTACGATCCGGTGTTGAAAGAGGCACGGGTGGCGGAGCTTGCCAAGCTCCCTGGCTTCGCTTTCGTCAAGCTCGATCTGGCCGACCGCGCAGGCGTCGCCTCGCTTTTTGCCGAACACAAATTTCCGCGGGTCGTGCATCTCGCGGCGCAGGCGGGCGTACGCTATTCGCTGGTCAATCCGCAGGCCTATGTCGACGCCAATCTGCAGGGATTTGCCAATATCCTGGAGGGCTGCCGGCATCATGGCTGCGCGCATCTGCTGTTCGCCTCCTCGTCATCGGTCTACGGCGCCAATACCAAGCTGCCGTTTTCCGTGCATCACAACGTCGACCATCCCATCAGCCTCTATGCGGCGACGAAGAAGGCGAATGAATTGATGGCACATGCCTACAGCCATCTCTATCGGCTGCCGGCGACGGGCCTCCGCTTCTTCACCGTCTATGGTCCCTGGGGCCGGCCCGACATGGCGATGTTCATCTTCGCCACCGCCATTCTCGAAGGAAAGCCGATCCGACTGTTCAACCACGGCAATATGAGGCGCGATTTCACTTATATCGACGACGTGACCGAATCGGTGGTCAGGTTGATCGATATCAGCACGAAGCCGAATCCGGCCTGGACGGGAGATAAGCCCGATCCGGCTACCAGCGCGGCGCCGTGGCGCATCTACAACATCGGCAACAACCGCACGGTCGAGGTCTTGCGCGTCGTCGAATTGCTGGAACAGGAGCTCGGCCGCAAGGCGATCAAGGAAATGGTGGGGATGCAGCCGGGAGACGTCGCCGAAACTTGCGCCGACGTCGATGATCTGATGCGGGATGTCGGATTTCGTCCTTCGACGCCCATTGAGGAAGGCATCCGCCGCTTCGTCGCCTGGTTCCGCGAATATCGCGGCTTTTAGCGCGATTTGCCGGACCAAACAGAGCGGCGGTGTGGTCTTCGCATTCTTGCCTTGATTGACGTGAAAAGCGGGGACCGATCCGCCCGCGCGTCTTGATTCCCGGCGGCACAGAAGGGATATAAAGACCAAGCCCAGCGGCACGGAAGGACCTACGGATGCCGAAATTAGCCGATCTCAAGGTGAAGCTGTTCACCGACGGCGCCGACAAGGCGCAGATCGTGGAGATGGCGAAGAACCGCTGGATCGCGGGTTTCACCACCAATCCGTCGCTGCTGAAAAAAGCCGGGGTGAAGGATTATGAAGCCTATGGGCGCGAGCTCGTGGCGGCCGTGCCCGACCGGCATATTTCCTTCGAGGTCTTTTCCGACGACATCGCCGAAATGGTTGCCCAGGCGCGTATCATCGCGACGTGGGGCAAGAACGTCTATTGCAAGCTGCCGGTGACCACCACGCGCGGCGAGCCGCTGTATGAGGCGGTGCGCGCGCTGTCATGCGAAGGCGTCAAGGTCAACATGACCGCCATCTTTACCTCGGAGCAGGTGGCCCGCGCCGTCGACGCGCTTGCCGGCGGGGCTCCCGCCTGCGTGTCCGTCTTCGCGGGACGGATGGCAGACCTCGGTATCGATTACCGGCCGACCGTGCGCGATGCCGTCGTGCGCGCGCGCAAAACGTCCAACGTGGAAATCATTTGGGCCTCCACCCGCGAGGTCTTCAATATCATCGAGGCCGAAGAAATGGCCTGTCATATCATCACGGCCCCCGCCGACATCCTCAAGAAGCTTCCGGCGCTCGGCAGCAAGACGGCGGCGGACCTGTCTCTCGATGCGGTCAAAGCTTTCCGCGAGGACGCGCTGGCGGCGGGCTTGCGCCTTTCGGTCCCCGCTTCGCGCGCGGCCGAATAGTAAATTGGCCGCGGTCCCGCTGTAACGCTTTGACTCAAAACGTGTTCACTATGTCTGAGACTGATGGTTCGCCATGCCAAAGGAGGCGTGGTAAGAAACAGGCCTAACCGGCGGGGGATACTTCCAATAATGGCGAAAGCCGCGAAAAACAACGCGGACCGTCCGTTGCGCGTGGGCGTCGTTGGCGTCGGCGTCATGGGCAGCAATCACGCCCGGGTTTTCGCCGCCATGCCCGGTGTCACGCTGATCGGGGTGGTCGATCCGGATCGCGGGCAGAGAGAGCAGGTTACGCATGCGCTCGGTTGCGCCGGCTTCGACGGCATAGAGGGCCTGCTGGACGCCGGGGCGGACGCCGTCAGCATCGCCGCGCCCACCCATCTCCATCGAGACATCGCGCTGGCCTGCATCGCCTGCGGCGTTCACGTGTTGGTGGAGAAGCCGATCGCGTCGACGGTGGAGGAAGGGCGCGAGATCATCGCTGCCGCCCGCCGTGCCGGCGTTACCCTGATGATCGGTCACGTCGAGCGATTCAATCCCGCGGTCGAGGCGATCAAGAATGCGATCCACGGCGAGGACATTCTTTCCATCGCCATCACCCGGGTCGGCCCGTTTCCGCCGCGGATGACCAATGTCGGCGTGGTGATTGATCTCGCCGTGCACGATATCGATCTCATCCGCTGGTTCACCGATTCCGACATCGTCGAGGTGCAGCCGCAGCTTTCCAGCGCGGTGGCCGAGCGCGAGGACATCGCGTTGTTGCAATTCCGCACCGCCTCCGGCGTGCTGGCCCACATCAATACCAACTGGCTTACCCCCTTCAAGGCGCGCAACGTCACGGTGGCCACCCGGGGCAAATACGTGATGGGCGATCTGCTCACCCGTCAGGTCACCGAATGCTTTGGCTTCCAGCCCGACGGCAGCTACTCCATGCGTCATCTCTCGGTCGGCCATGCCGAGCCGCTGCGGTCCGAGTTGGCGGCTTTCATCAACGCGATCAACGGCCATCGCGGCCAGGTCGTGACCGGCGAGGAAGGCGTCGCGAGCCTCGAAATCGCCATCCGCTGTCTTGCCGCAGCGCCGACGCAGGTCGCCGCTTCCTTGCGCAAAGGTCCCCGCCGGGTTGTTGGCTGACGCCGGTCGCGCCGCCGCCGCGAAATGAGTTCCATGAACGAGCACGCCCGCCTCAATCAGGCGCCTATTCCCTTCATCGATGTCGCCGCGCAACGCCGCCGTCTTGGCCGCGCCATCGACGACGCCGTGGCGCGCGTGCTGACGCATTGCCAGTTCATCATGGGCCCCGAAGTCGCCGCTTTGGAAAAGGCGTTGGCCGATTTTTGCGGGGCCCGGCATGCCATCGGCTGCGCGAGCGGCACCGACGCGTTACTGCTGGTCTTGATGGCCAAAGGGCTTGGTCCCGGCGACGCCGTGTTCTGCCCGGCCTTCACTTTCTGCGCGACCGCGGAGGTGGTGGCGCTTCTCGGGGCGTCGCCGGTTTTCGTCGACGTCGACGAGCGAACCTTCAATATGGATGCGGCAAGCCTCGCCCGCGCAATTCCTGTCGCCAAGCGCCACGGATTGAGGCCGGCGGCGGTGATCCCGGTCGATCTGTTCGGCCAGCCTGCGGATCATGACGCGGTCGCGCCAATCGCCGCCGGGGAAAAGCTATTCGTGCTCGACGACGCCGCACAAGCGTTCGGCGCAAGCTACAAGGGGCGCAAGCTCGGCACGCTGGGCCTCGCCACGGCGACCAGCTTTTTCCCCGCCAAGCCGCTGGGCTGCTACGGCGATGGCGGTGCCGTCTTTACCGACGACGACCATCTGGCAGAAATGGTAAGGAGCCTGCGCGTGCACGGCCAAGGCGGCGACAAATACGACAACGTGCGCATCGGCGTCACCGGCCGCCTCGATACCATTCAAGCGGCGGTGCTGATTGAGAAGTTGAAGATATTTCCCGAGGAGATCGTCGCGCGTGAGCGCGTGGCGAGGTGCTACAATACGGCCCTCGCGGACCTGGCGGTCGTGCCGCAAGTCGCGAAGGATTCGACCTCGGTGTGGGCGCAGTACACGATCCGTCTCGCTCCGGGTCGCCGCGACCGGCTCGCCGCCGATCTCAAGGCGGTTGGCGTTCCGACCGCGATCTATTATCCGAAGCCGTTGCACCGGCTTGCCGCCTATGCCGGCTTTCCGGTGGCGGACGGCGGGCTGCCGGTCACCGACCGCCTCGCGCAGGAAGTCATCAGCCTGCCGATGCACGGCTATCTCGATGAATCAACGCAGGATCGAATCGTCGCCGCGGTGCGCCAGGCGCTTGCGGCTTAGCGGACGGCGCGCTCAGCCGCGCTTATAGACATCGTCCAGCCGCACGATGTCATCTTCGTCCAGATAGCTGCCGGTCTGCACTTCGATCAATTCCAGTGGAATCTTGCCACTGTTGGCGAGGCGATGGACGCTGCCGATCGGGATATAGACTGACTCGTTTTCGTGCACGACGCGCCGCTCGTCGCCGATGGTGACGTCAGCAGCACCGCGTACGACCACCCAATGCTCGGCGCGGTGCTGGTGCTTCTGCAATGACAAGACCCCGCCTTGTCTCACCACGATGCGTTTCACCTGGAAACGTTCGCCGGCGTCGATCGACTCGTAATAGCCCCAAGGCCGGTGGACGCGGCGATGGTCGGTCGCCTCCGGGCGCTTAGCCGCCTTCAGCTTGTCCACGAGTTCGCGCACTTCCTGCGCCCGGCTGCGCGGGATCACCAGCGCCGCATCCGGCGTTGAAACGATGACCAGGTCCTGGACGCCGACGGCGACGGTTAGCCTTCCGTCGGCATGGATGACGCAATCGGCGGCGTCGATGGCGACTGCCGGCCCTTGCACGGCGTTTCCCGAGGCGTCGTGCGGCACCACATCGAAGATGGCATCCCAACTGCCGATATCCGACCAGCGGAAATTCCCGGCGACGATCGCCGCACGGTCGGTTTTTTCCATCAGCGCATAATCGATCGACTTCTGCGGCGCGCGCGCAAAAGCTTCAGGTTCGAGACGCAGGAAGTCGAGGTCGACGCTCGCCGCCTCGACGGCGGCCTCCACCGCCTTGACGAGTTGCGGCTCGTAACGCGCGAGCTCCGAGAGCAGGACGTTCGCGCGAAAAAGAAAATTTCCCGAATTCCACAGATAACCTTCGTCGATGTAGCTCGTCGCGGTGGCGGCATCGGGCTTCTCGACGAATTTTTTTACCCGATGCACCCCGGTCGTGCCGATCGGTTCGCCAGGACAGATGTAACCGTAACTGGTTTTGGCTTCGGTTGGCTTGATGCCGAAGGTAACGATGTGTCCCGCCTGCGCCGCCTCTCGCCCGGCCAGACAGGTCGCGCGAAACGCCTCGTTGTCGAGGACGACATGGTCGGCAGCGAGCGCCAAGACTATGGCCTCGGGATCCTGCTTGCGCGCCAATATCGCAGCGGCGGCAATGGCGGCAGCGGAATCGCGACGCATAGGCTCTATGACGACGCTTACCTCGATTCCGACCTCTTCCGCTTGGCGGCGGGCGAAGAAGCGGAATTGCGATCCGGTGACCACGATTGGCGTCGTGAAAATGCTCGGCTCGGTCACGCGAAGCAGCGTCTGCTGATAGGTGGAAAGATCGCCGACCAGAGGCAGAAATTGTTTCGGCAATGCGTCCCGCGAAACGGGCCACAGGCGGGTTCCGGCGCCGCCGGCAAGGAGAAGGGGGACGATGGGGGCAAGGGCCATTGCGTATGCGGGTTCGACAGGCGGGGAGGGCAATGCTACGGCTCCCGCGCCGCGATTCACTCCTGCTGACTCGCGGTAGGGACGGCGATCATTATTTCAAAAATGCTGCCGAATTGCGAGGCATATCTTTGACATCTTTCGCGAATTCGTGATCTTCCGGATGGTGATGGAATGATCGAGCGCATGCTCACCGTCGGCGGTTTCACGCTGCTGTCGCGCGTCAGCGGCTTCTTTCGCGACATCATGCTGGCCGCTATCCTGGGGGCCGGGCCCGTCGCCGATGCCTTCTTCGTGGCGCTCCGCCTGCCCAATCATTTCCGTGCCATCTTCGCGGAGGGGGCGTTCAACGCCGCCTTTGTCCCGTCCTATGCGCGCGTCCGCCACGCCGAAGGAGCGGCCGCGGCTGCCATCTTTGCCGATCGGATTTTTACGCTCCTGCTGCTTAGCCAAGTCGTGCTGCTCGCCGTGGCGCTCGTCTTTACACCGGAGGTGATCCGGCTGCTGGCGCCGGGATTTAGCGACGATCCGGTCCGTTTTCCGCTCGCCATCCACCTGACGCGCGTGACCTTTCCCTATTTGCTGCTGATCACGCTGGTTACCCTGTACAGCGGCATTCTCAACGCCTTGCAGCGCTTTGCCGCCGCGGCGGCGGCGCCGATCTTTCTCAATCTTTCGATCATGCTGACGCTCGCGCTGGCGGTCTTCTTCCCCACAGCCGGACACGCAGCGGCTTGGGGCGTGCTGCTTGCCGGGGTTCTCGAATACCTGCTGGTCGCTGCCGATGTTTCGCGCGCTGGCGCATTTCCGCGCTTCCGCTGGCCCGAATTCGATGCCGACGTGAAGCAGTTCTTTCGCGCCCTCGGTCCGGCGGCGGTCGGTTCCGGCGGCGTGCAGCTTGCGCTCTTTGCCGACACGATCATCGCCAGCTTTCTCGCTCCCGGCGCATTGTCCGCGCTTTATTACGCCGATCGCCTCGATCAATTGCCGATCGGGGTGATCGGCATCGCCGCCGGCACCGTCGTCTTGCCGGAGATGGCGCGACGCGTCGCCGCGGGTGACGAGGGCGGCGCGCGCCACGCGCAGAATCGCGCGATCGAGGTGAGTCTTCTTCTGGCCGTGCCCTGTGTCGCGGCATTTCTTGTCGCTCCCGAGCTAATCATGCGCGGTCTTTTCATGCGCGGCGCCTTCACCGCGGCCGATGCGACGGCGGCCGGGCGCACGCTTGCCGCCTATGCGCTTGGCCTTGTTCCCTTCGTGCTCATTCGCAGCGTCGTCGCGACGTTTTTCGCACGCGGCAATACCGCCGACCCGGTCAAGGCGTCGTTGACCGCGGTGGCGATCAATATTGCGTTCAAAATCATGCTGGTGGGTTCGCTCGCTCAGGTCGGCTTGGCGCTCGCCACATCGATCGGCGCCTGGATCAATCTTGGGCTCGTCGTGTGGCTTGCCGCGCGAGCCGGGCTGTTTGCGATCGATCTCGAATTGCGCCGCGCCGTGACAAAAATTGCCATAGCGGGCGCGGCGCTTGGCTTCGCCTTGTGGCTGGGGTCGTGGGCGGTTATGCGCTGGGTGCAGGACAGCACTCCTCTGCATGATGAAATTCGCCTCGCGGCGCTGATCGCGCTTGGCGGCGCGGTTTATGGCGCGATTGTGGTGGCCGGCTTCGGTCGGCAATGGCGCAGGCTCTTTCGACGCTCGCCGGCGCCGCCCCTTTCATGAGTCGCGTCGACCGCCTATGTTCGCCGCCTGCCGCGACAGCTTCCTCAAAGACATACGCATGAACAGCTCCCGTAACTTCCGCCTTGGTTCCCTACTTATCCTGGCGGCGATGGGACTTGCCGGCTGCGGCCGGGGCCAACAGCCGGCTCCGCCGCCCCCCGCGGTGACCGTGGCCAAGCCGCAGCAGCAGTCCGTCGTCGATTATGACGAATACGTCGGACGTTTCGTCGCCGTCGATTCGGTCGAAGTGCGCGCGCGGGTTTCCGGCGCCCTCGAAAGCGTTCACTTCAAGGATGGTCAGACGGTCAAGAAAGGCGACCTGCTTTTCACCATCGACCGGCGGCCATTCCAGAACACGCTCGATCAGGCGCGCGCCAATCTTCTCCTCGCCAAATCGAACCTCACCTATGCTCAGACCGATCTCGCCCGCGCCCAGCAGCTTCTTCACGACAAGGCGATTTCCGAACAGGTCTACGACCAGCGGGTGCAGGCACAGCGGAACGCCGAAGCTTCGGTCGCCGCCAGCGAAGCGGCGGCGCGGCAGGCGGAACTGGATCTGCAATTTACCGAGGTGCGCGCGCCGGTCGCCGGGCGCATCGGCGACCGCCGCGTGAGTCCTGGCAACCTTGTGGCCAGCGGTGCGGGCGCGACCACCCTGCTGGCGACCATCGTCTCCGTCGATCCGATTCGTTTCGAATTCACTTTCGACGAGGCGTCCTTGCTTCGTTACAACCGCCTGGCCAAATCCGGCAGCGTGGAAACCAGTGGACTGACGCTGCCGGTAAAGCTGAAACTGATCGATGAGCAGGACTTCGTTCACGACGGCCGCATGGATTTCGTCGATAACGTGATCGATCGCTCGACGGGAACCATTCGCGGCCGCGCCGTATTCGCCAATCCCAATGGCTTGTTCATTCCAGGAATGTTCGCGCGGCTGCAGATTGCGGCGTCGCCGCCGCGCGAGGCGCTGATGGTCCCGGATGCCGCCATCGGCACCGATCAGACGCGGAAATTCGTTTATGTCGTCGGGCCGGACAATACGGTGAAGCAAAGCTACGTGAAGCTGGGGCCGCTGGTGGGCGACATGCGGGCGATTGACGAGGGTCTCAAGCCGGACGATCAGGTGGTGGTGAACGGCCTGATGCGCGTGCGCCCGGGAGCCAAAGTCACGCCGCAACAGCAGGGCGCCTCGCCGGCGCCAGTGGCGGAAAAATAGGCGGCCGCGTCATGCGTATTTCGCATTTTTTCATCGACCGGCCGATCTTTGCCGGGGTGCTTGCCATTGTCATCCTAATTCTCGGCGGCGTGGCTTTCACGCAATTGCCGATCGCGCAGTATCCGGAAATCGCGCCGCCGACCATCAGCGTGTCGGGACAATATCCCGGCGCCAGTGCCGACGTGGTCGCGTCTACCGTGGTGGCGCCGATCGAGGATCAGATCAACGGCGTCGAGGGGATGCTCTACATCTCGTCGGATTCGACATCGGACGGCCGCTTTTCCATTTCCGTCACCTTCGACCTCGGCACCAATCTCGATATTGCCCAGGTGCAGGTGCAGAACCGCGTTGCCATCGCGCAGCCGCGGCTGCCAGCGGATGTGCGCAACATCGGCGTGACGGTGCAGAAGCGGTCGCCCGACCTGATGATGGTCGTGCACCTGTTTTCGCCCGATAAATCTCGCGATCAGCTTTATGTTTCGAATTTCGCCAGCCTGGAAATCAAGGATGCATTGACCCGCGTCGACGGCGTCGGCTCGATCATCGTGTTCGGCAGCCGCGATTACGCCATGCGCGTTTGGCTCGATCCCGGCCGCCTGCAATCGCTCGGCCTGACTGCGCAGGATGTGGTGACGGCCATCCAGGGACAGAATTTGCAGGTCGCTTCCGGCGTGTTGAATCAGCCGCCGGTGAGCAACCCCGAAGCCTTTCAGATCACTGTGCGAACGCAGGGCCGGCTTACCGATCCGGCGCAGTTCGGCAATATCGTGGTCAAAACCACCGAAACCGCCGTAGTGCATCTGAAGGATGTCGCGCGGGTCGAGCTGGCCGCGCAGGATTACGGTTCCAATTCCTATCTCAATCGCGATCCCGCCGTTGCCCTGGCGATATTCCAGCGGCCCGCTTCGAACGCGCTCGCGACAGCGCGCGCCATCCGCGAATCGATGCAGCGGCTATCGCAGAATTTTCCCGCGGGCATCAAATACGCGATCGTCTACGATCCGACGCAATTCATTCAGCAGTCGGTCGACGAGGTCGAAATCACCATCGGAATCGCCGCGCTGCTCGTGGTCTTCGTAATCGTCATGTTCCTGCAGACCTGGCGTGCGGCGGTGATCCCGGTGGTCGCCATCCCGGTTTCGCTGGTCGGCACCTTCTTCTTCATGTCCTTGTTCGGCTTCAGCCTGAACAATCTGTCCCTTTTTGGCTTGGTGCTCGCCGTCGGCATCGTCGTCGACGACGCCATCGTCGTGGTGGAAAACGTCGAACGCAACATTGCCGGCGGCATGACGCCGCGCGATGCGGCGCGGCGCAGCATGGACGAAGTCGGCTCGGCATTGGTCGCCATCGCGCTGGTGCTGGGCGCGGTATTCATACCCTCGGCCTTCATCAGCGGAATTTCCGGCCAGTTCTACCGCCAGTTCGCACTGACTATCGCCGGCGCCACGGCGATCTCGCTGCTCATGTCGTTGACGCTTTCGCCGGCGCTGTGCGCGCTGCTGCTGCAACCGCATCACGAACATCGCCAGCCGCTGCTGCTGAGACCGGTGCAGAGCCTGTTCGACAAATTCAACACCGGCTTTGCCGTCTTTGCCGACGGCTATGGGGCCTTGATCGGCCGCGTGGTTCGCATCGCGGTCTCGATGCTTGCGGCTTACGCCGCCGTGCTTCTGGTAGGCTTTTTTGCATTCCGTGCGGCGCCGGTCGGCTTCATTCCGCAGCTCGATCGGGGTTATCTGATCGTCGCGGCCCAGCTTCCGCCAGGCGCCGCTCTCGAGCGTACCGACAAGGTGCTGCGGCATGCCGTCGATATCGCGCTCGACACGCCGGGCATTGCCGGCGCGGTCAATATCGTCGGCTTCTCCGGCGCAAGTTTCACCCAGGCATCGAACGCCGGCGCCATCTTCCTGGTGCTCGAGCCATTCGCTGAGCGGGCACACGATCCGCGCAAATCGGCTGCCGCTATCCAGGGCGAATTATTCAAACGGTTCGCGCCAATCCAGGACGCGTTGATGCTGGTAATCCAGCCGCCGCCCGTGAGCGGCATCGGTAATGCCGCCGGTTTCCGCATGATGGTGGAGGACCGCGCCGGGCTCGGACCGCAGGCCCTGCAAGAGGCGGTCTATGCCATGATGGGCCGCGCCGCGCAGACGCCCGGTCTCAATCAGGTGTTCTCGCTCTTTGAGACGTCGACGCCGCAGCTCTACCTCGACATCGACCGCGTCAAAGCGCAACTCCTCGGTATCAAAATCCCCGATGTCTTCGCCGCTTTGCAGATCTATCTCGGCTCCTCATATGTCAACGATTTCAATCTGCTCGGCCATACCTTCCGGGTCGTGGCGCAGGCCAACGACGAGCACCGCATCGACATCAAGGACGCGTTGAATATCCGTGTGCGCAACGCCAATGGCGATTCAGTGCCGATCGGCGCCTTCACCACTGCGAGCTCGCGGTCGGGACCGTTCCGCGTGCCACGCTACAATCTTTATCCGGCCGCCGAGCTCGATGGCGCGCCGGCGCCGGGCTATTCGCAGGGGCAGGCCATCGCCATCATGGAGAATTTGGCGGCGCAAGCGCTGCCCCAAGGCTTCAGCTATGAATGGACGACGCTCGCCTTTCAGCAATTGCGCGCCGGCAATACCGCCGTCTTCGCCTTCGTGCTCGCGGTGACCTTCGTCTTCCTGGTTCTCGCCGCGCAATATGAAAGCCTCACCTTGCCGCTTGCCGTCATTCTCATCGTGCCGATGTGTCTGGTGGCCTCGATCACCGGCGTGCTGATCCGCGGGCAGGAGAACAACATTCTGACCCAGGTCGGCTTTATCGTGCTGATCGGTCTCGCCGCGAAGAACGCTATTCTGATCGTCGAATTCGCGCGGCAGCTGGAAGATCGCGGGCATAATCGGATCGAGGCCGCGCACCAGGCGTCGCGGCTGCGCTTGCGCCCGATCGTTATGACCTCGCTGGCCTTTGTCTTCGGCGTCACGCCGCTGGTCTGGGCTTCGGGCGCGGGCGCGGAAATGCGCCAGTCTCTCGGCACCGCCGTGTTCTTCGGCATGATCGGAGTGACGGCCTTCGGGCTGATCTTTACGCCAGCCTTTTATGTGGTGAGCCGCGGCCTCGCGGATCGCCTGACCGGGGCGGGAGCATCCGGCCGGGCCGCCGATTCGGCGGAGTGAAAAACGATTGGAAATAGACAAGCTGCGGCGTTTTGGCGGCTTTTTCAGCCCCGGAATAATCGCAATCCGCCGGTGTTGTTCAGGATTGCGGACAACGATTAGCAACAGAGGGTAACTCATGATTCGACCTTTTCTTGTACTCGCTCTGGTCGCGGTAGGCGCCACGGCTGTCGTTGCGCAGGCGGATGTAAACGCCCAGCGCAAGGAGTTCATGAAGACGCTTAACCGTTATGGGAATACCACCCTCAACGGCATGGCCCGCGACCGGATTCCCTACGACCAAGCCAAGGTCGATGAAGCGTTGGCGCATATAGCTGAGGCCGCGCCGAAACTCCCCGCGCTTTTTCCGGCCGGCGGGTTCCAGGGCCCCGTAGAAAGCGACAGTTTCTATGCCGCGCAAAAAGCGTTTGAAAATCAGAGCGACCTGAAGGCGCGTTCAGATAAACTTGCCCAGGACGTTGCCGAGGCAAAAGGCAAGATCAAGGACTTGGCTTCGCTGAAGGCGATCTGGCCCGACATCTACGACAAGGACTGCAACGGTTGCCACAAGGAATATCGCGCCAAAAAATCCTGATTTGGGCGGCGCTCCTTTCCACACTGCCCCGGACGCCCGCGCGGGCGAGAGCTCCGCGGGCGTCTTGCTGATTCCGGGGCAGCGCCATGTCCGACCGCCAACGCACCGATAAGCCAAAGCTGCTGCGGAAAATCCTCTTCTCTGTTGTGGCGATCGCCGTTATCGGCGTCATCGCGTTCTGGCTGCTGACGGCACCGGCGGCGCTCAGCGCGAGCATGCTCGGCCCGCACACGGCGAATCTAGCAAACGGCAAGGCCATGTTCTTCGCAGGCGGCTGTGCCGGCTGTCACGCCACGCCGCATCAGGACGATCCAACCAAGCTCGGCGGCGGGCGGGGTCTGAAGACTCCCTTCGGCACATTCTATGTCCCCAACATCTCTCCGGACCGCAGCGACGGCATCGGCGCCTGGCGCGAGATCGATTTCGTCAATGCGCTGCTGAAAGGGGTTTCGCCGAGCGGCGAGCATTTTTTCCCCGCCTTTCCCTACACGTCCTATCGGCACATGAAGCTCGATGACGTGCGCGACCTCTTTGCCTATCTCAAGACCTTGCCGCCGGTGCAGGGCAAGGTGCGCGCGCATGACGTTACGTTTCCGTTCAACATTCGCCGCGCCGTCGGCCTTTGGAAGCTGCTCTTTCTCGACGACACGCCGCTCAAAGACGATCCCACGAAATCCGCCGCCTGGAATCGCGGCGCCTATCTCGTGAACGGGCCGGGCCATTGCGCCGAATGCCATAGTCCGCGTACGCTCTTCGGCTCGATCAAGACCGGCCAGCGTTTCGCGGGCGCACCCGATCTGGAAGGCGAGGGCTGGGTTCCCAACATCACGCAGCGCGGGCTTGCCAAATGGTCGGAGCGCGACATCGCCAACCTGCTGGCCTATGGCGAATTACCCGACGGCAACGACGCGGGCGGCTCGATGGTCGACGTCGTGCGCAATACTTCGAAGTTGAGCGATCAGGACCGCCAGGCCATGGCCGTCTATCTGAAATCGCTGCCGCCGGTGGACGGTCCCACGCCGCCGCCGGTGAAGCGGAAAGCGCAGAGCGCGCCATGAGGCATTCGCCTAAACGCCGAAGGCCTTGAAGGTGATGATGGTGCGCGTGTCCTGGATCCCGGGAATCGTCTGCACCTTCTCGTTGACGAAGTGGCCGATGTCGGTGCCTTCCTCGACATAGAACTTGGCAAGCAGATCGAATTCGCCGGCGGTCGAGTAGATTTCCGAGGCGATTTCGGAATCGGCAAGGGCATTGGCGACGTCATAGGATCTGCCGAGCTGGCACTTGATCTGCACGAAGAAGGGAACCATCGCCGCCTCCCGCCGCTTTTGATGCGGCGCCAATCCAGCAAAATCGCCAGCTTCTGGCAAGCGCTTGCGGGCCGCAGCCGCGCCCTTTAGGTATCCGCTGTCCGCGGCTTCGATCGTTGGAAATCATGCGCGCCGATCTTCGCCTTTACGCCCTTGTCGATCCCGAGCGCGCCGCCGGTTGGGCGCTCGCCGATCTGGCGCGCCGCGTCGGCGAGGGCGGCGCGACGCTCGTGCAATTGCGTGACAAGAAGGCGGGCACGCGCGAGATGGTGAAGCACGCGCGCGCCATCCAGGCGGCGCTGGCGCCTTCGCGCGTTCCCTTCGTGGTCAACGACCGCGTCGACGTGGCGCTCGCCGCCGGCGCCGCCGGGGTGCATGTCGGCCAGGACGACATGGCGCCTGCCGATGCGCGCCGCCTGCTGGGGCCGGAGGCGATCGTCGGGCTGAGCCTCAAGACCGTGGCGCAGGCGCGCGCCGCGCCGCTCGAGCTGCTCAGCTATGTCGCCATCGGCGGCGTTTTCGCCACCGTCTCCAAGGACAATCCCGATCCGCCCATCGGCCTCGATGGACTGAAATCCATCGCCGCCGCCGTGCGCGGCCGGGCGCCGGGATTTCCCATCTGCGCTATTGCGGGTATCGCGGAAACCAATGCCGCGGATGTGATCGCCGCGGGAGCGGACGGCATCGCGGTGATCTCCGCCTTGTCTTTCGCGCCGGAGCCGGGACAGGCCGCCGCCAAGCTGCGCGCCATCGTCGACAAGGCCTTGCAAAAGCGGGGCGCCGCATGACCGTGCCGATCGCGCTCACCATCGCCGGATCGGATTCCAGCGGCGGCGCCGGCATCCAAGCCGACCTGAAGACCTTTTCCGCGCTCGGCATCTATGGCGCCTCGGCGATCACCGCGCTCACCGCGCAGAACACGCGCGGCGTTTTCGCCATCCACGACGTGCCGCCGGACTTCATCGCTGCCCAGATCGACGCGGTTTATTCCGATCTCGACGTGGCGGCGGTGAAGATCGGCATGCTGTCGCGGCCCGGCGCGATCGAAGCCGTCGCCGCCGCGCTCGACCGCCACCGCGCCCGCAACGTCGTGCTCGATCCGGTGATGATCGCCGGCTCCGGCGATCGGTT
>DASREA010000002.1:0-125296 GCA_035652315.1 Xanthobacteraceae bacterium | reverse complement strand
GCCGATCAGCGACGGCTTGGCCGGCGGCACGTAGCGCTCGAGCGGCGTTTTTTCGATTGGAGTTGTTGCAGCCGCTGTTGTGATCTGGGATGCCATGACAATTGTCATGCCCGGGCTCGACCCGGGCATCCATCTTATGCCGAACTTGTCTTCTTAGATGGATTGCCGGGTCAAGCCCGGCAATGACGAAATTCCAATAAGGTCACTTACATTCCTGGCCGACGCGGTCGAGCGCCTGCGAAATCCCCTTGAGCGAATAGACATCCGTGGTCTCGGTGCCGCGCGAGGACGTGCCGGTAATGACCATCTGCTCGCCCTTACGCATGGCTTCCACGAGTTTGCTCTGGTCCTCGTCCTTGGCCCAGGCGCCGTCCTCCTCGGTATAAAGGTTGACGTTTTCGGAACCGACGGTCGCCTTCGCCTCGGATTTCGGCTTGAAGGAATAGCCGATGATGACCGAAATCTCGTCCTTCACTTTCTCCGCCGGCCGCGTCGAGACGTAGAAATAAGCGGGATCGCGCGGGCGGTTGGGCGGGTTCGTTTTCGAACTGCCCGGCTTGCCAAGCACGAAACAAACTTTCTTGCCGTCGGGCGACGCCGTATACGCGCTCCAGTCGCCGTATTGGCCGAGCAGGAGCGGGTCTTTGCTTGCCGTGGGCTTGGCGGGAGCGGGCTTTTCCGCAGGTTTCGCGGTAGCGGCAGCCGCCGGTTTGGGCGCCGGCTTGGCCGCGGGTTTCGGCGCAGGCTTCGCCGTCGTTTTCGGCTTGCTTGGTGAGCTGGCCGTTTGCGCCCAGGTCGCGGCCGAACCAAACAAGGCCGCGGCCGCGAGTACCGGCGCCAGAACCGACAATAGTTTTCTAATGGGTGTCATCCCTTCCCCATCGCTGCTTTGGGTGATTGCAGTGGTCCGGACTATACCGGAGACAGGAATCCCCCATAAGCCGCGAAATCGGCATTGTGAAGGCGGGGATAATGTTACGCGTTGCCGCAGGCCGCGGCCATCCCGGATTAACCAAGCACACGCTTAGGCCGATTGGAGGCCTATCAGCGTCGCGCGCGCGGCGTCGCGATGCGGGGGGCGAATGTGGTCGGAGAGCAGCCGCACCGTCCCCAGGATCACCGCCGCATCGTCGGTGTAGCCGAGCGCCGGCAGGAAATCGGGCACCGCATCGGCCGGCAGCACGAAATAGGCGAGCGCCCCAATCAGCGCCGCTTTCACATGCAACGGCGTGTCGCGATCGAAAGCGCAATAATACGCGGCAAGGAGATCGTGGGCGAAAGGAAGCCGCGCGGCGAGCCGTGTCGCCTTACGCCAAAAACCGCGCCGGACCAACGATTCTCCGCCCGCCGGGCCGAAACCGAAGCCGTTGCGAAAGTCCATCCCGTGAAAATTCATCGAGCAAAGATGGTGGCGCAAAATGGCGCCGGCAAGGCGCCGTTTCGCGCCGACCCGGCGCAGGCGGGGACCGGTAATCCCCCGCCGCCAGGGCTCGCGGCTTTGTCGCGCCCGGAATAACGATCAGGCGGCTAACTCGTCCATCGCCTGGGCGAGCTTGATATCGAGCTCGGTCACGCCGCCGGCATCGTGGGTGGAGAGCGTCACCTCTACGGTCTTGTAGACGTTGAACCACTCGGGATGATGATCCATCTTCTCGGCCACGAGCGCGGCGCGCGTCATGAAGCCGAAAGCTTCGTTGAAATCCTTGAACACAAATTTCTTGCTGATGGCGTCGCGGCCCGGCACCTCGTGCCAGGCGCCGAGCCTGGCAAGCGCCGCCTTGCGGGCGTCCCCGGTAAGCTTATGAGCCATGACCCACCTCGTTCTTTTGCTGGCGACGATCCTGATCCGGCGTCGAGGCGGAAACAAGGGTTTCGCCCCTCGCCAAGCGCCGCGGCGCTGATTAACTAACAAAGATCGAAGCGCGAGGGTCCCATGTCTTGGTCATTGAATATCGGCCGGATCGGCGGAACGGCCATCCGCGTCCACTTCACCTTTCTGCTGTTCCTGGCCTGGATTTTTGTCGCCAGCTACGCTTCTGAGGGGGCGGCGACCGCCTGGCAGACGCTGCTGTTTGTCATCCTGGTATTTGCCTGCGTCGTCACCCATGAATTCGGTCATATCCTTACCGCCCGCGTATTCGGCGTGCCGACCCCGGACGTGACCCTGTTGCCGATCGGCGGCGTCGCGCGGCTTGAGCGTATTCCCGAGGATCCGTGGCAGGAATTCCTGATCGCGATCGCCGGCCCGGCGGTCAATGTGGCGATCTCGCTTGTGCTGATCGGCGTCTTCGGCGCGCATCTTACCGGGCAAACCGCGTTGATCGAGGATGGCCAGATCTCGCTGATCGATCGGCTGGCGGCGGTCAATCTCTTCCTTGCCGTGTTCAACCTTATTCCAGCTTTTCCCATGGACGGCGGCCGCGTGCTGCGCGCGTTGCTCGGCGTCCGCATGGGCTATGTCCGCGCCACCGAAGTCGCCGCCGCCATCGGCCAGGCGGTGGCTTTCGCACTCGGCTTTATCGGCCTGCTCTATAACCCGCTGCTGATTTTCATCGCCATCTTCGTCTATCTCGCCGCCGCCTCGGAAGCGCATATGGTGGCGTTACAAGCCGCATCGCGCGGGGTGCCGGTCACTGCCGCGATGATGACACGCTTTGCGACGCTGACGCCCGAAGCGCCAATCGAGGAAGCCGTCGAGACTTTGCTGCGCACCAGCCAGAGCGAATTTCCGGTGGTCGATGCCGCGGATAAGCCGGTCGGATTGCTCGGCCGCGGCGACATCATTCGCGCGCTGAGCGAACTCGGCTCGCAGGCGCGCGTCGCCGATGCCATGTCACCCCCGCCGGCGACCATTTCCCGCGATTCGCGTCTGTCGGATGCGTTTCAATTGTTGCAGGAACAGCGAGCGCCTGCGGTGGCGGTCGTCGATGCCGCCGGAAAATTGCTCGGGCTGGTCTCCGCCGAGACCGTAGGCGAAATGGTGATGGTGCAGCATGCGCGGCCAAATCGCGGCGGATTCGGCCCGTGGAACTGGCCGCAACCCCGCCCCGGCGGTTAACGCCGTTTGCGGTTTCTGGCGTTGCTTCCTGACCGCCGCTGATTATATTGCAGCGCAAATAGCGCGGCTGACAGGATTGCCCCGGCAATCCTGTTGCTTTTTTGGGGAGCGGATTTCTTCGGAATCCCTGTCCGAGAGCGCGCGCCAAAATCCCGGAATGATGTTCAAATGAAGCTGCGCAACGTCGCCATCATCGCCCACGTCGACCACGGCAAGACAACGCTGGTGGATCGGCTGCTGCAGCAGTCCGGCGCCGTGCGCAACAACCAGCGCTTCGCCGAGCGCGCCATGGATTCCAACGATCTCGAGCGCGAGCGCGGTATCACCATTCTCGCCAAGGTGACGTCGATCCTCTGGCAGGACACGCATATCAACATCGTGGATACCCCGGGCCATGCCGATTTCGGCGGCGAGGTCGAACGCATCCTCAACATGGTGGACGGCGCCCTGGTGCTGGTGGACGCCGCCGAAGGCCCCTTGCCGCAGACCAAGTTCGTGGTCTCCAAGGCGCTGAAAGTCGGCCTGAAGCCGATCGTGGTCATCAACAAGGTGGATCGCTCGGACGCACAGCCGGTTCAGGTCGTCAACGACGTCTTCGATCTGTTCGCCGCCCTCGATGCCACCGAGGAGCAGCTCGATTTCCCCATCCTCTACGGCTCGGCCAAGGAGGGCTGGATGGCAGCGAGCCCCGAGGGGCCCAAGGATCAAGGCATGAAGCCGCTGTTCGAACTGGTGTTGCGCCATGTGGCGCCACCGCAGGTCGAGAGCGGCCCCTTCCGCATGCTTGGCACCATTCTCGAAGCCAATCCCTATCTCGGCCGCATCGTCACCGGGCGGATCACCTCGGGGTCGGTGAGGCCGAACCAGAATGTGAAAGTGCTCGACCGCAACGGTGCCCTGATCGAGAATGGGCGGGTGACCAAGGTGCTTGCCTTTCGCGGTCTGGAGCGCACGGCCATCGATGAGGCCGAAGCCGGCGATATCGTCGCCATTGCCGGTCTACCCTACGCCACCGTGGCGCACACGATCTGCGATCCGGAAGTGAAGGAGCCTTTGCCGGCGCAGCCGATCGACCCGCCGACATTGGCGATGACTTTCCGCATCAACGACTCGCCGCTGGCCGGGACCGAAGGCGACAAGGTGCAAAGCCGCGTCATCCGCGAGCGCCTGCTGCGCGAGGCCGAGGGCAACGTCGCCTTGCGCGTCTCGGAATCCGGCGAAAAGGATTCCATGGAGGTCGCCGGGCGCGGCGAGTTGCAGCTCGGCATTTTGATCGAAACCATGCGCCGCGAAGGCTTCGAGCTTTCCGTGTCGCGCCCCAAGGTGCTGTTCAAGAACGATCCGGCGAGCGGCGAATTGCTGGAGCCCATCGAGGAAGTGGTGATCGACGTCGATGAGCAGCATTCGGGAATCGTCGTACAGAAGATGTCGGAGCGCAAAGCCGACATGATCGAGATGCGGCCGTCCGGCGGCGGCCGCCTGCGGCTCGTTTTCTACGCGCCGACGCGCGGCATGATCGGCTACCAGGGCGAGCTGCTGACCGATACCCGCGGCACCGCGGTCATGAACCGGCTATTCCACGGCTACGCGCCGCATAAAGGCGAGATCCAGGGCCGCAGCAACGGCGTGCTGATCGCCAGCGATGCCGGCGAAGCCGTGGCTTACGCGCTGTGGAATCTGGAGGATCGCGGCCCGATGATGATCGACCCTGGCGCCAAGGTGTATCCCGGCATGATCGTCGGCGAGCATACCCGCGGCAACGACCTCATCGTCAACGTGCTCAAGGGTAAGAAGCTCACCAATATTCGCACCCATTCGCACGACGAGATGATCCGCCTCACGCCGCCTATCCGCATGACGCTGGAAAAGGCGCTGGCCTATATCCAGGATGACGAGCTGGTGGAGGTGACGCCGAAATCGATCCGCCTGCGCAAGAAGCTGCTCGATCCCAACGAGCGCAAAAAGGAAGAGCGCAAAAAAGAGGCGGAGCGGGTTTAACGCCGCGCCGTCGGCTGGCACAAGGCGGCAAAGTGATTCGCGGAAAACGTGTTGGCGCGGCGCCGCAGCGGCACCGCAAGGCGCGAAGCGGCGCCGCAACGCGGCGGACGGTACACCGGCATGCGTGACATTTTTGCCGCTACGGCGCGCCTTTTTGCGCTTAGCGTTGCCAATAATCCACACCATTAACCCATCGTTAAACACGGGACTTGAAGGGCGGCCTTGTGCTTGCTTCTATTCTTGCATGAGCACGGTCGTCATCGAGATCCGCCAAGCGAAACCGTCTGATGCGGCCGCGGTGGCGGAGACGCATGACGAGGCTTGGCGCACCGCCTATCAAGGCATCATTCCCAGCGTCGAACTGGAAAAGCTGATCAATCGCCGCGGCGGCGAGTGGTGGGATACCGCCATTCGCAAAGGCAGCCGCATCTCGATCCTTAATTTCGGTGACAAGGTGGCCGGCTACGCCAATTATGGGCGCAACCGGGCGCGCAGCCTGAGCTACGAGGGTGAAATTTACGAACTCTACCTGCGGCCGGAATTTCAGGGGCTCGGCTTCGGGCGGCGGCTATTCAGTGCCGCGCGCCGCGATCTCGCGCAAAGTGGCATGCGCTCGCTGGTGGTCTGGGCGCTGTCCGATAACGACACCGCCGTGGAATTCTACCGCGCCCTCGGCGGCCGGCCGGTGGCCCGCTCATCCGAGCGCTTCGGCACGCGCGTGCTCGACAAGGTCGCCTACGGCTGGAATAGCTGAAGTCCCAATCAGCCACCTATATCCTTAAGCTGAAGAGAGCCGCGTGGCGGCTCAGCGCGGGCTTCGCCTTTGCTCCTGACCGTGACGATCAGGTAATACCGGCCGCGCGCTTCGCAGCCTGCAGCGTATTCGCCAGAAGGCAGGCGATGGTCATCGGTCCCACGCCGCCCGGGACCGGCGTGATGGCGCCCGCCACCGCCAACGCTTCTTCATAGACGACGTCGCCGACGATGCGCGGCTTGCCGTCGGCGCCGACGATGCGATTGATGCCGACGTCGATCACGATCGCCCCCGGCTTGATCCAGTCGCCGCGAACGAGGCCGGCATTGCCGGTCGCCACCACCAGCACGTCGCCGCGGCGGCATACCTCGGGCAAATCGCGCGTCAGGTGGTGCGCGATGGTCACCGTGGTGTCCTCGTTGAGCAGCAGTTGCGCAACTGGCTTGCCGACGATGTTGGAGCGGCCGACCACCACCGATTCGAGCCCAGCCAGCGACGGACGCACCGATTTTGCCAAGATGATGCAAGCCAAAGGCGTGCAGGGAAACAGGCCGGGCAGGCCGCGCGCCAGCCGTCCGGCATTGAGCGGATGGAAACCGTCCACATCCTTGTCCGGATCGATGGCCGCGATCACCTTGTGCGGGTCGATTTGCGGCGGCAACGGCAGTTGCACCAGGATGCCGTGCACGGCGGGATCGGCGTTCAATCGCGCGATCTCCTCCAGCAGCCTGGCCTCGCTGACGTCGTCGGGCAGCTTGCGATCGAAAGCATGCATACCCGCCGCGGCGACGGCCCTGGTCTTCGAGCGGACGTAGACTTCGCTCGCCGGATCGTGGCCGACGAGGACGACGGCAAGCCCCGGCACCACGTTACGCGGAGCGATCCGACTGACTTCGTCGGCGACGTTGATGCGCAATTCCTCCGCGGTTTTCTTGCCGTCGATGATACGTGCGGTCATTTCTTCGGTTCCCTGGCGTGGTGATGCCCGGCATCGTACCGGGCATCACCACTTCTTGCCTTGAAGACTTGGATGGCCGGGACGGGCCCGGCCATGACATTTCTTTAGCCTGCTCCCGCCAGCTTCTCCAGCCTTGCGCTCAGCACCGCAACATCACCGTCGATCGCCAGACGTTTGATCCGCGCTTTGGCGCCGGCAACAAGCGTTATCCGGCGCGGCGCAATCTCAAGCGCCTTGGCCATGAGGCGCACGAGGGCGGCATTGGCCTCGCCGTCGTGCGCCGCGGCGCGCACGCGGACCTTCAGCAGCGCCCGTCCGTCCGCCAAGACTTCAATTCCCTCGATGGCGTCCCGGCCCGCTTTCGGCGTCAGGCGCAAGGTGACGGCAAGACCCTCCGTCGTCGCCGACCAGGGACGCAATGTGGTCACGGGTCAAAAGACGTTGGGGTAGATGTAGTAGACGATCACATTTTCGATGAAGATGACGATCAGGAACAAGATGATCGGCGAAATATCGATGCCACCGAGATTGGGCAAGACCGAACGGATCGGACGCAGCGCCGGCTCGGTGATGCGATAGAGAAAATCATAAATCATATGCGCGAATTGATTGCGCATATTCACGACGTTGAAGGCCACCAGCCAGGAAAACACGGCGGCGGCAATGACCAGATAGAGATAAAGCCGCAATGCGATAAGGATGACGTCGAGGAGGGCGCGCATAGCATTCCGTTTGCAGGCGGATGAGGGCCGCAACGTAGCGGGTTGCATGGACGCGAACAAGACGGCGGATGCACCTGCCCGTCCTTGACACTGCGGATCGCGCCCCCCTAAATGCCCGCTCTCGCTGCAGGCGCATGGCGTAACCCGCGCCGATCCGGCGGGGCCGTAGCTCAGTTGGGAGAGCGCCTCGTTCGCAATGAGGAGGTCAGGGGTTCAAATCCCCTCGGCTCCACCAAAACCAGCCATCCGCTAATTGCCATAGTCCGCCTGTAACCTTGGCCGCTTCCTTTCGTATAATTGGCTGAAGCCGCTCCGGCCGCCGCCGGAGCGCTGGGAAAGGAGCCCGATCATGCCCTCGCCCCGTGCGCTATCCGCCGCCATCTGGCGCTACCTGCCCGCGCTCCTACTGCTCGCGGCGGTGAGCGTGATCTGGTTTTCGTTGGCTCCCGCGCCGGCCAAAGCCACGCCCTTGCCGGATCCGGCCATTGATGCGCCGGCGAGCGATTCGCAACAGGTCGCGGTCGTCGCCGGCGGATGCTTCTGGGGCGTGCAGGCCGTGTTCGAACATACCAAGGGCGTGACGCAGGCGCTGAGCGGCTATGCCGGAGGCACCAAGCCGCTGCCGAGCTATGAGCAAGTATCCTCGGGCACGACCGGCCACGCCGAATCCGTGCAGATTAAATTCAATCCGCGCGAAATCAGCTACGGCCAGATCCTCAAGATCTTTTTTTCGGTGGCGCATGACCCGACGCAGCTGAACCGTCAGGGCCCGGATGAAGGCACCCAATACCGCTCGGCGATTTTTTACGCCAATCCCGAACAGAAGCGCGTCGCAGAAGCGTACATCAATCAGCTCGAGAAAGCCGGGGTCTTCCCCTCACCCATCGTGACGCAGCTCGCGCCGCTGACCGCTTTCTATCCGGCGGAGGGCTACCATCAGGATTACGCCATCAATCACCCGACCCAGCCCTATATCGCCATCAACGATTTGCCGAAGGTAAAAAATCTCGAGCATCTATTTCCCGGTTTCTACCGTCGAGTGCCCGTTACAGTCGCATCCGCTGGGCAATAGCCCGGAAGAAGTACTGGCAATAATCGTCACATTTCTTTGAACCTGTTCCCGCAGCGATTGAGGCTGCACCGCGGCGGCTTTGCGGAACGTTCCCTCCCGAACGCAATTGAATCCGCATCCAAGAAAAAGAAGCGGGTTCGCCGCTGAAGCCACTCATTTAGGAGGATTTTTAAATGCTATCCCATGAACCGAAATACGGTGCGGGGCGCGCGTTGCGCGTTGCCATCGTAATGCTTGGGTTGATGATGGCGGCAGCGCCGATAGCGGTGGCCTATGCCGCAGGGGCGGGCGGCGGAGCCGGCGCCGCGGGCGGTAGCGGCAGCGGCTCCGGCGGCCCGGGCGGCGGTAGCGGCCACGGTAGTGGGGGAGACGGCGGCGCCGGCGCAGGCGCGGGCCTCGGCGGTGGCGGCCTGGGCGGCGGGCTTGGCGGCGGCAGCGGCAGCAGCAGTGGTGGCAGCGGCGCCAGCGCCGATGGATCGAGCGGTAGCGGCAGCGGCAGCGGCGCCCTTGGTGGCGGCGCGGGCTTAGGGGCGGCACTTGGCGGCGTCACCGGCAGCGGCGGCGCTGCGCTCGGATCCGGCGGCGGCTCGACGAGCGGCAATGCGGCCGGATCGCTCGGCATCGGCGGAACGAGCGGCACCGGCAGCGCCTCCCTGGGCACCGGAGGAGGAACGACCGCCGGCAGCGGCGCCTTGGGCATTGGCAGCGCGACGGCGCCGGGGGGCCCTGCAGCCAGCGCACCGGCTGCTGGCGCCACAGGTCCGGCGGGCACCGGAGCTTTTGGCCTGAGCGCAGGGCAGGTCGGCGAGTCCTTCAGTTCACTGACGCCAGCGCAGCAGCAGCGCGTCATGCGGCGCTGCAAGGACGTGATCGCAAGTCCGAGCAATGCCGACCCCAATCAGCTCGCCTTGTGTCAAACGCTTTCAGCCATGGCCAAGAAATAACTGTGCGGTCATAGACTGCGGAAAGGCTGGGCCTCGTGCCCGGCCTTTTTTGAGCCCAAGATCGCGTCAACGCATGCCTAGCGCCAGGGTTTGCTTGATTTGTTCGCGGCGGGGCGGTACGCCGCAACTCCCCGATACTGGAACAGGAGACGGAAGGGCGGTGCGCGGTGACAGTGGCTCGCAGAAATCTCTCCTGCGTCGCAAATCGCTGACCGGTTCGCGCCGCGCCAAGCGCCGCGCCATGATCAGCCGCGTAGCCGGGGCTGCAGGCAGATGAGCGCCGGCGACCCGTCGCAATTCGAGGTCTTGAAGCACGGCCCGTTTGTTCAGTTCTGGCTGTCGCGCGTGCTGAGCAGCCTCGCCAACCAGATGCAGACGGTCGCCGTCTCCTGGCTCATTTATCAGATGACCGGCAGCGCCTTCGATCTCGGATTGGTCGGGCTTGTGCAATTCATTCCGCTGTTCTCGCTGATGCTTGTCGTCGGCCATGTCGCGGACCGTTACGACCGCAAGATCGTACTCGGCGTTAGCCAGGTGGTCGACGGTGCGGCGATGGGAATCCTGGCCCTTGGCACGCTCGGCGGCTGGCTCAACCGTGACGCGATCCTGCTGGTGGTGCTGTTGTTCGGCTCGGCCCGGGCGTTTCAGCAACCGACTCAGTCGAGCCTGCTGCCACTGATCGTGCCGCCGGGCCTGTTGTCGCGCGCATTGGCCGCTTCCTCCTCGTCCAACCAGATCGCCACCATCGTCGGTCCGCTGATAGGCGGCTTCCTCTTGCTGGTCAGTACCGCCTTGGTCTTTGCGACCTGCGCACTTCTCTATCTGGTAGCGGCGCTTCTCGTCGTACGTTTGAATCCAGAGCGCAGCGTATCGAGCCGCGAACCGATCACGCTGCGCACGCTATTTGCCGGCATCGCTTTCATCTTCCACCGTCCGATCATTCTCGGCGCCATCACGCTCGATCTTTTCGCCGTGGTGCTCGGAAGCGTCAACGCGATGCTGCCCATTTACGCCAAGGACGTTTTTGAAACCGGACCGGACGGCCTCGCCTGGCTGCGTGCATCCATGGCCGCCGGAGCCCTGGCGTTCTCGGTCGTGCTCGCCCGCAGGCCCATGCGCCGAAACGCGGGACCGATCATGTTCACGGCCGTGGCCATCTTCGGATCGGCAACGGTCCTGTTCGGGTTTTCGACGTCAATGCCTGTCGCCATGTTCGCCATGGCGGTGATGGGCGCCGCGGACATGGTGAGCGTGGTGATCCGCCAGACAATGATCCAGCTCGGCACGCCCAACGAAATGCGCGGCCGCGTCAGCGCGGTCAATTTCCTGTTCATCGGCACCTCCAATCAGCTCGGCGACTTTCGCTCGGGCGTCATGGCGGAATGGTTCGGCGTCTTTCCCTCCGTGCTGATCGGCGGCCTCGGCACGCTTGCGGTCGTGGCGGCAAGCATCGTGCTGTTTCCACAATTGGCGCGCATCAACAATGTCGAGGACGTGCGCAAGCTCGCGGAGGAGCCGGTCTAGCGGGGGCGCCGGCCTGTCTTGCCGCATGGCGCGAAAAGCGCCAACATTGCTCCAGCCAAAATCGAAGCGAAGGGGCACCGTCCATGCTGAAAGAACATCATTATGACGGCACATTTTTCTGGCCGGACAATATCCGGACGGCCGTCGTCATGACTTTCGACTTCCAGGGCGGCGAGGATGTGCGTCCGCTGCCCGACGGGACGATGGACCACGAAGAATGGACGCAGTGCGAATACGGTCCGCATACGGCGATCTGGCGCATTCTTCGCATGCTCGAGGAAGAAAACGTCAAGGCGACATTCAACACCTGCGGCGGCATCGCCGAGCGCTATCCGGAGGCGGTGAAGGCGATCGTCACCAAAGGCCATGAGATCGCAGGCCACGGCTATCATCACGAATGCGCGCGCGATCTCACCCGCGAGCAGGAATGGGACGTGATGAAGCGGACCACCGACATGATCCGCAACCGTACCGGGCACACGCCGATCGGCTGGCGCTCCTGCACGCAAAGCCCCAACAGCATCGAGTTGCTGATGGAGCACGGCTATCTCTGGAACAGCAATTCCTTCTCCCACGATCTGCCTTTCCTCTGGGAGAAGAACGGGCGTTATCTGGTCGAGCTGCCGCGGCAGCCCTTCGGCGACGGCCGCACCTATCAGCACCGCAACAACGATTCCGGCAATCCGGCCGACACGCTGATCGTCTGGAAGGGGATGTTCGACGATTTTTACGAGGAATCGAAGTTCGGCGGCACCTATGTGCCTTTCCAGTTCCACCCCTATATTTCCGGACGGCCGGGCCGCGCGGCGACATTGCGCGCCATCATCCGCCATATGAAAAAGGAAGGCGTCTGGTTTGCGACTGCCGGGGAGGTGGCGCGCTGGACCTACGATCGGGTCTTCAAGATCGGCAGCGCCGAGGCGGCGCCGCGCAAGGTCGCCACCGCATAGACATCAGGGCCCTCGGCGCCGCTTCTGCCGGCGATCCATTATCGCGAGCACGCAGCGGCGGGGCAGCAGCCGCGACAGCACCGTGACCATCCGGTTGGCGAAGCCGGGCACCACCACCCGGTGGCCCTCGGTGAAGCCCCGATAGCCTTGCCGCGCGACCTCCGCCGCCGAGCGGCCAAGGCGGCCGGAAATCCGCGCATCCGGCACGCCGGCCCGGGCCTGGAATTCCGTCGCCACCGGCCCCGGGCACAAGGCGGTGACGCGGACGCCGCGCGGCGCCAGTTCCTGATGCAGCGCCTCGCTGAACGACAGCACATAGGCTTTGCTGGCGTAATAGACCGCGGAGCGCGGGCCGGGCAGGAAGGCGGCCACCGACGCCACGTTGAGAATGCCGCCGCGATGCCGCTCCAGGCTAGCGATCCACCGCAGCGAAAGATCGGTCAGCGCCCGGACATTCAAGTCGATCATCCGCAGCTGCTCCTCGCGGTCCAAATCTTCCGCCTCGCCGACGAGGCCGAAGGCGGCATTGTTGACCACGATGGCCGGTTCGACGCCGAGCCTTTCCAATGCGGCGGCGATTTGCGCTCCGGCCTCCGGCCTTTCGAGATCGGCCGGAACGACCAGAGGACGCGGGAAGCCCTGCGCCGCCAGATCATCAGCCAACTGCCTCAACCGCGCCTCGCGCCGCGCCACGAGAACAAGCTCGTGGCGATGTTCGGCGAAGACTTGCGCCAGGGCCGCGCCGATTCCGGCGGAGGCGCCGGTCAGCAGCGTGATCGGGCGCAGGCCGGGGGCGATCATGCCGGACCGCCATTGCCCGATACGCCGTGACGGCCGGCGACGCGCTGGCGTAATTCGATACGTTCGCGCGCCGGCACATTGAGCAGATCGGCTGCGCGCCAAAGCAGGTTGTCCTCGAATTCGCCGACGCGGCCGTCTGCATAAACGACCTCCCACATCATCTCGATGACCCGGCCCCGCGCCACGTCGTCCATCGCCCGGTTGATGTGGCTGGTGAATGCATAAAGATCCACGGCATTGCGCTCGGCGTCATAGGCGGCTTCCAGCAGCCGTTCGGTCTCATCATCGGTCAGCTTGAATCGCTCTTTCACCAAAGCATTCAGTTTTTCCCGTTCGGGGTCCGAGAGCGCGGCGTCAATGGTCGCCGCATGGACCAGCAGGGCGACCGCGGAAAGCCGGTAGTCGTCCTCGGCGAAGCGGTCCGGATGCTTGCCGCCCTCGGTCAGTTCGGAAATAAGCTGCTTGAGCGCGTCGAGCATCGGCGATTCACGAGGACGAAGGCTGTGCGCGCCAGCGCGGCATGGAAATCACGGTGAGGACGGAGACCAGGAAAGCCGCCGCCATGAAGAAGAAAACCGCGCGTGGGGTGCCGTGGTCAAGCATCGCGCCGAATACCGGGGGCGCGATGATGCCGCCGATATTGTAACCCGAGGTGACAAAGCCGAAGACTTTGCCGAACGCGCCCGGCGGCGTGCTTTCGCGGACAATGAGATCGCGTGAGGGCATGATGATGCCGTTGAGAAATCCGGCGAGCGCCATGAACAGGACGAGCAAGGCGGCGCCGACATCGATGCTGCCGATCAGCAGGACGATGAGCGCACCGCCGGCGAGCCCGGCCGCGGCGACAAGGGCGTGACGTTTGGTGCGGGCGGCAACGATGCCGCCGCTCAGGACGCCGATGGCGGTGAGCAGCAAATATCCGGACAGCGCGGTATTGGCCAGTCCCAGCGGGGTGGCGTAGAGCGCGCCCAGCGTGACGATCGAGAAGTTCTGCAGGCCGGTGGTGGCGAGCGTCACCAGGACGAAGAACAGCAGGTTTTGCAGAATGGGCAGGGAAAGCAGCAGGCGAAGGCCCCCCGCCGCGGTACTGTGAGCCTCGCCAGCGCCTTTCGCATCCGCGGCCGCGCGATCATGCTCAAGTCCGCGCGACACGGCGATCACCAGGGCGGCGGCGATGCCGAGCATAGCTGCCGCCAGGAATGCGCCGCGCCAGCCGACGATTTGATAGAGCAGCAACAACGCACCGGGAGCCGCGGCGCCGCCGAGCATTCCGGAAAATGTATGGATGGCGAAGGCCGGCCCCATGCGGCTCGGAGACACCCGCTGCGAGAGCAGCGTGTAATCGGCCGGGTGATAAACCGTATTGGCCAGGCCGGCGACCGCGAACATGGCGACGAAAAGCCAGAACGACTGTGCCAGCGCCGCGACCGCGAAGGCACCCCCGCCAAGCGCCAGGCCCGCCGCCAGCAGCGGCCGTGCGCCGAAGCGGTCGACAACAAAACCGGTCGGGGTCTGCAGCAAGGCGGTGACGACATTGAAGGCGACAAAAGCCAGGCTCAATTGGGTGTAGCTGACTCCGTAGTCTTCGCGGATGAAGACGAAGAGCGGCGGCAGCAGCATGATGAAGAAGTGGCTGACGAAATGCGCCGCACTCACGAGCGCGATATGCCAGGATTCCTTGCGGCGCTCCGGCATGGCCGAAAAATGTGCCGCCGCTTGTGTTGTCGTCACAATCGATTCCTGTCGTCCAGTCGCCTCGCCCCCAATATGGCCAGTGCGGCGCTGATGGCCAACATCCTTGGCGAAAATCGCCCCGGCGCGAGGACCCTACGCGGCCGGTCCTCGAGGCAAAAGCACGCCCCAAGGTCCCCCAAGGCGGATCGGCCCAAGGTTGTAATAGACAACCAGAAGTTGAATCATTTGTCACTCGGTTCAGGAACCGAGCCGCCGCGGCCCGAGTTTGCTTCTCACGGCTGGCCCCAAGGGAGGGGCTGCAATGGAGGTGGCAAATGTGGATCTCGCTATTCACGGTTACCACCGCTGCGGCGATCGTGCTGAGCGTGTTGGGCCTGACGATTCAGGACGGACGCAGGCGGCAGACCTTCCGCCAATAGAGGATGACGCAGGGAGAAAGGGCGGCCTCGGCGCCGCCCTTTCTTTTTTGCCTATGCTTGTCCCGCCGGGCAAAGCCACTTATTGGCAGGCATGCCTTCGCCCCTTTTGTTATCGCGGCGTTTTGCACCCCTGTTCTGGTGCCAGTTCTTTTCCGCCTTCAGCGACAATTTCCTGAAAACGGCGCTGGTCTATCTGCTTCTTTTCCAGCGCGGCGGCCCCGATGCCGAGGCGCTGATCACGCTCGCCGGCGCCATTTTCATCGCCCCGTTCTTCTTTTTCTCCGCGCTTGGCGGCCAAGCTGCCGATCGCTTCGACAAGGCCCGGGTGGCGCAGCGGCTGAAATTCGCTGAAATCGGCGTCGCTTTGCTGGCGGTCGGCGGCTTCTTTTTCCATTCCATTCTTGTGCTTTTTATCGCGCTATTTCTCTTCGGCACCATTGGCGCGCTGTTCGGACCGATCAAATACGGCATCCTGCCCGATCACCTGCGGCGTCCCGAACTGCCCGCCGGAAACGCCCTGGTGGAGGCGGCGACCTTCATCGCAATCCTGCTGGGCACCATTCTCGGCGGGATCGCTACCCGCAACGGCGGCGACGAGGTGGCTTTGTCGCTGCTGATGATCGTCTTCGCTTTGCTGTGCTGGCTCGCCAGCCTGTTCATTCCGCCGACCGGCCAAGCCGCGCCGGATCTAAGGATTTCGCCGAACATCGCGGCCTCGACCGCCGCCCTGCTCGCGCATCTTTGGAGCGACGCCAGGATTTTTTGGGGCGCGATGGTGACGAGCTGGTTCTGGCTGATGGGCATTGTCGTTCTTTCATTGCTACCGCCGCTGGCAGGCAAGATATTGGGCGGCAACGAGGACGCCGCGACGTTGTTTCTGGTGGTCTTTTCCATCGCCGTCGGGCTTGGTTCCGCGCTGGCGGCATGGCTCGCGGGAAGCCGAATCGCCCTGTGGCCAACCCCCCTCGGCGGCGTCCTGATGGGCCTTTGCGCGCTCGACGTCGGCTGGGCCAATTATGGCTTTCCCGCCCTGCCGAGCACCGCCGAAATCGCTGCAGTGCTCGGTTCCGCGCGCGGGCTGCGTAGCCTTGTCGATCTGGCGGGACTTGCGGCAGGCGGCGGCCTTTTCATCGTCCCCGCCTTTGCCGCGGTTCAGGCTTGGGCCGGCGCACAACGGCGCGCGCGCGTGGTCGCGGCAGTCAACGTGCTCAATGCCGCCTTCATGGTCGCCGGCAGCCTCGCCGTGTCGCTCGCGCAAAAAGCCGGGGTCGGGACGGCGTCGCTGTTCATGGCGCTCGGCGCCGCAAATTTCTGCGTGGCGATCGCCATCGCGCGCACGGCGCCGTCGAGCGAAAAACGCTGACCGCGATCAGCCTTTCTCCAAACTTAATTTGCTGCGCCGCTTTGTTAGAAATCCCGTTAGCAACGCGCAGCGAATGCGGCGCATTGGTTAGCGCGACATCTCCGGCATTATTCGAATTTGCCGCAGCGCTTTTCGGCTTTTGTAAAGGTTACGTCCTAGTTCATCGGGTGCCGATACACGGCCCATAAACGCTAGGGATTCAGCCAATTTTCAGCATAGCGAGAGAAGCGGCTGCCCGGGCGTCGCATCAATACTTTCCGACAACTTCTATGGGCTACGACTGCGGCAACGAAAATTAATTCGCGTCAAACAGGAAAAGTGCCGTGCGTGCCAGTACCATCGTGATGACCGGCTTTGCCGTTCTGTTCGGCCTGCTCGCGGTCTTCATCGCCCGCGCCTGGCTCAACAGCCAAGCGGAAATGCGCATGAAGAGCCTGCAGGCGCAAACTCCGCCTGCGGCCACGCGCACGCTCGTCGTCGCGGCGAAACCGCTGCGCTACGGCATGGAGCTCGCGCCGGGAATGCTGCGGGAGATTCCGTGGACGCAGGAGGCGTTGCCGCCCGGTGCGTTCGGCAGCATCTCGCAAATGTTGAGCGGCGGCAAACGCGTCGTGCTCTCCGCCATCGAGGAAAACGAGCCGGTGCTCGCGGTGAAGATCACCGGCCCCGGACAACGCGCCACGCTCTCTGCATTGGTCAAGGACGGCATGAAGGCGGTGACAATCCGCGTTAACGACGTCGAAGGCGTCGGCGGCTTCGTGCTTCCCGGCGATCGCGTGGACGTCGTGATGACGCGGCAGGTCGACAAGGATCACGCCAGCACGGAGATCGTGCTGCAGGACGCGCGCGTTCTCGCGGTCGATCAGGTCGCCGATCAGCGAGTCGACAAGCCGACTGTCGCCAAGGCAGTGACGCTCGAAGTTTCCACCAACAACGCGCAGAAGCTCTGGCTGGCTTCCTCGGTCGGCAATCTTTCGCTGCTGCTTCGCAAGGCCGGCGAAACCACCGCGGAAAGCACCAAGCGCGTAACGCTGTCGGATCTCAACGGAACATCCGATGGCCAGGACAGCAACGTCAAAACAATCGTCGTGACGCGGGGAACGGCAAAGCAAACCTACAGCGTGCCCATGGAGGACAACGGGCATAGCCAGAGCCCGCAGGCGTTTTGAACCGGGGACAGTCGAACTAGGGACGGGGAGTTGATCGTGAACAAGAAGCAACATGCTGCCGCTACGAAGATCCGCCGGCGTTTGCCCGCGGCTTCGCGGTTCGGGTTGATCCTGTCGCTGCTGATGGCGGGCATGCTCGTCTTGACGGGCGCGCCGGCTGTGGCCCAGACGCTGGTGCATGTCGGCGGCGCCAACCGCACCGCGACGGTGAACGTCGCGACAGGCAAGTCGGTCGATGTGCGCACGGACGCGAGCTTCAGCGATGTGACGGTCGGCGATCCCGAAATTGCCGACGTCAACGTCATCACCGACCATTCGCTGTCGATTCTCGGCAAGAAAAGCGGCACCACGCGGGTGACCGTCTACGGCGACGGCAAGAAGCTCGTCGGTATCTTCGACGTCGAGGTTTCCTACGACACGTCGATGCTGTCGGCCGAGATCACCCGCCGCTTCCCGCATGCCGGCATTCACGTCACTTCGGCGAACGGAAAGGTCATGCTCACCGGTCACGCGCCCGATGCGGCGACGCTCGACCAGGCGGTGACGATCGCCAAGCAGTTTGGCCCCGACGTTATCAACTCGGTGAGCGTGGACTCGCCGCAGCAGGTGATGCTGGAGGTGCGCTTTCTTGAAGCCACCCGCCAAGCCAGCCGGGAGCTCGGCGTGCAGTGGAACGTCTTCAGTGGCAGCTCGACCACCAATATCGGCGCGCGTCAGCCCGCCGGCAGCCTGCCGCTCAATCCGCCTCCGGACCCGCATCTTCTGTCGGTCGGTGAAGTGGCCGCCGGCGTCCTTTCCGGCGGACAGCCCTTCGGCGTCGCGGTCGCGCGGATGATCGCCGGCGGCGTCACCACCGACGTGCTCATCAATGCTCTCGAGCAGCGCGGGCTCGCCCGCAGCCTGGCGGAGCCCAATTTGGTGGCGCTTTCCGGGGACACCGCCAGCTTCCTCGCCGGCGGCGAATACCCGATCCCGATCGTCAGCTCGCTGGGCAACGTCACTGTCGATTACAAGCGCTATGGCGTCGGCCTTGCCTTCACGCCAACGGTGCTCAAGGACGGTCTCATCAATCTGAAGATCGAGCCGGAAGTCAGCCAGCTCGACACCAGCCATGTTGTCAGCTTCGGCAACGGCGGCTCGGTGTTTCCGCTGATCGTGCGGCGTGCCAGCACCACGGTGGAGCTGCGCGACGGCCAGAGCTTCGTCATCGGCGGGCTTTTGCAGAACAACGGCACCACGGCGCAGGATCAGTTGCCTTGGGTCGGCGACGTGCCGATTCTCGGCGCCCTCTTCCGTAGCGCCTCGTATCAGAAGAACGAAACCGACCTTTCCATCATCGTCACGCCGCATCTGGTGCGGCCGTCGCGGCCCGGAGACGTCGTCGCCTCGCCGCTCGACAGCACCCTGCCGGCGAATGACGCCGATCTGTTCCTGATGGGCAAGCCGGAAATTCCGCGCCACGCCGCCAAAGTCGCGGCCGACGCCACCGTGCCGCTCAGCGGGCACATTCTCGATCTGCCGAACAAGGGAGGCATCATTGTCTCGGCTAAGGATTGATCTCGGCCTGGTCATGCTCGCCGTATGCACGGCGCTCGCAGGCTGCTCGGACGTCTATTACGATCGGCGCGACACCATCGCATTCTCCGGCGGCGACGCGGTCAAAACCAATGAGATCGTGCAGATGGTCGATCCCTGGCCGCGCGCCAGCGCCAACCGCGAGATTCCCTATGACGGGCAGAAGATGCAGAGCGCGGTGGAGCGTTACCGCACCAACAAGGTCATTCCGCCGAATAACGGCATGACCAGCTCCAGCGGTTATCAGGCACAAGCCCCCGCAGCCGCGGCTGCCGGCACACCTTGAACCGGAGGAGTCGCCGCGAGAGCGTGCCATGCGTATCGGACTGACAAAAAATTCCCCGGAGCAAACCCGGGTCGTCGTGCTGACGCCGGATTCCCAGCTCGAGGAATCCGTGCGCGCGACCTTTCGCACCAGCCCGCAGATCGATCTGCGGGTGGTGAAGAAGGCGCTCAGCGCCGCACCGGACCTCGATATCGAGGGAGCCACCGTCGTCGTCATCGACCTTGATGCCGCCCGCCAGGAGGAAATGCAGGCGCTCCAGGCGCTGATGGCGCGAACCGGAGCCTGGCCGCCGATCGTCGTCATCACCCAGATATTCGACGAATCCGTCGCCCGCACCCTGCTGCAAATGCGCGTCGCCGATTTTCTGGTGAAACCGGTCTCGCCGGTCGAACTGGTGCGCGCCTGCGCCCGCGTGGCCAAGGCGCCGGCGGCGGCGAACGAGCCGACCGAGGCGCAGATCTATACGTTCCTGCCCGCCGTCGGCGGCGCGGGCGTGACCACGCTGGCCATCCAAACAGCGATGCTGCTTCTGCATAGCGGCTTGCGCGGCCAAGCCTCCACCTGCCTTGTCGACCTCGATTTCCAGCACGGCGCTTGCGCCGACTATCTCGACCTCGAGCCGAGGCTGAACCTCGGCGAAATCGAGCCGCGTCCCGAACGGCTCGATCGGCAGCTCCTCGAGGTAATGCTGTCACACCATCCTTCCGGACTGGCAGTCGTGGCGGCGCCCAACCGCCCGGCGGAAATGCGCTCGTTCGATCCCGACGTGGTGACGCGGCTGCTCGATCTGGTTTCGACGCATTTCGACTACGTCGTCTTCGACATGCCGCGCACTTGGTTCTCCTGGACCGATAGCGTACTGCTCGGCTCGAATAATCTTTTCATCGTCAGCGAGGCCACTGTCCCCGGGCTGCGCCACGCCAAGCAGCTCGTCTCGGCCATCGGCGAACGGCTCGGCGATGGCCCCGGCCCAAAGGTCATCGTCAACCGTTTCGAGCAACGCATGTTCTCGCCCGGATTGCGCCGTTCCGACATCGAACAAGCGCTCGGCGATTCCTTCGCCGCCGTTATTCCCAATCACTACAATCTCGTGCGCGAAGCGATCGACCGCGGCGTCCCGCTCGACAGCGTCAAGCAAGGCAACAAGATCACGGTCCAGCTGCGAAAGCTCATCACGCCGGCGCCTCCAGCCAAGGCCGGCGCGGCAGCGGCCAGGCCGCCGGCGAAAAAGCTGAAGCTTTCGCTGGCCCGGTAACAAAGACGGCGGAAGAAAATGGTCGGCCGTTTTACAGCCCGCCGCGCTCCCACCCCGGAAGTGACCGCTCCCATCGAGGAGCCGTCCGCGGCGCTCGATGGTGTTTCCTGGACGGTGTTTCCCGAACCGGCCGCCGAACCGGCTGCGCCGGCCACCAATCCGCTGCTCACTGACAAGCTGCTCGATGCCAAGGTGCGCCTGCACCGCCGGCTGATCGAGGAGGTGAACCTCTCGGCGCTGGAAAAGCTCTCCGAAGAGGAGATGCGCCAGCACGTTCAGCAGCTGGTCACCCAATACATCCTGGTCGAGCGGCTCGCGCTGAATACCGAGGAGCTCAACGACTTCGTCTCGGAAATTCTCGATGAGATGACCGGCTTGGGTCCGCTGGAGCCGCTGCTCAAGGATCCGAGCATCAGCGACATTCTCATCAACGGGCATGAATGTGTTTACGTCGAGCGCGGCGGCATGCTTGAGCCCTGCGCGGTCCGCTTCAAGGATGAAGCGCATCTATTGCGCATCATCAACAAGATCGTCGCTGCGGTGGGCCGCCGCGTCGATGAATCCCATCCGATGTGCGATGCGCGCCTGCTTGACGGCTCGCGCGTCAACGTTGCCGTGCGGCCGATCGGTGTCGACGGCCCCCTGGTCTCGATCCGCAAATTCTCGAAGAAGCCGTTCAACCTGAATAAGCTCATCGAGGTGGGCGCGCTGCGGCCACAGATGGCGGAGGTCTTAGCGGCGGCGGTAAGAGCGCGCGTCACCACGATCATTTCCGGCGGCACCGGCTCGGGCAAAACCACGATGCTCAACGCCCTCTCGGCTTTCATTTCGGAAAAGGAGCGCCTGCTCACGATCGAGGACGCCGCCGAGTTGCAATTGCAGCAGCCGCATGTCGGGCGGATGGAAACGCGGCCGCCCAATATCGAGGGCAAAGGCGAAATCCGTCAGCGCGAGCTGGTGAAGAACGCGCTGCGGATGCGACCCGACCGCATCATCCTTGGCGAGTGCCGCGGCGAAGAAGCTTTCGACATGCTTCAGGCGATGAATACCGGCCATGAGGGATCTATGGCGACGATTCACGCCAACACGCCGCGGGATGCCCTATCGCGCCTCGAGCAGATGATCGGCATGACCGGCATGCCCATGACCGTCGCCAGCATTCGGGGCCAGATCGCCAGCGCAATCCAACTGATCGTCCAGTTGTCGCGGCAATCCGACGGCAAGCGCAAAGTGACGAGCATCGCCGAAATCACCGGCATGGAAGGCGACATCATTCAGATGCAGGAAATTTTCAAGTTCGTGCGGACGGGAACCGGGCCGGATGGCGCGGTAATCGGTCATTTCCAGGCGACCGGCGTGCGCCCGCGTTTCCTTGCCAACCTGGTCGCCCAGGGCATCCAGATTCCCGGCAGCTATTTCGATCCGGGCCAGCCGCTGTAACGCCATGTTCGAGCTCAGCCCCACCGTGCTGATCTATCTCCTGGCCGCGGCCTCCGCCGTGTTCCTGTTCGAGGCCGTATATCTGCTTTGCTTTTCCGGGACGTCATATCGCTCCAATGTGAACCGCCGGCTTCGGCTGATGCAGGACAAGACGGACCGCGAAACCCTGCTGATCCAGTTGCGGCGCGAGCGCGGCCTCACCGGCAGCGGCGACTATCGGCTTTCCGTCGAATCGCTGAACAAGTTGATGCTGCAGTCCGGCCTCACCATGGGTTTTGCCAAATTCATCGGCATCATGGCGATCACCGCGGTGATCGCGTTTTTGATCACCCTGACGGTGAAGAACAGTTTCGTCGACTCGTTGGTCGTCGCCTTGTTCAGCGGCACCTTGCTGCCTTATCTGTTTTTGCGCTTTATGCGCGGTCGCCGTCAGAAGAAATTCGGCGCGCAGTTCCCAGACGCGATCGACATCGTCGTGCGCAGCTTGCGGGCCGGCCATCCGGTGCCGATCGCCATCAACATGGTGGCGCGCGAACTGGCCGACCCCGTCGGCAGCGAATTCGGCATCGTGGCCGACGAAATCACTTATGGCGCCGATCTCGAAACGGCCATGCGCAATCTTTATTATCGCATCGGCCAGGACGATCTGCCGCTGTTTGTCACCGCCGTCGCCATTCAATCTTCGACCGGCGGCAATCTTGGAGAAATTCTGGAAAATCTTTCCGGGGTGATTCGCCAGCGCTTCAAGATGCGGCGCAAAATCCGTGCGCTCGCCTCCGAGGGCCGGGCATCGGCGATGATCCTGTCGTCGCTGCCGATCGGGATGTTTCTGATCGTCAATCTGATCTCACCGAACTTCTACGCCAGCGTTTGGGACGAGAGCATCACCAAGATCGCTCTCAGCATCGCCGGGGCTTGGATGGGAATTGGCAATTTCATCATGTACCGCATGGTCAACTTCAAGATTTAGAGAATCCATGTGAACGAGCTCGTAACCGTTTTCGGCAACCCGCAGTTGATGCTCGGGATTTTGGTATTTCTCGCCGCGACGACGCTTGCCTTCACCTTGATGGCGGGGGTGCGGGTGCGCCGCGACGTCAAACGGCGTGCCGCAAGCCTCGCGGTCGGCGCCGGCCAGGGCGGCACTATCGGTGGCGCGCGCGGCCTGCGTGAGTCGAGCATCAAGGCGGCAAAGCGATTGCTCGACTACACCACGAAGCATTATGGCAGCATGGACAGCAAGGACATGAAGGTCCTGCGCCGCCGTCTGGTTCAGGCTGGCTTCTACGATCCCCGCGCTGTGTCCTATTTCTTCGCGGGACGCACGCTGCTCGCGATCGGGCTGGCCGTCGGTGTCTTCATCTTTGCGCCGCTGTTGATCTCGACGGAAGGCTCGAAGCTGTGGCTGCTCGTCGGCGTCGCCGGGGTCGCCGGCTACGTCGGCCCGAGCATGTATCTGGACCGGCGCATCAAAGCGAACAAGCAGCAGCACCTATCCGGCTTTCCCGATTTTCTCGATCTCCTTGTCGTCTGCGCCGATTCCGGGCTGAGCATGGAAGCCGCGCTCGATCGCGTCGGCCGCGAACTGGCCGATGGCTTTCCGTCGCTCTGCGCCAATATCCACATGACGAATCTGGAAATCCGCGCCGGTCGATCGCTGACCGAGGCACTCGATCACCTCGCGGAGCGGCTGGCCATCGAGGAGGCGCGCTCTTTCGCCACACTCATTCAGCAATCGACCGAGCTCGGCTCCAGCATCACGGAGGCGTTGCGGGTCTACAGCGAGGACATGCGGCACAAACGGCTCTCGCGCGCCGAGGAAAAGGCCTATGCGCTGCCCGCCAAGCTTTCGATCCCGATGATGGTCTGCATCTTTCCGGTGCTGTTCGTGGTCATTCTGCTGCCGGTTATCGTGCGGCTGATGACCCATCATTACTGAGCCAAATGCGCCGCGAGAGAAATTGTTAACCACCCTCGCCTAGGGTCGATTGACCGGTCGCTGGCGCAAGAAGGCGGTGGGGGTGCGCGCCCGCTCGCTGCTTCGGCGAGACCGGCTGTGGCCGGGGCGTTCATGAAACGAAGCCAAATCCTGTTGATCGTTGGCGCTTCGCTGTTGTGGCTTTCCGGCTGCGGGACCTCGACCAAATTCAGCGATTTCTTCAAAGACCGCAATGCCGCCGAATCGACCGATGGCGACGTCACCGGCTCGGTGCCGTCTCCTGACGGTCAGCAAACCGACGCCGGCCTGCTCGGCAGCGATCCTAAAGACGATCTCAGCGTCGCCAAGCTCTATTACCGGCAGGAGAATTTCGGGCTCGCCGAATATTATTTCCGCCGCGCGGTCGAATCGCATCCGAAGGATGCGGAAGGCTGGCTTGGCCTTGCCGCCGCTTACGATCGGCTGCGCCGATTCGATCTCGCCGACCGCGCTTACGGCCAGGCAATCGCGCTCGCCGGCCCGCTGCCGGAAATTCTCAACAACCAGGGCTATTCCTACATTCTGCGCGGCGACTACCGGCATGCGCAGGAGAAGCTAGCGGCGGCCAAGGCGGCAGCGCCCGAGAATCCTTACATTCTCAACAATCTGAAATTGCTGGCCGAGGCGCAGCGCAAGGCAAAGGCCGTGAATTAACGCGGCGCCTTACGGACGCGGCGCTTCTTCGAGCTGATCGAACCAGTCGAAGCCCATTTCCTTGAAGATGCGGTTGCTGATGACGATCAACCGCGCTTCGCCGTCCGGATTGGCGAAGTGCTGGTGCGTGACGAACGGCGGCACATAGATGAAGTCACCGCGTTTCCATTCGAAGCGTTTGGGCTCCTCCTCCCACTGCCATTCGAATTCCTCGACGCAGTCGAAGCGGAAATCCCAGTGCAGATCGTAACCGGAGCCTTCGATCACGAAGATGACCTCTTCCCACATGTGCCGGTGCTTTCCGGAGCGTCCGCCCGGCTGCAGGAATTGCATATAGGCCTCCACGCACATTTCCGGCGTGTTCATCTTGTGATGGATGAGATGCTTGATCAGGCCGTCGGCCGAATGCTCGAACGGCATTTCGCTGGCGGGTATCACGTTTTGCCGTTTCTTGTATTCGCGGCGGAACTCATTGGCGGCGGCCACGTCTTCGGCGCGGAAGTTGCAGGTTTTCGTACTGAGCCGGGCAACCTCGCGCTCGTCAAATGCCTTTGCCATTCTTCTTCTCCCTTATTCCTTTCTGCCGCGCGTCTCAGAGATCAGTCGGTGGCTTGAAATTCTCGTTGCCCTTGGCAGGCGTGCTCGGCGGATAAGACACGATTTTTTGGAAGATAAGATTCATGAAATGGAACAGCGGCTTGGCCTTGAACACGAGCAATAGCGCCTCGTTGTTCTTGTCATCGTTGAAATGCTGATGCACGCAGCCGTTCTCCACGATCATGACGTCGCCGGCTTTCCACGGGATGTGCCGCCCGTCGTGGACGTCGTGGCCGTGCCCCTTGATGACGAAGAAGACCGCGCTGTTCAGATGGCCGTGCTTCTGGCCGTAAGCGCCCGGCGCATAGACCTCGATATGGGTTTCTATCGATTGTGCGACGTTGGCGTGCTGCGGGCTGATGATGTGCTTGCCGTAAAGCTCGGGGCCGCCTTTCCAAGGCGATTTGTTGGATGGGTAGATGCGCGGCTGCTCCATCAGCGATTTGTAGAGTTCGCTGTAGGTGCCCGCCAATTCGCGGACGAAAACGCGCTTTTTCGACCAGCGATCCCATTTCTCCGCGCCGGGCAATTCCTCATCCTGCGGCTTGTTATGCCCGACTCCCGCAGTCTGTTCGTAAAAACCTGTCATTCCCGGCTGCTCCTTGCGATCATGCCGAACCGCGGCGCCGCGGGGCCCGGAGAGTTCTGGCCGCGGCCACGATAATTCGCAGTCCTCGGCTCGCGCCAGCCCGATGCCATGTCGGCGCCCCCAGCAGAGATGGCCGAAATGCGCGGCTTTCGCAACATGCCGCCCCAGAGGCTCAGGGCTCGATGAAGACTTTCCCGTTTTCCACCAGCGTGCGGTAGGTCTTGACGGGGATCATGCAGGGCGGATCGACGACCGCGCCGGTGCGGATGTTAAACGAGCCGTTGTGGAAATTGCATTCGACGATGTCGCCGTCGATGTAGCCCTCGTGCAGCAGGCCGGGCCCATGCGTGCAGGCGTCGTCGGTCACGTAGAATTCACCGTCGAGATTGAATACCGCGAGCGCTAGGCCGTGGGTTTCCACCCGCTTGGCCTCGCCGGGCGCAACTTCGTCGGTACGGCACAGTTCTATCTTCGTGGGCGTGTTCATGGCGCTCTTGCTTGTGTTGCCGGAGGAGTTTATATCAGTGTCAGCGAATACGGAACACTGTTCCGTATAAAGGAACATTACAGGGCATGGTTTCCCACAGCTTCGGCGGAGGGTCAACCCCGTTCTTCAGCAGAGCTGCGGGACTTTTGCCCGTGAGGCGGCGGGCCATGGGTCGCTGGTAGCGGCCGCCGCGATTCGGAGGGTGCGATGCTTCGTAAAGAACAAAATGACCTGGTGACACAGACCGGCCCCGGCACGCCGATGGGCCAGCTCTTCCGCAGCTATTGGATTCCGGCGCTGCTGAGCGAACAGCTCCCGGAAAATGATTGTCCGCCCGTACGCGTGAAGCTCTTGTCGGAGCGGCTTGTGGCCTTCCGCGACAGCCAGGGACGTTACGGCCTCATCGATGAGTTCTGCCCTCACCGCGGCGCCTCGCTTTGGTTCGGCCGCAACGAGGAATCCGGTTTGCGCTGCCCCTACCACGGCTGGAAGTTCGACGTGACCGGGCAATGCGTGGAGGTTCCTTCCGAACCGGTGGAAAGCCACTTTTGCGACAAGATCAAACTGAAGTCCTACCCGCTGGTGAAGCGCGGTCCGGTGCTGTGGACCTACATGGGCCCGCCGGAGAAGCAGCCGCCGCTGCCGGAATGGGAATTCGCCATGGTGCCATCCGATCAGGTCTTCGTCTCCAAGCGGCTGCAGGAATGCAACTGGCTGCAGGCCATGGAAGGCGGCATCGATTCCAGCCACGTCTCCTTCCTGCATCGCGGCGACCTGAATTCGGATCCGTTGTTCAAGGGCGCCAAGGGGAACAAATACAATCTCGGCGATCTATCGCCGGTCTTTGAAGTGGTTGAGAGCGAGGGCGGCCTTTACATCGGCGCCCGCCGCAATGCCGAGAACGGCAACTATTATTGGCGCATCACGCCCTGGGTGATGCCGTCGTTCACCATGGTGCCACCGCGGGGCGACCATCCGGTGCACGGGCATTTCTGGATCCCGATCGACGACGAGAATTGCTGGGCTTACACCTACGATTATCATGCCACGCGGCCGCTCACCGCGGAGGAGCGCGAGGCGATGCGCGCGGGCAAGGGCGTGCATTCCCGCAATATCCCCGGGACCTTCCGGCCCGCCGCCAACAAGGACAACGATTATCTGATGGATCGCGCCGCGCAAAAAGCCGGCCGCACCTTCAGCGGCGTCGAGGGCATCGCCATTCAGGATGCCTCGCTGCAGGAGAGCATGGGACCGATCGTCGACCGCACCAAGGAGAACCTGGTCTCCACCGACAACGGCATCATCATGGCCCGCCATCGACTGATGCGCGCGGCCAAGGCTCTGGTCGAGAAAGGCGTGACGCCGCCCGGCGTCGATACCGCGCACCAACGTGTGCGTTCAGCCTCAGTCGTGCTGCCGGCGGATCAGCCTTTCAAGGATGCGGTGAAGGAAGCACTGGCCGTGCGGCCCGGTATGGCACACGCGTCGGTTTGAACGGGGGCGGCGCGACACGCGCCTCTTTTCCGGCGGCCGGACGGGCGGCATAATGCCGTCCGGCAGGAAAATTGGAGTCGAAGATGCTCAGCGAAAGCGCCCGCATGACCACCGCCGCCGAGGCGAAATTCCGGATCAACGCCCCGAATTCCAAGCCCCGGGCGATTAAGGTGATCGCGCTGGACAAGCGCAGCGAGGAAGTGGTGAAGCGCCTCGCGCGGGAGCCCTGGAACAAGGCGTCGTTCTTCGCCTCGGTGCATTTCGACAGTCCGCCGCAGGAAGGCGCCGACTGGTCGATGAAGACTTGGCTCAATGACCTCGCGGGCCGCACCAGCAAGCTGATCGATGAAATCTCCACCGCCGATCTGGTCGTGATGGTGGTCGCGGCCGGCAGCAAGGCCGAAGCCGCCTCGGTCATCGGCGAGGCTTGCATGCTCAAGCGGGTGATGACGACGGCTCTGATCCTCGACCGGGCGTCGGCGTCAGATACGGCGCTCTCGGATACCCTGCTGCACCTGCGCCCTTATGCTTCGATGCTGGTTGTCGCCGACGACGAGGATTACATCAAGTCGATGCTGGTGGCGTTGCGCGCCTAGCTCTCAACCGCTCGAGCGGCTGAGCATTCCTGGCCGCCCCGCGTAACCGAGACGCTCCGAGATCAAGTCCGCGGTTTCGATCACGTGTGGGATAAAGGCTGCGATCGCTTTCTTCGACAACCGCGTCACCGGACCGGCAAGACCGACCGAAGCGACGACCTCCCCCGCGTCGTTGCGGATCGGCGCCGAAATGCCGCGCATACCGATCTCACTCTCCTCGTCCTCGATGGCGCAACCGCGCTCGCGCACCGCTTCGAGAGTTTTGCGCAGCTTGTCTGGGTCGGTGATGGTCTGCGGCGTGCGCGCGGTGAGTCCCTGCGCGATCACGGTTTCGATGACCTCGCCCGGTTGGAAGGCGAGGATCGCCAGACCTTCCGCCGTACAATAGGCCGGCTTGCGCACGCCGAGATCGGAACGCATGCGGATCGCCTGGGTGCTTTCCAGGTTATAGACATACATGATCTCGGTGCCGTCTAGGATCGCGAGATGTACGCTCTCATTGGTCTTCTCGCGCAGCGCGTAAATGAAGGGCCGGCCCTGACTGGAAATATCCATGCGCCGGCGCACCAGCGCGCCGAGGCGAAACAGCGCGACGCCGAGGCGGTATTTCTCAGTCTCGCGGTCCTGCTCCAGCAGTCCCTCCGAAACGAGTGTCGCGGCGAGCCGATGCACCGTGCTCTTGGCCACGCCCAGCCGCCGCGAAAGCTCGCTGATCCCGATCTCGACCTGATCCTCGGAGAAGCTTTTCAACAAACGGATCGCGGTCGCCACCGAGGACAGCCGTTTGCGCTTGGCCGCGGGCTCGGGTTTACTGCGCTGCATCTTTTCCATCGGAAGCTGTTTCAAGGCCCAATTAAGCCGTTTTGCGGCGGACGGAATCCGCGGCGCGGCAGGGCCGACGGTATCTAGGCGGCGGCTTCCAGCGGAGTCAACAAAGTGGGGCGGGCCCGCAACCAAACAGCTTGCTGCGCGTTTGGTTAGGCCGCCGAGCTCGGCGCTCGCGGAAGCGGTGAAAGTCGTTCATGGCCGGTTCATCGAAACAATCGAGGATGCACATGGGGATGCACATCATGCGTGGATCATGGCGTTTGCTCATTACGACAGCCCTTTCCGCGCCCGTCGTTTTCGGCGTGGCGCAGGGCGCAGCTCCTTCGAGCCCGCCGGACGCGTCGCCGGCAGCGCGAACGTCTGGGGTCGTCATCGCCCAGACGACTCCCGACGAAGAACAACGCAAGGCGAAGCAGAAGGCTGAGGATGAGAAGAACAAGCAAAAGTCCAATCAGAACAAGAATCAGCAGAAGAATCCGCAGCAGACCCAGCAGCAGCAACAACAACAGGGCCAGCAGCAAAAGGGGCGCCAGCAAGACAACAACCGAAGCGTCGGCGATCAGAAGCAGGACAACCGCCGCACCAAAGATCAGCCGCAGAAAAATCAGGCCGACAAAAATCAGCAAAAGCAAGAGCCCGGCGCGCAAAATCAGCCGGTGACGCAGCCGGCTCCGGCGGGCGCCGCCCAGAACCAGAATCAGCGCCGCGACCGCGAGCAGAAAAACGGCGGCGGCAAACAGCCGCCGGTGCAGACCGGGCAGCCCAATTCGACGACGACGCCAACGCAGACGGAGACAAAGCAGCAGCCTTCAGCGACCGAAAGCAAAACGCAAACGCCCTCCGGTCAGCCTGCCGGCGCCGCCGTGGTCAAGAGCCGCGAATCCGTCGCGCCTTCTGGTATTGCCAAGCCGACCGCGCAGGAAGCGAAGCCGATAGCCCCGGCGGGCAAAGGCGCGAGCATCGCCGTGCAATCGCAGCAGGGCAAGACCATCCAGCGCGTCGACGAGCTGCGCGGCGAGCGCAAAGAAACCAAGGAAGGCAACCGCACTGTCATTCGCGAGCCCGATCGAACAATCATCCGAGAGAACGGTAAAACGGTCATTCGCCACGACGAGTTCGACCGGTTCCGCTACGGTGCACGCGACGTGCGTGTGGAACAGCGCGGCAATGAGACGAGGACCGTGGTAGTGCGACCGAACGGCGACCGCATCGTCACGATCTACGACAACAACGGCTATCTCCTCCGCCGTTCTCGTGTTTTGGCGAATGGAAGGGAGATCGTGCTAATCGACAATCGCGGGCCGCGCGGCGCCACCTTCCGCGTGGCGGATTTCATCGTCACGCTGCCGCCGCCGGCCGTGCGCATTCCGCGTGAGCGCTATATCGTCGATCTCGACCGCGCGAGCCCGGGGATCGTTTACGAAACGTTGATCGCGCCGCCGGTGGACGTCATCGGACAGCCCTATTCAATCGATCAGATCAGGTATAGCGAAAGCCTGCGCGAGCGCATGCCGCGGATCGACCTCGACGTCAATTTCGAATCCGGTTCTTGGGATTTGACTCAGGACCAAATCGGTAAGCTGGCGGCGATCGCCGACGGCATCAAACGGGCGATCGACCGCAATCCGAGCGAGGTCTTCCTCATCGAAGGCCATACCGACGCGGTCGGTTCCGACGTCGATAACCTGTCGCTGTCGGACCGGCGGGCGGAGTCTGTGGCGCTGGCGCTGAGCCAGGATTTCGACGTGCCGCCGGAAAATCTTGTCACCCAGGGTTACGGCGAGCAGTTCCTCAAGGTGCCGACGCAGGGGCCGGAGCGCGCCAACCGCCGGGTGGCCGTGCGCCGGATCACGCCGCTCCTGGTCGGCAGCGCGCGCTGACGCCTGCCCTAGCTGCGCCCCGTCCGGGGCGCAGCAAAAAATGAAACGAATGTTGCGAACTGGAGGCGAGCAGTCCCTCGTGGCCCCGCAGAGCTCGTGCGCACGACTCGCGCCGGGCGCCGCTATATTTGATTTATATTTGATGCTACGGTGGATTGGCTTGGGGGGCTGCCATGACAGCATTGCGCGTTTGCTGCCGCGTACTCATTTTTTCCAACTTGATTCTGTTTCAGGGCGCCGCCGCAGCGCAGGAATATCAATGGTGGAATACACTGATCGGTGCGACGCAGGCCAATCAAAATATGCTGGGCAACGGTGCCGGAGTGAGGGTCGGTGTACTTGATGGTCTGGCGAATTGGACGCACAGCGAATTTGGCGGAAGAATAGATCGCGTCTGGGTATTTTCCGGTGGCAGTTATTCATTCCTCGACAACCACGGAAGCCATGTATCCGGGATTATCGGCGCGGGGCAAAATGGCTTCGGAATGGTGGGCATTGCGCCGCAAGTGAGCATTAGTAACGTTGCGGTATTCGACGATTTTGGTTTCGTGGGCAGCACCCGACTCGCTCTCGATCGCGCGCGACAAGATGGCGCCACGATTGCGAATATGAGCTACGGCCCGGCCTGCTCGGCAAACCCCGCTGTTTGCGGGATGTTCGCGTTTGCTGACGACATGAACGCCATTACGAAAGCGAACAAGTTATTCATAAGCAAAGCAGCTGGCAACGACGGTCTCAACCTAGTGCCCATCCCGCAAAAGGCAAAAAGCGCCAAGAACATGATTCTTGTTGGCGCTGTGGATAGTGCAAAAAATATTGCAAGCTTTTCGAATAGGGCTGGTGAGGCCTGCGCGTCGGCTCAGGGCAACTGCAAGGAAAAGGACAAGTTGAAGTACCGCTTTCTGGTCGCGCCCGGCGTAAATATTACTTCAACAGCGGCGGACGGCGGTTATGTAACTTTTTCCGGAACTTCTATGGCGGCACCGATGGTTGCCGGCGCTGCCGCGTTGCTGCAGTCGCGCTGGACATTCCTCAAGAAAAAGCCCGGCACGACCGCTGACATACTGCTGACTACCGCGGAAGATTTGGGCGCCCCTGGCGTCGACGCCGTCTATGGTCGCGGCCTCTTGCGCATAGATCGTGCAATGACTTCGCAGGGAAGGCCAATGGTTTCGGTGGGCGCAACGGTGAACGGCGCTAGCTTTGCCGCGGAAAGAAGCCACATCACCCTGTCACCCGCGTTTGGCAGCGGGACGGCCATTAGCAACGCCCTCAAGGGGATAGTCTTTTTTGATAAGTTCGGGCGGGATTTCCCCCTGAAATCGAGCCAACTTGTCAGCAAGGCTGCGTCCAGTTTTTCGCTTTTGGATCAGCTACGCGACGGCAGCGGGACTTTCGACCGCCCGCTCGTGACGACGTCACTCACCGAGGGTTTAAGCTTTACGACGGCAGCGCCAGGAGCCGAGAGGGCGGACGCATTCGCGGAGGTTTTGACTTCGCAGGTGGGCTACCTTGCCACCCTGCAACCGGCCGAAAGACAGCCCTGGCGCCTTGCCGGGGCCACGGGACCTTGGAGCTTCAGCTTTGGACAGCGAACCGATGCGGCACAGGACATAGCTGTTGGGGCAGGTGGCGAGCTCTTTATGTTGAGCGGCCGGCAAGCTTCACAACCCTTGGCATTTCTCGGGGGCGAAGGTTTCTACGGCGTGAGCAAATATCAATGGTCCGATAATTGGAAGCTTGGAATTGGTTTCGTCGAAACCGAGCCGCAGCCAGAATTTCTAGGGGGGTGGGGTTTTGGGCGCACGTACTTAGCCCAAGCCGAATTCAAGCCCATTCAAAACGTCACATTGCAGGCTACACAAAGCCTACTGACCGAATCGAACATGATGCTGGGCAGTACGTCGACCGGTGCCGTCGGCTTCGGGACCGCCGCCCATAGCTTCGGCTCCGGTCTCGCTGCCTCAGTACAGCTTGCACCTTCTCTTAGCGCTCGGCTGCATTACACGGAAGCATTCACCGCTACCGCCGGCGACACGACGCTGTTTCGCGAAGTTAATGGCATACGCAGCCGCTCTTACGGTGGCGCTCTTGTGAAGCACGGAATCCTTTCTGACAACGACGATCTCGGATTTAGCATCAACAGACCACTGCGAATTTATGGCGGGGTTGCGGTAATTGATACGCCGGTCGGCCGGAGCACCAATGGCACAGTCCGCTATGAACGCCATGCTGTTTCATTGGCGCCGGATGGCAATCAAACCGATTACGAACTGGGCTATCGGGTTCCCGTGTCCCCCGCGTTGTCGGTGGGATTCAACATTTACTACCAAAGCCAACTGAACAATGATCCGCACGACTTCGATACGGGCGTACTCAGCAGTCTTCGGCTAGCGTTTTAATTGACCACAGCGGTTGGCCCGACGGAGATTTGGCCGCTACGCGCTCGGAAGAACACAAATGGCTTCTGCCCTAGCTGCGCCCCGTCCGGGGCGCAGCAAAAAATGAAACGAATGTTGCGAATTGTAGGCGCAGCCTCTATCCTTCCCTCCACACGAAATTAAGGCGGCGCGGCCACTGCCGCCGCCGCAGGGGAGGAAGATGCTACGCTTCGCTGTTGTCGCGCTCGCCCTTGGCTTGGGCCATTCCATAGCCGTGGCCGATGAGCCGGTTTCATTTCAGGGCAAGACCGTCACGATGATCATCGGCAGCGCGCCCGGCGGCGGCACCGATATCTCCGGCCGCGCCATCGCCAATTTTCTCGCCAGCCACCTGCCGGGCAAGCCCGAGGTCGTGGTGCGCAACATTCCCGGCGCGCAAGGCGTCACGGCGATGAACTATTTCGTTCAGCAGGTCGCGCCCGACGGCTTGACCATCATCATGGGTTCCACCAGCCAGGCCGATCCGCTGCTCTATCGCAAGCCCGCGTCGCATTTCGATCCGACCAAATTCTACATCCTGGGCGGCGTCGCGCGCGGCGGCACCGTGCTGATGATCCGCAAGGACGCGGAGCCCCGGCTGTTTGACAAGAGCAAGCCGCCGGTGGTCATGGGTTCGCTCGGCGGTATTCCCCGCTCCGGAATGCAGACCACGGCCTGGGGCATCTCGGTCCTCGGCTGGAACGCGAAATGGGTCGTCGGTTATCCCGGCACCAATGAATTGCTGCTGGCCCTCGACCGCGGCGAGATCGACATGACTGCGACGGCCAACCTGTTCCAGATCCAGAAGCTGCTCGGCTCGGGCAAGTTTAAGATCCTTACGCAAAGCGGCGTCATGAAGAACGGACAGTTCGTGCCACGGCCGGAATTCGGCGATGCCCCGCCCGCGGCGACGCTGATGGAAGACAAGATTTCCGACCCCGTCGCCAAGCAGGGCTTTCAATATTGGGCGAGCCTGACGGCGCTCGACAAATGGTTCGCGCTGCCGCCGAAGACGCCGGAGCCGATGGTGAAGGCCTATCGCGCGGCGTTCAAGGAAGCCGCTGACGATCCTGCCTTTGCCGAAGCCGGCAAGAAGGTCAGCGACGAATTCACGCCGATGAGCTATGAAGACGTCACGCTGCTGATCGGCAAGCTGGGCTCGATCCAGCCGGAGGCGCTGACATATATCAGCACGATGCTGCACAAGCAGGGGCTCGAGGGCGAATAATTGCGCTCCAGCGCGGGGCCAGTTGCGTGCAAAGCAGGCGAGCCGCCGCGCGGCGCTGACGAGCGGATTTCTAGCAGGATAAAAGCCGATGGATGACATCACCAAGAAGCCGAGCACACGCTACGACGCGGCCGCCATGGGCGACCTTCGCGTGTTCCTCGAGCGGGCTGCCGCCGCCGGCGAGCTCAAGCGCATCGAGGGGGCCGATCCGCATCTGGAGATCGGTGCGCTGTTCGAGCTGAGCCACGAGCTGCTCTACCCGCCGGTGATGCTGTTCGAGAAGATGAAGGGTTGCGCACCCGACCACCGCATCCTCTGCAACGTGCGCGTGGCGCATTTCGTGGTCGGTGATTTGAATCTCGACGCGGTGAAGGCTTATCGCAGCCGGCCGAAGGAGAAGTCGCAGCCGATACCGCCGCGGCTCGTGAATACCGGGCCCGTCTTCGAGAACATCATCGAAGGCGACGCCGTCAACATCAACGCCTTCCCCACACCGAAATGGCACGAGAATGACGGCGGGAATTATGTCGGCACCGAGTGTGTTGTTCTGGTCAAGGATCCCGACAGCGACTGGGTCAACCTCGGCACCTATCGGGTCATGGTGCATGACGACAAGACGCTCGGCGTCTTCATCGAGGAAGGCAAGGACGGCGACGTGATCCGCCGCAAATGGTGGGCGCGCGGCAAGCCCTGCCCCATGGCGATTTCGGTCGGCCAGGCGCCAATTCTCGGTGTCGTTGCGTCCGGCGCGTCAAAGAGCGGAGAGACCGAATATGCGACGGCCGGCGGCCGCATCGGCAGGCCCATCGACGTGGTGCCAGGGCGCGTGACCGGGATTCCGATTCCGGCCGACGCGGAATTGGTGTTCGAAGGCTTCATGCCTCCGCCGAGCGTCGAAACGCGCCATGAGGGCCCTTTCGGCGAATGGCCCGGCTACTACGGCTCCGACACGCGGCCCGAGCCGGTGCTGCAGGTGAAGGCGATCTATCACCGCAACAATCCGATCATGATCGGGCAGCCGCCGACACGGCCCACGCTGCCGGGACGGCAGATCAAGATTCCGCAGGTGGCCGCTCTCTGGGACGCGATCGAAGCGGCCGGCGTTTCCGGCATTCAAGGTGTTTGGAAACTTCCCGGCGGCGGATCAAGCTTCATCAACGTCATCTCCATCAAGCAGCAGCATCCGGGCCACGCCAAGATGGCCGGGCTCGTAGCCGCCGGCTGCCGCGCCGGCAGCTATATGACGCGCCTGATCATCGTCGTGGATGACGACATTGACATCACCAATCCCACCGAGGTGATGTGGGCGGTGGCCACGCGCTGGGATCCGAAGGAACAAACCGACGTCATCGATGGCTGCTGGACTGGCTTGATCGATCCGCGGCTGTCGGAAGAAAAGCGCGAAAGCGGCGACACCACCACGGCCCGCATGATCATCTATGCCGTGCGGCCGTTCCATTGGCGCGATAAATTCCCCGCCGTGAACACGGTCAGCCGCGAATACGCCGACGTCGTGCGCCGCAAATGGGCGCATGAACTCGATTTCCTGAAGAAGTAGTCGATTCGGCCACCGCGTTTTGACGCGGCGGCGCTTCGGGAAGCGTCACAGCCGTGCGGGCGGCAGATAGTCGGCCGCGCCCGGCGGCAGCTCCGAGGACGGCAGCTTGACGTTCTTCTGAAACAGCATGTGCATGAAGAGAAAAAGCGGCTTCGCCTTCATGGTGAGGATGATCATCTCGTCGTTGCTGTCATTGAAGTGCTGGTGCACGCAGGCATTCTCGACGATCATCGCGTCGCCGGCCTCGTATTCCATCTTCTTGCCGTCGTGAACGTCATGGCCTTTGCCCTTGATGATGTAGAGCACCGCGGAGTTCATATGCCCGTGCTTTTGTCCGCCGGTATTCGGCGCGAGCACGTTGAGATGGCACTCGATAGCCTGCGCCACGCGCGCGTGACCGGGGTTGATCGGCGTCTTGCTGTAAAGCTGCGGGCCGCCTTTCCATTTCAGATCGTTGGAGCGGTAAACGCGCGGCTGGGTGAATAATTCCTTGACCAGTTCACCATAAGTGCCTTCGAGCGCGCGCACGAAGGTGCGCTTCTTTTGCCAGCGCGCCCAAACCACCTCTTTATTCTGATTGTGGCCCGGCTCTCCCGGCCGCACGTAAAATTCGGTCTCCGATGCGCCGATCTCGTCCGCCGCGGCCCGGTCTGATTGGTCTTTCACGCGTTCGCTCCGGTCATTTTCGCTTGGCCGGATCGTATTCGCGCCGGCGCAAGCGCGCAACTCGCGCCGCCACACAATCTTCTGTCCTGGTGAGAACGAATTGGTGCCGCAAGAGGGATTCGAACCCCCGACCCCATCATTACGAATGATGTGCTCTACCGACTGAGCTATTGCGGCGCGAGACTCGGACCCTGATATCGGCCGGCGCGCGGCTTTGCAAGCCGCGCTAGGCAGCCCCATTCATGGGGCTTTGAACATCTGCCGCAACTTGTTCCAGCCTTCGGGTGAGGCTTCGGGAACCGGATCCGCCTCGGTCTCGGCCTCCGGCCCCGGATCATCTGGCACATGCGCCAAGGGCACGATGGGTTCGACGGCGGGCGGCTTGGAGCGGCGAGGCCGCGGCGCCGCGCGGCGGGGCGGCTTCCCGGAAGTTTCGGAAGATTTTTCGCTTGGCTCGGCGCCCGTTGCCGGCCGCGCCGTAGGAATGTCGACCAGCGGCAAAGCGGCGGGGGCCGCCGCCACGCTCGGCGCCGGCATTTCCACATCGAAGCGCGGCGCTTCGCGTCCCGGCAATTCGGCAAGCGGAACCCGCCATTCAAAAGCGTCGAGCCGACCGCTAACCGGCGAAACCGGCAGCCATCGCTGGGAGACGATCCCATCCGCCGTCCATGCCGGATCCTGCGCGGCATGCACCGCGCGCGCGGTCCATTCACGGGCGCGGCCTTCGTCGCCATCGGCCTGTTCGACCTCGGCCATGAGCAGCGCCAGCCGTTGCGTCGGCTTGCCGAGAAATGGCGCCAGCGCGGCGCGCGCTTTGTCGAATTCGCGCGCTTCGAGCGCGGCGCGGGCGACGGCGAGGGCGCCTTCCAAATGTCCCGGTGTCTTTTTAGCCAGCAACTCGGCGCGCTGCAGACGATCGCGCGCCGAATCGCCGAAACGGAGATTGGCATAGGCCGCCGCCAGTTCCGGATGCGGATTGGCTTTCCACGCGCGTTCGACGATGCGGCCGGCTTTGCGCATCTCGCCCTTCTCGGCGAGCATACGGCCGGCGAGCGCCGCCGCCGGAGCGAAGGTCGGCGCCAGCTTGACCGCCTCCAGCACGAAGGCGAGCGCGCCATCGCGGTCGTTCTCCTCCGCTTGTTGCGCGCGCGCGGTGAGCAGGACGGCACGCTGGCGGCGATAAGCCTCGCGTCCAAGCAGACGGCTACGCATGTTGCGCTCGAGGGCGGCCAGCGCGCCGGCCCAATCGCCGGCGGCGCAACGGAAGGTGAGAACCGCTTGCCCCGCCCATGCGGGCGTTGGCGCCGTCTTGGCGGCCTCCTCGGCATAGGCACGTGCCGTCGCCATGTCCTCGCGCCGCTGCGCCTCCACGAACAAACCGCGCAGCCCGAGCAGCTTGGTGTCCGGACGCTTCGCCATTTCCGCGAATGCGCGCTGCGCTTCCTGCCGGTCGCCGGAAAGCTGCGCCGTCTGCGCCGCCAGCAGCAGCGCCAGCGGTTCGGCTGGCGCGAGACGCTTGGCTTCCTCGTTGAACTTGCGCGCCGCGCGCGCATCGCCGACGCCAACCGCGATCAGGCCGCGCGACATCGCCAGATAGCCGCGCGATCCGCGGCGGCGTTGCAGAAAGTCCGCGATGCTGGCCGGGGCGCCAATGATGCCGCGCAACGCCGACCACAAGGCGATTGCGAGAATGGCAAGGGCTGCCACCGCGAAGACGGCAACCATAACCGAGGTCTCGATGCGCCAGCCCAACCACTGGATCGTCACATCGCCGGGCCGGTCGGCCAGCCACGCCACGCCGAATGCCAGCACGCCGACGAGGGCGAGAAAAACGACGATTCGCATCATCGGATCGCGTTCCTCATGGCGCGGCTTCGCCGAGCGCTCTCAGCGAATCGCTTTCGAGCTGGCGGCTTGCCGTCAATGCCGCGTTGCGCGCCTGCGCGCGCTTGATCCAATCGTCCCCGGCGGCGCGCGCCTCGGCCGGCAGCTTTTCCATTTCCGCGACGGCGCCCGCAATATCACCGCGTTCGGCGTGTGACTGCGCGCGGGCGAGAACGGCCGCCGGATCGCTGCCCGGCGCATCGCTGATCGGCCGGATGCGCACCAGCCTTCCGGCATTGGTTTTCAGGCGGTCGAGAAAGCCGCCAGTCGCGGGAGGCTCCGCGCTTTTTTGCAAGGCGGGCGCGAGCGCGGAGAGCTCTTGCGCCAAAACGGCCGCCGGCGGCAAGCCGGACTTGGCGAAGGGCTCAAGCGGCGCCAAGGTTCCGGCGTCGGTGACATAGGGTTTGAGCGCCGCCAATTCCCGCGCGTAGGAATCGCCGCGCTCGACCGCGCCGCGCAAGGCCTGTGCGGCGACTGCGGCGCGCAGGCTGCGGTCCGCCGAGGGCGTCCTGATTTTCGCGACTTCGTCGCTGAGGCTTTTGGCATTTCTTTCCAGCGCGGCGACGCGTTTTTCAATCGCCTCGAGGCTGCCCTTCATCTTCTCCTGCCCCGCCGATTGGGCGCCGTCGGCGGCGAGGAAAGCGGCATCGGCGCGGCCGCGCGCCTCGCGCGTCGCCGCCGCATTGTCGTCGGCACGTCGCGCCAATTCGGTCACGGCCGCTTGCAGCGATTTGACCGCCTGATCGAGCGCAGCCGTTCCTTCAGGCTGGGTTGCTGTGCCGCCGGCACCGGCAGCCGCATCAATGGACTGTTCGAGCTTGGCAAGGCGGGCATTCAGCGAATCCAGCGTTTTGGCGTCCGCCATGGCGGACTGTGCGCCGCCGACGATCTGCTTCGTCTGCGCCTCCAGCCGTGACACGCGGCGATCGAGCGCGCCGTTATTCTCCGGCGCCAAAATCCCCGCGCTCCAGAATGACGCAGCAATGACCAGGGCTACGAGCCCGCCGAACGCGGCGGCGGCAGCATGGGTCCAAGGCCACGGAATTTGCCGCATACCCCCGCTATCCGGCGCGGATGCCGTTTCCGGCTGTGTATCTGCCGATGAAGAAGACGCCGCCTCTTCGCTATGCGTAGCCAAATCGGGCGCGGTCGGCGCCGCGGATGCGAAGCTTTCCGCTGCCGCCTCCGAGGTGGAGTCGCTTTGCGGTTCAACCGCAACCTCGGTGGCTTTCAGGTCGATGGTCGGGGCCGGACGGCGATATCGCGGCTTCTGAACGGCCGGCGCTTCATCCCTTTCGTCCGCCATGCCGGCCTCCTTTGGCGCAAAACTGCATCGGCGCGTATCCCCCGCATCCTGCGGCGGCGGCATGGCGGCAAAGTGTCATCGCGCCATTCCGATCAGATCAAGCAACGCACTTTCGTCGGGCCGTTCCGCGATGCGTGGCGAGACCACCCCCGCCTGTATAAGGGGACGCGCCACCTGCGGCGATAGGCAATAATGGAAGGGCGCAAGAGCCATGTCGAGGAGTCCGCCGCCGCTTGCACAGGCAAGATAGGATTCGGCGGTGCGCCGGGAAAAATGCAGCACACCGTCGATCTGCGCGGTACACAAGGCGTGCTGAATAAACGGGGGAAATTCCGCGAGCTTGACCGCGCGGTAGATCACGACGGTTTTCATCACAATTCCTTCGGCGCCGAGTTCGCCGGCGAGGTCGGCGGCGCGGTCCTCGCCCGCGAGGTAGAGCAGGCGCCGCTCCCGGCCGGCGAACCGCTCCTTGAGCAACCGCGCCAGCTCGGCGGCGCTGCCCTCGGCGGAGCTGACGTCGGTGAATCCAAGCGCGCGCGCCGTCTCCGCGCTGTAGCGTCCGACCGTGAAAACCGGCAGATCCAGCAGTTGCCGCCGCTGCGGATGTTGAACGCTGGCACGGCATGAGTTGGCGCTGGTCATCACCAGGCCATCCCAGGGACCGGACCCGAGATTCGCCGCGACCGGCTCGATCCGCAGCAGCGGTGCCACGGTCACGTGGTGCCCGCCCTGCCGCAAGGCCGACGCAGTGCGCTGCGCGTCTGGCTCAGGCCGAGTCACGAGAAGCCGCATTTCAAGCCTCGCCAAAGAACCCGGCGCCGCCCCGCCGTTTCAATTCCTGCGCGGCATCGGCGCCGATTGCTGCGGCGTCGCTCCGCCGTCCGCTACGTTCCGTCTCGAAGGATTGGCTGCCGTCGGGTTTCAGAATCAGGCCGCGAAATCGCACATTGTTCCCATTCACAACGGCATAGCCGGCGATCGGTGTCCGGCAGGAGCCGTCGAGCACGGAAAGAAATGCGCGCTCGGCGGCCAAAGCGACGGCCGTGTCGGCGTCGGCGATCGGGGCGACGAGCGCGCGCGTTCGCGCGTCGTCCTCGCGGGTCTGCACGACGATCGCGCCCTGCCCGACCGCGGGAAGGAATTCATCGATATCCAGCACCGTTGCCGCCGCGCCGGCCAAATCGAGACGCTTCAGCCCGGCGAGCGCAAGAACGGTGGCATCAGCCTCGCCTGCGCTGATCTTGCGCAGCCGCGTTTCGACATTGCCGCGCAGCGGAACGATTTCAACGTCGGGACGCAACCGCTTGACCAGCGCCTGACGCCGCAGCGACGCCGTGCCGACGGCGGCGCCAGGCGGCAGGTCGCGCAGGGCCTTGGCTTTGGCGCTGATGAAGACGTCGCGCGGATCCTCGCGCGGCAAATAGGCGCAAAGGACGAGTCCCGGCGGCAAAGTCGCGGGTACGTCCTTGGCCGAATGCACCGCGAGATCGATACGGCCGGTAAGCAGCGCCTCTTCGATTTCCTTGGTGAAGAGACCCTTGCCGCCGGCCTGGGCCAAGGGCCGATCCTGTATTTGGTCCCCGGTAGTGCGGATCGCCTCGATCGGGATATGGTCGGCGTCGATCCCGTGGACGGCGGCAAGACGGCCGCGCACCGCGCGCGCCTGCGCGAGCGCCAGCGGACTGCCGCGCGAGCCGATGTGCACGAGCGCCGGCGCGACCGAGGATTGCGTCATAGGACCTCGCAATGCTACGCCGGTTTCATCGAAGAGCCGGCCGGCCGCGATCATAGGCACCGGATTGGAAATGGAAAGCAGGCCGGCGGCCTGACCAAACACTTCCGGAAGGCGGGATGATAGTCCTCGGCATCGAGACGACCTGCGACGAGACGGCAGCGGCCCTCGTCGAGCGCCAGGACGACGGGCGCGGCCGCATCCTTTCCAATATCGTCCTTTCCCAGATCAAGGAGCATGCGGCCTTCGGCGGCGTCGTGCCGGAGATCGCCGCGCGCGCCCATGTCGAGATGATCGACCGCATCATCGTGACAGCGATGGAAAAGGCGCAATGCGGATTTGAAGCGCTCGATGCGGTTGCCGCCGCCGCCGGGCCCGGCCTGGTGGGCGGCGTGCTCGTCGGATTGACCACCGCCAAGGCGATCGCGCTGGTGCGCAAAAAGCCTCTCATTGCCGTCAATCATCTCGAAGCGCACGCGCTCACCGCGCGGCTGACGGATGCCACGGCGTTTCCCTATTGTCTGTTTCTCGCTTCCGGGGGCCACACCCAGATCGTCGCCGTGCTCGGGGTCGGCGACTATGTGCGCCTCGGAACGACGGTGGACGACGCTATCGGCGAGGCTTTTGACAAGACGGCGAAGCTGCTCGGCCTCGGCTATCCGGGCGGACCGCAGGTGGAGAAGGAGGCGGCCTCGGGCGATTCCCGCCGGTTCGGTTTGCCGCGGCCGATGCATGGCCGCCGCGAGCCCGACTTTTCGCTGTCCGGTCTGAAGACCGCCTTGCGGCTCGAAGCGGAAAAGATCGCGCCGCTCGACGATCAGGATGTGGCCGATCTCTGTGCTTCCTTCCAGCAAGCGGTGGTCGACGTGGTGATGGATCGCCTGCGCGCCGGATTGCGGGTCTTCCGCGAACGTTACGGCGCGCCGACGGCCTTGGTGGCGGCGGGCGGCGTCGCCGCCAATCAGGTGCTGCGCAGAGTCTTGCAACGCGTCGCCTTCGAGTTCGGCACCGCGCTGGTATTGCCGCCCGCCGAGCTTTGCACCGATAACGGCGCCATGATCGCGTGGGCCGGTTGCGAGCGTCTGGCACTCGGCCTTACCGATCCGCTCGATATTTCCGCGCGCGCCCGCTGGCCGCTCGATGAAGTCCGTGGTGCGCAAGCAGAACCGCGCTATCGCACCGGGCGGCGTGCCTGACCGAGGCGCGAATGGCTTTCGACCACATCGGCATATTGGGAGCGGGCGCCTGGGGGACGGCGCTCGCCGGCGTGGCCCAGCGCGCCGGCCGCCGCGTGACGCTATGGCTGCGCAATGACGATAAAGCGGCGCGGCTGCAGCGGACGCGCGAGAGCGAATATCTCGCCGGTATCAAGCTCGATCCGCGCATCGCCGTGACCGCGGGACTTGCCGAAGCCGCAGCAAGCGACGCCGTCCTGCTGGCGGTCCCGGCGCAATCGCTGCGCGGCGTCGGCGGGGCGCTGAGGGCTTATCTTGCGGCCGGCACGCCGGTGATCGCCTGCGCCAAGGGGATCGAACGCGGCAGCCGCAAATTCATGACCGAGGTAATCGCGGAGACTGTGCCGCAGGCGCGGCCGGCGATTCTGTCGGGGCCGAGCTTTGCCGCGGAAGTGGCGCGCGGGTTGCCGGCCGCGGTCACCCTGGCGGCCCATGACGAAGACCTGGCCGCGGACCTGTCGGCGGCGCTGCATTCGCCGACTTTTCGTCCCTATCAATCGACCGACGTGCGCGGCGTGGAAATCGGCGGCGCCACCAAGAACGTGTTGGCGATCGCGGCGGGGATCGTCGCGGGGCGCGGACTCGGCGCCAGCGCCGCGGCGGCGCTCACGACGCGCGGCTTCGCCGAGCTGTCGCGGCTTGGCAAGGCACTCGGCGCCCGCCCGGAAACTTTGGTCGGGCTATCCGGCCTCGGCGATCTCATCCTCACCTGCTCGAGCGAGCAATCGCGCAATTTTTCTCTCGGGCTCGCGCTGGGGCGCGGCACGGCGCCGAAGGAAGCGGCGGCCATGACCAAATTGGCCGAAGGCGTGTTCACCGCGTCGGTTGTTGCCGAGATGGCGCAGGCGGCGGAGGTGGAAATGCCGATCTGCGCCGCCGTGGCCGCGGTGGTCGACGGACGCCTGGATCTCGATCAGGCCATTCAATCGTTGCTCATGCGGCCGGTGGGGATGGAGTGAAGCGATGGCTTACTGGCTGCTGAAAACCGAGCCGGAGGAATTTTCCTGGGCCGATCAGGTCAAGCGCGGAAAAAAGGGCGAGCCGTGGAGCGGCGTGCGCAATTTCGCGGCGCGGCGGCATTTGCAGGAAATGAAAAAGGGTGAGAAGTTTTTTTTCTACCATACCGGGGAGGAGAAGCGGATCGTCGGCATCGGCGAAATCATCCGCGAGGCGTTCCCCGATCCGAGCGCCAAGGAAGGCGACTGGGTTGCGGTGCAGACCATCGCCGATAAGCCGCTGCCCAAGCCGGTCACGCTCGCTGCGGTCAAAGCCGAGCCTACGCTCGCGGACATGGCCCTGGTCAAATACGGCCGGCTTTCGGTGCAGCCGGTATCCGATGCGCAATGGCAGACGATTTGCCGCATGGGCGGGCTGAAGCCATAATGCGGCGGGCCTGAATAGGAGGCTGCGATGACCTTTGGCGGCGTCAGTTATCTCGGCATCATTCTCGCGGCCGTCGCCGGCTGGCTGGTGGGCGCGGTTTGGTACACAGTTTTCGGCCGGGTGTGGCAGGAAGCGGCGGGCGTGTCAGCCGCGAAGATGAAGAAGGCGCAGAACGAGCCGGGTTTCTACCTGCCCTTCGTGCTCGCCTTTCTGGCGCAGATCGTCATGGCCTGGGTTTTGGCCGGGCTCGTCGCCCATCTCGGCCCCGGCCAGTTCACCGTCAGGAACGCGGTCATCTCGGGCGCCTTTGTCTGGCTCGGCTTCGTCATGACCACGCTGATCGTTAATAACAGCTTCGCCGGACGCGACCGCCGCCTGTTGCTCATCGACGGCGGCCACTGGCTTCTGGTCCTGCTGGTCATGGGTGTGGTGCTGGGCCTGCTGGCTCCGGGCTGACGCGATCACCAACATAAGTCGCAAGAGCGGGCGGCTTGCCGCTCGTCGCGCGGCCGTCGCATAATGGTTGGACCCGTGAGGTATCGGCTCTCTGCGGCTCCCCCTGAGCTGCGCGTGGGAGGATTGAATGCAGGAAAAAATCTACGATGTCCCGGCCGAATGGGCCCAACGCGCTTACATCAACGACGCCAAATACAAAGAAATGTACGCGCGTTCGGTGAACGATCCGAACGGCTTCTGGGCGGAACAGGCAAAGCGGCTGCATTGGACCAAGCCGTTTTCGAAAGTCAAAAATACCTCATACGATCCTCATAACGTTTTCATCAAATGGTTCGAGGACGGCGCGCTGAACGCCGCCTACAATTGCATTGACCGCCATCTGGCCACGCGCGGCGACCAGGTGGCCATCATCTGGGAAGGCGACGATCCGAAGGACGACAGGAAATTCACCTACCGGCAGCTCCACGCCGAGGTCTGCAAATTCGCCAACGTGCTGAAAGCGCGCGGCGTGCGTAAAGGCGACCGGGTCACGATCTATCTGCCGATGATCCCCGAAGCCGCCTTTGCCATGCTTGCCTGCGCGCGGATCGGCGCCATCCATTCGGTGGTGTTCGGCGGCTTCTCGCCCGACTCGCTCGCCGGCCGCATCAGCGATTGCCAATCGACGGTCGTCATCACCGCCGACGAAGGCATTCGCGGCGGACGGAAGATTCCGCTGAAGGCCAATACCGATGAAGCCTGCGAGCGCGCCGGCGGCGTCAATTCGGTGATCGTGGTCAGGCGTACCGGGGGCGCCGTGGAGATGAAGCCGCGCCGCGACGTCTACTACGACGAGGTCGCGAGCACGGTTTCGGCGGATTGTCCCTGCGAGGATACCGGCGCCGAAGATCCGCTGTTCATCCTTTACACCTCGGGATCGACCGGAAAGCCGAAGGGCGTGCTGCACACGACCGGCGGCTACCTGCTGTTTACCTCGATGACGCATCAATACGTCTTCGATTATCACGACGGCGACATCTATTGGTGCACCGCCGACGTCGGCTGGGTCACCGGACACAGCTACATCGTGTATGGGCCGCTCGCCAACGGCGCGGTCACGCTGATGTTCGAAGGCGTGCCCAATTATCCGAGCAACTCCCGTTTCTGGGAGGTCATCGACAAGCACAAGGTCAACATCTTCTACACCGCGCCGACAGCGATCCGCGCCCTGATGCAGGCGGGCGCCGAGCCGGTGAAGCGCACCTCGCGCAAATCGCTGAAGCTCCTCGGCACCGTCGGCGAGCCGATCAACCCGGAGGCTTGGGAGTGGTACTATCACGTGGTCGGCGAGGACCGTTGCCCCATCGTCGATACCTGGTGGCAGACGGAGACGGGCGGCATCCTGATTACGCCGTTGCCCGGAGCGACGCGGTTGAAGCCGGGGTCGGCGACGCGGCCTTTCTTCGGCATCGTGCCGCAGGTCGTCGATGCCAACGGCCAGGTGCTCGAAGGCGAGGCCGCCGGCAATCTGGTGCTTGCCGATTCCTGGCCGGGACAAATGCGTACCGTTTATGGCGACCACCAACGCTTCGTCGACACCTACTTCAAGGCTTATCCCGGCAAATACTTCACCGGCGACGGCGTCCGCCGCGACGCCGACGGTTATTACTGGATCACCGGCCGCGTCGATGACGTCATCAATGTCGCCGGGCACCGCTTGGGCACCGCCGAGGTGGAGAGCGCGCTGGTCGCCCATGCCAAGGTTTCGGAATCCGCGGTGGTCGGCTTCCCTCACCCGATCAAAGGCCAAGGCATCTACGCCTATGTGACGCTGATGGCGGGCGAGACGCCGAGCGACGAACTGCGCCAGGAATTGGTGGCCTGGGTGCGCAAGGAGATCGGCCCGATCGCGTCGCCCGACGTCATTCAATTCTCGCCCACCCTGCCGAAAACGCGTTCCGGCAAAATCATGCGCCGCATCCTGCGCAAGATCGCCGAAGACGATTTCAGCAACCTCGGCGACATCTCGACGCTGGCCGACCCGACCGTGGTCACCGATCTGGTCAACAACCGGCAGAACAAAAAAGCCGCGCCCGGCGACGCGACGCCGCCGCAGCAGCCCGCCGCCAAGGGGCAGGCCAGCCCGGCGCCGCCAAAAGAGCCGCCGCTCAGCGAAAGGCCCGCCGCCAAGCAGGAATCGGGCGGACTTCTGAAGCGGTTATTCGGCGGATAACGGCGGCGGTAAAATTAGACATCGCCTGGAATTTGGGAACGAAGACGGCGGATTGACGTTAGTGGTAGCAGCCTTGCGAGGGGGTCATGCGTATCACCCGTGTCCTCTGCGGCCTGTTTCTGACCGCGAGTTTTTGTTTCTCGTTTGTCGCAGCGCGGCCGGCCGAGGCGGCCGGAGAACTGGTGCGCTTCAACGAGGCGCCTCCCGGCACCATCGTCGTCAAAACCCAGCAGCGCCGGCTTTATTATGTTGTCGCGCCCGGTCAGGCGATCCGCTATCCGGTCGGCGTCGGCCGCGCCGGCATGCAGTGGGAAGGCGACACCTACATCACCGGGAAATACGTGCGCCCGGCGTGGTCGCCGCCGGAAATGATCAAGCTTGAGAATCCGGCCGTGCCTGATGTGATTCCGGCGGGGTCGCCGAGCAATCCAATGGGCGCCGCGGCGATGACGCTTGCCGGCGACGAATACGCGATCCACGGCACCAATCAGCCGAGCCTGATCGGCCATTTCGTGTCGCATGGCTGCATTCGCATGTATAACAACGATGTCGTGGATTTGTACGACCGCGTGCAGGTCGGCACGCCGGTGATCGTGACCCGCTAGCGCCTTCAAGGCATCGTCAGCGGTACAGATCCGCCCGCGACGGCGGCAAGCCGGATGGGCCGCGGGCCCGCTTGGAAACCAAGGTCTGGAAAATCCGCAATGTGTTGCGCTCGAAGGCGAGCGAGACGCCGGCAAGATAGGCGAGCCACAGGCGCGTCTTGACGCCGCCGACCTCACGTGCCGCGGCGTCAAAATTGGCGAGCAGGCGATCGTGCCACAGGCGCGTCGTGCGCGCGTAATGCTCGCGCCAGGCCTCGACGTCGTGCACTTCGAAGCCGTGCCGCTCCAGGTTGGCGAGCGACATGCCGATATGATCGAGTTCGCCGCCGGGAAAGATGTAGCGCGCGATCGCCGCCGCTTCCGGCCGCTTGCGGCGAAAGCGCCGCTCGTCGCCCTTGGCGGCGCGAGCGATGGCGTGATGCAGATAGAGACCCCTGGGGGTAAGCAGGCGCTGGATAGCCGCGAAATAAGCGCCGTGATGCGCAAGGCCCACGTGCTCGAACATGCCGATGGAGGCTATCTTGTCGAAGCTTCCGTCGAGCCGCGTGTAATCCTTCAGCTCGAGCGTGACGCGATCCCGAAGCCCGAGCCGCGCGACTTTCTCCATGGCATAGGCATATTGATTCTCCGCCAAGGTCACGCCGTGCGCGCGCACGCCGTAATGCTGAGCCGCGTGGCAGATGAGCGCACCCCAGCCGCAGCCGACGTCGAGGAACGACTCGCCGGGTTTCAGCCGCAGCTTGCGGCAGATCATGTCGAGCTTATCGCGCTGGGCCTTGGCGATGTCGTTATGCCATTCGCCGAAATAGGCGCAGCTATAGACCATCTCCGGATCGAGAAAGAGCGCATAGAAATCGTTGGAGACATCGTAGTGATATTCGATATTCGCCTTGTTGGAGCGCTCGCTGCCGCTGCGCGCTTTGTCGCCGCGCACCGCATCCAGCGGCCAGGGGCCGCCGCGCGATACCAACAGAAAATCGAGCAGGCATTTCAGCAAGAGCGATTTATCGAGCTTCGCCTTCAATCCGCGCAGGCCGACTCTCGGGCGTCGCGCCGCAAGATCGAAGAGCGAACCGTTGCGCAGATCGAGGCGGCCGCTCACCCATAAATTGGCCAGCGTGTCGATCTTCGGACGCCGTATCAACGCCGCGACGACGCCCTCGTCGGCAAAAACCATGGCGAAGGCGCCGGCAGCGAGATCGCCGGGAACGGTGCTGCCGTCCCAGAGCACAAAGCCGATATCGAGGCCGAGCTGCTCGCGGGCATGGGCGAGCAGCCGTTTGAAATCATGCAAGCGTTGCGGCGCGCCCAATGGATACCCCTTCCGGCCGACACGCCTGCCTACCGGCTCGGCGAAGGAGTGTCATCCCCCATTGCAAAGAGAAGGCGCCGTCCGTTTTCAGGAGCACCAGGCGTCGCGGCGGCCGCCGCCATAAGGACGGCCGAGGCCGGCCTGAAGCAATGCGGCGGCGACATCCGGCGTCGACAAGGTGGACACGTCGGCATCGACGCGGCCGCCGAATTTGTCGATGGCGACGGCGCTGATTTCGACGCGGCCTTGCTGCAGGATTTTCGCCAGCGCGGCGCGAGCGGCTTCCGCCTTGCTGCGCTCTTCGGCGCAGCGCGCCTTCAGTTCCGGCGTGTCGATCCCGCGCAGCCGCACCCGCGTGGTGATGGCGATGCCCGGCCAGACACCGACGCGCGCTTCGAACGTGTCGCCATCGGTCACCCGCAACACTTCGGCGGGATAGCCACCGTGTCCAGCCGAAGGTGCCGGGACCGGTGACGCGGCTTCCTCTCCGCGCGCGGACGTGACAGCCACCGCGCCGCGCTTGCCGAAGTCGAGATAGGATCCGCCGGCCAATCCAGCCGCGAAAGCGGCGGCCATTAGCCAAAGCGGCAACCGCGGAGCGGACAGATATCCGATTCGAAGGAACATAGTCCTACTATGAAGCTGAGTCGCGCAGTTTGCAAGCCATGCAATCCACAGTTGAGAAGGTGGCGATGCCGCGGCTCCCCGTTGCCCGAACTCGCTTCCCACGCGGCTTTGTGCGAGGGGACGGCATGGCCCCTTCGCCGCTGAAGCGCCGTACCGCGCCGCCCGGCTTCGCCGCACGGCGCATAGCCGCCGAAATCCTGGAAGGCGTGCTGCTTCGCAAGCGCCTGCTCGACGAGCAGCTCGACGCGCGCACCGATTTCGCCGCCTTGGAGGATCGCGACCGCGCTTTGGTGCGACGGTTGTCCGCAACGGTGCTGCGCCGCCTCGGCACTTTGCGGCATCTGCTGTCGCTCTTCCTGCCGCGCGGCCTGCCGGGCCAGGCCCCGCGCGTGGAGACGGCATTGTTGATCGGCGCCGCGCAAATTCTCTGGCTGGAAGTTCCCGATCATGCCGCCGTCGATCTCGCGGTGCGAACGGCACAAGCGGACAAGCGCGCCTTGCATTACGCAGGGCTGATCAACGCGGTGCTGCGGCGGGTCGCGCGCGAGGGCCGGACCCGGCTGGCCGCTTTGGACGCCACGCTCGATACGCCGCCCTGGCTGCTGGCGCGCTGGCAACGCCATTACGGCGCGGAACCCGCGCGGCGCATCGCGCAGGCGAATGCGCAGGAAGCGGCGCTCGATCTCACCGTGAAAGATCATGCGCCGGAATGGGCGGAACGGCTGCAAGGCCGCCTGCTCCCCACTGGAACCGTACGCACGATCGCCGCAGGCCGCGTCGCGGCATTGCCCGGCTTCGCCGAAGGCGCTTGGTGGGTGCAGGATGCGGCGGCGGCTTTGCCGGCGCGGCTGCTTGGCGATGTCCGCGGCCTGCGCGTGGCCGACCTTTGCGCGGCGCCCGGCGGCAAGACCGCGCAACTTGCCCATGCCGGCGCCGACGTCACGGCGGTCGACCGTTCCGAAAGCCGGCTGGCGCGGCTGCGGGAAAATCTGGCGCGGCTTCAATTGCGCGCGGACGCCGTGGCGGCCGATGCGACGCAATGGAGCGCCGCTCCTTTCGACGCCATCCTGCTCGATGCGCCCTGCTCCTCGACCGGAACCATCCGCCGTCATCCCGACATCGTCTGGCTCAAGCGCGAGAGGGACTTGGCAGCGCTATCCGCTCTGCAAAGGCGATTGCTCGACCATGCGCTCGCGCTGCTCAAGCCGGGCGGCACGTTGCTCTATTGCGTCTGTTCGCTCGAGCCGGAGGAGAGCATCGATCAGGTGACGGCGCTGCTCGCGCGCGAGCCTCGCCTGCGGCGCGTCCCCATCGGCCCCGCCGAGGTCGGCGGCCTCGCCGAGCTCCTGACCGCCGAAGGCGATCTGCGCACGCTGCCGTTTCATCTGCCCGATCCCGATCCGCGATTCGCCGGCATGGACGGATTTTACGCCGCCCGGCTGCGCGGATAGCATTTCCCCCATGTTTTCCGGTAATTGGACCATGGCAATTAGCGTCTCGGGGCTTGGCTATGGTATCGAGTTTCGGCGGGACAGCGGGCGCCCGCGGCAGGAACGAGGACGTTGATGGCGCGCGTATCGCTCGCCGAGCGCGCGAAGCTGACCGCGCTTTTATTCCGTGTCGGGCTGCACAAATTGGCTGCCCGCCTCAACGGCCAACCGCTGCTGCGCTGGCGCTACGCGCTGGGTAAGAGCGACCGGCTCATCATCGCCCCGCAGGATCTGCGCACCGCCGACGCCACCCGTGCTGCGGAAATCTATGCCGGCCGTTTTGCCTTCGCCGGCAAGGTCGTGATCTGCGACGGCCACTCGCCCTTCGACATCGCTCCGGCGTCCGACGAATGGGCGGTCGGGGTCTTGAGCTTCGGCTGGTTGCGGCATTTGCGCGCCGCCGATTCCGGCATCACCCGGCAAAACGGCCGCGCGCTGATCGACGAATGGATCTCGCTGCAAGGCTCGTGGCACGTCATTGGCTGGCGCCCCGATATTCTTTCGCGCCGCATCGTCGCCTGGCTCAGTCACTCGCCGATGCTACTCAATGACGCGGACGTGCAATTCTATCGCCGCTTCATCCGCAGCCTGACGCGGCAGGTGCGCTATCTGCGCGGCAATTTCCGCGCGACGCGAGACGGCGCCGCGCGGCTGCAAGCCCTCTTCGCGCTCACTTTCGCCGCGCTGTGCCTCGCCGGCCAGGGGCGGCATCTGCGTAAGACCGTGCGCCTGCTGGTGGCGGAGCTGGACCGGCAGATCCTTCCCGACGGCGGGCATATCAGCCGCAACGCCGACGTATTGAGCGATCTCCTGCTCGACCTGCTGCCGCTGCGGCAGGCATTCTTTTCCCGCAACCTTTCGCCGCCCGCGTCTCTGCTGCGCGCGATCAATCGCATGATGCCGATGCTGCGATTTTTTCGACACGGCGACGGCAACTTTGCGCATTTCAATGGCATGGGCGCGACGCAGCCCGATCTGCTCGCTACCGTCCTCGCCTACGACGACGCGCGTGGCACTCCCGTCGCCAACGCTCCACATTCCGGCTATCAGCGCATCGACGCGTCGGAGGTGGTGCTGCTGATGGATGCCGGGCGGCCGCCGCCGCTCGCGGTGAGTCACGAGGCGCACGCCGGCTGCTTGTCGTTCGAACTATCGGCCAAGGCGCAACGCATCATCGTCAACTGCGGCGTTCCCACCACCAGCCGCGAAACCTGGCGCCAGGTCGCGCGCGCCACCGCGGCGCATTCGACCGTAACCGTCGATGACGCCCCCTCGTGCCGCTTCCTGGAATGGACGCCGCTGCGGCGGCTGCTCGGCGGGGCGCCGATTCTTGCCGGCCCCGCGGAGCTGAGGCTTTCCCGCGACGATCGCGGCGACGCCGTGCTGCTGCAAGCGTCCCATGACGGCTATGCCGCGTCCAACAACGTCATACACCGCCGCTCGCTGATGTTGATGCGCGACGGCAGCCGGCTCGAAGGCGAGGATTCCTTCGAGCCGGCCCGCGGCGAGGCCTTCCGTGCCAAGGACCGCGACGACTTTGCCGTGCGTTTCCATCTGCATCCCACGGTCAAAGCCAACCGCCTTAGCGATGGCCACGGAGTCATGCTGCTGATGCCGGACAAGCAGGTTTGGACCTTCAGCGCCTACGACCGCCCGGTCGAGATTGAGGAAAGCGTATATCTCGCCGGCGCCGATGGCCCGAGGCGCACGGTCCAGATTGTGATATATGGCCGCGCGCGTGACGCCGCGCAGGTGCGCTGGAGCTTCTCCCATGTCGCGCCGTCCGCTCCCAGCGAGCGCGGTGCCCGCGCGCATCAGCCCGAGTTGCCACTGTAATCGGAGTTGCCGAGCCCATGACCGCTTCCCCGCGCCCCATCAAGAGGGCCCTTGTGTCGGTTTCCGACAAGTCCGGCCTCGTCCCTTTCGCCAGGGCGCTCGCCGGACTTGGAGTCGAGCTGCTTTCCACCGGCGGCACCGCCAAGATGCTGACCGAGGCGGGGTTGAAGGTCGTCGACGTTTCCGAGATCACCGGTGTTCCGGAAATGATGGATGGCCGGGTCAAGACGCTGCATCCGAAAATTCACGGCGGGCTGCTCGCCGTCCGCGGCAACAAGGCGCATGCCGCGGCGATGAAGACGCACGGCATCGTACCGATCGATCTCCTCGTCGTCAGCCTTTATCCCTTCGAGGAAACCGTCGCCAAAGGCGCCGGATTCGACGAATGCATCGAGAACATCGACATCGGCGGCCCGGCCATGATCCGCGCCGCCGCCAAGAACCATGCCGACGTCGCCGTTGTGGTCGATGCCGCGGATTACGACGAGCTTCTCGCCGAGCTGAAGGCCAACAACGGCGCGACCGCGCTCGACACCCGTAAAAAGCTCGCCGCCAAGGCCTTTGCGCGCACAGCGGTCTATGACGCCGCCATTGCCAACTGGTTTGCCGAGCAGATGGGCGAATCCGCCCCGGCTTTCCGCGCCGTCGGCGGTAAGCTCGCCGAATCTTTGCGCTACGGCGAAAACCCGCACCAAAGCGCCGCGTTCTACCGCACGCCCGAACAGCGCTTCGGCGTGGCGACGGCGCGGCAGGTGCAAGGCAAGCAGCTTTCCTACAACAATATCAACGATACCGACGCGGCCTATGAATGCGTGGCGGAGTTCGACCCCAAGCGCACGCCCGCGGTCGTGATCGTCAAGCATGCCAATCCATGCGGCGTGGCGGAGGGCGCGACGCTGCTCGAGGCCTACCGCAAGGCGCTTGCCTGCGATCCGACTTCGGCCTTCGGCGGCATCGTCGCGCTCAATGGGACGCTCGACGCGGAAGCGGCGAAGGCGATCACCGAAATCTTCACCGAAGTGATCATCGCCCCGGAGGCCAGCGAGGAAGCCATTCGCATTGTTGGCGCCAAGAAGAACCTGCGTCTGCTGCTGGCCGGCGGGCTGCCCGATCCGCGCGCCGCCGGCCTGACCGCGAAGACCGTAGCCGGCGGCCTCCTGGTGCAGTCGCGCGACAACGCGGTCGTGGACAACATGGTATTGAAAGTCGTGACTCGGCGCGCACCCACCGATGCCGAGCTGCGCGACTTGCGCTTCGCCTTTCGTGTTGCCAAGCACGTGAAGTCGAACACCATCGTCTATGCCAAAAATCTGGCCACGGTGGGCATCGGCGCCGGGCAGATGAGCCGCGTCGATTCCGCGCGCATCGCCGCCCGCAAGGCGGAAGACGCGGCGAAGGAATCGAAGCTTGCGGCGCCTTTGACCAAAGGCTCGGTCGTCGCCTCGGATGCCTTCTTTCCCTTCGCCGACGGATTGTTAGTGGCCATCGAAGCCGGCGCCACCGCGGTGATTCAGCCCGGCGGCTCGGTGCGCGACGACGAGGTGATCAAGGCCGCCGACGACCACGGCATCGCCATGGTATTCACCGCGACGCGGCACTTCCGGCATTGATTATTGTTTCGCCAGATCGCCGAGCATGCTCGCCGCCACCGTGAGCTTCGACAGCGTCAGCCCGGAGCCGGCGATCTCGTGCACGGCGCCGCGGATGCGGTCGACCTCGGCGGCGCGGGGCTTGATCCAGGCCTGCACCGCGGCATCGCCCGCGCCGTCCGCCTGCATCATTGCCGCGGTGATCCGGCGTTCGGCCTCGCCGATGCCGTCGAGCGCGCGATCGAGCGCCAGCCGGTCGAAATAATCGGTCACCGCGATCCCGCGCGCCGTGGCAATGATGCGGCCGAGGCGGAAATAGGATTCGGCGGCGAAATAGGTGGTGGTCACATCCGCGACTTTGCACTCGGTTCGCTTAGCGACCAGGACGATGTCGGGCGCGGCTTTCAGCAACGGCAGATCGGCGATCCGCTGCGCCAGCGATTGCGGCACGCCGCCCTGGACCAGGTCCGCGGCGCGCTTTTGCCGGCGCGCGGCTTCCTCTTGCGGCAGCGCCTCAACCAGCGTGGCGGCGACCTCCTCGATGCCCTGCCGATAATGTTCGATAACGCCGGCCAATCCCTGTTGCAGGTCGACGGTGCGCAAGAACCAGACGAGCCGGTCGAGCAGCAAATCCTCCACCGTGGCATAGAGCTCAAGCTGCAAGGCGCCGTCTATCTTGGCGTCGAGCGCGTTGATCTCGTCGTTCAGCGCCGGCATGCCGTAGCTGTCGCGGACCGCGGCAAAGGCCGCGGCAATATCCGCCGCCGATGCGCCGGTCTGGTCGGCGATGCGCACGACGAGACTCGGACCGCCGCGATTGATCATTGAATTGGCGAGCTGGGTGGCGATGATCTCCCGGCGCAGACGATGCTTCTCCAGCGCATCGGGAAATTGCGCCGACAGCGGCGTCGGGAAGTAGCGCGCGAGCTCTCGGCCGAGATAGGGATCATCGGGCACGCGCGATTCGAGCAATTCCGCGTAAAGCGAGAGCTTGGCATAGGCCATCAGCACCGCGAGCTCCGGCCGCGTGAGAGCCTTGTGCCGCTTGCGCCGCTCGGCCAGTTCGACGGCGTCGGGCAGGAATTCGACCGCGCGGTCGAGCTCGCCGCGCGTTTCCAGAATCTGCATCAGCCGTTCGAGAAAGCCGAGTTCCTCGAGCCTGCGCTTTTCCGAAAGCGACAGCGCCAGCGTTTGCAGATAGTTGTTGCGCAACACCAGCGCTGCAACCTCCTCCGTCATCTCCACCAGCAATGCGTTGCGCGCTTCCAGCGACAGCCGGCCATCGCGCAAGGGCAGGCTCAGGGCGATCTTGATATTCACCTCGACATCGGAGGTATTGACCCCGGCCGAATTGTCGATGGCGTCGGTGTTGAGGCGGATGCCGTGCATCGCCGCCTCCACCCGGCCGCGCTGCGTCATGCCGAGGTTGGCGCCCTCTCCGATCACCTTGCAGCGCAACTCCGCGGCGCGGACGCGAACCGCATCGTTGGCGCGGTCGCCTACGCTGTCGTCGGTTTCGCTTGAGGCACGCACATACGTGCCGATGCCGCCGAACCAGAGAAGATCGACCGGCATCTTGAGAATCGCCTTGATCAACTCCGGCGGCGTCGCTTTGCCCGGCGCCAACTCCAATAACGCGGCGACTTCCTGCGATACCGGGATTTCCTTGGCGCCGCGCGGGAAGACGCCGCCGCCCTTGGAAATCAAGGCCTTGTCATAGTCCTGCCAGCTCGAGCGCGGCAGATCGAATAGCCGCTTGCGCTCGGCAAAGCTCCTTTCGGGATCGGGTGCGGGATCGAGGAAAATGTCTCGGTGATCGAAGGCGGCGACGAGCTTGATGGTGCGTTCGCGCAGCATGCCGTTGCCGAAGACATCGCCGGACATATCGCCGACCCCGGCGACAGTGAACGGCATCGCGCCAATGTCCACGTTCATTTCGCGGAAATGGCGCTTCACCGCTTCCCAGGCGCCGCGCGCGGTGATGCCCATCTTCTTGTGGTCGTAACCCGCCGAGCCTCCGGAAGCGAAAGCATCGCCCAGCCAGAAATGGCGCGCGATCGAAATGGCATTGGCAATATCGGAAAAGGTCGCCGTGCCTTTGTCGGCGGCGACCACCAGATAAGGATCGTCGTCGTCGTGGCGCACCACCCTTTCCGGCGGCACCACCTGTTGCATGTCGAGATTGTCGGTGATGTCGAGCAGCGCCGAGATGAAGAGCTTGTAAGCGGCGACGCCTTCCGCCTGGATCGCCTCGCGCGGCCCGCCGGCGGGCATATGCTTCGGCACGAACCCGCCCTTGGCGCCGACCGGCACGATAACGGCGTTCTTCACCTGTTGCGCTTTGACTAGCCCCAATATCTCGGTGCGGAAATCCTGCGGCCGGTCCGACCAGCGGATGCCGCCGCGCGCCACCTTGCCGAAACGCAGATGCACGCCCTCTACGCGCGGCGAATAGACGAAGATTTCATAGAGCGGCCGCGGCAACGGCATATCGTCGAGCTTGCGGCTGTCGAATTTGATCGCAATCACGTCCTTCGGCTGGCCGCGCGTGTCGATCTGATAGAAATTCGTGCGCAGCGCGGCATTCACAGCATTGATGAAGCGCCGCAGGATGCGGTCCTCGTCGAGACTGGCCACCTTTTGCAAAGCGGCTTCGATCGCCGACCTGATTTCGTCCTGGCGCGCCGCGCGGCGCGGCGCCGCGCCGGCCGGATCGAAGCGGGCATGAAACAGGTCGACGATGACAGCGGCGATGGTGGCATGCTTGCGCAGCGTCGCCCACATGTAATCTTGCGAAAATGGAATGCTGATCTGGCGCAGAAACCGCGAGATCGCCCGCAGCAGCACGATGTCGCGCCAAGGCAGGCCCGCGCGCAGCACCAGCGAATTGTAGCCGTCGTCCTCGGCCAAGCCGCCCATGACTTTGAGGAACAGGGCTTCCAGCCGGTCCTTGGCGTCGCCGAGATCGGCTTGGCCGTCGGCGCGCTGCAGCAACATGTCGTGGAACCAGACGCCGGGCTCGCCTTCCCCCGGCTGGATGTGCTCGGTGCGCTCGTCGACGACGCGGAACCCCATGTTTTCCAAAACCGGGACCCGCTCGGACAAGGGAATCGGCCGCGCGCAGCTCCAGACCTTGAGTCCGATCCCGCCGCCATCCGGCGCCGAGCGGATATGGAAATTGACGTCCAGCGGCCGCTCCGACGACAAGCCTTCAATGATCCGGATATCCTCTACCGCGGTCGACGGCCGGCAGACTTCGCGGTAGCCGGCGGAAAAGGCGTCGCGGTAACGTTGGAACAGCGCCTGCGCGCGTTGGGCCTCGAAAGCCTCGGCAAGCGCGTCGGCAAGCCCATCGCTCCAGGTGCGCACGATCTGACCGACTGCGCGCTCGAGCACGGCGCGCTCCGGATTCGGCGCCGCGCCGCCGCTGCGGCCGATGATGTAATGCACGCGCACCAGCGGGCCTTCCGGGAAAAACGGATAATAGGCGGAGACCCGACCGTTATAGGCTCCGGCGAGATATGCGCCGATCTCGGAGCGGATGGCGCTGTCGTAACGCTCGCGCGGCACATAGACGAGGATTGAAACGAAACGGTCGAAGCGGTCCCGCCGCGGCAGCACCCGCAAGCGCGGGCGTTCATCGAGCCGCAGAACGATCAGCGCGAATCGATGCAGCGTGTCTTCATCGATCTGGAACAGCTCGTCGCGCGGGTAGGTTTCCAGCACGTTGACCAGCGCCTTGCCGGAATGGCCGCCAGGGTCGAAACCGGCGCGCCGCAGGACGGCATCGATCTTGCGCCGCAAATAGGGAATGCCGCGCGCCGACCGCGTGTAAGCCGTCGACGTGAACAGGCCGACGATGCGGATTTCACCGACCACGCGACCGTCGGAATCGAAGCGTTTGACGCCGATGTAGTCGAGGTAAACCCGCCGGTGGATGCGCGAGCGCACATTGGCTTTGGTGACGATGAGGACTTTCGGCTCCTGCAGGAAGGCGCGGATTTCCGGCGTCACCAGAACCGGCTCGCCGCCGCGGCGCAGCACCTGCAGCAAGGGATCGCGCAACAGGCCGAGCGCGCTGCCGGACACCGGCTGGAATTCGCAATCCTGATCGGCGCCGGCGAACATATATTCGCGCAGGCCGATGAAGGTAAAGTTGTCGGAAAGCAGCCATTCGAGAAACTGGATCGCTTCCGCGATCTCATCCACCACGATCGGCGGCGGATTCGCCTTCAGCTCGGCGATCACGTCGGCGAGGCGGCCGAGCATGGCGCGCCAATCCTGCACGCAGACGCGCACCTGCGCCAGCACCTGCTCGATCGCCTGCACGATTTCCGCGCGGCGGCTGTCGTCGCCCGGATGATCGAGATGGATATGGATGAAGCTTTCGCGCAGCGCCCCGAGCGCCCCCGGCGCGGCGCTGGCGAAAGCGGCGAGCTCGCCGCCGGCGTCGCGCTCGACGGTAAGCACCGGATGGGCGACGAGGCGGATGCGCAGCCCAAACTCGCCGAGTTCGCCCAGCACCGAATCGACCAGAAAGGGCATGTCGTCGTTGACGATCTCGATGACGGAGACCGGCGGGGCGCCGTTCAGCTCTGCGGCCGCGTCGACGAAGCGGATCTTCGGCGCGCCCGGGCGGCGCGTGGCGAGGAAAGCCCAGGCCTGCCGAGCGAAATCGGCAATCGCTTGCGGCTCATAAGCGGCGAGATCGTCAGCCGCGACCTGGCCGAAGAGCTGATGCACAAAATTTTTCGGAATATGCGGCTCGCGGCCGCGCAATTCATTCGCCGCGCGATCGAGCAGCGCGGCAATGTCCTGTTCTTGTTCAGTGCCGATCGAGCCTTCCACCGGCATGCCGAGACCTTGCTGGATGGGGAATCACAAAGCGAAGGACGGCCGAGTGTCGCCCATTGGAAGCCTTACGTCGAGATAGGCATGGCTTAGGCTGCCTTTGCGCCCCACCGGGCCGCTCGCTTCGCTCGCGTCCGCCCTCCTGGCAAGGGATATCACTGCGGCAAGGTGCCGTTCTCGCGCAGCACTTCGCCGGCGAGATAGAGCGAGCCGGTGATCAGGATGCGCGGCGGCGGATCGAGCTCGAGCTTGCCGACCGCTGCCATGGCCGCCCCGATGCCGCCGCGGCTCGTCGCCGGCAGGCCGATGGCCCGCGCCGCATCGGCAATGGCATCCGCAGAGAGGCTGTTCTTTTGATTGGCGATGGGGATCGTCATTACCCGGCGCGCGAGCCCGGCGAAATTGCGCAGAAAGCCTTCGCAATCTTTGCTGTTGAGCATCCCGACAATCATGACCAGCGGCCGCGATACCCGCTCCTCGAGGCCGGCAATGGCTTCGGCAATGGCGCGGCCGCCGTCGGGATTGTGGCCGCCGTCAAGCCAGATTTCGCTGCCCGGGGGCGCCAGCGACACCAAGCGGCCTTGCGCCAGGCGTTGCATGCGCGCCGGCCAGTCGGCGGTCACGATGCCTTTCTCGAAAGCCGCGGCCGGCGGCGCGAGTGACGGGATCGCCCGCAGCGCGGCAATGGCGAGGCCCGCATTGTCGAACTGATGACGGCCGTAAAGCTTCGGCGCGGGTAGATCGAGCAGCCGCTCATCGTCCTGAAACACCAGCCGTCCGCGTTCCTCGGTCGCCATCCAATCCTCACCCGCGATGCGCAGGGGCGCCGAGACCCGCGCCGCCTGCCGCTCGATCGCGGCCAGCGCATCGCGCGGCTGCGGCCCGACGATGACCGGCGCGCCGCGCTTGATGATGCCGGCCTTCTCCGCCGCGATCTGATCGATCTCGGTTCCAAGATATTCGGCATGGTCGCGCGAAATCGGCGTGATCACGCTGGCGAGCGGCCGATCGATGACGTTGGTGGCATCGAGACGGCCGCCAAGCCCCACTTCCAGCAACAGCGCGTCGGCGGGATGGCGTGAGAACAGCAGCAGCCCGGCGGCGGTGGTGATCTCGAAAACGGTGATCGGGCTGCCGGCGTTGACGCGTTCGCATTCCGCCAGGACGTCCAACAATTCCTCATCGGAAACCAAATGCCCGCCACCCGCCGCACCGAGGCGGAAGCGCTCGTTGAAGCGCACAAGATGCGGCGAGGTATAGACATGCACGTGCCGGCCGGCGGCTTCGAGCATCGCGCGCATGAAGGCGATGACCGAACCCTTGCCGTTCGTCCCGGCGACATGGATGACCGGGGGCAGCTTGCGTTCTGGATGGTCGAGCTGGCCGAGAATGCGCCACATCCGATCGAGCGTGAGATCGATCAGCTTGGGATGCAGCGTCAATAGACGCGCGACGATGGCGTCGATGGAATTCATGCCGTCAACGATAAGGCGGAATTTCCGCGCGAGGGGCGTGCCGGTCACGAGCCCGGCGGCGCATCGGGAATCGCCATGGCCGCCGCGGCCGCCGGCGGCGGCGCGGCTTGAGCGGGCACCGGAATCATGGCGCCCGTGCTTACTGCAACGGCGGGCGCCTTGGTCAACAACCGGCATAGCGCGGCGATGGTTGGGCGAAGCTTGTGCCGGTGCACTACCATGTCCACCATGCCGTGCTCTTTCAGATATTCGGCGCGCTGAAAGCCCTCGGGCAGCTTTTCTCGGATCGTCTGCTCGATGACGCGCGGGCCGGCAAAACCGATCAACGCGCCCGGCTCCGCGATATGGATATCGCCGAGCATGGCGTAGGAGGCGGTCACGCCGCCGGTGGTGGGATTGGTCAACACCACGATGTAAGGCTTCTTGGCCTCGCGCAGCAACTGCACCGCCACCGTCGTGCGCGGCAATTGCATCAACGAAAGGATACCCTCCTGCATGCGCGCTCCTCCGGAGGCCGCGAACATGATGAAGGGCGTGCCCTTTTCCACCGCTTTCTCCATGCCCTTGATGACCGCTTCGGCCGCCGCCATGCCGAGCGAACCGCCCATGAAGTCGAAGTCCTGCACCGCGATCACTACCGGCAGCCCCTCAAGCTTGCCGAAGCCGACCTTGACGGCGTCGTTGAGCCCAGTCTTGGCGCGGGCGTCCTTCAGGCGATCGACGTAGCGCCGCTCGTCGCGGAATTTCAGCGGATCGGCAGGAACCTCGGGTACGGCGATGTCAAACCAGGTCTCGCCGTCGAACATCGATTTCATCCGTGCCACAGCGCCCATGCGCATGTGGTAGTTGGATTCGGGAATGACGAACTGGTTGGCCTCGACGTCCTTGTAAAAGACGAGCTGCCCTGTTTCGGGGCACTTGATCCACAGGTTCTCCGGCACCTCGCGCTTGAGGATGTTGCGGATCTTCGGCCGCACCACATTGGAGATCCAGTTCATTCGATAACTCCGCCAATTTCGCCTAATTTAGGCCGGGCAGGCGCAACTTCCTACCCCTTGGACCGCGGGCATCGGATGATTCGGTTACCGTCACGAAGCCGACCTTTTTCGCCGCGGCAAATCTCACTTTCCGGCGGGTTGTGGCAGATTGGCAACGGCACCGCGCCGCGTCCTTTGCTAATTTGCGCCTGGATTCTGACACCCCCCGACCATCACAACGCCGATCCGGAGCCATGCGAAATTCCGTATTCCTCGTTCTTTTCCTGGGAAGCCTGCTCGGTGGCTGCGGCACCTATTACACGATCATTCCGCCCCGCGAAGTGAGCTACGCCGGGAAATATGCCCCCGGCACTATCGTGGTGAGCACGAGGGAGCGGCGGCTTTATCACGTCGAGCCCGGCGGCAAAGCCAAGGTCTATGCCATTGCGGTGGGCGAACAGGGGCGCTCCTGGTCCGGCGTCAGCACGGTAAGCGACAAGCGCGAATGGCCGGACTGGAATCCGCCGGAACAGATGCTCAAGCGCAAACCGGAATTGCCGGTGCATATGGCGGGCGGCCCCGAAAATCCCATGGGCGCGCGGGCGCTCTATCTCGGGTCATCACTCTATCGAATCCACGGCACCAACGAGCCTTGGGCGATCGGCACCGCGGTCTCGTCCGGCTGCATCCGCATGTACAACGACGACGTGATCGATCTCTATAACCACACGCCGATCGGCACGACGGTCGTCGTTCAGTAACAGGTCGCCGTTATTCAGCCGCCACCCGTTTGACGCTGCGCACGCCCGCCGCGAGTTGAGCCACCAGGTCAGTAACGGCTTTGGCACTGCCGGCCGTTGCCTTGCCGTGGGCATCGAGGGTCGCGCGCAGCGCCTCCACCAGGGCCGAGCCGATCACCACGCCATCCGCGTTTTGCGCGATGACGCGCGCCTGTTCGGCAGTCTTCACGCCGAAGCCGACTGCGACCGGCAACGGGCTATGCCGCTTGATGCGGGCCACCGCCTTGGCGACGCGGCCCGCGTCAGGCGCCGCCGATCCGGTGATGCCGGTGATTGAAACATAGTAGACAAAGCCCGAGGTATTCGTGAGCACCGCGGGGAGCCGCTTGTCGTCCGTGGTCGGGGTGGCGAGGCGGATGAAATTCAGTCCCGCCTTCAGCGCCGGAATGCACAGCTCGGCGTCCTCCTCCGGCGGCAGATCGACGACGATCAGACCGTCGACGCCGGCGGTCTTGGCATCGGCGAGAAACCGCTCCACGCCGTAGATGTAGATCGGATTGTAATAGCCCATCAGCACGATCGGCGTTTCCGCGTCGCCGCGGCGGAAGTCGCGCACCATGGTGAGCGTCTTCTTCAGGCTTTGCCCGGCTTTCAGCGCACGCTGCGAGGACGCCTGGATGGCGGGGCCGTCGGCCATCGGATCGCTGAACGGCACGCCAAGCTCGATCACATCGGCACCGGCGCCGGGCAGCGCGCGCAGAATCGCCGCGGAAGTCCGCGCATCGGGGTCGCCCGCGGTGACGAAGGTGACGAGTGCGGGACGGCCCTCGCGTCGCAGCGCGGCGAAACGGCGGTCAATGCGGGTTGTCACAATCCGCCTCCGAGATACTGCGCCACCGAATGCAGATCCTTGTCGCCGCGTCCGGATAGATTCACCACCATCAGGTGGTCTTTCGCCTTTTTCGGCGCGAGCTCCAAAACCTTGGCGATGGCATGCGCGGATTCCAGCGCGGGAATGATGCCTTCCAGCTTTGAGAGAGCCTGAAAGGCGTTGAGTGCCTCGTCGTCGGTCGCCGAGAGATAAGTGACGCGGCCGGTATCGTGCAGCCAGGAATGCTCCGGCCCGACGCCGGGATAATCCAGGCCGGCGGATATGGAGTGGGCGTCCTTGATCTGCCCGTCCTCATCCATCAGCAGATAGGTGCGATTGCCGTGCAGCACGCCGGGCCGCCCGCCGGTGATCGAGGCCGCATGCAGGCCGGTGGAAAGTCCGTGCCCCGCCGCCTCGACACCGTAGATTTCGATTCCCGGCTCATCCAGGAAGGGATGGAACAGTCCCATGGCGTTGGAGCCGCCGCCGATGCAGGCGATCAGCGAATCCGGCAACCGGCCTTCCATCTCCTGCATCTGTTCGCGCGTCTCGCGGCCGATGATCGACTGAAAATCGCGCACCATCATCGGATAAGGATGCGGCCCGGCCACCGTGCCGATGCAATAAAAGGTGGTCTCGACGTTGGTGACCCAGTCCCGCAGCGCTTCGTTCATGGCGTCCTTGAGGGTCTTCGAGCCGGCGTCCACCGGCACCACCTTGGCGCCGAGCATCTGCATGCGAAAGACATTCGCTTTTTGCCGTTCGACGTCGACCGAGCCCATATAGACGATGCATTCGAGGCCGAAGCGCGCGCACAGCGTGGCGGTGGCGACTCCGTGCATGCCGGCGCCGGTTTCGGCAATGATGCGCTTCTTGCCCATGCGCCGCGCCAACAGGATTTGCCCGAGCACATTGTTGACCTTGTGCGAGCCGGTGTGATTGAGCTCCTCGCGCTTGAGGTAGATTTTCGCGCCGCCGAGACGCGCGGTCAGCCGCTCGGCAAAATAAAGCGGGCTGGGGCGGCCGACGTAATGCGTGAGGTAGCCGTCCATCTCGCGCTGATAGTCGGGATCGGCCTTGGCGGCCGCATAAGCCCGCTCCAATTCGAGGATCAGCGGCATCAAGGTTTCGGCGACGAAGCGGCCGCCGAAAATGCCGAAATGCCCGCCCTCGTCGGGGCCGGCGCGAAATGAATTGGGTTTCGGCATGCGGACAGTCATGCCCGACTCGCTACGCGATTGCGCGCCGCGTGAGCCGCGCGCGCGGCGCGAACGAAAGCTCGGATCTTGTCCGGATCCTTGACTCCAGGCGCACGTTCCACCCCCGAAGAGACGTCGACGCCGGGCGCGCGGGTGATGACCAGCGCGTCGGCGACGTTGCCGATATCGAGACCCCCGGAGAGCAGGAAAGGAATGCCGGGGTTGACGTTCTCAAGCAGCCGCCAGTCGAACGGACGGCCGAGACCGCCGGGGCGGGTGGCATCCTTCGGCGGCCGCGCGTCGAAGACGAGCCGATCGGCGATCTTGGCGTAGATGTGAATCGGCGACAAATCGGCGCGTTCGGCAATAGGCAGCGCCTTCATCACCGGCAGCCCAAAGCGCGTGCGGACGGCGACGACCCGTTCGGGCGTTTCCGTGCCGTGCAGTTGCAGCATATCCGGCCTTAACGCGTCGATCACTTCCCCGAGCATCTCATCGGTGGCGTCGACCGTCAGCGCGACCTTTGCCGCGCGGCCCTTCACGCGCCGGCCGAGCGCGCGCGCCGCCTCGTAGCCGAGATTGCGCGGCGACGGCGCAAAGAAGACGAAGCCGACCTGATCGGCGCCGGCTTCCAGTGCGACGTCCAGCGTTTCGGGGGCGGTCAGCCCGCAAATTTTCACCAAAAGAGACATATCAATCGGCCGGTCTGCTCCAACGGGGCGGTTCTAACCCGGCCGGTGCCATTTGTCTGCCCCGGGGGCGATCACTCGACCGGGGCGCGCGGCGGCGCCGGGGCGACGAGCGGCGGCGAAAGCCGCGATGGCGCTTGCTCATGAAGTTGCCGCTTCAACAGCTCGTTCTCGAGCTGCAATTCGCGGGTTTCGCGGCCGGCGCGCCGCGCCGCCCAGCGCCAGCGCATTTGGCCCAGCCAGACCGCGGTGCCGCCAATGAGAACGCCGAAGATCACCAGCAGGAAGATGAGCACAAAAAGCGGCAGCGATGCCGCATAGGCCGGCTGCACGGCATTGAACGGATCGAAGGAGACGACGATGGTCTGCCGGTTCGCCACCGCGAAGGCGATGATGATCAAGGCCAGCGGAATCAGGATGACGGCGGTTACGATCTTGCGGAGCATGGCGCTGCCTTCGTCATGGCCGGGCATAGCCCTTCGAAGACCGACGTGAACGTCCTTATATCCCGGCCATCCACGTCCTTCTCCTCGCGCACCGTTTCTAAGACGCGGATGCCCGGCACAAGATTGGGCGTGACGGCTTAGGGGAAGCTGGCTCTATTCCGCCGGCCTACGCTCCGCCGGGCTTGTTCAGCCGTTCGCGCATTTCCTTGCCGGTTTTGAAGAAGGGCACGGCCTTCTTGTCCACGGCCACATGGGCGCCGGTGCGCGGATTGCGCCCGGTGCGCGCCGGACGGTTCTTTACCGAGAAAGCGCCGAAGCCGCGCAGCTCAACGCGATCGCCGCGGGCCATGGCGCTGATGATCTCGCCAAGGATGGCATTCACGATGTTCTCGACGTCGCGCTGATAAAGGTGCGGATTTTGCGCTGCAATGCGTTGGACCAGTTCGGACTTGATCATGGATATGGCGCCCGCTCACTCATATGCTGCACACCGGCTTTTCAATCCGCTCAGGCCGACCGGGGACCACGTCCTTGCGGGCAGTCAGTTGGCGGAAGGGTGCCAAAGCGCCAAGAGACCGTCAAGGTTTAGACGCTGAAGCGCCCGAACCGTGCCCCAATCGGCGACCTGGCGGGCAAGTGCGCTCAAGCCGAGCATATCGAGCGCCCGGGCCGCAGCGGCATGCAGGAACGGCAATTCGCTAAAGCGCGACTCCAGCTCGTAATCGCGGACGGGAAGGTTGGCTGGCACCCCGCGCTGCTTGGCGAGCCAATCGATCGCCTCTTTTTCTTCGCCGAGCTGATCCACGAGCTTGAGCTCCAGCCCCTGACGGCCGGTGAAAACACGCCCGTCGGCGACCTGGTTCAATTGGCCATCGCTCATCTTCCGATTGTCGCGCACCAGGTCGCGGAACCAGGCGTAGGCGTCCATGACGATCGACTGAATGGCGGCGCGCGCCTCCGGCGTCGTCGGCTCGAAGGGATTGGGCGAGGCCTTCAGCGGCGAGGATTTGATGGATTCCATCGAAACGCCGACGGTTTTCATCAACTCCGAGAAATTCGGATATTGGAAAAGCACGCCAATCGAGCCAACCAGCGACGAGCTTTGGGCGACGATATGGTCGGAGGCGATGGCGGCGATGTAAGCGCCGGAGGCGGCAAGCCCATCGACCACGGTCACAATCGGCTTCTTCGCTTTGATCCGCTTCAGCGCGTCGTGCAATTGCTCCGAGCCCGCGGTGGTACCGCCGGGGCTATTGATATGAACAATCACGGCCTTCACGGCCGAGGCGCGCGCCAGCTTGTCGAGCGCCTTCACGCGATCCGCATTGCTCTGGATCAATCCCTCGATGGTGATGCGCGCGATATAGGGCGTGCCTACGCCGACAAGCCCGTTGCGCCCCGGGGCTACCCCGAGCGCCAATACCACCACCGCCAGCGCCGCGACGACGATGGCGGTGACGCGCCAGAAGGTCAGTTTGCGCCGCATGCGGCGGCGGTCGACGATGTGATCGGCATCGAGCGACATGGTCCTGCTCTCCTCAAAATGATGGCCGGAATCATTGCGCAAGATTCGGGCCGAAACTACGCCGCCGGACGGCGCCGTCAATGGCGCCGCCCGGCGGTCGCATTTACGTCAAATTGCGGCGAGCCGGCGCGAAGGCGCCGGCGGCGGCCTATTCCTTGTCGCTCTTGTTGGCGCCTTCACGCTGCTTGAGCGCGGCGCCGAGAATATCGCCGAGCGAAGCGCCCGAATCCGACGAGCCATATTGGGCTATGGCCTCCTTTTCCTCGGCCACTTCCAACGCCTTGATGGACACGCCGACCTTGTGCGTCTTGCGGTCGAATTGCGTTACCCGGGCGTCGACTTTCTGCCCGACGGCGAAGCGTTCCGTCCGCTGCTCGGAGCGGTCGCGGGCCAGATCGCTGCGCTTGATGAAAGCCGTCAGATCGCTGCCGACGATTCTCACTTCCAGCCCGGTTTCCTTGACCTCGGTCACTTCGCAGGTCACCACCGCGCCCTTCTTCAGCTCGCCCGCGGCGGCACTTTCCTTGGGTTCGGCGCCGGTCTGAAGCTGCTTGATGCCGAGCGAAATGCGCTCCTTCTCGACATCCACATCAAGCACCTGCGCGCGGACGCGGTCGCCCTTCTTGTATTCTTCGAGCACCTGCTCGCCAGGCCGCTGCCAGTCCAGATCGGACAAATGCACCATGCCGTCGACGTCGCCGTCGAGCCCAAGGAACAGGCCGAACTCGGTCTTGTTCTTGACCTCGCCTTCGACCACGGATCCGGCGGGATATTTCTCCAAAAAGACTTCCCAGGGATTGCGCATGGTCTGTTTGAGACCGAGCGAAATGCGGCGCTTGACCGAATCGACCTCGAGCACCTGCACTTCGACTTCCTGCGACGTGGAGACGATCTTGCCGGGGTGGACGTTTTTCTTGGTCCAGGACATTTCGGAGACGTGGATGAGGCCTTCGATTCCGGGTTCCAGTTCCACGAAGGCGCCGTAGTCGGTGATGTTGGTGACGCGGCCCTTGAAGCGGGTGCCGACCGGATACTTCGCCTCGATGCCCTGCCACGGATCGTCGAGCAGTTGCTTCATGCCAAGCGAGATGCGGTGCGTCTCGTGATTGATCTTGATGATCTTCACCTTCACTTGCTGGCCGATGTTGAGCACTTCGCTCGGATGGTTGACGCGCCGCCAGGCGATGTCGGTAACATGCAGCAAGCCATCGATGCCGCCGAGATCGACGAACGCGCCGTAGTCGGTGATGTTCTTCACCACGCCGTCGATGATCTGACCCTCTTCCAGGTTCTGCACCAATTCCTGGCGCTGTTCGGCGCGCGTCTCTTCCAGGACGGTGCGGCGAGAGACGACGATGTTGCCGCGGCGGCGATCCATTTTCAGGATCTGAAACTGTTGCGGCTGATTCATCAGCGGGCCGACGTCGCGGATCGGCCGGATGTCGACCTGCGAGCGCGGCAGGAAGGCTACGGCACCGTCGAGATCGACGGTGAAGCCGCCCTTGACCTGGTTGAAGATGACGCCCTGCACCTTTTCGTTGTTCTTGAAAGCGCTTTCGAGCTTGCCCCAGCTTTCCTCGCGGCGCGCCTTGTCGCGCGAAAGGACCGCTTCGCCGAGCGCGTTTTCCACGCGCTCCAGGTAAACTTCGACGGTATCGCCCACCTTCAGCTCGGATTGACGTCCGGGGCCGGAGAATTCGCGCAGCGCGACCCGTCCTTCGGTCTTCAAACCGACGTCGATGACGGCATGGTCCTTTTCGATGCCGACGACAGTGCCCTTGATGACGGAACCTTCCTGGAGATTGCCGGAATCGAAGGCTTCGTCGAGCATCGCCGCGAAATCTTCGCGTGTTGGGGCGGATTCGGTAGATGCAGTAGCAGCCATGAACTCTCCTGTTGCGGCGCGCCGAGGGGTGAAAGGGCGTTTCGGGGCCCGGGCCGAATGTTCCGCGTGCATTCGGCTGCGACCGGCGCAAAGCGCAGGCGATGCGCCTGCGTGCCGGCAGCCCGGCGCCATGCCGGGCGATCGAAACGATGGTTCAATTCCGGCGCCGGGAAGCGGCGAGGACGAAGCTGATCCTCCACGACGGACGCGCGGTAAGCCTCGCGTCCGGCTTCGTCCCGGCGGCCTCGTTGGGACGATGGCAGGCCGGATGCCGGGGGTATAGCCAATGCGGCTCTGCCCGGCAAGGGCAGCCAAGGGCCTGGCGGCGGCGCTTCTTCACAGCGCGGAATGTTGACCTTATGGTCGCCGCGCCTTGATAGCGGCCGCGGAGGATCATGTGCGGATTTTTGCCTTTGCGCTGATCGGGATGGCGGCGCTGGCGACGGCGATCAGCCTCGTGGGGCCGAATATCGACCTGCGAGTCGCCGACCTGTTCTACGACCCCGCGGCGCGGAGTTTCTCCGCCTATCCCTGGCTCGGCCTGCTGCGGGAGCACGGCTATGTCAGCATCGTCACCTGCATCGCTTTTCTCGGCGCTGCGGCCGCGGCCAGACTGTGGCCCCAGCAACGGCTGGCGGCTTCCCCGCGCGCTGCATTTTTTCTGCTGAGCACCCTCGTCCTTGGGCCTGGGCTCGCCGTCAATGTAGCGCTGAAGGATCACTGGCATCGGCCGCGCCCGGTGCAAGTCGTTCAGTTCGGCGGCGACAAGGCTTTCGTGAACTGGTGGAACCCGACCGGCGCCTGCGAGCGCAACTGCTCCTTTGCCGGCGGCGAAGTCTCCTCCGCGGCATGGATGACGGCGCCGGCACTGCTGGCGCCGCCGCTCTGGCGCGCGGCGGCGTTAAGCGCGGCGGCGCTGTTTACCGCCACGATCGGCCTGTCGCGCATGTCGGTCGGCGCGCACTTCTTCACCGATGTCGTGTTCGGCGCATTGATCAGCGTGTTGATCGTCTGGGGCATGTTCGCTCTGCTGTTTCCCCTTCGGCGCGACCCGCGCCAAGATTGATACCCATGGCCGACGCCAATTCCCTCGTGCTCCGCTCGAAATCTGCGCCGTCCGTTCCGCTGCTGTTGAGCGCGCTCGTCGCGCTTACGGCGATACGGCTCTTCGGCCTCCATGTTTCCTCGGTCGATCTTTATTACGACGAAGCGCAATATTGGGCGTGGTCGCGCGATTTGGCCTTCGGCTATTTTTCCAAGCCGCCGCTGCTGGCTTGGGTGATCGCCGCCTTGCAACCGATCTGCGGCAGCGGCGAAGCCTGCGTGCGCGCCGCTTCGCCGTTGTTCTACCTGGCGACGAGCCTGACGATCTACGCGCTGGCCGACAGTCTCTACGGCCGGAAGACCGCGCTCTCGGCTGCTCTGCTATTCGCCTTTCTCCCCGGCGTGGTGTTCTCCGCGCGCGTCATATCGACCGACGTGCCGCTACTGTTTTTCTGGACGCTGGCGCTTCTGGCTTGCGTCAAGCTGTTGCGCGCACCGGATTGGCGCTGGGCCGGCGTTCTTGCGCTGTCGCTCGGCTTCGGCCTGCTGGCAAAATACGCGATGATTTATTTTTTGCTGGGCGCGGCGGTTGCCGCGGCGTTCGACGCCGAGGCGCGCGCATTGTTCCGGCGTCCGCAGACCTGGGCCGCGCTTGCCGTCGCCGCCGTCATGATTTCTCCGAACATCGTCTGGAATCTGAGCAACGGGCTTGTGACCTTCAGGCACACCGGCGAAAACATCAATGGCGGCGGATTACGCTTCCAACCGCTTGAATCCGTCGCCTTTGTCGTGTCGCAATTCGCGGTCGCCGGGCCCTTTGTCTTTACCGCCTTTCTCGCGTTGCTGTTCCGCGCGCGGGCGCTTGGCCGCGAAGACCGGTTGATGCTGGCCTTTGCCATTCCGCCGCTCGCGCTTGTGGTCGCGCTTTCGTTCTTCCGCGGCGCCAATCCGAATTGGGCCGCGCCGGCGTTGATCTCGGCAACGGTCGCCGTGGCTGCCTGGTGGATCAGAACCGGCCGATCGCGGTGGCTGGCGCTGTCGCTGGGATTGGGCTTGGTCCTGCAAGCCGCAATGCTCATCGGCGACGCCTATGCCGACCGCATCAGCATCGCCGCTTTGGGCAGCAAGGCCGACATCTATCAGCGCACGCTTGGCTGGCGCGCTCTCGGGCAAGAAGCCGCGCAGATCGCGCAAGCGCAAGGAGCCGCAACGGTCGCCACCGAAGGCCGCGCCGAAATGGCGGCGCTCTCCTATTATCTGCGCGACAAGCCGCTGGCGGTTTTTTCCTGGCAACACGGCGAATCGGCGCGCAATCAGTTCGATCTGACGCAGGCGCTGAGCGACAACGCCAAAGAGCCGATCTTGCTCATCACCGACTGCCCGCATCGGGAGCGCCTTGCGGCGTTTTTCGGAAGCGTCATGCGGGCGGGGAAAATCGGCGTGCGCTCCGGACCGACATCGCAGCGCCACTATGTCGCCTTCCGGCTGGAAAAACGCCTGCGCCCGATCGGGCCGCTTGCGGTCTGCGGCAAAGCCGGCGATTAGCGCGAATTTCGTCGGCCGATGTGCCGCTCGACCACCTCGAGCGCGGCCTTGAAAGCCGCTTCGATGTCGAGGGCGCTGGTGTCCAAGATGTGCGCGTCGACGGCCGGTTTCATGGGGGCCACCGCGCGGCTGCGGTCACGCTCGTCGCGGCGCAGAATATCGGCGAGCACGTCGGCCTCGTCCACGGCACGGCCTTGTTGCTGGAATTCGAGCGCCCGGCGGCGCGCGCGCACTTCCGGTGTGGCGGTAACGAAAATCTTCACCTCGGCATTCGGACAGATGACCGTGCCGATGTCGCGGCCATCGATGACCGCGCCCGGCGGCGCGGCGGCGAAATTCCGCTGAAGCGTAACCAGGACCGCGCGCACTTCCGGAAAGGCGGAGACGATGGAAGCCGCGTCTCCCACCGCCGGGCTTTTCAGCGCGATTTCATCGAAACGCGAGGGATCGAGCGCCCGGGCGGCGTCGACGGCACGAGCGCGGTCATCGGGGCGGTGACCCGCATCGATCAGCGACTTGGCCACGGCGCGGTAGAGCAGTCCAGTGTCGAGGTGGCGGAAGCCGAAATGCTTCGCCAATCTTTTGCCAAGCGTTCCTTTGCCCGACGCGGCGGGTCCGTCGAGAGCGATGATCATTCGAACCCCGCCCCCAGGCTGCGCATCGTCGGAATGAAGGTAGGGAAGCTGGTGGCGATGAACGTCGTGTCGTCGACAGCGACGCCCTTCTCGCTCGCCAAGCCCATAATCAGGGCCGCCATCGCCATGCGGTGATCCATTGCGGTCGCCACCATACCGCCGCCCGCTACCGGACCGCCCCTGCCCTGCACGATCAGATCGTCGCCCTCGATCTCGGCTTCGACGCCGTTGACCCGCAGCATGTCAGCGGCACCGGCGAGACGATCGGATTCCTTGACCCGCAGCTCCTTCAAGCCGCGCATGCGCGTGGTGCCGCTGGCAAAAGCGGCGGCGACCGCGAGGATCGGATATTCGTCGATCATCGTCGGCGCGCGCTCCGGCGGCACGTCGATGCCGCGCAGGCCGCCGGCGCGAAGCCGCAGATCGGCGACCTCTTCGCCGCCCTCGTCGCGCGTTGCCAAGGTTTCGATGCTCGCACCCATTTCGCGCAATGTGGTCAGCAGCCCCGCGCGCAGCGGGTTGGTCATCACGCCTTCCACGATAACCTCGGATCCGGGGACGAGCAGAGCCGCGACGATCGGAAACGCCGCTGACGATGGATCCGCCGGCACCATGACCGGCGCCGGCTCAAGCTCGGGCTGGCCGGTCAGCGTGATGCGGCGGCCATGCGCGCCATGGCCTTCCGTCCTGATCCTGGCGCCGAAATGCTTCAGCATGCGCTCGGTGTGGTCGCGGGTCGCTTCCGCCTCGATCACCGTGGTCTCTCCCGGGGCGGCGAGGCCTGCCAGGAGCACCGCAGATTTGAGCTGCGCGGACGGCACGGGCGATTCATAGACGATGGGGATCGGATCGCGGGCGCCCTGGATCGTAATAGGAAGGCGCCCTCCTTCCGCTGCCGCCATGACGCGGGTGCCCATGCGTTGCAGCGGATCGAGCACCCGCTGCATCGGACGCTTGCGCAGGCTGGCGTCGCCGTCGAAGCTGGCCAGGATGGGGGAGCCGGCAACGGCGCCCATGACCAGGCGGCACCCGGTGCCGGAATTGCCGAGATCGAGCACCGTCGCCGGTTCGGCGAAACCGCTGACCCCGACCCCGTGCACCGTCCATGCCCCCTCGCCGCGCCGCTCGACCCGGGCTCCGAGCATGCGCATGGCGTTGCCGGTGTTGAGCACATCTCCACCCTCGAGCAGCCCGCTGATCCGGGTCTCGCCCACCGCCAACGCGCCTAAAATCAGGGCGCGGTGAGAGATCGACTTGTCGCCGGGCACGCGCACGCGGCCGGTGAGCGGATTGCCGGAACGGGCGGTAAGCGGCGAAGGCGCGGCGGTGTTCAAATGCACATTCCTATGCGGGGCGGGGCCGGTCCTAGCATGCGCTCCAGCGAGCCGTCATCCTGTCACCGCAGTGCGAAAGGAACCCGGAAAAGGGCCTCGGCGCCGCTATTGACAGGGGCTTTGCAACTCGCCAAGTGAAGCACCGATTTCCAGACCATCGAGGACTCCGGACCTTGGCCAAACCCGATCTCGGCACGAAACGCGTTTGCGCAAACTGCGGCGCCAAATTCTATGACTTGAACAAGACGCCGATCCTTTGCCCGAAATGCGAGACGGTGTTCGTGGCCTCTCCGCCGACATCGCGGCTGCGGCCGGAAGCGGCGGCCCCCGCCGCCCGCGAGCAGGCCGAGGAAACCGAGGTCGCCGCGCCGGAAACCGCCGAGGCCGAATTCGTCTCGCTCGAAGAGGCGGATGCGGAAGCAAGCGGCGGCAAGACGCCGGAAGCCGAGGTCACCGAAGGCGAGGAGATCGAGATCGACCCCGCGCTTGACGACGACGCCTTCATCGAAGAGCAGGAAGAAGGCGACGCCGACGTTACCGACATCATCGGCGACGTGGAAGACGAGGAGGAAACCTGATCTACAGGGGTCAGTAATCAGTAGTCAGTAATCAGAGCGAGACTTTCTTGGTCCGATTGCTGATTACCGACCCCTGTTCCCCGAGGGGGCCATAGCTCAGTTGGGAGAGCGCTTGAATGGCATTCAAGAGGTCGGGGGTTCGACTCCCCCTGGCTCCACCACCCTCCTTCCAAGGTCAGCCTAAGCCCAATCGTGGCAGTTTGCGCCATTTTCCGGGTTCTTGAAGCCTTTGCCGGAACTATCCATATATGATGGGCTGGCGGATCACCGCCGGCGTTAAGGGCGCCGAAAGGGCCCGGTGTCAAAGTCGCTTACGAGGGCTTTGAGGATGTCACGAGTTCCGTCGCTTTCCAGCCCATTCCTGCTTGGCTTCGACGAGATCGAGCGCATGCTCGACCGCGTTACCAAAGGGACCGACGGCTATCCGCCATACAACATCGAGCGCATCCCGCGCGATGGCAAGAATCCGGAGCGCCTGCGCATCACGCTTGCGGTGGCGGGTTTCCATCGCGACCAGCTTGAGGTGACAGTCGAGGAAAACCAGCTCGTCATTCGCGGCAAGCAGCAGGACGACAAGTCCCGCCATTATCTCCACCGCGGCATTGCTGCGCGCCAGTTTCAGCGCGCCTTCGTGCTCGCGGACGGCATGGAGGTGCTGAGTGCGGATTTGCGCAACGGATTACTCGAGATCGATCTTGCTCGGCCGGAACCCGAGCGGATGGTGAAGACGGTGTCTATCAAGAGCCATGACTGAGAGCTCGTAATCGGACTCGACCGCGTAGCATGTAGAGAGGATCGAGGGCCATGAATCACAGAACGAATGAAACAATGCCAAATCGCGCGATGAGTCAGGAAGCGCTTGCGCTCCTGGGCGGCGGGCGCCTCGCCTATGTCAAGGCGATCCGCCCGGAGGATGTGGCGACGCTCTTTCCGCAGGCGCCGAAGATCGCGCCGGGAACGCAATTGTTCGCGCTCTACGCGGCAGATGGCACCCCGATCATGCTCACCGACAGCCGTGAAGCGGCACTGGCGAACGCCTGGAGCGAGGAATTGGAAACCGTCAGCGTGCACTAATACGCCGCCGCCAACGAAGCATCATGGCCGGGCATAGTTAAATCCCGGCCATTTACTTTTCGCAGGGAAAATACGCGCCGCGCTTAGGAATAACGAAATGATAGCTCAGGCCGCACTGGCGGAAGGCAGCGCCAGCACCTCATAAATCGCCGCTTCGTCTTTCGAGTCCCGCAGCCTTTGCGCCACCTCCTGATCGCGCAAATGCCGCGCCACGCGCGCCAGCGCCTTGAGATGATCGGCACCCGCCGTTTCCGGCGCCAGCAGCAGGAAAATGAGATCGACAGGCTGATTGTCGAGCGCCTCGAAATCGATTGGCTGCTGCAACCGCGCAAAAACGCCGAACAGACGCGTCAACTTCGGCAATTTGCCGTGCGGTATGGCAACGCCATTGCCGACGCCCGTAGAACCGAGCTTCTCCCGCTGCAGCAGAATTTCAGCGACCGCGCGCGCGCTTTGTCCAGTCAGCTCCGCGGCCTTGCCGGACAATTCCTGAATGGCTTCTTTCTTGTTCGTGGCCTTCAGCGCCGCGATAACCGCATTCGGCGTAATCAAATCGGTCAGCGACATGAGCTTGTTCCGCTCCTGGAGGACAGTTTTTGCGATGTCCGGGGTTTGCGAAGGGGGCGGACCTTAAGGGCCCTCTCCCAGGCCGTCAATGGCGGAAACGGCGGAAGGGTCCGCAAGAATTTCCGCTGTGGCCGGCGCGCTCGATCAGCTTTCCCGAGCCGTCTGCTTGATGCGCCGGCGCTGCACCGATGACGGTATCCGCATCGCTTCGCGGTATTTGGCCACGGTCCTGCGGGCGATGTCGATCCCGGCCTCGCGCAGCCTTTCCACGATGGTGTCGTCGGAAAGGACGGTCTGCGTATTCTCCGCGTCGATCATCTGCTTGATCCGGTGGCGGACCGCCTCCGCCGAATGCGCTTCGCCGCCGTTGGCGGCCGCAATCGACGACGTGAAGAAATATTTCAATTCGAAGATGCCGCGGCTGGTCGCCATGTATTTGTTGGCGGTCACACGCGAAACCGTCGATTCGTGCATGGAGATGGCGTCGGCTACCGCCTTCAGATTGAGCGGGCGAAGATGCTGAACGCCGTGGGCGAAAAACGCGTCCTGCTGCCGCACGATTTCGGTGGAGACTTTCAGGATCGTGCGGGCGCGCTGATCGAGGGCGCGCACCAGCCAGGTGGCGTTCTGCAAGCACTCGGCTAGATAATTCTTCTCGCCCTCGCCGCGCGCGGTCTTCGAGACCTTGGCATAGTAGTTCTGGTTGACCAGCACCTTCGGCAGCGTCTCCGAATTCAGTTCGACGATCCAGCCACCGTCGGGACCGAGCCGGACAAAAACATCGGGCACGATGGGCTGCACCGGCGTCGTGCCGAAGGCCAAACCCGGCTTCGGATTGAGCTTGCGGATTTCGCCGACCATGTCGGCAAGGTCCTCGTCGCCGACGCCGCAGATCTTCTTCAGCGCGGCGAATTGCCGGTTCGCCAGTAACGGCAGATTCCGTACCAGCCCCTGCATTGCGGGATCGAAGCGGTCCCGATCCTTGAGTTGAATGGACAGACATTCGGTAAGATCGCGCGCGCAGACGCCCGGCGGATCGAATCCCTGGAGAACGGCAAGTACCGCCTCCACCTCGGCGAGCGGCGCGCCGAGCTTGGCGGCAACCGTTTGCAGATCGCCGCTGAGATAACCCGCTTCGTCGACCATATCGATCAGATATTGGCCGATCATGCGCCGGGCCGGATCGCTGATGGCAAGGGTGAGCTGCGCGGCAAGATGATCGGAAAGCGTCGTTTCAGCGGAGACGAAGGCTTCCAGATTATAGTCGCTGACACCGTTACTTGCTGTCGTGCCCCAATCCGAAGGGGCACGGGGCGCATCGGCGTCGCTTCGCGCGGCAACCGGTACCCCTACGGAGTCCTCGGGGAAGACATTTTCGAGGTCGGAGCCGAGCCGTTCTTCCATGGCGGTGCGGCTCGTTTCCAGGTCTTCGCCGAGCCAATCCCCGGCCTGGGCGTCGCCGTCGCGCGCCGCTTCGACGGCCGGGGCTTCGTCCGCCTCGCTTTCCACCGTGCGCTCGAGCAGCGGATTGCGCTCGAGTTCATTCTCCACGTAGGCGGCGAGGTCGAGATTGGACAGTTGCAGCAGCTTGATCGCCTGCATCAGCTGCGGCGTCATGACCAGCGCCTGGCTCTGGCGGAGGAGAAGTTTCTGGGTAAGCGCCATCCGGCTGCCCGAACTGGTCCGATTCTTGCTTGTCGTTCTATACCAGTTCAGCACGGCAAAGGAACCGCTTTTTGCGGCTTTTGCTTAAAGCTGGAAATCCTCGCCCAAATAGAGCCGCCGCACGTCCGGATTGTTGACGATATCGTCGGCGCGGCCCTCCATGAGCACCTGCCCCGAATAAATGATGTAGGAGCGGTCGGTCAGCCCGAGCGTCTCGCGGACGTTATGATCGGTGATGAGAACGCCGATGCCGCGGTTGGTCAGGTGACGCACCAGCGTCTGGATATCGCCGACGGCGATCGGATCGATGCCGGCGAAGGGTTCGTCGAGCAGCATGTAGCTCGGCCGCGAGGCCAAGGCGCGGGCGATCTCCACGCGCCGCCGCTCGCCGCCGGAAAGCGCAATCGAAGGCGTCTTCCGTAGCCGGGCGATATTGAACTCCTCGAGCAGCGCATCGAGGTCGGCTTCGCGGCGGCGGCGGTTAGGCTCGACGACCTCCAGAACCGCGCGGATATTTTCCTCGACATTGAGACCGCGGAAGATCGACGCCTCTTGCGGCAGATAGCCGATGCCGAGACGTGCCCGCTGGTACATCGGCAAGCCGGTGACATCATGCCCGTCGAGCTCGATGCGGCCGCGGTCGGCGCGAATAAGGCCGGTGATCATATAGAAGACCGTGGTCTTGCCGGCGCCATTGGGACCGAGAAGCCCGACCGCCTCGCCGCGCCTCACATAGAGGCTCGCGCCCTTGACCACCTTGCGTCCGGCGAAACTCTTTTCCACGCCGTGGGCCGCGAGGTAACCCTGTAACGTCGCGGCGGCACGGTTGCCGACATCGGAGCGGGTGGCGGCACGAGGCTGCGGCGCGCTGGGCGTCTGCTCCTGATACGCTGGCGGCTCGGCATAGTTCTCCCCGGCCGCGCGGCGCTTGGCGGCAATTCGGTTCGCGCCCGCCGGCCGGCGGCCTTGGAACAGCCCGATCAGATTGCCCACTTTGCTGCGCAAGCTACGCGGCGCGGAATCTCGATAGACAGGCTGGCCATGGCCTTCCTCGGCCGGCCAGCGTTTGGCGGCCAGCCGCTTAGCGCGTGCGGGGCGGCGATTTTGGAATAACCCAAAGAGGTTGCGCACCTTGCCTCGAGACCATGTTGCGAATGTCACGATGGCTTACAGATTCCGTGCCGGTGGTGATAGTAGCTCCGGGCCGGGCTTTCAACGCCGACGCCGGTGCAGCCTTAATGGGCGGCCGGGGTTGAAGAATTTGCCGATTCGGCGTCATTGCCGCTGCGCTGGAAAATGCCCTGCACACGGCCGCCTTCCACGTGCGAAACGCCCGTCGTCATGTCGACGACAAGCCGCGCGCCACGCACCACGTTCTGCCCCTGGCTGACGACCACGTTGCCGGTCAAAGTGACGATATTCGTATGCATGTCGAAGACGCCCTTGTCGCCGGTTGCGGTCTGATCCTTCTGCGTGATGATGACGTTGCCGGTCGCTTCCAGGCGCTTGATCTGCGAGGTATCGCCGGGACCGGACTGCGCCGAGCTGACGCTGCTTTTCATATCGGCGCTGTCTTCATAATAAACGACCAGCACGCGGCAACGCATGTCGGTATCGCCCTGGATGACATGCACGTTGCCGGTAAAAGTCGCCATCTTGTCCTTGTCGCGCACTTCCAGCGTCGTCGCCTCGATCTGCACCGGCTTGTCACGGTTTTTCGAAAAGCCTTGGATCGGATTCGGCGGCCCAAGATTGGCGGGAGCCTTCGCGGGCGCTGGCGCGGGCGCGCCCGCGGCGGGCTGCGACCTGGCTTGGCTGGTCGCATGACACAGCAGGATCGCGGCCGACAGCAGCGCTCCGGCGGCTGACATCCGTCGCCTCATGGCGCTTTTCCTGATTGCTCGGCGGGTGCCGCGGCAGCTGAAGCGGTCGCCGGGGGAGCTGACGAGTTTTGCATTTTCATGTTGACGATCACACCCTGGTCAAAGCGAATGACGTTGCCGCTCTCCGTCAGATCGATCCGGTTGGCATCGACGGTGCCGTTGACCATCTTCAGGCTCACCGGCTTTTCCGACTTCATCGTGCCGTTGTGCGTATCCACCACGGCCTGCTCGAGAAACGCCTGATAGGTCGGCGAGGTCACGACGATGTTTCGCTCCAGCGTCAGCAATTCGTTTTTCGTATCGAAAAGGCCGGCCGCCGCAGACAGCGTCATCGAAGAATTGTCCTGCATGTCCACCTTGCCGATGACGTTTTGCAGTTCGACCATCCCCGGCCGCGTCAGATCCTGCGCCGCCGCGCCCGCGGTGAAATCGTAGTGGCGCCCATCGCGGGTGTAGCCCGACAGTTTTGGGTTTTCCATTTTGACCTTGGTGCCCGAAACAATGACGTCGCCGACGCTGATCGGTAGCCCGGTCAGAAACCGGAGCGGGTTGAACCAGGTGACCAGCGCCAGCACGAGGACGCCGATCAAGAGTGCGACGGGTATGCCTATGCGTAGCCGGCGGACCCGGCGGCTATGGCGCGCCGCTGCGCGGAAGCGCTGCGGTTCGTCGCTTCTCTGGCTCGCGACAAAGGCATGGCCGTGCCGGCCCTCGTCACCGTAGGCGGCACTCATGCGTCGTTAACCATAGAAGTTCCCCTCGGCGGTGCTTGGGCCAGTTGACCGGATAGAGGCTGAATATGGCCTCGCTGCGACGATAGCAAAGCCAGGTCAGGAATGGGCGAAGATGTCGTCTTCCGGCCAGCCGGCCAGATCGAGACGCACGCGGTCGGGCAGGAAGCGGAAACAGGCCGCGGCCAGTTCGCTGCGGCCTTCGCGCGCGAGAATCGCATCGAGCTTCGCCTTCAGCGCATGCAGATGCTGGACATCCGCGGCGGCATAGGCGACCTGCGCATCGGAGAGCTGATCGCCGCCCCAGTCGGAAAGCTGTTGCTGCTTGGAGAGGTCGATGCCGAGCAATTCGCGCACCAGGTCTTTCAGGCCATGCTTGTCGCTGTAGGTGCGCGACAGCCGCGAGGCGATCTTGGTGCAATAGACCGGCGCCGGCATGACTCCGAAGGTTTTGTAGAGAATGCCCATGTCGAAGCGGCCGAAGTGGAAGATTTTCAGCACCGAGGCGTCGGCCAAAAGCCGCTTCAAATTCGGTGCGTCGGTCGCGCCGGCTGGAATCTGCACCACGTCAGCGCCGCCGTCGCCGGGCGAGAGCTGAACAACGCAGAGCCGGTCGCGGTTGACATCGAGCCCCATGGTCTCGGTGTCGATCGCGACCGATCCCGCATAATTCGACAGATTTGGCAGGTCGCCGCGATGCAGGCGGACGGTCATCGAATTCCTCTGGCCAGAAACGCTGCGCGGGAAAATAGGAGATTGCCGTGGACGCTGACTTTATTCAATTAAATCATATGACTAGCTGTATCTGCGCGATTTCTCTGTAGCACTGTTGCCGCTGCTTTGTCGAGCCAGACGCCTCGTCGCCCGCGCCAAATCGCATGGCCCATGGGGCTTCGGGAGCGGCATCGCAGCAATATTGACGACGACGGGAAAACCCGCGTTGATCGGCGTAAGGACGTGACCTCATGAAACGCATCGTGGTTGCGGTCGACGGCTCCCCGGGCGCCAAGCGCGCCATCGACGTTGCGGCATCGATCGCGCAGGCGACAGGCGCGCAACTGTGGATCTTGACCATCGGCGGCAATATGGGCGGGGCGCAGCTGCGGCGCCTGGCCGAAACCGGCGGCGACATCAGCGAGGCCTTGGTGAAGGCCGCGCAAAAAATTCTGAAGGAAGCCGAAAGGCGTGCGCGCCGCCGCGGCGCCACCGACATCAAATCGCGATCGGAGTGGGGCGATCCGGCGGAGACGATCATCGGCGTTGTCAGCCGCGACAAGGCCGATATGGTCGTGCTGGGCCGCCGCGGCCGCGGCCGCCTTTCCGGGCTTTTGCTCGGCAGCGTTTCGCAGAAGGTCGCGAGCTTGGCGCCTTGCGCGGTCTTGATAGTTCCCTGACCATGCGCGGATAAGGCCGGCTGATCCAGATCAAAGCAATTCCGGCCGTCACCGCGTAATGAAAGGCGGATAACCCGATTGGCAGTCATGCGCCCAGCTCCAAAGCCCGTGAGCCTTAATCACAATCACCTCCTGCACCGTTTCTGGAAATCCTCCGCGCAAATTTGCCGTGCCAATTTGTTGCGCGTCGCCGGTCTCGGGGGCTTTCTCCTCGCTGTGGTGCTCCTGCAATTATCGCTTCAGGTCCTGCTCAATCTGTGGAATCGTTACTTCTTCGACGCGCTGGAGCGCCACGATGTGCAAACGGTCTGGACTCAAGCGCAATTATTCGTTCCCCTGGCAGCCGCCAGCATCCTTCTTGCCGCCGCTTCGGTTTGGGGACGGATGACGACCCAGCGCAACTGGCGCCGGATGCTGACGCACCAGGTCGTCGAGCGGTGGCTGACAAAAAATCGTTTTGCCGAAATAGACAAATATGTGAAAGGCACGGAAAATCCGGAATACCGGATCGCGGTGGATATCCGCGTCGCCACCGACGCACCGGTCGATCTCGCGCTCGCCTTCCTCTCCTCGGTGCTAACCGCGATAACGTTTTTCGGGGTATTGTGGGAGGTCGGCGGCAGCCTCGATATCGTTCTTTTCGGCCGAACGCTTACCATTCCCGGGCATTTGGTCATCGGCGTCATCGTCTATTCCGGCACGATGTCGGCCCTGATGGTTTTCGTCGGCCATCATCTGACCGGCGTGATCGAGCAGATGAACCAATCGGAAGCGGAGTTTCGCGCCGCGGTCGACGCGTTCCGCGCCGAAAAACAACCCGGCGATGCCGCCGACGGCGACGCGGCGCGGAATTTGTGGCTGCGGTTGCAAGCCGCGCTGCTGTGGTGGCGCGAACTATGCTGGCAGCTTGTTCGCACCACGTTGGTCTCGTATGGCAATCTTCTTCTGGCCCCTGTGGTCGCCTGGTTCTTGTGCGTGCCCAAATATCTGAACGGCACAATGACCCTGGGGCAATTGACGCAAACGGCAGCGGCCTTTGTCACCGTGCAAGGCGCGTTCAATTGGCTCGTCGACAATTACGGGCGCATGGCGGACTGGCGCGCGTCAGCCCATCGCGTCGCCACGGTAATGATCGCCCTGGATGAAGCCGAGGCACGGGAATCGGCATCCCGTCTACGCAACAAAAATCATATACGGAATAAGCCCAATCATTAGGTGGCCTGCGCGCGCGCCGCTCTGATCAGCCCGCGATACCAATAAAATGAAGCCTTCGGCATGCGCCGCAGTGTCGGATAATCGATGTAGGTGAGGCCGAACCGCACGCCGTAGCCGGAATCCCATTCGAAATTGTCGAGCAGCGACCAGACGAAATAGCCGCGCACATCGGCGCCGGAGGATGCGGCTTCGTTCATGGCGCCGATATAGGCGCGCAGGTAAGCGATCCGGCCGCTGTCGTCGATTGCACCCGCGGCGTCCGGTTTGTCGAATCCGCCCAATCCGTTTTCCGTCACATAGACCGGCAAGGCATAGCGTTTCGCAACATTCTCGATCGTGTCGCGAAAATTTCCCGGATCGACGATCCAGCCGATCGGAGTCAGCGTCGCACCGGCTGGTTTTTCGCCGAAGCCGAAGCCGAGACGCGCATTGCCGTCGGCTTTGAGGTAGGACGGCCCGTAATGGTTGAGACCGAACCAATCCAGCGGCCGGTGGATGCGCGTGAGGTCGCCTTCTTGCATATGCGGCTCGATGGCTTTCCGCACGCGTTCCGGATAGGAGCCGAGATATTGCGGATCGGGGAAAGCGTAATTCCAATAGGCGTCGCAAACCGCCGCAGCTTCCACATCCTGGGGCGATGATGGAAAGCAGCCTTGGCAGTTGTGAATACCGCCGACCAGGCTGCCGGTTACACGCGCGCGGATGGCGTCGACCGCGCCGCCATGGGCCAGATTGACGTGATGGATCGCCCGATGCAGCTTGTCGAAACCCTCCATGTCGCGGACGCCGCCGCCGAAGGCTTGGCCGAACAGGGTGAAGATCGAAGGCTCGTTGAAAGTGGCGAAGCGCTTGACGCGATCGCCGTAACGCGAAGCGGCGAGCGCGGCATAATCGGCAAACCATTTTGCGATGTCGCGATTGGTCCAGCCGCCGAGATCGTCGAGCGCCTGCGGCAAATCCCAATGATAGAGGCAGAGCCACGGTTCGATACCGGCGGCGAGAATGGCGTCGATCAGCCGGTCGTAAAATGCCAGGCCCGGTTCGTTGGCGGCACCGCGGCCTTGCGGCAGAAGCCGCGGCCAAGCCACCGAAAACCGATAGGCCTGGACGCCGAGCTGCTGCATCAGCCGGATATCTTCGGGATAACGGTGGTAGTGGTCGCAGGCGACGTCGCCGGTGTCGTGATTTGCGACCAGCCCCTTCTTGCCGTAGGTGTCCCAGACGCTCGGCCCGCGCCCGTCCTCCTGCGTCGCCCCTTCGATTTGAAAGCTGGAAGTCGAGACGCCCCAGATGAAATCGCGCCGCAAGGCATTGGTCGGCGGATACGCGGACGCTTGTTGCTGCCGGTCGGTTCCAGCCGATTGGTTGGCGCGCGCGCCTTCGGACATTGGAATCCTCTCCTGTCGAGCCCGGCCGAGAATGAGATGGCGTGACGCTCAGGTCCGCCAGTAGATAAATCCCATCGCATTGCCGGTGCCGGCTTCCGAGCGATAGCACGGCACGTAATCGACAAGCGTCATGCGCGCGCCGATTTCCGACATCGCGCCATAGACCGCCATCCAGCTCTTGATCTCCGAGGTGCCGCCTGAGGCGAAGAGCGATTCGTCGATCTGTCGCAGCCGCGCGTCGTCATCCGCGGCCATGGCGTCGAGCAGCATGCGGTCGAAGCTTTCATCGATAGCGAAATGCGTCATCCCGCCGGAAGCGATCAGCGCGATCTTGGCCGCCGGCCGCCAGCTAGCGACTGCCTTGGCCATTGCGCGGCCGAGATCGATGCAGCGTCCGGCGCTCGGACGATTGGGCGGATTATGCGTGTTGATCAGCACCGGCACATTGGGGATCACGTCGTCGTTCATGATGCGGCGGTAGATGAACCCGTAAGCATGCGGCACCGAGTTGCTGCCGCGCGGGCCGACCGGAAAGGTCTGTAGCTGCGCCACGTCGAAATTGCCGGCGACGAGATGCTCGATCAGATGACGGCCGAGGTCGGGGCTGCCGGGATAGACGGCACCGCCGGGCGGGCAATAGCTGGCTTCGGCGGGGGCGATGCCTTTGCCCATCTTGGCGAGCCGCTCCGGCGTCTTTGCGATATTGGCGATGGTCTCGCCCCAATAAACCGCGAGCGCCGGAATGTTCGCGTCGGTGAAAATTTCAGCCTGGTCGTTGCCGAAGATGATCGCGGCATCGGGCTTGGCTTCGGCATAGACGCGGCGCATCTCCGCAACCGCGGCGTTGCAGCGCTCGTAATGTTTTTGTTTGGCGGCCGGGCTCGCTTTCTCACCAAGGTTCTCGGAACGCCGTAGCGCGGCGAGATCGTCGAAATTGTATCGCTTGCCGCGGAACCAGTGATCCGGATTCTGCCGGTCCGCCTCCACGCGCAAGTCCCAAAGGTCGGGCGTAAGCGTGATCTGCGGCCCGTGCGCCGTTGCCATCCCCAAAGTAATTGTCGCCATGAATTTCGTCCCGACGAATGCCGCAGGTCACGGCAATATATCGCGTCGGCCGCCGCCTTTTCCAATGCAAAGCGAGCAACCGCGCGGCGCGGCGAGAATTGACGGGTCTGGGCCGTTTCGCCACACTGTTAAAAAAATTATGCGACGGAGGAAGCCTTGCGACAATCTGAAAATGAAATGCTGGCCCGTGTCGGCCGCGGCACGCCGGCCGGCGAGCTGCTGCGGCGCTATTGGCATCCGATCTCGGCCGTCGGCGAATTGACCGAAGAAAAACCGATCAAGCGCGTGCGCGTTCTCGGCGAGGATCTGGTTCTTATCCGCCTGCCGCCGAAGCCCGGCGCAAGGAAGGCGCGCTACGGCCTTGTCGGCGAGCATTGCCAGCATCGGCAAGCCTCGCTGTTTTATGGCAATCTTGATTGTGAAGGTATCCGCTGTCCTTACCACGGTTGGAAATACGATCTTCAGGGCAACTGCCTCGAGACCCCGCCCGAACCGCCGGATTGGGCCTACAAGAACGAGATTCGGCAACCCGCTTATCCGGTGAAGACGCTTGGCGGCCTTTTCTTTGCCTATCTCGGGCCCGCTCCGGCGCCGGAATTGCCGCGCTGGGATTGTCTCGCCCGCGAAGACGGCAAGCGCACGGTCACGATAGAATCCGTGCTCGACTGCAATTGGCTGCAGCCGATGGAGAATTCGGTCGATCCGTCGCACGTCTACTGGCTGCATGGGGAAAGTGCCTATCTCGGGCGGCAGAACCGCCAATACGAGGAGAAGCATGAGTTCATTCCGTTCGAATACGGAATCATGAAACGGCGCATCAAGCCGGGGCGCGCGCCGGGTGAGCCGACGCTGATCGACGAGCATCCGCTTATCTTCCCGACCAGCCTGCGTCTCGTCTCGCTCGTCCAGCGCGGCAACAAAAACAGCGGCTACCGACACGCGCTGCACATGCGGCTGCCGATCGACGACACGCATACCCAGGTCTACCGCGTCAATTTCGTCCCCTCCGCCGCTGAGCGCTCGTCGCCGGATGACGAGACGCCTTACGAGTATCGGCCGCTCAAGGACGCCGAAGGCAATTATTACATGGACGTCGTCTCCGCGCAGGACGCGATGGCCTGGGAAAGCCAGGGCGCCCTCACCGATCGGACCCAGGAACATCTCGGCCATGGCGACATCGGGATCGTGATGTTCCGCCGCATGCTGCGTGAGCAGATCGAGATCGTGCAGAAAGGCGGCGATCCGTTCGGAGTCATCCGCGATCCGGGCAAAAACACCATCCTTCACATCAACGTCTATAACGACACCATCGGTCTGCCTAAGGGCGCATGGGAAGGCCCGCAAATCCATGCGGCCGCTTCATGATGATCCGGATGAAGCCCCGGGCGCGGTTCGAGCGGGTCCTTCAAGGTCGGCGCGGCAAATGGCGCGGGGGACGGCGGAAGCCCGATCGAATAGGTTTTCCAAATCCGAGCGGCTGAGCTTACCGGCCGAAGGCGGAACGCGTCGCGCGCAGACGGCAACGAACGTCTGAATCTTGGGGAGGGAAAGGCACATGAAAAGATTTCTTGCTACAGCGGTCCTTGCGCTGACGCTGCCCGCATTGGCCGCCGCCCAGACCGCCGACAATAAATCCTGGGAACAGACGCTCGCTGCTGCGCGCGCGGAAGGCAAGCTGGTGATGTCCGGGCCGCCCAGCGCGGAGCTCCGGCGCACGCTGCCCGCTGCCTTCGAGAAGCGCTACGGCATCCCGATCGAATATATCGGCGGGCGCACCAGCGAACTCACCGGCAAGCTGCGGGCGGAGCGTGCCGCCGGCATCTATTCGCTCGACGTGGCGATGGCCGGCATTCAAAGTCTGGCACTCGTTTTCTACCGTGAGAAGATGCTGCAACCGCTGCGGCCGATGCTCGTCCTGCCGGAAGTGACGGATGGCTCAAAATGGAAGCGAGGCTCGCTCTGGTTTAGCGACCCCGACGATAAATTCATCCTGCGGATCAGCAACTCCGTCACGACCATGTTCCACATCAACACCACGAAGGTGAAGCAGGAAGATCTGCGCACCGCGAAGGACCTGCTCGATCCGAAGTGGAAGGGAAAAATCGCGCTACAGGATCCAACGACCTCGGGCAGCGGCGGCAATCAGGCCGCGCATCTTTACTATCAGCTCGGCGAAGACTTCGTGAAAAAGCTCTACGTCGACCAGGCGCCGATGATCAGCCGCGACACGCGGCAGATCACCGACTGGCTGGCGCGCGGCACCACGCCGATCGCGCTCGGTGCCGACGACGCCGAGGTCGACCGCCTGCGCAAGGAAGGCATGCCGATCGCGCTGCTGCATCAATTTCCCGATCTCTACACCGAGGTGTCGGCCGGCTTCGGTCAAGTCGCGGTGCTGGACAAGCCGCCGCATCCCAACGCTGCCAAGGTATTCGTGAACTGGATCGCTTCGAAGGAAGGCGGCGAGGTTTATGCGCGCGCCATGGACGTGGCGCCGACCCGCAATGACATCGACGAGAGCTTCCTGCCGCCGGAGATCATTCCACAGGCGGGCGCAAAGTATTTCGACACCTTCGACTGGGAATTCACCGTCACCAAGAAAGAATTCGTCCGCAAATACATGCGGCAACTGCTGCGGCAATGAATTGGGAAGACGCGCTGCGGCGATTGGAATGAGTGGTGCCCAGGAGAGGACTCGAACCTCCACGGCTTGCGCCACTGGTACCTGAAACCAGCGCGTCTACCAATTCCGCCACCTGGGCTTCAGGCATTAGGTAGGGCAGCGGCTTTCGACTTGTCAAATAGCGCGCCGACCGGCCTATACAGGCCGACGCCGATCCTGTATTCGGCCAGCGGGAGTCGCCCCCGCGTTGCACGCATAAGCCGCAGAGAATGCCATGTTCCGGCAATTTGACATCAATAAGCTCGTGATCGTTTTCGGCGGCTCCGGCTTCGTCGGCCGCCATGTGGTGCGCGCGCTGGCCAAGCGCGGATACCGGATTCGCGTCGCCGTGCGCCGGCCGGAGCTGGCGGGGCATCTGCAACCGCTCGGCCGCGTGGGCCAGATCCATGCGGTGCAGGCCAATGTGCGCCATCCCGGTTCGGTGGAAGCGGCGCTGCGCGACGCTGACGCGGCGGTGAATCTCGTGGGCGTGCTGTTCCAGCGTGGCCGGCAGCGCTTCGAGGCGGTGCATACCGGGGGTGCCGCGGCAGTGGCGCAGGCCGCCGCCGCAGCGGGACTGCCGCTCGTTCACGTTTCCGCGCTCGGCGCCGATGAAAATTCGCCTTCGCTTTATGCCCGCAGCAAGGCTGCCGGAGAAAAAGCGGTGCTCACGGCCAAGCCGGATGCCACGATTTTGCGTCCCTCGGTCATGTTCGGGCCGGAGGATACCTTCTTCAACCGCTTCGCCGCGATGGCGCGTCTGTCGCCTGTGCTGCCGCTGATCGGCGGCGGCCTGACGCGTTTTCAGCCGGTCTTTGTCGGCGACACCGCGCTGGCGGTGGCCGCCGCGCTCGATGGGCAGACGAAGCCGGGGACGATCTACGAATTGGGTGGGCCGGAGATCCGCACCTTCAAGGAATTGATGCAGTACATGCTCGGCGTGATCGGGCGCCGGCGCCTGCTGCTGCCGATTCCCTTCCCGCTGGCGACCGCCATGGCGGGCTTCACCGGCCTTCTTCCCAAGCCGCCGCTGACCGCCGATCAGGTCGAGCTGCTCAAGCGCGACAATATCGTCTCCGCGGAAGCTTTGGCCGAGGGCCGCACCCTCGCCGCGCTCGGCATCGACCCGGTGGCGATGGAAGTGGTGGTGCCGTCCTATCTGTGGCGCTACCGCAAAGCCGGGCAATTCAGCAACCGGCTGGCCGGCTAAGCGTTTTCAGTGGCCAAGCGTCAGCGCCAGCAGCCCGGCGCCGCCCACGACGATGCGCCACCAGGCAAAAACCGCGAAGCTATGGTGCGAGACGTAGCCCAGAAACGTCTTCACCACGATCCAGCCGCAGACGAAGGACATGGCAAAGCCCACCGCGACGATCAGCAGATTGCCGTTGCCGCCGAACTCCGCGTGATTTTTGTAAACCTCATAGGCAAAAGCGCCCACCATCGTCGGCATGGCGAGCCAGAAAGAAAATTCCGCCGCCGTGCGGCGGTCGGCGCCCAACAGCATGGCGCCGAGAATCGTGGCGCCCGCGCGCGAAACGCCCGGCACCATCGACAGACACTGCAGCACGCCAATGCCGAGATACATCGGCATTGGGAATTTGGTCACGTCGTTATAGCGATTGTGCAGCGTGAGGCGATCGACGAAGAGCAGCACGAAGCCGCCGATCACCAGCATGAAGCAGACGATCCACACATTGAACAACACCGCCTTGATGAAGCCATAGGCGAGCGCGCCGATCACCGCCGCCGGCAGGAAAGCGATCAGCACGCCGATGACAAAACCGCGGGCCTGCGCGTCGGTGAAGAACCCCACCGCCAATTGCCAAAGCCTCGTGAAATAAATCGACAGCAACGCGAGAATGGCGCCGAGCTGGATCAGGACCGCGAAGGATTTGCCGAAGGCTGCGTCGCTGAAGCCGAAGAAATGCTCCATCAGCAGTAGGTGGCCTGTCGATGACACCGGCAGATATTCGGTCAAGCCTTCGACGATGCCGAGGACGGCGGCCTTGATAAGATCCAGCGTCATGAGATTGCCCGGCCGATTGAGTCGCACGCTTTTGTGGCGCAATGGCAGCGGCGCGGCAACAATAAAGCCGCAGCTTGCACAAGATGCTGACGCGTTGAGGGGGTTGCCTCGCCGCTCGGCCTGCCGTACCTCGATGGGCGATTCTCCGGCGCGGATTTTCGAACTTTCTCCCGATCCATGCTGACGCTCTTTCACCATTCCTTCTGCCCGCATTCGCGTTTCGTGCGCCTTGCCACGAACGAGCTGGGCATCGAAACGCGCTGCATCGAGGAGCGGGTCTGGGAACGGCGCGAAGCTTTTCTGCTGATGAACCCTGCCGGAACGACGCCTGTGCTGGTCGAGGAAGGGCGGCCGCCGGTGCCGGGCGCCGCCATCATCGCCGAATATCTCGACGAAACACGCGGTCTGCAGGCGGGCGGCCGGAGTCTTCTCCCGCCAGAACCGGAAAGGCGCGTCGAGGTGCGCCGCCTCGCCAGTTGGTTCAATGATAAATTTTTCGAAGAGGTGAGCGGGCCGCTGGTTATGGAGCGCTGTTACAAGCGTTACATGACCAAGGATCAGGGCGGCGGGTCGCCGGATACCGAGGCCATTCGTGCCGCGCGCGTCAACATCCGCTATCATTTGGCCTATATCGGCTGGCTGGTGCGCGAGCGCGATTGGCTTGCCGGCGAAAGCCTCAGTTTCGCCGATCTCGCCGCGGCGGCGCATTTGTCGGTCGCGGACTACCTGGGTGATGTGCCGTGGAGCGAAGACGAATTCGCGAAGGCGTGGTACGCAAGGGTCAAGTCGAGGCCCGCGTTCCGCCCATTGCTCGCCGACACCATGGCGGGAATTCCAGCGTCGAAGACCTACGCCGATCTCGATTTTTGAACGACCCCCGGGGGCTGAAAACCGCGCTGCAGCGCGCGGCGCGCGATCACGGCTTCGATGCCGTCGGCGTGACGCGTCCCGACGCCATCCCGCGGGCGCCGGAACGGCTGGCCCAGTTTCTCGCCGAGGGCCTGCACGGCGATATGGATTGGATGCAGAGCACGCAAGAGCGGCGCGGCGATCCCCACGCGCTGTGGGCGCAGGCACGATCGGTCATCATGCTCGGACTGAATTACGGGCCGGACGAAGATCCGCTCGCCATCCTGGCGCAGAAGGACCGCGGCGGCATCTCGGTCTATGCGCGCGGCGACGATTACCACGAGCTGATCAAGAAGCGGCTCAAAAGCCTGGCGCGGTGGCTGATTGCCAACGGCGGCGGCGATGTGAAAGTCTTCGTCGATACCGCGGCGGTCATGGAAAAGCCGCTGGCCGCGGCTGCCGGCCTGGGCTGGCAAGGCAAGCACACGAATCTGGTGTCACGCGAATTCGGTTCGTGGCTGTTTCTCGGCGCCATCTTCACCACACTCGAGCTGCCGCCGGATGAGCCGCATGACGACCGCTGCGGCCAATGCCGCGCCTGCCTCGATATCTGCCCGACGGCCGCCTTTCCAGCGCCCTATCGGCTCGACGCGACGCGCTGCATTTCCTACCTGACCATCGAGCACAAAGGGCCGATCCCGCGCGAGCTGCGCCCGCTCATCGGCAACCGCATCTATGGCTGCGACGACTGCCTTGCGGTCTGCCCCTGGAATAAATTCGCCAAACGCGGCCATGAAGCCAAGCTCGCAGCACGAGCGGAGCTGCGCGCGCCTTCGCTGGCGGAGCTCGCGCGCCTCGACGACGCCGGATTCCGCGCGCTCTTTTCCAAATCGCCGGTCAAGCGCATCGGCCGCGACCGGTTCCTTCGCAATGTGCTGGTCGCTATCGGCAATTCCGGGGATCACGCGCTCGCCGCCGAAGCCGAGCGGCTGTCGAGCGATCCCTCGCCGCTTGTGCGCGGCGCCGCGGTGTGGGCGCTGTCGCGGCTGCTGCCGGCCAAAAAGCTTCGCGGTCTTGCCGAAAAAGCGCGGGTGGAAGCCGATGCTGGGGTCCGCAGCGAATGGGACGCCGCGGCACCGGCAGGGTAGACTTTAGATTCCGCGCCATGCCCTCGTCCTTAGAATTCGGATACTGCCGCGAGCAGCCGCTCGATGTCTTCCGGCCGAGAGAGGCGGTGGTCGCCGTCTTTCACCAGCGTGAGCACGACGTCGTCGCGGGCAAAGCGCGAGACCAGTTCGACGGCATGCTTCCAGGGAACGTCCTCGTCCTGCACGCCCTGCAGAATGCGCACGGGGCAGCCGGTCTCGATTAAGTGGTCCAGCAACAGATGGTCGCGGCCCTCGACGATCAGACGCCGGGTAATGACATAAGGCTCGTTCGAATAGGCCGAGGGTTGCAACCAGGCGCCTTTTTGCTCGATCTCACGCTTGATGGCGGGAGAGAAGCGTTTCCACATCAGTTGCTCGGTGAAATCCACCGCCGGCGCGATCAGCACCAAACCGGCGATGCTTGCCGACAATTGCTCGCCCGCGCTTTGGCGCCGGCGCAATTCGCGCAGCAGCAGCAGCGCCAGCCACCCGCCCATCGACGAGCCGATGAGCACCTGCGGCCCCTGGCAGCAATCGGCAAAGACACCCAGGCTTTCCTCCAGCCAGCGGCCGATGGTCCCATCGGCGAAGGCGCCGCCGGATTCGCCATGGCCGGAATAATCGAAACGCGTGCAGCCGCGCTTGTGCTCCGCCGCCCATTGGTCGAGGGCTTCGGCTTTGGTGCCGCGCATGTCCGAGCGGAAACCGCCGAGCCAGAACAGCCCGGGACAAGCCCCCGGCCGCTGGCGCACGGCGATGACGCGGGCCTCCGCGCCGGTTCCTATCCGCACGGATTTCAGGCAACAATCGTCCATTCGCTCACCCTTGGCGATTCGCCGATCGGGAACCGAAGCCATCATCATCGCCGTGTTTCGCCTCAAGCACGCATCGAAGGCAAGAGGGTCGCCGGCCGGGCGGGGCGGACTCGCGGGAAGGCGGGGCCATGCCTGAACCCGCGCCGATCTTGCAGCCCCATCCCCAGGCGCGGCGGCCGCTGCCGCGCACCTTGGCAGGCGCAACCGTGCTGCAGATCGTGCCCTCGCTGCGCGATTCCTCGGCCGCCCGGGCGGCGCTCGAGGTCACCGCGGGGCTGCTGCAAAGCGGGGCGCGCGCCTTCATCGCCGGAGACGGCGGGGCGCTGGTCGGCAAATTGCAGACGATCGGCGGCGAATGGATCCCCCTCGTCAACGACACGATGAATCCGCTGAAGTTGCGGCGCAATGCCAAGCTGCTGGAACGCATGCTCGCCGCCGAGCGGGTCGACATCGTGCACGCCTATAGCGCCGGTGCGGCATGGAGCGCGCTGGCTGCGACTGCGCAGATGCCGATGTGGCTGGTGACCAGTCTGCACGAAGGCCCGCTGCCGAAGGGCCGGCTGCGCTCCTTCTATGCCAGCGCGCTGGCGCGCGGCGATCGCGTGATTGCAACGTCATCTTATGCGGCCGGCCGCGCCATCGCGCGATTTGCCATCGAACGCGAGCGCATGGCGGTCGTACCGCGTAGCGTCGATACGCATCTGTTCGATCCGGCGAGGATGGATAAGCGGCGCCTTGCCGCTTTTCGCATGGCGGCGCGCATTCACGGCGGCGAACGCGTGGTGCTGGTCCCCGGGCGTATCGCCGCGGCGAATGGTCAGCACGTGACCGTCGAGGCGGCGCGCATTCTCGCCGACCGCGGCATGCGCGGCGTCGTTTTCGTGCTTGCCGGCGATGATCAAAGTCATCGCAACTATTCGCGAGCGCTCATCGCCCGGATCAAACGTTACGGCCTCGATCCGATCTTCCGCATCAGCGCCTTGTTTCATGACGCCGCGGCGGCCTTTGCCGCCGCCGATGTGGTGGTTCTTCCCTCGCTGGAATCGCCGGTTTCGGGACGGCTCGCGGCCGAGGCGCAGGCTATGGCGCGCCCGGTCATTGCGACACAGGCCGGCGTCCTGCCGGAATGCGTGCTGGCGCCGCCGCGTATGCCGGACGCCCTGCGCAGCGGCTGGATCGTTCGTCCCGGCCAACCGGTTGAACTGGCAGGAGCTATTTCGACGGTACTGCGGCTTGACGAGACCGCCTATCAAGCTTTGGCGGCGCGGGCCCGGCAATTTGCTCAATTCATGTTTTCCCCGGAAAGCGTTGTCGCCGCCACGCGCGCCGTCTATACCTCGTTGCTGGCGCGTGACCGCTGATGCGGCCCGCGCCTTTGCAGCCAATCTTCTCCTCGGGGATCATCGTGAGCATTCGTTCGTCGGCTGGTGCTCGTCCTGAGGAATCGCCAATCGCCTCGACGCAAGCCAATGTCAATTTCCGCGCCGCCTCCACCCCTGCGCAGAAGCTGACCGTGCTGATCGTGGTGCCGACCATCGATGTAGGCGCCGCAGAGGCCGGCGCCGTCGAGCTTTTGCGCATCCTCGCCAGCGCCGGTCATCGCCCGATCATTGTCGCGCGCGGCGGGCGCATGGAACAGGAAATTGCGGATCTCGGCGTCGAGTTCGTTCGGCTCAACGCCGCCAGCAAGAATCCCATCGTGATCCTGCGCAACGCTTGGGCGCTCGCGCGCATTGCTCGCGAACGGCATTGCGACGTGATCCACGCCCACGGCCGCGCGCCCGCCTGGAGCGCCTATATCGCGGCACGCCTCACCCGCGTGCCGCTTTTGACCACGTGGTACAAAGGATTTCGCGAGCAGAACGTTTTCAAGCACATTTACAACAGCATCATGGTGCTCGGCTATCGTGTGGTGGCCTCGAGCGATCAACTCGCCGATCTCATCAAGGACCGATATGGCACGCCGTGGGAACGCATCGTCGTGGTTCCCGCGAGCGTCGACGTGGAGAAGTTCGATCCGGCGGGTATTTCCGCCGAGCGGATCGAGGCGGTGCGCCGCGCCTGGGGCGTCGAGCGCGACACCCGCGTGATCCTCGTCGTCGGCCGCATGCTTCGCCGCAAGGGCCATCACCTGATGCTGATTGCGGCGCAGCGGCTGAAGGCCATGGGCCTGCGCAATTTCATCTGCGTCTTCGAGGACCGCGGCGGCACCCGTTACGCCGAGGAACTCTGGGATCTGGTGCTGGCAACCAACACCGCCGACGTGGTGCGGATGGTCGCAGCCTCGGAGGACAGGCCGGCGGTGTATGCCGCGGCGACCGTGGCGGTGTCCGCGGCGACCCAGGCCGAGGGCGTGCAGCGCGCGATCCTGGAAGCGCAGGCCATGGGCTGCCCGGTTCTGGTTTCCGATCTCGGCGCCGGTCCGGAAGTGGTGCTGACTCCCCCGGCGGTTCCCGAGGAACGAATGACCGGATTGCGCTTTTCATCCGGCGACGATGCCGCCTTGGCGGCAAGCCTGGTCCGCCTGTTTTCCATGCCGGAAGCCGCCCGGCGCGCCATCGGCATTCGCGGCCGCGCCTGGGTCATGGCCCAGTTTACCCCGGCTTTGGTCGCAGAGCGGACGCTGCGGCTTTATGCCGATGTCGCGAAGGGATCCAAAACGGTGTGACCCGAGGATCACGCCACAACCAGGACCCGTACAGTTTTCGTCCTATTGGCGTTGACTTGGGCCGCGTTTCTCCCAATCTTTCCTCGACCGCAACAACACAGGAGCACTGAGCCATTCGTCGCCCGATGAGAAGCCCGGCGCCCGCCGCCAAGGATGGGCCCCGGATCAATGAGGAGATCCGCTCACGCGAAGTTCAGCTGATCGACCAAACCGGACATAACCACGGTCCCACCGAAATCCAGGTTGCCTTGGCCAAGGCGCAGGAAGCCGGCCTCGACCTGGTGGAGATCGCGCCCAATTCAACGCCGCCGGTCTGCAAGATTCTCGACTACGGCAAATACAAATATCAGGCGCAGAAGAAAGCGGCCGAGGCGCGCAAGAAGCAAAAAGTCGTCGAGGTCAAAGAGATCAAGCTTCGGCCGATGATCGACGATCACGATTACGACGTGAAGATGCGCGCGATGCGCCGGTTCTTCGAAGAGGGTGACAAGGTCAAGGTGACCTGCCGCTTCCGCGGGCGCGAACTCGCGCATCAGGAACTCGGCGCGAAATTGCTCGAGCGCATCCGCGACGACGTGACCAACATCGCCAAGGTAGAGCAGGACGCCAAGTTCGAGGGCCGCCAGATGGTGATGGTGCTGGCGCCACGCTAGCGGGCCGGCCCGGGGCTCGCTAAACCCTTGTATTTCCGGACCTCCTCTGCCATAACCGCGGCCTCCCGCCGCCCGGCTAAAGGGCTGCCGTGGCGGCGTGGAAGGCTCAATCCGAGCAAGCTCAATGGTGAGCACCCGTCCGGTGGCTAAGGGCTTTTGCCCCGGGACCAGCCGGCAAAGGAGAGCGAAATGCCCAAGATCAAGACGAAATCCGGCGCCAAAAAGCGCTTCAAGGTCACCGGGACGGGCAAGGTCATTTACGCCCATAGCGGCAAACGCCACGGCATGATCAAGCGGACGACGAAGCAGATCCGCCAATTGCGCGGCACGGCGGTGCTGTTCAAGACCGACGGCGACAACGTCAAAAAATACTTCCTGCCCAACGGCTGACGCCGGGGCTGTCCGCTAACCGTCAAGGAGATCTGCCATGGCCCGCGTCAAGCGAGGCGTTACCGCCCATGCCAAGCACAAGAAGGTGCTGAAAGCCGCCAAGGGCTATTACGGCCGGCGCAAGAATACGATCCGCATCGCCAAGCAGGCGGTGGAGAAAGCCAACCAATACGCCTACCGCGACCGCAAGCGGCGCAAGCGCACATTCCGCGCGCTCTGGATCCAGCGGCTGAACGCGGCGGTGCGTCCCTTCGGCCTCTCCTACAGCCGCTTTATCGATGGGCTAAGCAAAGCCGGGGTAATGGTCGATCGCAAGGTCCTCTCCGACCTCGCCATCGCCGAGCCGGCTGCCTTTCAGGCCATCGTGGAAAAGGCCAAGGCGGCACTGCCGGCGTAAAGAGCTATTAATTGTCATGGCCGGGGCCTTGTCCCGGTCATCCCGATCAGGCAGGCGCTGTCGTGGCTGACCTCGCGCAACTCGAACAGGAAATCCTGACCAGCGCCGCCGCTGCAACGGACGAGGCGGCGCTGGAAGCGGTGCGCGTCGCTGCTCTGGGCAAGAACGGCTCGGTGTCGGCGCTGCTGAAGACACTCGGCGCGATGTCGCCGGACGAGCGGCGCGAAAAGGGCGCGGCCATCAACAATCTCAAGGATCGCGTGACGGCGGTGATCGCTGCGCGCAAAGACGCGCTCAAGCAGTCGGCGCTCGACGCGCGCCTGAATACCGAGACCGTCGATGTCACGCTGCCGCTGCGCGACGGCCCGACGGAAACCGGCCGCGTGCACCCGATTACCCAGGTCGTCGACGAGCTGACCGCGATCTTCGCCGACATGGGCTTCGCTGTCGCCGAAGGCCCCGACATCGAGACCGACGAAAACAATTTCACCAAGCTGAATTTTCCCGAAGGTCATCCCGCGCGGGAAATGCACGATACCTTTTATTTCAATCCGAAGCCCGACGGCTCGCGGCTCTTGCTGCGCACGCATACCTCGCCGGTGCAGATTCGCACGATGGAGGCGAAGAAGCCGCCGATTCGCGTCATCATCCCCGGCCGCACCTATCGCAGCGACTCAGACCAGACGCATACGCCGATGTTCCATCAGGTCGAGGGGCTGGTGATCGACAAGACCGCGCATCTCGGGCACCTGAAATGGATTCTCGAGGAATTCTGCAAAGCCTTCTTCGAAGTCGATCAGGTGAAGATGCGCTTTCGCCCGTCCTTCTTCCCCTTCACCGAGCCGTCGCTGGAAGTCGACATCCAGTGCAAGCGCGACAAGGGGGAAATTCGTTTCGGCGAGGGCGAGGATTGGCTGGAAATTCTCGGCTGCGGCATGGTGCATCCCAATGTGCTGCGCAATTGCGGCATCGATCCCGCCGAGTATCAGGGCTTTGCCTGGGGCTTGGGTATCGATCGTATCGCCATGCTCAAATATGGCATGCCCGACCTGCGCCAGTTCTTCGAAGCCGACGTGCGCTGGCTGTCGCATTACGGATTCCGTCCGCTTGATTTTCCGACCTTGGCTGGGGGGCTGAGCTCATGACGCCCGAGAAGAAGACGATGCATTCGGCGCTCGACCGCGCGCTCTTTTCCGCCTTCACCCGGCGCTGGGGCAATGCGGCGATCGCGGGCTATGCCGACGCGATGGACCGGCAGGAAAAGGCCAACGCCTCGCCGATATTTTCGACGATCGACGCCAAGGCGGCCGGCCTGCTCACCCACGTGTCGATGATGATCGCGGGGCTCGGGCTGGTGGCGCCGCTGGTGGCCGACAGCGACTTCGAAGTCGGCATGATCGTCGCAGAGATCGCGGTCTATCTGCTGATCGCCGTCGGTTGCCTGCGCTGCCTGTCCGTCTTCGGCGGCCGCGATGTACTGCAAAATTCTGATCACATGGAAGAGGCGCTCGGCCGCGAGCTAATCATCCGCCGCGAGCTTTACGCCGTGTGCAACCGCGCCGCCATCTTCTTCACCATCGTCGTGTTCCTACTGCTGCCCTTCCAGTTCCTCTGGCACCCCGCAAAATAGCGGCCGCGCGATGAAGTTCACGCTGTCCTGGCTCAAGGAGCACCTCGACACCGACGCGCCGCTGGCGGCGATCGTCGACAAGCTCACCATGATCGGGCTGGAGGTGGAGCGCGTCGAGGACAAGGCCAGGGAGCTGGCGCCTTTCGTCGTCGCCCGCGTGATCTCCGCGGAAAAGCACCCTCATGCCGACAAGCTGCGCGTCTGCATGGTCGATCCCGGCGTCGGCGCACCGGTACAGGTCGTCTGCGGCGCGCCCAATGCCCGTGCAGGGATGAAAAGTGTCTTCGCGCCCCCCGGCACGCATATCCCCGGCACTGGGCTCGACCTGAAGATCGGCACCATCCGCGGCGTGGAAAGCCGCGGCATGTTGTGCTCGGGACGCGAGCTTGGGTTGAGCGACGACCACGAAGGCATCATCGAGCTTCCATCCGACGCGCCGATCGGCAAACCCTTCGCCGAGGTACTCGGCCTCGGCGATCCGGTGATCGAGATCAATCTCACACCGAACCGCGCCGACTGCGCCGGCGTCAATGGTATCGCCCGCGATCTTGCCGCCACCGATCTGGGCGCCTTCAAGGACCGCGGCGTCAAGCCGGTCAAAGGCCGGTTTGCCTCGCCCGTTTCCGTGAAACTGGATTTCGGCAGCACGCCGTCGCTTTGCAACGGCTTCGCGCTGCGCCTGGTCAAGGGCGTGAAGAATGCCGCCTCGCCCGACTGGATGCAGCGGCGGCTGCGCGCCATCGGCCTGCGCCCGATCAATGCGCTGGTGGACATCACGAACTACATCACTTTCGACCGCGCCCGGCCGCTGCATGTCTTCGATGCCGCCAAGGTGCGCGGGAATCTGGTGGTGCGGCGTGCGCGCGAGGGCGAGCAATTGCTGGCGCTTGACGGCAAGACCTATGCGCTCGATGAGAGCATGTGCGTCATCGCCGACGCGCAAGGCGTCGAATCGCTGGCCGGCATCATGGGCGGTCAAAGCACGGGCTGCTCGGATACGACCACCGACGTGCTGATCGAGTCGGCGCTGTGGGATCCGCTCAACATCGCGCAGACCGGCCGCAAGCTCGGCATCCAATCCGATGCCCGCTACCGCTTCGAACGCGGCGTCGATCCCGCCTTCCTGCTGCCCGGACTCGAGCTGGCCACGCAGTTGGTACTCGATCTCTGCGGCGGCGCACCTTCCGAAGTCGTGTTTGCGGGCGACCCGGCGGCGCCGGAACGGATCATCGACTTCCCGCTCGGCGAGCTGAAGCGGCTTGCGGGCCTCGATGTGCCGCTCACCGAAGTTCGCCGTGTGCTCGGCCATCTCGGATTTTTCGTCGCCGGACAAGGCAGTCGGATCAAGATCGCCGTGCCGTCGTGGCGTCCGGACGTTCACGGCACCGCCGACATCGTCGAAGAGGTGGTGCGCATTCTCGGCGTCGAACGCATTCCCGCGACGCCCTTCGACCGCGGCGACAGCCCGCGCAAGCCGGTGCTGACCAGCAGCCAGAGGCGCACGCGGCGAGCCAAGCGCGCGCTCGCTGCGCGCGGGCTCGTGGAAGCGGTCACGTGGTCGTTCCTTTCCAAGCAGCAGGCCGAGCTCTTCGGCGGCGGTCAGCCGGAACTGGCGCTCGCCAACCCGATCGCTTCCGATCTTTCCGACATGCGGCCGAGCCTCGTTCCCGGCCTTGCCGCCGCGGCGCAACGCAACGCCGACCGCGGCTTCAAGGACGTGGCGCTGTTCGAGGTGGGGCAGGTTTTCAAGGGCGACAAGCCGGAGGATCAATTCACCGCGGCGACCGGCGTACGCCGCGGCCTGGCGAAAGCCTCCGGCATCGGCCGCCATTGGTCTGCCCCCGCGGCGCCGGCCGACGCTTTCGACGTCAAAGGCGATGCGCTGGCAGCACTCGCCGCCGCTGGCGCGCCGACGCCGTCGCTGCAAATCGTGCCCGGCGGACCGGCGTGGTTTCATCCCGGCCGGTCGGGCACGATCCAGCTCGGACCGCAGACGGTGCTCGGCCATTTTGGCGAACTGCATCCGCGCGTGCTCGAGGCCCTCGACCTCGAAGGCCCGGTTGCCGCTTTCGAAATCATCCTGGAACGTATTCCCGAGCCGAAGGTCAAGGTGACGCGCGCGAAGCCCATGCTCGAGCTCTCGGCCTTCCAACCGGTGGAACGCGACTTCGCTTTCATCGTCGACCGGGCGGTATTGGCGGGCGACATCGTCAAGGCGGCGCAGGCCGCCGATCGCAAGCTGATCGCTGGCGTCAACGTGTTCGACGTCTACGAGGGATCCGGAATCGATCCGGGCAAGAAATCGATTGCCATCGCCGTGACGATCCAGCCGCGCGAGAAAACCATGACCGACGAGGAAATCGAGGCGCTCGGCGCCAAGATCGTCGCCGAGGTAGTCAAGAAAACCGGCGGCACGCTGCGGAGATAAGCCTTTGAAATCCGCTCATTCCCGCGCAAGCGGGTTCCAGTCTGCGTCCCCGCTTACGCGGGGACGAGCGGAGAACGGGTGACAGCGATCAAATCCGCATAGGCAAATCCCCCGCGCTCGACCGTCTCGCCAACCGTGATCGGAATCCGGCCGGTAAACATCGGGCCGGCGACAACGCAGGAATGGAATTCGCCCTTCTCGCCGCAGGGATCGACTTCCGGCGGAAGCTCGCTCAGCAGCGCGTGATCGAACCTGCGGCCGGCGAATGTCTTGGGAAGCTGCTTGAGATCGACACAGACCAAATACGTCTCCAAGCCGGCATCGATCATCTCGCGCGCCAGCGCCCGTGTCGGCCGCCCCCATAACGGGAAGATCGGCGTGATGCCGCTGCCGGCAAGCTTCTGCTCGCGATAGCCGCGCACATCTTCGAGAAAGAGATCGCCGAAGATCACATGGGTCACGCCTGCAGCTTTCGCCCGCGATAATGCGGCGTCCATGCGCGCTTCATAGACCTCATTCGGGCAGGGAAACGGGATCGGCACGATGACCGGATCGAGCCCGATCGCGGCGTGTTGGGCGCGCAGCAATTCCTCGCGCACGCCATGCATGCTCACCCGGCCGAATGTCTCGGTTACGGTGGTCAGCGCGCCGACGAACTCGTAGCCACCCGCGCGCCGCGTTTCATGCAAGGCCCAGGCGCTGTCCTTGCCGCTCGACCAGGCGATCAGCGCTTTCGGCCGCACCATGTCAGCGCCGGTGGGAAGGCGCGGCTTTCGCCGCGGGGGCGGCACTCGCGGCGGGTTTCTTGAACGCGCCAATTCGGCGCAGCGCGCCCTCGGCCGCCCGCTCGCCGGATTGCCACGCCCCCTGCACGGTACCCCACAGCGTCTCATGCGCGGCCTCGCCGGCGAACCAGATGCGGTCATCGACGGGTTCCATCAGCGTGCGGCGCGCCGATTGGGCGCCCGGCGCGGCGCTCGACCAGGCGCCGAGCACCAAAGGGTCTTTCAGCCATCGGGTCGCGCGCGCCTCGCGCACCGATTTCTTCAGGTCGGTGCCGTAGATCTTTGCCAGCCATTCCAGAGCGAAAGCCACCATCTCCTTCTCACCTTGCATCGCCAGGTCGCGGGCGAGGTTGCCGCCGATATCGACGAAACATAACGGCGATCCCGACACGTTGGCGAGCATGGCGGCGGTCTTGGGGTCCTGCGCCTGTTCGAAGACGGCATCGTCGCTGGCAAGCCCCAGCGGATTGCCCGGCAGGTCCAAGGCGATCCGTTCGTAGCTGCCGAGCTTCAGCTTGGCCGCGGCGTCGAGCACGCGCTTGGGTGGCGGAATGAATTTCAAACTGCCGGATGTGAGCACGTCGACCGAAGCGGTGACGATGATCGTGCGCGGATTGATCGTCCCGCGCGGCGTCGTGATCGTGAGCCCGCGCTGCCAGTCGATGGCCAGCGCCGGCGTCGACAGTTGCACCGGCAGGGAACGCGCGGTGCGCGCCAGCAGCGTGCCATAGCCCTGGCGGCAAAAGCCGCTGTGGTCGCGATCGGCCTTGGCGAAATCCGCCGCGGAAATCGCGCTCAGTTCCTTGGCGGTGCCGTAGGGGCCGAGGACGAAGCCGATGGTCTGCGCCCAGGCGCCGAGATCCGGCGGCAGCGCCTGGGCGCAGGCGACATCGGTCTTGCGGCCGGCAGCGTCGGCGATGGCGCGGTTGGCGCGCACCAGATTGGCGAGAAAGGCTTCCAGCTCGCCTTCGCGCGCATAGCGCTGGCCGATGCGGATTTTCTGGCCAAGCGGCGCCGGATAGACATCGAATCCCGAGGTCTTGTTCAGCGACGCAACCGGATTGACATCCATCTGCCGAATCCAGTGGGCGCCGCGGTCGAACGGTGCGCCGAAGCTTCGCGTGTCGGTGATGCAGCGCCCGCCGACATGATCGCCGGCCTCGAGCAACGCGAAGCTGCGGTTGAACTCGGCGACCTTGCGCGCGGCGGCTATGCCGGCGGCGCCCGCGCCGATGATGGCGACATCGACATCGCCGGAGGCGGGCACGGCGCCGAGCGCCGGCGCGGCGGCGAGCGCAGCGGCGGATGCGAGGAACGATCTGCGGTTTATTGAACTCATGGTTTCCAAACGCTTGAAGTGCGCGGCTACCTTGCCGAAAGCAGCAGCCAGCCGCAAACGCCATGGCTAACAAATCATAACGCCGATAGTCGCGCCATGAACCAAATTGCAACTTGTCTCGGCTTAAATGGCGAGCAAGAAGACGCGCGGCCCTGACCGCGCGCGACAAGGGGACGCGGCGGAATGTCCTGGATGCTCGATGGGTTCGGGCACGTCATCGCCCGCTATCTGGACCGCCCGGACGAGGGCTGCCTGCCTTCGATTCCCAGCGACCCGGAGGCATTGCGCGCGACGCTGCGCCCCGGCGATGTGCTCCTGGTCGAGGGCAATAACCACATCGCCGGCGTCATCAAATATCTCACGCAGTCCACCTGGTCGCATGCCGCGCTCTATGTCGGACCGATCGGTGACCGCACCACTGAAAACGGCGAACCGCTCGTCCTCGTCGAGGCGCATATCGGGCAAGGCGTGGTCGGCGCGCCGCTTTCGAAATACTTCCGTTATCACACCCGCATCTGCCGCCCGACCGGCTTGACCGACGAGGACCGCGCCCGCGTCTGCGCCTACGCCGCCGAGCGCATCGGCTTCGACTATGATCTGAAGAACATCATCGATCTGTTGCGCTACCTCTTTCCGCTGCCGGTGCCCCAGCGCTGGCGCCGCCGCATGATCGCCCTCGGCTCCGGGCACCCCACCCGGATCATCTGCTCGGCGCTCATCGCCCAGGCCTTTGAGAAGGTCCGCTATCCTATTCTGCCGAAAGTGACGCCGATGGAAAGCGAATCGGCGCGGCAGGAAATTCTGGAAATCCGCCACTCGTCGCTCTACGCCCCGCGCGATTTCGACATTTCGCCCTATTTCGAAGTGGTGAAGCCGACCATTGTCGCCGGCTTCGACTACAAGGTCATGCAGTGGTCCGATCTGCCCGCGCTTGCGGATAGTGGCACCGTTTCGCTCGCCCCGCAGGACTCCGAAGCGCTGGTCCCCGCCGAATAATCTTCGGGCGCCGTGCCCGCCTTCTTGCCGCCTCTCTTTTGCCTTCCTACCTTCGCCGGACGTGCACGGGAGGAATGGAATGGTCGCGGCCGCAGGTAAGGCGCTTGCGCAAATGGTCTCTCCGGAATTCCGGCGCCTGCTGCTTAAATCGATCGGTCTGGCGCTGATCCTGATCGTCGTGGTCAGCATCGGCTTCTACCAGGGACTCTCCTGGCTGGTGGCGAACGGCGCCGCCTGGGGCGAGAGCCATGTGCAAGCCGTGCCGCAAGGCCTGTGGCACCTGCTGGTCTGGATGCTGTCGATCATGGCCGGGCTGGGCATCGTCACCGGTGCGGTATTTCTCATGCCCACGGTGACGGCATTCGTCGGCAGCTTCTTCGTCGACGAGATCGCCGATCTGGTGGAGCGCGCGCACTATCCCGCCGAAATGCCCGGGCGGCCCTTACCCTTGTGGCTGGCGCTTTGGGAAGGCCTGCTGACGGCGCTGCTCAGCCTCGTCGTCTATTTTTGTGCCCTGCCCTTCGTGCTGTTCGCCGGCCTCGGCTTTTTCATCCTCTTCCTCGCCAATGCCTATCTCCTCGGCCGCGAATATTTCGACCTGGCCGCGATGCGCTTCCGCCCGCCGGCTGAAGCCAAGGCGCTGCGGCGCGCGCAGCGCGGGCAGGTTTTCCTCGCCGGCATGCTCATCGCGCTGTTCGTGATGATTCCGGTTGTCAATCTTGCCACACCGCTTTTTGCCACGGCGTTGATGGTGCATGTGCACAAGAGGTCGTCGGGAAAGCGCATCGAGCTCATCGAAGCCCGCGGCTAAGGCGTGACCGGCCTAGGCGTTCACCGTTTTCCCTGGCCATTTGCACAAATCGGCGATGATACATTTCTCGCACAAGGGCCGGCGCGCCACGCAGATATAACGACCGTGCAGAATTAGCCAGTGATGGGCGTGGAGCTTGTATCTGACAGGAACCCGCGCTTCCAGTTTCTGCTCGACCTCCAGCGGCGTCTTGCCCGTCGCCAAGCCGGTGCGGTTGCCGACGCGGAAGATGTGTGTATCGACTGCGATGGTCGGTTCGCCGAATGCAATGTTGAGCACCACATTCGCTGTCTTGCGCCCGACACCGGGCAGTTCTTCCAGTTCCTCGCGCGTGCGCGGCACTTGGCCGTGATGGTCCTGCACGAGCTTTTTCGATAGCGCGATCACGTTCTTGGCCTTGGTGCGGTAGAGGCCGATGGTCTTGATCATTTGCCGCAAGCGGGCCTCGCCGAGCGCCGCCATTTTCGCCGGCGTATCGGCGATTTTGAACAAGGCGGGGGTGGCCTTGTTGACCCCGGCATCGGTCGCCTGCGCGGAGAGAACGACGGCAACCAGAAGCGTGAATGGATTGATGTGCCGCAACTCGCCTTTGGGCGCGGGTTGCGCCGCGGCGAAGCGGCGGAACGCTTCCTCGATCTCGGCATTGGTCCATCGCGGCAGTTCCCCGGCTGCCGCTTTCGTATCGGCGGCCGCGGTTTTCTTTGCGTCCTTGACCGAAGCCGCCTTGCCCTTTTTAGCCGCCCGCGGCCGCCGCGTGTTCGCCCTTTTCGCCATCATTCCGGTATAATGAGCAGCATGAATCCCGGCAACGACAGCAGCGCTGAACCCACGATCTTCTCCGCGGTTCTCAGGCCGCACCGTTCGCTCGGCCCGACCGGGTTTCTTGTGCTGATGAGTAGCCTCGGCGCGGTCAGCTTCGCCGGAGGGATGGTTTTCATTCTGATGGGCGCGTGGCCGATTTTCGGTTTCCTCGGGCTCGACGTGCTTTTGCTCTATTTCGCCTTCCGCGCAAATTACCGGCAGGCGACGGCCTATGAACAGGTGACCGTGTCCTGTTCGGCGCTGACCGTGCGCAAAGTGAGCGCGCGCGGCCAGGTCTCCGAATGGTCGGCGAATCCGCTCTGGGTTCGGCTGCAGCAGGAGGTGCACGAGGAATTCGGCATCGAGCGATTGTTTCTCAGCTCGCGCGGCCAACGCCTCAGCGTCGCTGCCTTCCTCGGCCCCAAGGAGAAGCGGAAATTCGCGCTGGCCCTCGGCCAGGCCTTGGGCGAGGCCGCGCGCGGGCCGGCACGGAGCCCGATTTAGCAGAAACCGGGTGGTGCGGCGCCGCCGCGAGGTCTAGCTAAGAACCATGCTACAGATCGCCAAAAGCTCCATCGTGCCGCCCCCGCCTGCCGCCGCGCCCGCGTCTGACTACGACCTCGTGCGCTGCGCCATCGCCTTCATCACCGAGCATTGGCGCGCTCAGCCGGAGGTCGAGGCCATCGCTCATGCGGTCGGGATAACGCCGACCGAGCTGCATCATCTGTTCCGCCGCTGGGCCGGGCTGACGCCGAAGGCCTTTGTCTCCGCGTTGACGCTCGACCACGCGCGAAATCTGCTGCGGGATTCCGCAAGCGTGCTCGATGCCGCCTACGAAGTAGGGCTGTCGGGCCCCGGGCGGCTGCACGATCTTTTTGTGACGCATGAGGCGATGTCGCCCGGCGAATGGAAATCCGGCGGCGCGGGATTGCGCATCGCCTACGGATTCCATCCGTCGCCCTTTGGCAGCGCGCTCATCATGGCGACGCCGCGCGGGCTTGCCGGCCTTGCCTTCGCCGATGCCGCGGGAGACGCGGCGGTGCTCGCCGAGATGCAGGCACGCTGGCCAAAGGCCACGTATATTGAAGACGCCGCGGCCACGCTCCCTTATGCAAGGCGCGTCTTCGATCGCAAGCTGTGGCGGCCGGAACAGCCGTTGCGCATCGTTCTGATCGGCACCGACTTCGAACTGCGGGTATGGGAAACTTTGCTGAAAGTGCCCGTCGGCCGCGCCACGACCTATTCAGATATCGCGGCCAAGGTCTGCACGCCGAAAGCCGCGCGGGCCGTGGGCGCGGCGGTTGGCCGCAATCCGATCTGCTTCGTCGTTCCCTGCCATCGGGTGATCGGAAAATCCGGCGCGCTCACCGGCTATCACTGGGGGCTGACGCGCAAGCGCGCCATGCTTGGCTGGGAAGCGGGGCAAATAGCCGGCGCCTAGCCCGCCATTTCCAGTTTCGATTCCACCGTGGAATCGGCATTGATCCGGTAGACGATCGGCACGCCGGTTTGCAATTCGCGGTGCACGATGCCTTCCGGCCCGAGCCGGTCGAGCACCATGACCAGCGCGCGCAGCGAATTGCCGTGCGCCACTACCAGCACGCGCTCGCCGCGCAGCACATGCGGCAGGATTTCCTGAATGTAATAGGGCAGCACGCGCGCGGCGGTGTCGCGCAGGCTTTCGCCGCCGGGCGGCGCGATGTCGTAGGAGCGGCGCCAAAGGTGAACCTGCTCCTCGCCCCAGCGCGCCCGCGCATCGTCCTTGTTGAGGCCGGAAAGGTCGCCGTAGTCACGTTCGTTGAGTGCCTGATCCTTGAACACCGGCACGTTGGCCTGGCCCATTTCCTCGAGCATGAGATCGAGCGTGCGTTGCGCGCGCTTGAGCGCCGAGGTGAAGGCCAGATCGAAACGGATATTCTGCGCCGCGAGCTTGCGGCCGGCCTCGCGCGCCTCCGCGATGCCCTGATCGGTGAGATCGACGTCGCGCCAGCCGGTGAAGAGATTGGTCAGGTTCCACGCGCTTTGGCCGTGGCGCACGAGTACCAGAACACGATCAGACATCTATGAATCCTCAGACTGTTTGCCGCCTGCACGGCGCGTTCCATTGCGCATTAAAAGCCGGACAAATCCAGCACATCGGCCATCGAATAGAGACCGGGCTTCTGGTTGCGCGCCCAGAGCGCGGCCTTCAGCGCGCCGTGCGCGAAGATCATGCGGTCCTCCGCCTTGTGCCAAAGCTCCAGCCGCTCGGCAGGACCGGCGAAGATCACCCCATGTTCCCCAACGACGCTGCCGCCGCGCAACGAGGCGAAGCCGATGTCGCCGCGCTTGCGCGCGCCGGTTTGGCCGTCGCGGGCGCGCGCCGAATGCTTGCCGAGATCAATGCCGCGGCCCTCCGCAGCGGCCGCACCCAGCATCAACGCGGTGCCGGAGGGCGCATCGACTTTCTTGCCGTGATGCATTTCCAGGATTTCGATATCGAAATCCGCATCCAGCGTCTTCGCCACGCGCTTGGCCAGCGCAACGAGCAGATTGACGCCGAGACTCATGTTGCCGGATTTCACGATGACGGCGGAGCGCGCGGCGTCCCTGATCTTGGCTTCGTCGCCGGGGGCAAGTCCCGTCGTGCCGATGACATGGACGAGGCCGGAATGCGCCGCCAGCGCCGCCAGCGCCACCGTCGCGGGCGGCACCGAGAAGTCGATAATGCCATCAGCCTTGCCGGCCAGAACCTTGGCGTCGCCGCCGATGGCGATGCCGTTGGCGCCCAGGCCCGCGAGCGTTCCGGAGTCCTGCCCAACGAGCGGCGAGCGCGCATCCTCCAACGCCCCGGCCAGCGTCACGCCCGGCGTGTCGGCAATAGCCTTGATCAGCGTGCGGCCCATGCGCCCGCCGGCGCCGGCCACGATCAGCCGCATGTCGGACATGGATTGGTCTCCCCGCGGGGGTATAGCGGTGCTCAAGGCACAAGGGAAGGCGGGCGGGCGCTCAGGGCTGCGGGCCGTCATAGCCCTCGACAACGACGATGTCGGCGGTCGCCTTGCCCTGCCGATGGGTCATGGCGCGTTGATATTCGGGCGAACGGTAGCAGGCGAGGGCCTCGGCAAAGCTCGGGAACTCGACCACCACGTTACGCGACCGGCCGGCACCTTCCACGATTTCGGTATCGCCGCCGCGCACCAGGAAGCGCGCGCCGTATTTCTTGAAGGCATCGGCATTGGCGGCGACGTAACGGCCATAAGCCTCGGCATCGCTGACATCGGCGCGCACGATCCAATATCCCTTCTTCGCCACGTCACACCTCCTATTGCGGCAAAGCCCGCGCGATTTCCGCAACGATCGCATCGGCGGCAGCTTTGGGGTCAGCCGCCTCGACGATCGGCCGCCCGACGACGAGATAATCGGCGCCGGCCGCGATCGCCGCAGCCGGCGTCATTATGCGCTTCTGATCGCCAATCGCCGCGCCGGAGGGACGAATGCCGGGTGTCACCAGCACAATATTCGCCCCCAGCATGGGACGCAGCATCGTCGCCTCAGCCGCGGCGCAGACAAGGCCGTCGACGCCGATGTCGCGCGCCTGTTCCGCGCGCGCCGCCACCAGCTCGCGGACGTCGAGCTCGTAGCCTGCGGCCGCCAAGTCGGCGTCGTCATAGGATGTCAGCACTGTCACGGCGAGAATTTTCACGTCCGATCCCGCCTTGGCCGCGACCGCCGCCTTCATGGTCTGCGGATAGCCGTGCACGGTAATGAAACTGGCGCCAAGGCGGATCAGGCCCTCCACGCCCTTGGCCACGGTATTCGCGATATCGTGCAGCTTCAGGTCGAGAAAGACGCGCTTGCCGGATCGCGCCAGTTCCTGCGCCAAGGAAAGCCCGCCGGCGAAGGCGAGCTGATAGCCGATCTTGTAAACACCCGCCGCGTCGCCGAGCCGGATCACGAGATCCTGTGCCGCGCGCACGTCGGAGACGTCGAGAGCGACAATCAGACGATCGCGCGGCGCGAGCTTCACGTCGGGGACTCCTTAATTCAATTGCTGCGCCGTATCGACCAAACGACGGACCAGCGCCTTCAACGCCGCGGCTTGCCGCGCGTCCTTCAAATTATCCATTTCGTCAAATGCGCTTTCCGCATTGCCGACGCAGACCTGATCGGGGATGACGAGCGCGCCGCAGCCAAGCTCGAGAATTTGCCGCAATGCGAGCAGCCCGCGCGCGCCGCCATGCGGTTCCGTCGACGCCGCGCCGAGCGCAAGGACACGGCCGCGAAACGCGGCATAGGCCGGTTCGTTCCTTTCGCGCACGCGCGAAACCCAGTCGATCACGTTTTTCATCAGTGGCGAAACCGAGGCGTTGTATTCCGGGCTGGCGATGAAGATGCCGTGATGCGCCATCATCATTTTCTTCAGCTTCACCGCGTTGGCCGGCGCACCGGAAACCATGTCGTGATCGGGATCGTAGAGCGGCATGGGATAATCGAGCAGCGACACCTGATTGACGACTGCGTCGATCATGGTGAATTCCTTCGCCGCCAGCGCCGCGAGGCGCGCGTTATGCGACTTGTTGCGCGTGGACCCGGGCATCACAAGGATTCGCGGAACGGGCATCGTCAGCTCCAAAAAGGAGTCACCAGTATAGCGCGGCGGAATGCGCCGGCGTGGCAGCCAATGGCGATGCGGGAAATAGCGGGCGAACCAAGATGGCGCGGCTGGCGGCCAAGCGCGGTCACACCGGGTCGTCGACTGCGGCGGGCATCTCGCTCTTGCGATAAACCCAAACCTGAGCCGGCGGCAGATTGAGCCAGATGCGCTCGGACGCTTCCACCGTCACGCCGGCGAGATTCTTCGGGATCGGGGGCACAAGCGCGTAGGTAAATTGCACAAAGGGAGCATCGGCGCCTAGCAGCGCAAAGGCATTGCACATCAAACGCAGCCGCATCTTCAGCGGCTTGGTGAACAACGGCAGGCCGGAAACCACCGCCGCCGCCGGTTCGCGCAGCAAGCTGCCGAGGAGCCGCTGCAATCGGTACGCGTCGCCCTGAACCACGGTCGCCGCGGGAAAGCGGGAGCGCAGCAGCCGGCAGAATGTCGGATTGAATTCGACGAGAACGAGCCGCGCCGGATCCACGCCGTGGTCCACGAGCGCTTCGGTAACCGGACCGGTCCCAGGTCCCAATTCGATCACAGGGCCCTCGGCGCGCGGGTCCACATAGCCGGCCATGGTGCGCGCCAGCATGCGCCCCGACGGCAAAACGGCGCCCGTCGCCAGCGGCTTTTCCAGCACCGAGCGAAGAAAATGCACCTCATCGAAGCGCTGAGCCTTCTTCGCGACGCGAACGGCAGTTGGCAAGGGCATGGGACCGCAGTGACTTTGAATATGACAAACTGAATAAGGCTGGACTGACCACCGGTATAGCGCCCGGCGCCCAGGGTCAAGCGCTAGGGCGTGCCGGTGCGGGCCCCCATGGAATCGAAGAACTCTTTGACTCGGGTGAGAAATCCCGCGGATTCGGGTTGAGTTTCCTGCGACGAGAGCTTTTCAAATTCGCGCAGCAGTTCCTTCTGCTTCTTGCTTAGCTTCTGTGGGGTTTCGACCACGACCTGCACATACATGTCGCCGGTTTGTTTGCTGCGCAGCACCGGCATGCCTTTACCGGTGAGCCGGAAGCGGCGGCCGGATTGGGTGCCTTCGGGAACCTTCACCCGGGTGCGCCCGCCATCGATGGTGGGAACCTCGAAATCGCCACCCAAGCTTGCGGTCACCATGGAAATGGGAACGCGGCAATAGAGATCGGCGCCTTCGCGCTGGAAGAAATCATGCGTGGCGAGCGAGAGGAAAATATAGAGGTCGCCGGAGGGGCCGCCGCGGATTCCCGCCTCGCCTTCTCCGGCAAGACGAATGCGCGTTCCGTCCTCGACACCGGCGGGAATGTTGACCGAGAGCAGGCGTTCGCGCGTCACCCGTCCGGACCCGGAACAGGACGGACAGGGATTTTCGATGACCTGCCCGTGCCCGTGACAGGCCGGGCAGGTGCGCTCCAGCGTGAAGAAACCCTGATTGTGCCGGATCTTTCCATGGCCGCTGCAGGTCGCGCAGGTCTTGGCACGGGTTCCGCTCTTGGCGCCGCTGCCGGAGCAATCTTCGCAGATCACCGAAGTGGGAATGCGGATTTGCGCGGTCTTGCCGGAGTAGGCTTCCTCCAGCGTTATTTCCATATTGTAGCGCAGGTCGCCGCCGCGCTCGCGCCCCGAGCTTCGCGCGCGCCGGCCGCCCATGCCGAACAGATCCTCGAAGATGTCGGAAAAGGTGGAGGCAAATTCAGCGCCAAAGCCGAATCCGCCGCCGCTGTTGCGCTCGAAGGCGGCGTGGCCGAAACGGTCGTAGGCGGCGCGCTTCTCGGCATCCTTGAGGACCTCATAGGCCTCGTTGAGCTCCTTGAAGCGGTGCTCGCAATCCCGGTCGCCGGGATTGCGGTCCGGGTGATGCTGCATGGCGAGCTTGCGAAACGCAGCCTTGATGTCGGCGTCGCTGGCCGAGCGGGCTACACCAAGCACTTCGTAATAGTCGCGTTTTGACATCGCTAGGCTCGGTTCACCGCAGCGTCTCGTGGCGTTGCGCAACGGCCGCTACCGAAATGACCCGGTGAATGGCCTTAGCAATCCGTTGCAACGAGAGCGCCTCCCCAAAACGAAGGCCCTCATCCCGCGTCGGCCGATGCCAGATCAAGGGATGAAGGCCATGCTCTTCCTGAAGGTTATGCCGACTTCTTGTTCTTCTTGTCGTCGTCGACCTCGGTGAATTCCGCGTCGACGACGTCTTCCTTGGCCTCGCCGGCACCGGATGCCTGTCCGGCTTCGGCGCCGGGCTGCCCTTCCTGCGCCTTGTACATGGCCTCGCCGAGCTTCATCGAGACCTGCGCCAGCGCATTGGTCTTGGCCGTGATCGCCGCGGCCTCTTCGCCCTTAAGCGCTTCCTTCAGATCGGCGAGCGCATTCTCGATGGCGCGGCGGTCGTTCTCGCCGACCTTCGAGCCGTGCTCGGCGAGCGCTTTCTCGGTGCTGTGCACCAGGGCCTCGGCGTGGTTCTTCGCCTCCACGGCGGCCTTGCGCTTCTTGTCCTCATCGGCATGCGCTTCCGCATCCTTGATCATGCGTTCGATGTCGGCCTCGGTGAGACCGCCGGACGCTTGAATGCGGATCTGCTGCTCCTTGCCGGTCGCCTTGTCTTTGGCCGAGACATTGACAATGCCGTTGGCGTCGATGTCGAAGGTGACTTCGATCTGCGGCACGCCGCGCGGGGCCGGCGGGATGCCAACCAGATCGAACTGCCCGAGCAGTTTGTTGTCGGCCGCCATCTCGCGCTCGCCTTGGAAGACGCGGATGGTCACGGCCGTCTGATTGTCTTCGGCGGTGGAGAAGACCTGCGATTTCTTGGTCGGGATCGTGGTGTTGCGGTCAATGATGCGCGTGAATACGCCACCCAGCGTCTCGATGCCGAGCGACAGCGGCGTGACATCGAGCAGCAGCACGTCCTTGACGTCGCCCTGCAGCACGCCGGCCTGAATGGCGGCGCCGATGGCGACCACCTCGTCGGGGTTCACGCCCTTGTGCGGCTCGCGGCCGAACAACTGCTTCACCACCTCTTGGACCTTCGGCATGCGCGTCTGGCCGCCGACCAGGACCACTTCATTGATCTCAGCCGCGGTCAGCCCGGCATCCTTCAAGGCCTGCCGGCAGGGCTCCACCGTCTTCTGCACGAGGTCGTCGACCAGCGCCTCGAATTTCGCGCGGGTGAGCTTCATCGTCAGATGCTTGGGGCCGCTGGCATCGGCGGTAATGAAGGGCAGGTTGATTTCGGTCTGCGTCGTCGAAGACAGCTCGATCTTCGCCTTCTCGGCGGCTTCTTTCAGCCGCTGCAAGGCGAGCTTGTCGCGGCGCAGGTCGATGCCCTGTTCCTTCTGGAATTCGTCGGCCAGGTAATTCACCAGGCGCATGTCAAAATCTTCGCCGCCCAGGAAGGTGTCGCCGTTTGTGGACTTCACCTCGAAGACGCCGTCGCCGATCTCGAGAATCGAAATGTCGAAAGTGCCGCCGCCGAGGTCATAGACCGCGATCGTGCCGGCCTTGCGCTTGTCGAGACCATAGGCGAGCGCGGCCGCGGTCGGCTCGTTGATGATGCGCAGCACTTCGAGCCCGGCGATCTTGCCGGCGTCCTTGGTAGCCTGGCGCTGGGCGTCGTTGAAATAGGCGGGGACTGTGATGACGGCCTGCTCGACCTTCTGTCCGAGATGGGCTTCGGCCGTCTCCTTCATCTTCTGCAAGATGAAGGCGGAAATCTGCGAGGGCGAATATTGCTTGCCGTCCACCTCAACCCAGGCGTCGCCGTTGGAGGCTTTGACGATTTTGTAGGGGACGAGCTTCTTGTCCTTTTCGACGGTCGGATCGTCGTAGCGCCGTCCGATCAGTCGCTTGACCGCGAAGATGGTCCGTTCGGGATTGGTGACCGCCTGGCGCTTGGCGGGCTGGCCGACGAGGCGCTCCCCGTCGTCGGTGAAGGCGACAATCGAAGGCGTCGTGCGCATCCCTTCGGCGTTCTCAATGACTTTTGGCGTCTTGCCTTCCATTACGGCGACGCAGGAATTGGTCGTACCGAGATCAATGCCGATGACCTTGCCCATGACTTTCCTCATTCTCTGCGGCAGGTCGGCCCGGCCCTCACGGCGCCCGGATGGAAATTCCCCGCGGTCCCCCGCGGAGCCCCCGATACCGACCCCCAAGTGGTCGCTAGGCCGCGTAAATTGCGGCGCCTCTGGTCATATAGGAGGGCGCGATTAAGCCGCAAGGTGGCAGGCCCCATTCAGGCCGGATGGCGACTCACCGGGCCTATTGCCCTGCCATGGCTTTGCCGGCGGCACGGCGCGAGCAAATAAGCGACCCGAGGATTTGCACCAGTTCCGACGGCTGGGACGGCTGGCGCCTCTCGCTTTGCCGCAAGCGCTGGAGCAGCCGGCCGGCGAAGACGATCAGCACCACCGGAGCGATTGGGATGAACAGGGCGCCGAACAGCATCATCGAAGCCGGCAGCGACCACACCGCCAGACCGAGCCAGTGATCGAAGTCCGTCGTATCCTCGCGATCGCGCAGGGCGGCCACCATGCATCCCAGCATGACCATATCGTAATTGAGGATGTAAGGGCTTGCCAGAAACGTCGCCGTCGCCAGAAAGGCCAGCGACAGCAGCGGATCGCGCTTTCGCCAATAGGTCCAGATCACGGCGGCGATGACGCTCAGCGATACGACGATCTGCAGTGCCCAGCCGATATATTGCGGCAGCTCGATGCGCCGGCTGGCGAAGAAGACCGAAGAAACCATGGTCAAGAGCAGACCGCGGCCGTCGGTGATCAGCCACTTTTGCTGCGGCAGCACTTTTTCGAAATATTCGACCCAGATGTCCGCGCCGAACCAGATCGTGGTAGCGGCGATGAGAGCAGCGGCGGTCGCGCAGGCGGCGGCAATGGTCCGCCAGCGTCCCGTCAGCAGAAGCACGATGGGCAAGAGATATCCGATCTGCGGTTTGACGGTGAGAATGCCGAACAGGATTCCCGCAAGCAGCGGACGCCGATCGAGCAGCATCATCCCGCCAAGAAACAAAGCGGAGGTATAAAATCCGTTCTGGCCAAAGAATGCGCAGACGGCGACGCCGGGCGCGACGGCGAGAAAAAGAAGATAATTGCGGCGCACGAGCTGCGTGCTGGCCAGCAGATAGAGTGCGACGCCGAGGACGCACCACAGCAGGTAAGCCGGGAAGTAGGGCAACAAGCCGAAGGGCCAAATAAACAGCAAGATGTGCGGCGGATACGACCAATAATGATCGGGAAAGAACGACCCGAGCATCTCGCGCAGGGCGGCGTTGTAATTCGCCATGTCGAACCACGCCGCGGGACCGCCTTCAAAAGCGGAACGGCCGCCCATCCAGGTATTGATGAAGTCGCGACCGACTGCGTAGGTGTTGAAATCGACCGATGGCTTGGAAAAGCTCGGCGCGCCCGATAGGTACCAATAGCAGGCTTCGAGCGCGACAAAAAAAACCGCGCCGGCCACGGTCCACTTCGTATAAAGCTCGTTGAGATCGTGCGGGTGCAGCGCGCGCTGGAACATGGCGGCACCCTGCCCGGAATGGGTAAATATCCGGATAAAGCCGCCCCGCAGAAATTGAGTTCCCGTGCAGAGGCCGCCCGCCACGCGGCTTGTCTTGCCCTTACAGCACGCGCGGCTCCGGCGCGGTCACTTCCGGCGCCGCCGATTCAGGCACTGGAGGCGGCGGCGCTTCGGAGGTCATCGACGGTTCGGCGGCCGGCGCGGCGCGATCCTCCGCCTCATGCGCCAGCCTCCAGAGCAGACGCCCGCCGAAAGCCAGCAGCACGATCGGCGCCAACGGAATATGGATCACGGCGAGCAACATCATGCTGACCGGCAACGTCCACACCAAAAGTCCGAGAATGTGATCAAGGAGGCTGTTGCCGCCGCGCTGGCGCATTAGCGCGACCACGAAGGAGAGCACCACCATGTCGTAATTGAACAGATACGGGCTCGCGAGAAATATCGCCGTAACCAGCAGTGCGAATGACAGCAAAGGATCGCGCTTTTGCAGATAGGTCCAGATGACCGCCGCCAGCGCGACGAAGGAAACCACGGCCTGCAAATTCCAACCGAGGTCGAGGGGCAGGCCGACCAGCCGCGCGGCAAAGAAAACCGACGATACCGTCAGGGACAACAGGCCGTCCCCGTTTTGCAGGAGCCAGATCTGCTGCGGCGCCACCTTATGAACGAAATCCGTCCAGACCTCGGGACCGAAGAAATAATAAGTGCCGGCGGCCAAACCGCCGGTGACGACGATGGCCGACAGGATCGCCGCCCAGCGCCCGCTGACCAGCAGCATGACCGGCAGGAGGAATGCGAATTGCGGCCTTACCGTGAGGATGGCGAACAGCACGCCGGCCAGCAGCGGCCAGCGGTCGAGCAAGGCAAAACCGCCGATCAGCAGGGCCGCGGCATAGAATCCGTTTTGGCCGAAGAATACGCAGACGGCGACGGCGGGTGCGGCGACGGCAAAGAGTAGATGTTCGCGGCGCAGAAACGCCGCGCCCGCGATCGAATAGAGCGCAATGCCGAGCGCGCACCAAAGAAGGTAGGCCGCGAGATAGGGCATCATGCCGAGCGGCCAGGTAAACAGCAGCAGATGCGGCGGGTAGGACCAGAAATGTTCGGGGAAATTCGGCCCGAGCATGACGCGAAGCGCGTTGTTGTAGATCACATGATCGAACAGCGAGGCCGGTCCGTAGCCGAAAAGAGAGCGGCCGCTCATCCAGGTCGTTATGAAATCGCGCCCGACGGCGTTGCCCAAGAAATCGAGCGAGGGATTGAAAAACGAAGGGACCCCGGAGAGCACGAAATAGGCCGTCTCCAGCGCGGCAAAGAACACAAGCGCCGCAATCGTCAGCTTGGAATAAAGGCCATCCAGCCCCGGCGCGGGCTTGCTTGCAGCTAAACTCATGTACGCCCCAGGCCTCGGATGAGGCTGGCGGTCACGATAAGCGGTAAAGAGCGGATAAAAAAGGGCAATACCCGCGCCGATGGGCGCCGCATTATGACCGGTAACGGGTAATTTCCCGCGCACGGTAAACACGGCCCCGCGCTTTTGGCGCAGCAATGGGGGGCGCCGCTTTAATCGCGCAGCCGCTGGCCGGCTCCGCAGATTTCAACGTTTAATTAGCCGATTGCGACGAAGCGCGGCTTACGGCGGGGATTTTGGGGCCGCCCTTGGCCACCGCGACAAGCGCCGGCCGCAGAACGCGTTCGCCGATCATGTAGCCGGGCTGCATCACCTGGGCGACGGTCCCGGCCGGCAGCGAGTCATCCTGCACTTCGTACATCGCCTGATGTAGGTTCGGATCGAACTTCTCCCCGCTGGGATCGAAGCGCCGGACTCCGTTCCGTTCCAGCGCCTTGAGCAATTCGCGTTCGATCAGCTCCACGCCCTCGAGCAAGGTCTTCACGCCGGGCTCGGCGCTGCCCTGCAATTCCTGGCGCGCGGCTTCCAGGGCGCGATGCATATTGTCGGAAATGCCGAGCACGTCGCGGGCAAAACTGGCGATGCCATAAAGACGCGCGTCGGCGACTTCACGCTCGGTACGCCGGCGCAGATTTTCCATCTCCGCCAGAGCGCGCAGGACACGATCCTTGAGTTCCGCGACCTCGCGCGGCTCCGCCACGGATTGCTGCGCCGGATCGGCTGCGTCGGCAGCGCGCTCGGTTTCGGCGTCCGGCGTCGGGTTTGCACTATGGTCCGCCATCACATCCTGCCCAAAGTCCAAAGGATTGCTCAAGCCGCATATCAGGCCTCGGTCGCCAAAAATCAAGCGTTCCGGGTCAGCGGCCGAGCAGCTTGCTCACCACCTTGGCGGTGTAGTCCACCATCGGGATGATGCGCGCATAGTTCAGCCGCGTCGGCCCGATGACGCCGATCACCCCGACAACGCGGCCGCCGCCATCGCGGTAAGGGGCGATGATGGTCGAGGAGCCGGAGAGCGAAAACAGCTTGTTTTCCGACCCGATAAAAATGCGCACGCCGTCGGCCTGTTCTGCGCGCCCCAGGAGATCGGCGACGCCGCGCTTGGTCTCCAAATCGTCGAACAGGAGCCGCACCCGCTCGAGGTCCTCCAGCGCTTTCAGGTCGTCGAGCAAATTGGCGTGGCCGCGCACGATCAAGCGCCGTTCCTCGCGCTCGCCGCCCGACCAGCTCGCGAGGCCCGCAGCGACGATTTTCTGCGTGAGCTGATCGAGCTCGGCCTTGCTCGCTTCCAGGGCGCGCTCGATATCGATTCTCGCCTCGGTCAGCGTCTTTCCGCGGATATGCGCATTGAGGAAGTTGCCGGCTTCGGCGAGCGCGGAGGTCGGCAAGCCGGCCGGCACCGGCAACACGCGATTTTCGACCTGGCCGTCTTCCGCGACCAGAACCGCCAACGCCTGCTCCGGCTCCAGGCGCACGAATTCGATATGCTTGAGTCGCGGATTGGCCTTGGCGGTGAGCACGACGCCGGCCGAATGGGTGAGACCCGAGAGCAAAGCCGAAGCTTCGGTGAGAATGGTCTCCAGCGATTTGCTGGAGCCGGCAGCGGCGACCTGCGCTTCGATGGCCTGGCGCTCGTCCGCGCTCATGTCGCCGATTTCCATCAGCGCGTCGACAAAAAATCGCAGCCCAAGCTCCGTCGGCAGCCGGCCCGCCGAGGTATGCGGCGCGTAGACGAGGCCGAGCTGCTCAAGATCGGCCATGACGTTGCGCACCGAAGCCGGCGATAAGGTCATCGGAATCAGGCGCGAAATCTGGCGCGAGCCCACCGGCTCACCGGTGGCGAGATAGCTTTCCACGATCTGGCGAAAAATCTCGCGCGAGCGGTCGTTCACCTGAGCCAGCAAGACCTGGCTTGCGCCGATAGGAACGTCGTGCGACATCGAATGACCTTCCCTCCGGACCGATAAATTGTCCATCCATGCGGCCAAGCGCAAGCCGCGCCATGATGATGAGGCGGCCCTTGTCGCAACCCGCCGCGCCACCTAAAAGCGGGATCGCCGAAAGCAGAGGAGAAAGACATGCGGCCAAGCCGCCGGCAGCCGGATGAGCTGCGCGCCGTTTCGCTCGAACGCGGCGTCACGAAATATGCCGAGGGCTCCTGCTTCGTGAAGTTCGGCGACACCCATGTGCTGGTGACCGCTTCTTTGGAGGAGCGGTTGCCGCCATGGCTCAAGGGCCAGGGCCGCGGCTGGATCACCGCCGAATACGGCATGTTGCCGCGCGCCACTTCGGAGCGGACCCGCCGCGAGGCTTCCGCCGGCAAGCAGAGTGGCCGCACGGTGGAAATCCAGCGGCTGATCGGCCGTTCGCTGCGCTCGATCGTGGACCTGCAAGCCCTGGGCGAGCGGCAAATCACTATCGACTGCGACGTCGTTCAAGCCGATGGAGGCACCCGCACCGCGGCAATCACCGGCGGCTGGGTGGCGCTGTACGATTGCATCGCCTGGATGAAGGCACGCGACATGCTGCGCAGCGAAGTCATCCGCGATCATGTCGCCGCCATCTCCTGCGGCGTGCATAACGGCGTCGCCGTGCTCGATCTCGATTACGCGGAAGATTCGGAAGCCGACACCGACGCCAATTTCGTGATGACCGGAAGCGGCAATATCGTGGAAATTCAGGGCACCGCGGAAAAGATCCCGTTTTCCGAGGAGCAGTTTCTCGCGCTTTTGGCGCTGGCGCGCAAAGGCGTCGGCAAGCTCGTCGATTTGCAGAAAATGGCGGTGACGTGACGCATCGCGCCATCACCGGCCGGCTGGTGATCGCCACCCACAATCCGGGGAAATTGCGGGAACTGCGCGAACTGCTCGCCCCCTATGGCGTCGACGCCGTTTCCGCAGGCGAGCTCGGCCTTGCCGAGCCGGAGGAATCCGGCGCAAGCTTTCGCGAGAATGCGCGCATCAAGGCGCAAGCCGCGGCCACCGCCGCGGGAGCGCCGGCATTCGCCGACGATTCCGGCTTGGCTGTCGATGCGCTCGGCGGCGCGCCCGGCATCCATTCGGCGCGCTGGGCCGGGCCCAACAAGGATTTTGCGGGCGCGATGAAGAAGATCGAGAACCTCCTGCAGCAGCGCGGCGCCACGGACCGTTCCGCGCATTTTGTCTGCGCGCTCTGCGTCGCCTGGCCGGACAATCACCTCGAGGAATTCGAGGCGCGGGTCGATGGCGCGCTGGTGTGGCCGCCGCGGGGCAAGCAGGGCTTCGGCTACGATCCGATCTTTGTGCCGCACGGTCACACGCGCACTTTCGGAGAGATGAGCGCCGACGAGAAACACAGCTTGCCGCCGAAAGGCAAAGGGCTGTCGCACCGCGCCCGCGCCTTTCTCAAGCTGGCGGAGGCCTGCCTTGAGCGATAGCGCAGCCCCGCCCTTCGGTGTTTATGTGCACTGGCCGTTTTGCCTGTCGAAATGCCCCTATTGCGATTTCAACAGCCATGTCCGGCACGCCGGCATCGACGAAGCGCGCTTTGTGCGCGCCTTCGCCGCGGAAATCGCCGCTACCGCCGCGCGCGTTCCCGGACGCACCGTTTCCACGATTTTCTTCGGCGGCGGCACGCCGTCGCTGATGCAGCCGGCGACGGTGGAGGCGCTGCTCGACGCAATCGGCAAGCACTGGTCCATCGCGCCCGATGTCGAGGTGTCGCTGGAGGCCAATCCGACCAGCGTGGAGGCGACACGGTTTCGCGGCTACCGCAGCGCCGGTGTCAACCGCGTTTCGCTCGGTGTACAGGCGCTGGACGACGCCGCGCTGAAGGAACTCGGACGGCTGCACAGCGCTCAAGAGGCGCTCGCGGCAGTAGCTGTCGCGCGCTCGATCTTCGATCGCTATTCCTTCGATCTGATCTATGCCCGGCCAAGACAGAAGCCGGAGGATTGGGCGCAGGAGTTGCAGCGCGCCATTAGCGAAGCCGCCGAGCATCTGTCGCTGTATCAGCTCACCATCGAGGCGGACACGCCCTTTGCCGCGCTGCATAAGGCGGGAAAGCTCGTGGTGCCTGATGACGACACGGCGCGCGCTCTCTTTGACGTGACGCAGGAGATTTGCGAACGCGCCGGGCTGCCGGCTTACGAAGTGTCCAATCATGCGCGCTCCGGCGCCGAGTGCCGGCACAATCTCGTCTATTGGCGCGGCCATGAATATGCCGGCGTCGGCCCCGGCGCGCATGGACGCCTCGACATCGGCGATGTGCGTTACGCGACAGCTACCGAGAAATCGCCGGAGGCCTGGCTCGCGAAGGTGGAGAGGCAAGGCCACGGCCTGATCACCGACGAGCCGCTGACCGGCGAAGAACGCGCCGATGAATTTCTGCTGATGGGGCTGCGGCTTTCCGAAGGCATCGATCCCAAGCGCTACGAAGCGCTGGCCGGCCGGCCGCTGGAGCAAAAGCGGATCGCGCTGTTGCGCGAGGAAGGCGCGCTGGAAACCACTGCCGCCGGGCGCCTGCGCGTCACGCGGTCGGGGTTTCCGCTGCTCGACGCCGTGGTCGCCGATCTGGCGGCGTGATCACGTGCCCGAACCGAAGGAGCGCGGCGCGGGCGAAATCGGCGCGCCGCCGGCGGTGGTCAGCCGCATGACCGCAAGGCCGCGGTCGTTGGTGCCTTCGGTACGGAAGCGGAAAATTCCGTCGATACCCGCGAAGCCGGAATTGTTGGTGAGCACCTGATCGGAGAAGGCCTGCGTGCCTTGCGTCTTCACCAACGCCGCCACCAGCGCCACCGCGTCATAGGCGAGCGTCGCAGTCCGCACCGGATCCTGTCCATAGCGGCCGCGATAGCGCATGGCGAAGCTGCGGAAACCCGCGGGATCGGGCGCCGGATACCAAGCGCCTTGCAGCGAGGGCGCTGCCGCCACGGTGGGATCGTCCCAGATGCCGCTGCCGAGAAGCTGCAGCCGTTTCATGTTGACCTGGTCGTTGACCAGGGCGGCGACAAGATTAGCCGCGTCCGGCCCATCGGGAATAAAGAGCGCGTCGGCCTGCCGCGCGGCTTGAGCGACGGCGTTGATCGCGCTCGCGCGCTGCGCCTGATCGAGCGGGTAGCGTTCCAGCGCCACGATGCGGGCGCGGTGGCGCGCGACCGCTTGCTTGAACGCCGCTTCCACGACCGTGCCATAGGCGTTGTCCGGCACCAGCGCCACGAAGGAACGTTTGCCGTTATTGATCGCGTAGCTGACGATGCGTTCGACGTCGGACTCGGGCAGGAAGCTCAAGAGATAGATGCCGTGCGCGGCGACGCTGGTGTCGGTGGAGAATGCGATCACCGGCTTGCCGCGCCCGCGCGCCACCTGGCCGACTGCCGCGACGGACTGCGCGAAGAGCGGGCCGAGAATGATCTCGGCGCCTTCGTCGAGCGCCTGCTGCGCTGCTTGTTGCGCGCCGGCGGCGGTGCCGCCGTCGTCTTTCACCAGAAGCTGAATGTTCGGATTGTTGAATTCGGCAAGCGCCATGTCGGCGGCGTTCTTCATCGACTGCGCCGCCACGCCGGCATTGCCGCCCGCGGACAGCGGCAGGATCAAGCCGACTCTGACCTGCCCGCTGCCGAGCGTCGCCGCAGGCTGCGGCGCCGTCGCCGGGGCCGATTGCCAGGGCATGTTGAATTCGCCGAGCGAGCCGCCGGAGCAGGCCCCGAGCAGGCCGGCCATGCATCCGAATCCGGCAGCGAGCAAAACGCGCCGCGACGGCTGCAACAGGGGCGGCATGGCCGATCTCCTCAAAGGCGCACGGCAGCGCCGATAGCAGGCCACGAGAATTTGACGCATTTTGTCCACGAAAAGTTAACCAAACGACAAGCCCTGCCCCATGCCGCCCAAGCATGACGCGCCGCAAAGGCGCGGTTAAACTAAGGCTTATGGCCCCTTCGACCGTCCGTCAAAACCCCGCCCGACGCTATGTCATCGCAGGACAGCCCGTCGAGGCTCCGGCCCTGGCGGCGGGGCTTCATATCGTCGCGACGCCCATCGGCAATCTCGGCGACATCACCCTGCGCGCGCTGGAAACGCTGGCGGCCGCCAACGTCATCGCCTGTGAGGACACCCGCGTCACCCGCAAGCTGCTCGACCGCTACGGGATCGGCACCCCGCTCACGCCCTACCACGAGCACAATGCGACGGAGGCGCGCCCCAAACTTCTGGCGCGGCTCGAGGCCGGCCAATCCATCGCGCTCGTCTCCGATGCCGGCACCCCGCTCGTTTCCGATCCCGGCTTCAAGCTGGTGCGCGCGGCGCGCGAGGCGGGACATGCCGTCACCGCCCTGCCCGGCGCTTCCGCCGCCCTGGCCGCGTTGTCCATCGCCGCCTTGCCGACGGACCGGTTTTTCTTCGAGGGATTTTTGCCGCCGAAGGAAACGGCGCGGCGGGCGCGCCTGACCGAGATCAGGCGCCTTCCGGCGACGCTCATTCTGTTCGAGACCGGACCGCGCCTGGCGGCGACGCTGGCCGATCTTGCGGCAGTCCTCGGGCCCCGCGAAGCGGCAATCTGCCGGGAATTGACCAAGCTGCATGAGGAAGTGCGCCGCGGGCCTCTCGCCGCGCTTGCCGCGCATTATGCCAAAGGCGAAGCGCCGCGCGGCGAAATCGTCATCGTCATCGCGCCGCCGCCCGAGGAGAAGCCGCCGGAAGTCGGCGAGCTGGACGACCTGCTCCGCCACGCCCTCGATCGCGGCTCGGTGAAGGACGCGGTGAGCGAAGTCGCCGACGCGACCGGACTGCCGCGCCGTGATATCTATCAGCGCGCCTTGGCGCTGGAAAAAGACAAAGGCGAAGGACGCTGAGCATGCCGCGCGGGGGAAAACCGTCCGAGCTCAAGGCGGGTGCGAGCGGCCCGCAGAGCGCGCGGCAGGTCGCCTTCCGCCTCGGGCTTTCGGCCGAGAGCCGCGCCGCGGCGTTTCTCGTCGCCAAGGGTTTCCGCATCCTGGCGCGGCGCTGGCGCAGCCCCGCCGGCGAGATCGACATCGTGGCGCGGCGAAGAAGCCTGTTGATCTTCGTGGAGGTCAAGGCGCGTCCCACGCTCGACGAGGCCGCCGAGTCCGTCACGCCGCGGCAGCGGCGCCGCATCGCCGCCGCCGCCGAGGCCTGGCTGGCGCTGCGGCCCGACGTGTCGGTGCAGGACGTGCGCTTCGACGCCATGCTGGTCGCGCCTGGCTGTATTCCCCGCCACATCCCCGCAGCATTTGAAGTCGAAGCCTAAACGTGCTTCTGCTCTGTCCCGGTTTCGCGGATTTCCCATGACGCTCAACGTCGCCGTGCAGATGGACCCGATCGAGCGGATCGCTATCCGCGGGGATTCCACCTTCGCGCTGATGCTGGAAGCGCAAGCGCGCGGCCATGCGTTGTCCTATTACACGCCCGATAAGCTGGCGATGCGCGACGGCACGATTTTCGCGACGCTTCGCCCGGTGAAAGTGCGCGACGTGGAGGGCGATCATTTCACGTTGGGTGAAGCCAAGCGCGCGGCATTGAGCGAATTCGACGTCGTGCTGCTGCGGCAGGACCCGCCCTTCGATCTGAACTACATCACCACGACGCATCTGCTCGAGCGCATCCAGCCGAAGACGCTGGTGATCAACGATCCGGCGGCGGTGCGCAACGCGCCGGAAAAGATGTTCGTCACCGAATTTTCCGAATTGATGCCGCCGACGCTGCTCAGCCGCGACCTCGCCGAGATCAAGGCCTTCCGCGCCGAGCACGGCGACATCGTGATGAAGCCGCTCTACGGCAAGGGCGGCGAGGCAGTATTCCTGGTGCGCCGGGAGGACGCCAATTTCGGCTCGCTCTACGATCTCTTCTCCACCTCGTTCCGCGAGGCCTGGGTGACGCAGAAATTCCTGCCCGCGGTGCGCGAGGGCGACAAACGCATCATCCTGGTGGACGGGGAA
>DASREA010000001.1:0-36025 GCA_035652315.1 Xanthobacteraceae bacterium | reverse complement strand
TGATCCGCAGCCGTTCGGTGCCTTTGGCGACGGTGGGATAGTTAATCGGCTGGATGTAGATGCCGTGTTCCTCCAGCAAGAGGTCGCAGGCCTGCTTGCAAAGCTCGGGATCGCCGACGAACAGCGGCACGATATGGGTGTCGCTCGACATGACCGGCAGCCCGGCGGCGGACAGGATCGCCTTGACGCGCGCGGCGCGGTCCTGATGGCGCTCGCGCTCCCAGCTCGAGGTCTTGAGATGGCGGATCGCGGCGGTCGCAGCGGAGCAGACCGGCGGCGGCAGCGCGGTGGTGAAGATGAAGCCCGGCGCATAGGAGCGCACGGCGTCGATGATCTCGCCCTTGGCGGCGATATAGCCGCCGAGGCAGCCAAAGGCCTTTGCCAGCGTGCCCTCGAGAATGTCGATCCGGTGCATCACGCCGTCGCGCTCGGCAATGCCGCCGCCGCGCGGGCCGTACATGCCGACCGCATGCACCTCGTCGACATAGGTCATGGCGCCATATTTCTCGGCGAGATCGCAGATCCTGGCCAGCGGCGCGATGTCGCCGTCCATCGAATAAAGGCTCTCGCAGACGATCAGCTTGGGCCGATTCGGACCCGCCGCGATCAGCAGCCGTTCCAGATCGGCCATGTCGCTGTGACGGAAGATCGCTCGCTCGCAGCCGGCCTGGCGCACGCCCTCGATCATCGAATTGTGGTTGAGGGCGTCGGAGAGAATGAGGCAGTTCGGGATCAGCTTCGCGATGGTCGCGATTCCGGTCTGGTTCGAGACGTAGCCGGAGGTGAAGAGCAGCGAAGCTTCCTTGCCGTGCAGATCGGCGAGCTCCGCCTCGAGCTGCACCAGCGGATGATTGGTGCCGGCGATGTTGCGGGTGCCGCCGGCGCCGGTGCCCATGCGGGCGGCGGTCTCGACCATGGCGCCGACCACCTTGGGGTGCTGCGCCATGCCGAGGTAGTCGTTAGAGCACCAGATCACGACCTCGCGCGGGCCTTGCGGCGAGTGCCAGAGGGCGTGGGGGAAGCGCCCGGCGATGCGCTCGAGGTCGGCAAAGACGCGGTAGCGCCGTTCATGGCGCAGGCGGTCCAGGGCAGACGCGAAAAAACCCTCGTAATTCATGTGACTTAACTGCTTTCCCGCCCCACGCGAGGCCTTTTTTAGAGGGCTTCCAGGGTGTTTGTCGAGGCGGGATTTGTCGCAAGGCGGCGGGTCGCCGCCTTGCCGTAGATCAAAAGCGGCCGGCCGGGTTGAGGGCGCCGAGATCGATGAATCCGTGCATGCCGGCGAGCAGCAGGGCGCCGATGTGCAGTTGCAGAGTGAATTCGCCGTCGAGCACCAGTTCGGTCAGCTCCTCCAGCGTCACCAGCCGCAATTCGATGTCGGCCTCGGATTTCGGCCCGGCCTGGTCGCCGATCTCGACGAAAAAGGAGTGGACGCGATTCGACAGCCGCGCCGTGCACGGCGCGTAGGCGCCGAGCGCATGCACGGTCTTGGCGAGGAAGCCGGTTTCTTCGCGGAGCTCGCGCCGGCAGCAGGCCTCGGGCTGCTCGTCCTTGTCGACCATGCCCGCCGGCAATTCCCAGGTGAAGGCCTCGAGCGCCGGGCGATACTGCCGCACGATCGGGATGCGCCCGTCCGGCGTCTGCGCCACGATGGCGATGTAATCGTGCTGGGCGACGGCGTGATAGAGGTGATGCGGGCCGCCTTGCGCGAACTCGACTTCGCGCTCGATCAGCTGCATCCAGGGCGACACCTTGGTCGTGCGCCGGCTGACGATCTTGGGCCAATCTTCCGCCATGGGTCATCTCTTCATGGGTACGCTCGCGGCCGGACGCCGCAGGTAGGTGGTGGCGAAGGCGTAAGCATACCAGCGCAGATAGTCCGGCAGCCACCTTATCACCTGGAAGCGGCTCTGGCCGTGCGCGCGCTGAAACCAGCGCGCCGGCACTTCGCCGATGCGCCAGCCGAGGCGGTGGCATTTCACCAGCAGCTCGATGCTGTAGCAGAAGCCGCGGTCCGACTCGATGACGATCGTCTCCACCACGCGGCGCGAGAACAGCCGGAAACCGTTGCTGGCATCGCGCGTCGGCAGGCGCGCCAGATGATAGAGCGTGAAATTGGCGCAGCGCACCAGCGCAGCCTTCAGCCACGGGCAGCCGACCATGCCGCCGCCCGGCATGAAGCGGCTGGCGCAGACGATGTCGCAGCCGCTATCGGCCTTGGCCACCATGGCGTCGAGCATGCCGGGATTGTAGTCGTCGTCGGCGGGATAGACCAAAACATAGGGCGAGGTGCCGGCGGCAAAGCCGGTGAGCACCGCGCCGTGGGCGCCGCGGCCCCTGTTGCGCACGAAGTCGATGGTCAGCGGTGCGAACGCTGCGCGGTTGCCGTCGATCGCCGGCAGCGTGTCGTCGTCGTCGCGGTCGTAGCAGATCAGCACGCGGTTCGGCGTCTTCACGTTGGCGGCGAGCGCGCGCAGCGTCGGCACGATATTGGCGCCTTCGTTGTAGACCGGGATGACGATATCGAGGCGCGCCGGCGCGGCAGGCGTCATCGGATGACGTTGGCGCCCGTGAGGAAGCCCCAGACGTCGAGCACCGGCTTGCCCTTGAAGTCGGCTTTGGCGTAGGCGGCATGCGGCGTGCAGAGGATGAGCAGATCGCTCGCGGCCACCACCTCGGCGAGCGGCTTGAGGTCGGGGTCGACCGAGAGCGGCACGAAGGGATCGGTGGTGAGCACGGCGCGCGTCTGTCCGGCCAGCACCTTCTTGAACTTGTAGCTGAGCGAAGCGCGGATGTCGTCGATCTCGGCCTTGAACGCCATGCCGAGCAGGCCGACCGTCATGCCGTCGAGGTCGAAGCGGCGCTTGAGGTCGTCGACCACGTGCAGCACCAGGCCCTCGTTGATCAGCAGCGCGGCGTGGCCGAGGCCGAACTGGTTGCGGGCAAAGGCGGTGAGCTGCATCGTGTCCTTGACCAGGCAGGGGCCGGCGGCATAGCCCGGGCGCGGGATGCTCTTGGCGCGCGGGTAATTGTGCTTCATGGCGTTGAGCACGCGCTGATAGTCGAGCCCGGCCGACTTGGCGATCAGGTAGAACTCGTTGGTGGCGGCGAATTCGATGTAGCGGTAGGCGTTGTTGAACAGCTTGGCGAACTCGGCTTCGAGCGGCGTCACCGCGACGACCTCGGCGGTGATGCGCGCAAACAGCGCGGCCGCCTCGCGCTCGGCGTCCGGCATCGTGCCGCTGACGATCTGCGGCATGTCGCGCAGCTCTTTGAGCCCGTTGCCCTGCACCACGCGCTCCGGGCAGAACGCGACCTTGAGCCTGCGGCCCTTGGACTTGAGATAGCCGTCGAGCCAGTCGGTGGTGCCGGGGAACACGGTCGAGCGCAGGATGACGAGCTGGCCGTCGGCGAGCTTCGGCAGCATCCAGTCGACGCATTCCTGCACGACGCGGCGCACCGGGTTCAGAAATTCGTCGACCGGCGTGCCGATGGTGATGATGACCGGGCCGCCGGTCGAGATCAGGTCGGGCGAGGAGGTGAACACCAGCCGCTTCTTGGCGAGCGCGCGCGCCAGCGCGGGCTCGGCGTCGTATTCGATGAAGGGCAGCCTGCCGCTTTCCAGCGTGTTCAGGCTGTCGAGATTGAGGTCGTTGACGTTGACGCGCAGGCCCGCTTCGGCGAGCGCCAGCACCAGCGGAATGCCGACATGGCCGGCGCCGCCGACGACGGTGACGTCGGCGTTGTCGACGGTGGTGGCGGCGTCCGGCCGCGCGATGGTCTGCCGAATGGTCATGCCGTCACTATAAAATGACGGGCGGTGTTTCGATAGGGGCTCGGCTAGAGCGCGCGCGGCTCGGGCAGCGGCGTGATTAACGCGCCGCGGAAGCCCTTGGCGCGCAGCTTCGGCGCCAGCTCGTCGGCGATGTGCCAGGAGAAGATGACGGCGGCCTGCGGCTGGTCCTCGAACAGCCGCGCCTCGTCGACCACCGGGATCTGCGTGCCCGGCATGCATTTGCCGATCTTCAGCGAGCCCGGCACCTCGCAGACATAGTCGATGAGGCTCTCGTCGAGCCCGACATAGTTGACGAGCGTCGAGGCGCGCGACGGCGCCGAGATGCCGGCGATGCGCGCGCCCTTCTCCTTGAGCTCGCGCAGCATCGACAAGAGCCGCAGCTTGGACAACATGACGTCGCGGCGGAAGGCGGCGAGCCGTTTGCTCATGGCCTCGCCGTGCGGCTCGGCCGCCAGCATGCGCCGCACGCTGTCCTGCACGGTGTGGCTGCCGTGCTTGGCGGCGTAGACGCGGATCGAGCCGCCGTGGCTGGGGATCGGGCGGGCGTGGAACACCTCGAGGCCGTGCATCTCCAGCAGGTGCTTGAGGCTCGCCAGCGAATAATAGCGCAGGTGCTCGTGATAGATGGTGTCGTATTGCAGCGTGTCGAGCAGCGCCACGAGGTAATGCGACTCGGAGATGAAGGCGCCGCCGTCCTTGAGCATCGCGGCGATGCCGTCGACGACGGCGTGCACGTCCTCGATATGGGCGAAGCAGTTGGCGGCGGTGACGACGCTCGCCGGCCCATGCTCGCGCACCACCTCGCGTGCGACGTCGACGCCGAAATAGCGCTTCAGCGTCGGGATGCCGCGCGAATTGGCGATGTCGCCGACGTCGGTCGGCTCGATGCCGAGCACGCGGATGCCCGCGTTCTTGAAGTTCGACAACAGCGTGCCGTCGTTCGAGCCGATGTCGACGACGAGGTCGTCCTTGCTCAAGCCCAGCATGGCGGCCGACTCGCGCTGCAAATCGGCGAAGTTGTCGCGCAGCAATTTGGTGGTGCCGCTGGTGTAGGGATATTCCGGCGGGAAAATGATGATCGGGTCGACGGCGAGCCCGAGCTGCACTAGGTCGCAGGTGCGGCAGTGCAGCAGATTGGTCGGGAACCACGGCTGCTGGCGCGGCACGCGGCCGATCGGCACCATCTGGTTGACCGGCGGCATGTAGCCGAGCGACAGCACGTTATCGAGCGGCGCGTGGCCGCAGACCTGGCAGCATTCGACCGGAACGCTTCCTCCGGTGCCGGCGGCGCGCGCGACTTTGGTGGGGAAGGACAAAAGAATCTCCTCACGAGGATCCGTCATTCCGGGGCGCGAGCGTTAGCGAGCGAACCCGGAATCCAGAACCCCATGCTGGTGCTCATTCATGGCTCTGGATTCCGGGTTCGCGGCCGTCGGCCGCGCCCCGGAATGACGGGGTAACTACTGCTTCGGCGCCAGATCGGCGTTGCGCCAGTACCAGTCGAGCGTGGTTTTAAGCCCCGCGTCGAGCGGCACGCGCGGCTTATAGCCGAGCGCGGCGAGTTTCGAAATATCCGGGCAGCGGCGCTGGGTGCCGCCGGCCTGCAGCGGGCCCGGAACCAGCGCGATGTCGCGGCCGGCGGCTTTGGCGACGCGCTGGGCGAGATCGGCGATGGTCACCTCGTCCATGGTGCCGACGTGGTAGATGCCGAGATGCTCGCCCTTGTCGCGCATGACGAGCACGCCCGCCACCAGGTCGTCGACGAAGCAGAAGCTGCGCGTCTCCTGGCCTGAGCCTTGGATCTCGAAGCGCAATATGCCCGACGGCTGCGCTTTGCCGAGCCGGTAGAGGCGCAGCGCGAATTGCGGGATGACATGCTCCCAGCCCATGTCGGGGCCGTAGACATTGTGCGGGCGGAAAATGAGAACGCGCTCGAAGAACTTGCGGCCGTAATTGATCGCCATCAGCTCGCTGATCAGCTTGCCGCCGCCGTAGGAATAGCGCGGGTTGAGCGGATCGGGGATCGACAGCGGTGCATCCTCCGCCGTCGGCACCTTGGGCGGGCTCTGGTAGACCTCGGAGGATGAGGCGAGCACCAGCGTGCCGACCTTGTTGGCGCGGCAAGCATCGATGACGTTGACCATGCCGCGCACGCCGACGTCGAGCACCAGCTCGGGCTGCGAATAGAAGAATTCCGTGCCGTTGACGAAGGCGAGGTGGTGCACCTCGTCCATGCCGGCGCTCGCGCGCGCAACCGCTCCGGCGTCGCGGATGTCGCCGGCGATGAACTCGATGTCTTTCTCGACTGGCCTGAGCCTTCGCGGCGCCCCGCGCGAATTGTCGTCGAGCACGCGCACGGCGTGACCGGCGCGCACCAGCGCCGTCACCAGGGCGGAGCCGATGAAGCCTGAGCCGCCGGTGACCAGGATCTTGCTCACGCCGGCAGCTCCCCGGGCGCAGTGGCGATCATCTTGCCCTGGCGGTGCGAGCGCTGCGCGGCATCGATCAACTGCTGCACGCGCAAGCCGGCGGCGAAGTCCGGCTCTGCCGTGCCGCCCTTTTCGATGGCGTCGAAGAACCTTCTCGCCAGCCGCGACACCGGCGCGATGCGGCCGTCCGGATATTGCGCGTCGTCCGGATCGACCACGCCGATATGGGTGATCGAGGTCTCCGGCCGCCGCGCGTGATAGAGCTCGAAGCCGCGCATGTAGTCGGCTTCGCGGTTGTGCAGCACCAGCGTGCCGTCCTCGCCGTAGAATTCGAGCCGGTGGCCGCTGCCGAGATAGGACGCGCAGCTCATCGACAGGCTCGCCATCGGTCCGCTCGCGAATTCCAGCGCCAGCGCCGCCGTCGTTTGCAATTCATTGTCGCCCGGCAGGCCGGCCAGCCGCGCCTCGAGCCGCGCGATCGGGCCGCAGAACCATTCGAGATAATGAAAGCAGTGCGAAATGAAGTTGCCGAGCACGCCGCCGCCGTCGTCGGTCAGCGTCTTCCAGTTGCGCATGCGCATCTGGATCGCGCGGTTCTCGACCTGCCAGTTCACCGCGACGTGGCGCAGGCGTCCGACCGCGCCGTCGTCGAGCATCTTTTTGGCGCGCAGCCAGGCCGCGACCTGGTGGAAGTTGAAATCGATCATCGCCGGTTTCCTGGCCTGCCGCGCGGCCGCGAGCATGGCGCGCGCATCGTCGAGCGTCGAGGCCATCGGCTTCTCGGCAAACACCGGCTTGCCGAGGGCGAGGGCGGCCTGGGCGATCCTGGCCTGCAAGGCCGGCATGGTGGCGATGGCGACGGCATCGACCGTCTTGTCCTCGACGAGCGCGCGCCAGTCGCCGTAGCCCTTGGCGACGCCGGCTGCACGCGCCGCTTCCGCCGCGCGCTCGGCGTTGCTGCCGGCGATCGCAACCACCTCGCAGCGCGCATCGGCGCGGAATGCCGGCACGTGCACGGTGCGTCCGTAATTGGTGCCGACAATGCCGAGACGGATCACGAGCAGTCCCCGAATTATCGCTCTTTCCCGCGCGCGGCATGGATTTGGGCCAAATCGACATGCTAGGCAAGGGTGAATTGCGGGCGGAGGCTGACATGGGCTGGCGCAGGTTCGGCGTGCTGCTGCTGGCCGTCGCCGCCGTCGGCCTGCCGGTCAATCACGCCGCCGTTTATGCGCTGCTGGTCGCCGCCGCCGTGCTGATCTTTACCGGCGCGGTGACGGCGCGGGCGACTGCCTGGCTCGCGGCGCTTGTCATCGTCGCTGCCGCGATCGCCGCGCACTGGTGGCTCACGCCGCCGCGCATCGACGAGGGGCACAATGCCTTTCTGCCCGGCCCGGTGCTCGAAAAGGCTTTGCCGGCGGATGTCTATCGGCGCATGGCGGAGCAATTCGCCGCGCTCTATCCCGCGGCGGTGAACTGCAAGCCGGGCTCCGCCGTCTGCGCCCGCGGCAGCCAGCCCGACCGCGCTTACGCTTTTTCCGGCGACGGCATATTCCATGCGTCCGATCTGTCGCGCGCGGTGACGGCGCTCGACTTTTCCGATCCGGTCTGGCTGCGGCTCGGCTTCGTCAACGAACGCCGCTACGACTGGTCCTATGCTCCCGGCCTGCACCGCCTCGACCGCGACCGGCGCTTTTACATGGGCCTTCACCGCTGGCACCTCGCCATGCCGTGGTTCGAAGTGATCCGGCTGCGTGCGGCCTATGCCGGCGGCGAATTGTGCTGGCGCGGCGAGGTGATGTGGGAAGGCGGCGACGGCCGTTTCGCCGCGCCCGCCGGCCCTTGCCGCACCATCACCGCGGACGACGCCGGCCGGCACGTGTTCGGCCTTGCCGTCAAGCCCGATACGCTCGCCATGCATCTTGCGCCGCCGTGGCCGCTCAGGCTGCTGCGGCTGGCAAGCGCGGTGGTGCCGCTCGTCGCAGTGATCGCCCTGCTGCTGGCGCTGGTGCGGATCGATGTCCGGCGCGCCGTTCTGCCCTTGCTGCTCATCGGTCTATCTGTCGCCGTCATCGCCGCCGACGATGCGAGCTTTCTCGGCGGCCTGCGGCCGTTCGACGGCGGCGACGACGGACTGTTCTACGACGGCGTCGGCCGCGGCATTTTGCAGAAGCTGCTCGCCGGCGACGTCCGCGGCTTCCTGCAGGGCGGCGAGAACGTCTTCTATTACGGCGGTCCCGGCCTGCGCTATTTCCGCGCGCTCGAGCACGTCGTGTTCGGCGAGAGCTACCTCGGGTACCTGTCGCTCGTTCTGCTCCTGCCCATTGTGACGTATCGACTGCTGCGCCGCTTCCTGCCCGGCGCCTGGGCCGTCGCCGGCGCCATCGTGTTCACCGCCATCCCGATCGGCGGCGCATTCGGCACCACTTTCTTCCAGTACGCGCAATGGGCCGCGCGCGGCTTTGCCGATCCGGCGGCCTATATTCTGTTCGTCGCAGGGCTGCTGGTGCTCGTCACCGCCAATGAAAAATTCGCCGCGCCGTTCTTTGCCGCTTTGCTGCTTGCGCTCGCCATCTTCATGAAGCCGATCGTGGCGCCGGCCGCGGCGGTGCTGCTCGGCGGCGCCGGCCTCGCCGCTCTTTATTCCCGGCAATGGCCGCGCCTTGCCGGCCTCTGCATCGGCTTTCTGCCGGTATTGTCCATGGCCTTGCACAACTGGGTGTTCGGCCACGCGCTGGTGCTGTTCAGCGCCAATGCCGACAATCCGCTGGTGCTGGTGATGCCGGCCTCCGCCTATGCGGCGGCGCTGCGCGAAATCGCCGGCGGCGGCCCGCATCTGGCGCGCGCCGCCATGCAGATCGTGGATTGGCTGAGCGGCCCGGCGCAGCTTTATGCCGCCATTCCGCTCGATGCGGTGGCGGTTGCCGTCCTTGTCTATGTGGCGGCCGCCCGTTTCGAGCCCTGGCTGCGGCTGACGGCCGGCGCCGCGCTCGCCCAGCATGCGGTGGCGTTGTTCTATACGGCGGCGGTGGCGCGTTATCACTTCCTCGCCTGGTTCCTCACCATGGTCGTGGTGCTGGTCTGGCTGCGCGAGGTCGCCGTGCCCTTGCTGCGGCGGCGCTATCCGGCACTGTGCGGCCGCCTTACCGCCCATCCCGCCGCCTGCCGGCTTGCATCGGGGCTCGCCGCCCTGCACAAAGTGTCCGCATGAGCAAGGATCCGGCCGGCATCGCCAACGGCCTTACCAATTATGGCGACCGCGACTTCTCGCTTTATCTGCGCCGCTCCTTCGCGCAGTCCATGGGCTATTCGCGCGCGACGCTGGAAAAGGCGGTGGTCGGCATCGCCTATACGCCGTCGGGCTTCAACAACTGCCACCGCCATTTCCCGGAGATGCTGGAGGCGGTCAAGCGCGGCGTGCTCACGGCAGGCGCGCTGCCGATCGAGTTCCCCACCGTCTCGCTGGGCGAGGTCTTCCTCAACCCGACCAGCATGAAATTCCGCAACCTGATGTCGATGGACACCGAGGAGATGATCCGCGCCCAGCCGATGGACGCCGTGGTGCTGATGGGCGGCTGCGACAAGACGGTGCCGGCGCAGCTGATGGGCGCGGTGTCGGCCGGCAAGCCGGCGGTGTCGCTGCTCGCCGGGCCGATGATGACCGGCCGCCATCGCGGCGAGCGCTTGGGCGCCTGCACCGACTGCCGCAGGTTCTGGGCGCAGTACCGCGCCGGCGCGATCGACGACACGGAAATCCACGAGGTCGAAGGCAAGCTCGCCACCACTGCCGGCACCTGCGCCGTGATGGGCACGGCCTCGACCATGGCCTGCCTGACCGAAGCGCTCGGCATGTGCCTGCCCGGCACCGCCGCCATCCCTGCCGTGCATGCCGACCGCCTGCGCGCCGCCGAAGCGACCGGCGCCGCCGCGGTCAGGCTGATCGGCTCGCAGCTGACGCCGGACCGAATCGTCAACCGGAAATCGGTCGAGAACGCGCTGCGCGTGCTGCTCGCCATCGGCGGCTCGACCAACGGCATCATCCACCTCACCGCGATTGCCGGCCGCGCCGGCGTGCCGGTGTCGCTCGAGCGGCTCAACGAATTGTCGGACACGACGCCGGTGCTGGTGAATCTGAAGCCTGTCGGCAACGGCTACATGGAGGATTTCTTCGCCGCCGGCGGCATCGGCGCGCTGATGCGCGAGCTTAAGGACCTGCTGCATCTCGACGCCGTGACGGTGACCGGCGAGACGCTGGGCGAGCGGCTCGCGCACGAGGCCGGCTCATATGTCGACCGCTCCATCATCGCCGAGCGCGCAAAGCCGCTCGAGCCGCAGGGCGGGCTGGTCGCGCTGTTCGGCAACCTGGCGCCGCAGGGCGCCATCCTCAAGCGCTCGGCCGCCGACAGCCGGCTGTTCGAGCGCGAGGGCAGGGCGGTGGTGTTCTCCTCGCTCGAAGACATGGCCGCGCGCGTCGACGATCCGGCGCTCGACGTCGCCGCCGACGACGTCCTCGTGTTGCAGAACGCCGGGCCGCATTCGGCCGCCGCCATGCCGGAGGCCGGCTACCTGCCGATCCCGAAGAAGCTCGCCGCCAAGGGCGTCAAGGACATGGTGCGCGTCTCGGACGCGCGCATGAGCGGCACCGCCTTCGGCACCATCGTGCTGCACGTGACGCCCGACGCCGCCTCCGGCGGGCCGCTGGCGCTGGTCAGGAGCGGCGACCGCATCAAGCTGTCGGTGAAGCAGCGCCGCATCGACCTCATGGTGGACGAGGCGGAACTCAAGAAGCGCGCCGCGCAAATGCCCAAGCCCGCAGCCGCGCCGGCGCGCGGCTACGCCAGGCTTTACGCCGAATCCGTTCTCGGCGCCGACCAGGGCTGCGATTTCGCCTTTCTCAAGGGCCGCTGAACAAATCGCCCGGTCCGCTTAACCGCGCCGTAGCCTTAACGGCCGATTCACCATGCCGGGGGCCGGACTTTAACGCCGCCGTTATTCCCTACCGCCAAATTGTCGGTTCACCCGGCACGCGCAAACCAAAACCATGTTGCACGCGCTGAAAACCATGAGCCGATTCAAGCACTGGCAGCTGGTCTTGCTTGCCGGTGCGTTCGGCTTCGGCTTCACGCTCGGCGGCGCGCTCGTCGTCCATTTCTTTTTTGACCTGCTGACGGCGGCCTGGATCGCGGCCGCCGCCGCGCTCGGCACCTTGTGCGGCATTTGCCTCGCCGGCGCCACGTCCGGCTGGTCGATGCGGCGCAAGCTCAGGGAACAAAACGCGCGGCTCGACGGCGCCATCAACAACATGGTGCAGGGCCTGTGCATGTTCGATGCCGACAACCGGCTCCTGGTCTGGAACGAGCGCTACCGCGCCATGTACAACATCGAGCCGCACCGCATCTGGCGCGGTTGCACCATCCGCGACCTTCTCGACGCGCGCATCGCCGCCGGCACCTTCCCGCTCGACCCGGCGCGTTACGATGCCGAGCTGCGCGCCGCGCTCAAGGAGGGCAAGACCTTCCCGATCGAAATCGAACTGGCCGACGGCCGCCACGTCGTCGTCGTCAACAAGCCGATCGAGGGCGGCGGCTGGATCGCCACGCACGAGGACGTCACCGAGCGCAAGCGCGCGCAGCGCGAGCTCGAACAGACGCGGGCCTTCCTCGACACCATCATCGAGAACGTGCCGTCGCCGATCATCGTCAAGAGCGCCCAGGACCTGCGCTATCTGCTGATCAACCGCGCCGCCGAGCAATATCTCGGCGTCGACCGCAAGACCATGCTCGGCAAGCGCGCCATCGAGGTCGTGCCGGAGGCGACCGCGCGGCAGATCGAGGAGCAGGATCGCCGGCTGGCGGAGGCCGGCACCATCATCTACCGCGACGAGCACGCCGTGGCGACCCCGGGCAACGGCACGCGCATCGTCGCCACCACGCGCCTGCCGGTCAAAGGCGCCGACGGCAAGCCGCAATATCTCATCAGCGTGGTGCGCGACCTGACCGAGCGCAAGCGCCACGAGCAGCGCATCGCGCACATGGCGCACCACGATCCGCTGACCGATCTGCCCAACCGCGCCGCCTTCAACGAGTGCATCGCCGCGACCGTCGAACTGGCCAAGACCTCGAACGAGAGCTTCGCCGTGCTGTGCCTCGATCTCGACCGCTTCAAGTCGGTCAACGACGTGTTCGGCCACGCCGCCGGCGATGTGCTGCTCAAGGAGGTGGCGCGGCGGCTCGAATCGGTGTGCGAAGGCGCGTTTCTGTCGCGCGTCGGCGGCGACGAGTTCACCGTCATCACGCCGACCGGCCCGCAGCCGGAGCAGGCCGAGCGCCTCGCCGAGCGGCTTAGCGCCGCGCTCGAAAACGACATCGAGATCGAAGGCAATCACATGCGGGTCGGCTTGACCGTCGGCATCGCCGTGTTCCCGCAGGACGGCATGGACGCGGTCTCGCTGGTCGCCAATGCCGACGCCGCGCTGTTCCGCGCCAAGTCGGAGGCGCGCGGCTCGGTGCGCTTCTTCGAGCCGGCGATGGACAAGGTGCTGCGCGAAAAGCGCGCCCTGCAGCAGGACCTGCGCAACGCCATCGCCCGCGGCGAGCTCGACCTGCACTACCAGCCGCAGGCCCACATCGGCGGCGAGATCACCGGCTTCGAGGCGCTGGTGCGCTGGCATCATCCGCGCTCGGGCCTGATCCCGCCCGGCACCTTCATTCCGCTCGCCGAGGAAACCGGCATCATCGTCGCGCTCGGCGAATGGATCCTGCGCAGCGCCTGCCGCGAGGCCGCCTCCTGGCCGAAGCCGCTGCGCGTCGCCGTCAATCTGTCGCCGGTGCAGTTCCGGCGCGGCGACCTCGCCAAACTGGTGCACGAGATTCTGCTGGAGACCGGCCTGCCGCCGTCGCGGCTCGAGCTCGAGATCACCGAGGGCGTGCTGATCGGCGACTTCACCGGCGCGGTGGCGGCGCTGCGCCGGCTGAAGAACCTCGGCGTGCGCATCGCCATGGACGATTTCGGCACCGGCTATTCGTCGCTGTCCTATCTACAGTCGTTTCCCTTCGACAAGATCAAGATCGACCAGGCCTTCGTCGCCAACCTCGCGCACAGCCAGCAGGCGGTCACCATCATCCGCGCCGTCATCGCGCTCGGCCGCGGGCTCGATCTGCCGGTGGTGGCGGAAGGCGTCGAGACCGAGGAGCAGCTCAAATTCCTCGCCAGCGAGCAGTGCAGCGAGATCCAGGGCTATTTCGTCGGCCGGCCGCTGCCGATCGAGGATTACGCCCACGTCGTCGGCCGCCAGCCGGCGCCGCGCGCGGCCGCGCGCGCAGCCGGCTGAGCGGAACAATCCGCGCCCGTCGTCGTTGACAGCTCCGTTTGAGAGCCGCCGGGGCAGCAACGATGGGCATCGCCCGTAACGTCGAACTCTACAATCAGGCCTTCCAGTTGGCGCGCGACCACATCGCCAGGGACCCCGGTCTCAGCGACCGCGCCGGCATCGTGAAGGACTTGCACGACGCCATCCGCCAGGAGCTGCACGCAGGCGTCGCCGATCCGGTCGCCGTCGCGGCCGGCGCCATCCGCAAGCTGCAGGCGCAATTCTCCTAGTGCCTGCCGCGCGGGCCCACCGCTCAAAATCTCGGCAGCGCCATCAATCCGCCGGAACATGGCCTGCTTCTTGCAGTTAGCCATGGGCCGGACGGGGCAGGCAGACCATGCAAGACCGCGACAATATCGCAGCCATTTTTTACGTGCTGATCGTCGTCATCGGCACGCTGGTCTATGCAAATTCCGACCACATCGATCGGCTGAGACATCCGATCGATGCGCTGTCGGCGCTGTGGAATGACACGGGCGATTCGGACCAGGATTCCGAGTGAGCCGAGAGCGCGCCAGACCCGAGCGCGAAATGGTGCTGCCGGAGTGGATTGAACACTCGACCTCCCCCTTACCAAGGGACGCACCACTAGAAAAATCAAAAACTTATCGCGTCAAAATAGTGGAGTAGTGACACGGATTAGAGGCACGTCCGCGCGGCGCGGCGCGGCGAAGGTGATCCAGATGAAAAAGGTCGCAAAACAGAGTTAATAAAATTAACCGTAGAAAAACACTGACAAAGGCCCGGAAGTCCGCCGGGCCTTTTCTCATTCGTTAGAAGAAGCCGCCGGACCATCGTGGTAGCTCGTTATTGACGATGAAAAACGAGCTTGAGAATGACCAAGGTTGAACAGATAGCGACGCGGCTCCGCGCCCTCGACAGGGCGAGCACCGCGAGCACATTGGAAACCGGCGGCCTCTTGATGGAGGCAAAGGCAATGCTCCGGGAAACCGAGACTCGCTTCGGTGATTGGCTCCGCGCGGAAGTCCGATGGAGCCAGCGGACGGCAGAACGCTTCATGCGCGCCCGCAAGTGGTATGACAAACAACTGGCCGCGATTCGACACGCTGTCGATTCGCACTTCGAGCCAACGGCGCTCTACCTGATATCGGCCGCCGATCCCGACACGGTTGCAGCCGTTGTGAAGCTCGGTGGGACACAAGCCCGGATCAGCGCGGCCGATGTTCGCGCAATCATGAAACCGAAGACCAAGCCCGGCCCGAAATTGTCCGACGCGGTTGCGATTATCTGCGGCACAAATGCGAATGAACTTGACGTGTCCGAATTGAAGGCGGGCGAGATTTTAACAGCCATTTCGAAACTTGAGGCCATCTTTGACCGCATTCGCGGAAACGTTGTGAAGCTCCATAAGGTCAACGAATTTTAGACGTGCGGGAGCGCTTGCCATGACCGCGCCAACCCTGCCTTTGCCGCGCGCCGCCGCGTTGCTCGAAGCTCAAGGCGAGTCGGAGCTTGCGGCGGAATTGCTGGCGCTCCATCGCGGCGACAAGTCCGACGACGGCGACACGCTGCACAATCTCACATTGGCCCGCCTTTGGTGCGCGATACAGGATCGCATTTCGGCCGGTGAAGACGAAGGCGACGTTCTCGCGGATGAAGCGGACAAAAACCAAATGTCTGCGGATCGCCTTGACAATTTGTGGGCGGTGCAAGGTTGCCCCGCCGTGCGCGCAATTCTGAAAAGGTGGGGCAGGATTTAATTCTTATTTTCAGAGAAGCTTCTCATGCGTTAGTCGAAAAAGTTTTGTAGGAATTTTGCCAGTGATCTTTTGCAGGGAGTATTGCCATGTTTTCAGAATTGAGAATTGGAACCGGCGACGATGATTTTGCGGAAGCCGAACGCCGCATTGAAGACTTTCCGCCAATCGCTCAAGAGATTTTCGAGAAGTTGACCACGGCCGGGCGCAAGCAAATGGCCGAACGTCGCGCACGGTCGGAGCTTGCCGAAGAGTGCCGGGAACAGCGCGGCGACCTGCTTTTGAACATTCGTCTTGCAGAAGACCAACGCCGCACCGCTTCCGTCTTCTCGCAAGCGGATGAAAAACGACTCCGGAACATGAAAGACAAAGCGGAAAAGCTCCGAGTCAAGGCGGCGGAGCTTAACCGTAAAAACAGCGAAACACCGGAGCGGACGGAAATTGAAAAGGAATTCGGCTCGCAAGTTCAGGCGCTCAACGGAGGCTACGACTCATTCCTTCATGGGATTGTTGCCATTTCGCCGCGCCGCGTCATCCTCGCAAAGCCCGCGACGAATCCGCGTGATCCAAAAAAGATTCACACCGATATTCGTGCGCTACTGACTGACTTCCGCGATGTTCGGAAACTGCCTCCGCCGAAGTCGGAAGCTCTTGAAGCGGTGAAACAAGAGATTCGCCGTCACGGAGACATGGCCAAGTTTAATCTGTCCGGTATCACCAATAGCACGTTCAATCACAACACTGGAAAGTACCAACTAGGAACCGTTGGATTTCCGGAACGCAACCGCTTTTCGCCTGACTTGAGCACTTCGGTTTGCGATCAACTTGGCGTCAGCGTGCTTTGCCGCATGTTTCCGAACGAAATGCTCGCGTTGATCGAATCGGAGCTTGATAATCAATACAAAAATATCACGCCCGGCTTGCCGTTGGCGGAGCGTGCGAAGCGCGAAGCTCAATTGCGCGCCGATTGGATCGAACTAACCCGCGAGCTTGTCGCCGCGCACATAGCGGCGGATTTGCCGATTCCGAACGTCCACCCGCTCGCCGTGCTCCAAGTTGAATTGGGCGAAATGCGTCCGCGTCCGGAGGCAAAGCAGGATTGGACTTGGGAAGGCGGAAACGAAGCCCTTACAGCCGGAACGCCAACGGCTGAAATTCCCTCGCTCGCGGAGCAAGGCGTTTCACCAAAAGCCGGGCTTCGCCGCACCGCGCCGAACATTGGAGAAAAGAAATAATTCCCCTTGCCCGGACGGTTTAGCCTTTCCCCGTTCGGGCAATACGCCGCAGCGGATTTTATCGGGTCCGCAGCGCGCTCCGGCCGCCGCCATTCATGGGTTGGCGACGGCAACCCCGCCGCTCCGGTTGTTGTTGGCATTGTAGCCAGCCGGACGGCGGGGACCAATTTCACAGACATTTTTCGAAACCAAATTCTATTGGGAGTCGCGTCATGAATTACGAGTCATTGCATCGAGCTTTTACCAAATATTGCCGCTCGCATGGCTTCCGCAGCGGTGCGGCGATTGTCAACGCGCACGGCGGAACGCAAGGCGATTTAGAATCCGTTCCGGAGAGCGAATGGATTGCGCTCGCTAAGGAATTGAATTGGCGGCCGGAGCCAATCGAGCATGGGCGCTTAGGTGGCAATACGCGCACCGATTTGCCGGACTCGCTTTCGGTGTCCGATCCGAAATTTGCGAGCTTCTCTAAGAAGGCATGGGACAGGTTCAAGAATCCTCCGAAACGCAACCCGGAGGAGTAACGACCATGCGCGGGCGTGCCGTTTATCTCCGACGTGAGCCGGACATGAGCCGCGACGATCTTTTGCGCGTGCTCGAAGTTTCGGCGGAGCGTTTGACCGTCATGCTTCGTGATCCGACGTTCCCGCGTCCGACGATTTCAGCGGATGGATTGCCGCGTTGGTATTCGTTTGAAGTCGAAGACTGGAAAGCTAATCAAATCTTTCAACGCAAATTCTCCGCGCGGTGCTGACATGGCCGAACGTCAATTTACAGTCTCGTTTTATCAGTCATGGCAACGGAGCGCGCGATTCCTTCGCGACGCTTCGGGCGCGCCGCGCCTCTTCACTACGCGACGCGACGCGCACAACGCCGCGAACGCGCGCAACATTCCCGGCCAGTGGTTCCAAATTGCGGAAGTTTTCGATAGTCCAACCGAATCCTATTTGTGAGGAGTGACTCAAATGCAAATTCAATTTCAGTTTCTGAACAACCCCGACTCTTACGTCGCGGACGTTTTCCCGGATCACGTTCGACTCGCACGCGCGGGCGATACGGATGGCTCGAAGGGCGCAAGCTCAATGAGCCTTGCAACGTTCTACGCAATCGCGGAGCAAGTCGCGGCGGTTGACCCGTCCGGGCCGCTTGGCGAAGTCGATTTCAGCTAACTCGTTAGTTGCTCTTGGAACACTCTTGTTCGAGGATATTGCTATGACAATTTTTCAAAGTCTGATTTGTGCGAAAGAGATTTGCGAGGTTCAAAAGATTTCACGAATCTCGATTCGCAAACATACGATGCGAGCCGATTTCCCTCCGTGCGAGCGGCAAATTGGCCCGGTCAAATTTTATAGCCGTGCGGCGGTTGCGGACTATTTCCGCGCAGTACGCAAGGCAAAGTGATTTGGAAAAGAAACGGCCCCGCGTGGCAACCGCGAGGCCGGAAGTGAAGTGAAGGTAACGCCATGTCTAAGCGAATTCGGCGCAAAGCGCCACTAACGATTGAGACGGCTTCGCACGGCGCTACCGTTCGGCGCGGCTTTAATCAGGTCTTTTTAACTTGGGCCAGCATCCGCGACCTTGAGGCGCTCCGGAAGAGCGGGGAGCTTGGCACGCTCACGCGCGACAGGGACGGCAAGCGGACTTGGAGGGCGCGCTATGAATAAGCCGCTCAAGCCGCCGCGCGTCGTCAACGCGCAAGCCCTCGAAGCCTATGGCCCGGAATTCACGCTCATTCCGTTGCACCGCTATAGCGACACCAAGCCGAACAAGCAAGGCGGGGTTCGCAAAGTCGGCAAAGCGCCGCTCGATTCGAATTGGACGACGCGACCTTACGACTCCGCGCAAGTGCTCGCGCGTTGCATCAACGAGAACCGCAACGTTGGCGTCCGGCTCACCGAAGAGCAACTTGTCATAGACGTTGATCCGCGCAACGGCGGAGCGGAAGGCTTCGCGAAGCTTTGCGAAGATATCGGACTCGATGCAGACGACTTCCCGCGCGTTGAAACGGGAAGCGGCGGGCTTCATGTGCTCATGGCAAAGCCCGCCGGGTTGCAGATTGTTGACACGCTCGAAGCTTGCGCGGGCGTAGAATTCAAATCGAAGGGCCGACAGGTTGTCGCGGCGGGGAGCATCCACCCGGACACGCTCAAGCCTTACAAATGGATTGAGGAGCCAACCTTCGGGCTTCCGGATGCGCCGCAAGCGTTGCTTGATCATATCAAGCGCCCGGAGCGATCAACCGAAGTGAAGGGCGGAGGCCAATACACGCAAGAGAAAATCGCAAGGGCGCTCGAAGCGTTGAACCCTACAGACTTCCGCGACCATAACGAATGGTTGACTCTCATGATGGCTTGCCATCATGCGAGCAACGGAGACGCGCGGCCGGAGTTTATCGAGTGGAGCACGCAAGACCAGCAGTATGCTAACGACGCAGACGTGATCGGCCGCCGTTGGGACTCGCTGCACACTGACAAGCCCGGCGGAATCACTTACCGCACGCTCAACAAGATTCTAGCGGATCACGGCGCGGCAAGTGCGCAAGCGCCCGCCGACGTTGGCGATGACTTCGCGGACGCTCCGCCTATCGTGCCGGATGACGTTGAGGAATCGCCTGACAAGTATAAAACCTCGAAATTGTCGGAGTTGCTCGCGCTACCGAATCCGAAGTGGCTGATTAGTGGAGTTGTTGTCGAGCGCGGCCTTACTGAAATCTATGGCCGCTTCAAATCAGGCAAGACGTTTTGGGGTATTGAAATCGCGTGCTGCATCGCTACCGGGCATGACTTTTTCGGCTCTAAGGTGAAACAAGGCCGCGTGCTTTATGTCATCGCGGAAGGGAGCCGCAAGCTCTTCGCGTATCGCTTGCAAGAGTGGGCGAAAGAGCGCGGCGTTGATATGGCGCTTCTCGAATCCAATATTGACGTTCTATCGGTTGCGGTGCCAATCGACTCCGCGAAAGAAGTCAAAGCGTTCCTCAAAGCCAATCCGGACAAGCGGGCCTTGGTTGTCATAGATACGCTCTTTCGATCAATGCAAGGCGACGTAATGAATCCAAAAGACTTCGCGCGGTTTGTTTCCGGTTGCGACTTCATCCGCCGTCAATTGGATTGCGCGGTGCTCTTCCTGCACCATCAAAAACGCAACAATGCCGACGGGGCATTCGGTAGCGTTGTCGGAGAGGCTTCGGTTGATCTTGCCCTTAAAGTCGCCGCCCCGCGCAAGGGCGCGACGACTCTCCGCATTGGCATATTCCGCGACGGCGACGCGGCACAAGCGCCTTGGGAATGCCGTATCGAGCAACGGCGCATTGATGACCCGGAGCTTACGGAGGGCGACGTTGATAGCGTTGGCGTGCTGGTCTTCGAAGGCCGGGCGAGCAATGACGTATTACGCACGTTCCTACAGGCGATTGCCGACTATGAGCCGCTCACGCTCGAAGACCTGATACGGCAGACAAACCTAGCACGGCGCACGGTACAGCGGCGTTTGAAGGAAGGCCGCGACAAGGGATGGATTGAAAAAGACGGTCTGACTCTCACCCCCGAAGGCGAAAAGGAAGTCTCCGACTTTGACGACTTCGGAGACGAATAGAGTGGCGCATAAGTGGCGCATGAGTGGCGCGCTACTTTTTGGGGGTTGGCGCATAAGTGGCGCGCATGTGGCGCGCATGTGCAGGAAGTCCCCGTATTTATTGACTTTGCGGTGGCGCATAAGTGGCGCGCCATTGGCGCACTTTGCGCACTTCATGCGCCACTCACTCCACCCCCTATAGGGGTGGAGTGGCGCGGCGCGCTGTGAAGAGTTTTATTTTGGAATTGATACGGCAACAGATTGCGGACGCGGCGAAGAGCATACGGAAATATTTTGGCATTGAGGCAATCGGGTCCTTTCACGCCGAAAAAACTATGCGGGCAATTTCGGAGCGCGCGCCATTTTTAAGGTTAGAATATTTTCTGCTGCCACATAACACTAGCGCGCGAAGCTTAAACGTTAGTTGCCGTGTCACGACGTGACACGCGATACTCCTTCTCATGAAAAACGAGTTCATCACGATCCGCTTGAAAGCCGAAGACCGGAAACGGCTCCGCGAGATTGCGGAACAGGAGTCGAACACCGTGAGCGGTGTAATACGGCAATTTCTGAATCGCGGCTTCAAGGAATTCGAAGAGCGCCACGCAACGGAGTTTTGAAAATGGACAACCTCAATATTTCACAGTTTGTCCGCGTCACCGGATGGCCGCCGGGCGATATCAAAAGAATGATTGAGCAAGGCGCGCCGTGCTTTCGCGAAGTCGAAGACGACGAAGACAAAGCGCCGGTTGCGCAGTTGGAAGACACGTCTATGCCGTCGGACTTCATCAACCCGCAAGCTTGCACCAAGCGAGACGTTGCCCGATTCATGAAGGTCCGACTCGCGGACGTTGACCGTTGGGTTAGGGAGGGTTGTCCGCATGAGACGACGGGCAAAGTCCGTGCACCGCTTCTATTCAATATGCCGCAGGTGATTCGTTGGTACTTCAAACACAAAGCCGCTTCGGAGGGCGGCAACGTGAAGGCCGTGGAGCAAATGATTCGGATTTGGGATTTGGAATTGGCGCTCGCGTTCGGCAAAAACGCAGCGGCCAAAATCTTAGGATATGAAGTCAAATGAACGGGGGATTACGATGAATGCGGAGCTTTTAAACCTTTCTTGGCAAGTCCAAGTCTCGCTTGCCAGCGGTTATGTGGCTTACACGGTTGCGTATCTAGGATTCAGGGAACATCACCGTCCCATAGATACGATTCTTCTGACACTTGTTTTTGGATTGTTCGCAACCGCCACGCTTTGGTTTCTTTCAAATCAATCCGCGCTAATTTCCGGCGCGGCGGCATTTTTCGTAGCCTGTATCAGTGCCGTGATCTGGCGAAAATGGGGGGTCAGGTTGAGACAAAAACTATTGCGCGTGCTCAATTTAACTTGGGGAAATGATGACCCATCGGCTTTAGCGACACTGACTCGTAGTACAGACCACTATGTTACTCAGGTTGGTGTCGCTTTGGATGACGGGACTTGGCTCACTTGCGAGGATACGTCGAAATTTTCCGACGCGCCTTTCGGACCCTGCATCATTGGCCCGTCGGGCGATATCGGTTTGTACCTGACACAAGAAGAGAAGCCGAACGGCAAGCGCAAGAAGATCAAGACAGCACGCAACGAATATTACGGCGACCGAATAACTTATATCCCGGCCTCTCGAATTCGGCAGATCACACTACGTCACCGCGCCGCTAATCGTTCTTAGCCGGTGGCGGTGGCGGAGGGCTTTGTCCAGTTTCGGGAGCCGGAGCTTTCGGTTGTACGCTTCCGCCGGGCTTCGGTGTGTAGGTTTTTGTTTCCGTTGTCGGTCTATTCTGATTTCCGTTTGTCATCGAATTAATTCCTTCGTTGCGAGGCGCGACTCAATTTTAGCTTAGAGCGCCACTCTGCGAAATCTCGTTTGGACAAGGCTCCACCAAAATTTGATTCTGAATATTCGTTTTTGATCCGAGGCGCTTAAAAAGAGGAATGATTGTGCGAAATTAGAACCGTGCGTGCGATTCTGAAAAGACCATGCGCGAAATTGATTCCGTGACAAAATTTCGGTGAATTTTAACTGCGATCAAGTGTTTCACTTTCGCTCTGTGCCGACGCGAGCAAGTATCCGCTCACCGAAACAGGGAGTAAGGACCATGATGCTCTTTCAAAGCTTTCTGACTGAATTATTGGTTGCTCGCGGCGCGACGATAGAAGCCGCGAATCAAACGGCTCGCGAAGTTGCTAATGATTGCGCCGACGATCCGTCGTACTTGCGGGCGTTTGCGAGTAGTTTCGAGCAAGAACTCACAGCGCGACACAGCTAAGCAAGTCGCGGAAAGTTTAACGTGGTGTTGGCTTTGAAGGCCATTTGAATCGAAAGCCCGGCGCGAATGCCGGGCTTCATTATTTTATCAGCTTCCCCCCGAATGCCGTCGCGAACGCTTCCGCGTGGCTTCGACCAGCGAAACACCATCGCACGAAGTCTTGGTCGCCGCGCCGCTGGCCGCGTCCCCGGCGTGGCTCAAGGCCGTGCGATGCATGGAAGGCGTACATTTCATCAAGCCGGGCGCGAAAGCCGCCGGGCGGCACCGCCAGTTCAACTATGTGCCGGAATTCGCGCTCATTTTGAGCGGGTGTTCTTTGGCCTTTGTATCTCACGGGATCACCGGGGAAAGCGGGGACGACCGCCGGGCCGGGGCACATATCCCCAACGAATCGGGCCATTGATCTAGGTCCGCGAATCAGATCACTTTAGAACAAATGTAGAACAGCGCGCCAATGCAAAACACATCCCACGCCGTCATGGCGCAAAGAGCCGAGCTTAAGAACAGCTTGGACGACTTCCCGACGCCCCCGTGGGCCACTCGCGCGCTGGTCGAGCATGTCATCACGGCTAAAGCCTCCTTGGCCGCGATGGCGTGTTTAGAGCCTGCGTGTGGACGTGGGCATATGGCGGTAGCGTTGGCCGACCACTTCAAAGAAGTCACATCATATGATGTTTTTGACTATGGTTTTGGGCGCGTCGCTGATTTTGTGAAGACCAAGTACCCTGAAAATTCGTTCGATTGGGTAATAACCAATCCGCCATTCCGGCTTGGTGAGGAATTCATTGTTCGAGCCCTAAAAATCGCGCGGCATGGCGTGGCGATGTTAACGCGAACCGTCTTCATCGAAAGCGTGGGGCGTTACGAGCGCCTTTTCAAATCGATCCCTCCATCGCGTGTTGCCCAGTTCACCGAACGGGTGCCAATGGTGAAGGGCCGTATAGATAAAAAAGCATCGACGGCCACGGGGTATGCTTGGCTCGTTTGGGAAAAGGACCGGCTTGGTAGCTCCGAAATGTTTTGGATTCCGCCCTGTCGGAAGACCTTGGAGCGCGAAGGGGACTACGAGCAAGCGCCGCGAATGCCAAATCCGTCTTCCAAAACCGTCATTCCTTTGCGAAGATCAGAAGGGGGCGACCTGTTTTCGGGGTAACGTATGGGGGCGGTTCTCGATCTGTTGAAGCCAGAGATCGAGAAAACAGTTGTCGGACTCGACGCGAAACGCTTTGAGCCCGATCCAATTGCGGGTCAGCACTTTTCCAAAATCACCAGCGTTATGAGTTCTGCTTATAAGCGGCATGGATTTATTTTAGAACGTGCCATTCTGGAGACGCTAAAACTTTGCCCGCATTTTGAGGTTTGGACCGATCCAATTTTTCAAGTGCCTTCGGCTGTTGATCACATCGTTGCAGGTTCAATCACTGAACCAACGAAACTAATCGGCACTGATTATCCATACTCGGACGGACAGCACACATTGCAAGTTGATGCAATCGTGCTCGACAAGAACAAAGGCACCTTGAATGCTTACGAAGTAAAGCGAGGTTCAGGCTTTCATGATTCCGGAAAGCGTCGCTCAATGCTTCGGGATGCGCTGTGCATTCAAGTGCTGTTGAAATCCTACGGAAAAGCGCGTGGTCACGAGGGAAATAGCGCGCATAGTCATTTCATCTTTTATTACGGGAAATTGTCGATACCTCAACCATTCGGCATCACCGGCGCTGAATTGGACGCGCACTTCGGTTGGCCAATTCGAGAGTCGGTCGAGGAAGTGAACGCATATTTTCAGTCACGCTTGTTTTCGATCTTGGCAGGGGCCAAGTAGCACCGGCCGCACGTGAGTCTCGTTCGCCTTGGTATCTATAGAAACATTATCCGAATAATTCGATGCAAGATGACGAGGAGTGGTTACGAGCTTGGCACCGGCGGGGTATCCCCACCGAGACCGCGAGGGCACTTCGCGCGGGACTTATGAATTACAAATCCGGACTTCAGCATGTTGCCCATGGAAAAGGAAGGCAAACCATTAGCGAACGGTTGAATAGGAAACGGTATGCCGCTGATAAAACGCGTAGAGAAAGGAAAAGACTTCTTGACCGGTGGCCGGTGCGGTTCACTTATGAAATGGTCGCCGTCAAGCATCCAATCGAAGAACCAGTTTTGGACGGACTGAATCCACAGAGATCGACCACATGGAAGCCTGTCTTCGAGCGTCCGCACGCGGCGGCGGAATTGGACCTTAAAAACTTTTCATTCGTTGATGACCCCATCAACGCCATCTCATTGCTGAAGCAAATTGCAGAACTGGAATCCAAAATTTCGGAGGGCCGTCTGAATTTCGATGATCAACCTTGTCTCGACATTGGTCCGTTTTTAGTTTTGCAAGAGATGAACAAGGGGATGCTGCCGATTTTCCTCGGAGGCAGGATTTCTGGTTCGGTTTTGCGTGTCATCGAATTCGTTGGTCTGCGCCACGCTCTTGGAATGAGATTTTCAAGGGCACCGTCGGCGGGTGGTATCTGGCCCCTTCCCTTTAGAAGTCGAACGCCGCAAGGTGCAAGTCCACAGCGCTTACTTCGTCATCAAACCTCAGAGCATGTGGCAACGGAAGTTATCGAACGAATAAATGAATGGTTGGCCGAACAAGCGGAGGTGCAATTAACCGAAGATGGTGAACGTTTAGTCCTTTCAATGACGGGCGAGGTGTTAGACAACGCCGAGCGGCATAGTGACTTGAGTTCAAGGGACGGGTCGTGGTCGGTTGCCGGATTCATGGTCAGGCAGCGGAACGAAACAAGCATCTTTTATAAATGCCATCTCGCACTTTTGAGCACGGGAGCCAGCATTGCAGAAAGTATGGCCACTGCGGGAGACGCTACGAAAGCGCGCATGGACGAATATGTGCGCAGGCACCGAGGCTTTTTAAAAAGCAATTTTACGGATGAAAACCTTCAAACCGTCTTCGCACTACAGGACGGAGTGTCGCGCGTGCATGACGCATTGGCGCAGGGGCGAGGCGGAACCGGCTTTATGGACATTATTGAGTTCTTCGCCGCGCTGAGTGGGACTTCTAAGGCCGACATTCCACCTCCGTCCTTAGCCATAATTTCAGGCTCAACTTGTATTTCGATAAAACCGCCGTATATGGTGGGAGTTCGCAATAATTTGTTCGCAAAAGAAGGCCTTCGCGCGCCGCGCGAACTGTGGTTTAATCCGACTAATAATCCAGATGAAATGCCCGATCCTGCTCACGTGCTGAGCCTACCTGCCCGATTGAAGGGCACGTTGATTACGATGGTATGGACTACCGATCCTGAATATTTGCAAAGCCGAGCTATCGCCAATGCCGAGAATCAATCTAGCTGATACCGTTGGACCGGACGTGAGGGTCCTAATCGGTCAAGACCGAGGCGTCGCGGTTCGCGCGGCAATGCATTTGGATGAACTCGACAATAGCCAGACCTCCGTAGAATTCGTGATCCCCGAAACGTTACGGACGCTGACACCTTCTTTTGTGCAAGGTTTTTTCAGTAACAGCGTTCATAGACTCGGTGAGAGTGGATTCTTTGCACACTACAAATTTGACGCGCGCCCACATATCGTCAGTGATATCCATGCGGGCATAGATCGCATTCTGACGAGCCGCCACCTTGCGGGTGTTGATTGATTGCTGAATGGCTAAATAATTTCGCGACGAACACCGTTCCCTATCTTTTCAGTTATGTTGCTCCGCTTTTTACGAATTGGACACCAGCGAACTGGATTGCTTTCGGAACCGGTGCCGCGTCGTTTGGACTAGGTATTCGGAATAGCCGAAAGGCAGCCAAAGGCGAGCGGCAAAAGAACAAACGAGAAGAGTTTCATCGTCGGGTCGCAACACCAATCGAATTGGCCCTCAGTCAGTTCGGGTCAATAAACGATGACCTGTACGACTTACGCGATGGAAGTTCGTTGGCTGACGCAACCGCCATAGACGCCATTGAGAAACGCTCAAAAAGGGCGCAGCGGAAACTTTCAAAAGAATTGCGTTGGGCAGCTAATTCGAATCTATGTGGCATCGTTGGCTGGGACATTGGGGCGGCTGAATACGACGAACTAATTGAGCACTTGGACGGAATGAGAAATGCTCAAACGTTCGCCGAACAAGCCCAAGAAATAGATGGCGCGCTATCCGCGCTGGATCGGCATGACCGTCTTATTCGAGAAAAAATCCGATCTGAGCTTGCCGAATACACCTGACCGAGCGTCGCCCGTCCACTTGTATTTGGCAAGCACTGGACCTTTAGAATCCGATTTTGTCGATTGCTTCCCGAAGCATCTTAATCGGGTAGCCCCGGCCGTGCTTGTTGCCGTATTTCCGGGAAGTCTTTTTCTTGCCGTCGGCCCAACCGCCAATTGCTTCGCGCAAATCCTCCGGGACGCCCGCACGGCGTAGCCGATTGGCCGCACGGTGGCGGAAACTGTGCATGGGCGCTTTGTCCGGGTCCGTAATGCCAATGTCGCGCATGAACTCGCGTAGTCGCTTACTTGCCGAGTCCTTGCGGCCGGTGAATAGCGGCCCGGTGATCTTTTTGGGCAAGTGCGGCAATAGCGCCTTGGGGAGCGGCACGCGGCGCAATGATTGCGGCGTTTTGGTTCCGATAGTCACATAGCGAATCCCGTCTTCGGTTTTCTCGCTGGCAATCTCGAACGCTTCACCGCGTCTCATTCCGGTGGTTGCCAGCACGCGCAAAAGCAATTGGTCGCTCTTTTCGAGCTTGTGCAGGTTGGCGCGAATCTTCTTCACGTCGTCATCATCAAACGGCGCGCGTTCGTCTTCGTCTTTGCGATCCGGAACGACGGCGGAAAATGGATTGAATTTTAGCTTGCCTTCGTCAATCGCAAGATTGACCGCCGCGACTAAGGGCACCATGCGGCGGCGCAAAGTAGCGCTCTTCGGCGGTTCGTCGGCTTGATCTTCGAGGTAGGCCACAACAGAGCGGCCGTCTTCGCGCGTACACTCGCGCAACGGCTTTCCGACAACGGTGCGAAAAATGCGCCACATTTCGCGAGCTTCACGCGCCCGGTGTTCGGGCTGGTTCGTGTGCTTTATGTACGTCTCCATTATCGCGTCATCTGGTTGGCTCTTGGCGGTGACAAGCGCGGGCCTGTCATCCGGAATTGGCCCTTCACCGATCTTTCCAGCCCATGCGTCGTCAAACGCTTTGAATTCACGTTCCGCGCCAAGGTCCGCGCCGGTCAGGTAGATCGCCGGGCCGCCGTTCGGTTGGGTGCCGATAATCTCGCCCTTTGCGTCAATGATTGTAAGTGTCGTCTCGGTTGCTAGGACGTGGCCACCCTCCGGGATTTTAGGCCAACAATCGTGATTAAAGTCATTGAGGTTGCGCTCCTCCGCCTTGTGCAAGCCGGGAGCCATGATGTGGTCCCAAGGGCCATGCACGACGCGAGCGACGCGCGATTGCCGCCGCTGGTACATGAATGCCTTGTGTTGCTTGATTAGATCGGCGGCCGCGATTTCAGCGGCCTTCAAATCAGTCGTGCCAAGCGAGCGCTCAATGAGCTTTCGGCCGGGCGGTTGAAGTCGGACGTAGTAATTGCCGCCTTCCTTTCGCTGAAAAAGATACCGCATTGACTGACTCCAAACTGATTTTTAGTGGCACTCTTTTCTGACACCAAATTAGAGGCATCTTTAGTGGCACACAATGTTGCCAAAAATCGTTATTTTATTGGGGTTAACATGGTGCTGCCGGTGTGGATTGAACACACGACCTCCCCCTTACCAAGGGGGTGCTCTACCACTGAGCTACGGCAGCGAGAGTGCGAAACGGCCGCAAATACCGCGGCGGAAAACGCGGCGGAAACTGCCACACGGCCTGCGGTGACGCAAGGCGACGGCGCATGTTGCAAGGCCGGCCGGCAGACTGATAATGCGGCCCGTGACCGAAGGCGGCAAAACAGGCAGGACCACGAAAGACGCCGACCGAAGCCGGCGTCTGGCTGCCGCGCTGCGTGAAAACCTGCGCAGGCGAAAGGCGCAGGAGCGCGGGCGGAGCGCGCCGGGAACACGGGGAAGTGTGGAGCAGCCGGACAAAACCGGCGGTGGCAGGCAAAATCCCTGAAAAGCTTGCGTTTCAGGACCGGACTTCCGCCGCAATTCGGCGGCGAAGATACCGGCCGGCCCTGAAAGGGCTTGCGTGAAGGCAATGGTGGTTCCTACATCGGCGGGCAAAGGGGCCGGCCGAGCACCGACGAGGTTCTTGCCCTGGCGCGAGTTGATGCCCGGGGGCGGGCAGAGGCGCCGGCCAAGCACCGGTCAGGTCTTGCCCTGGCGCGAGTTGATGCCGGAGGCGGGCAAAGGGGCCGGCCAGGCGTGTAAAGGGAATCGGCCAAGGCGGGCGGGGCGACATGGATCGCATAAGGATCATCGGCGGGCAGAGGCTCAACGGCACGATTCCGATCTCGGGCGCCAAGAACGCGACGCTTCCGCTGATGATCGCGAGCCTGCTCACCGAGGATACCTTGATCCTCGAAAATGTTCCGCGGCTCGCCGACGTCGTCCAGCTCCAGCGCATCCTCGGCAATCATGGCGTCGACGTGATGATCGCCGGCAAGCGGGCCGGCGACGATCCCAATCAGGGCCGCACGATTCACATTTCCGCAAAACACATCGTCGACACGACCGCGCCCTATGAGCTCGTCTCGAAAATGCGTGCGAGCTTCTGGGTCGTGGCGCCGCTGCTTGCCCGCATGGGCGAAGCCAAGGTGTCGATGCCGGGCGGCTGCGCCATCGGCACGCGGCCGGTCGACCTCCTGATCATGGCGCTGGAGAAGCTCGGCGCCGAGATCGAGATCGAAGGCGGCTACGTCATAGCCCGCGCGAAAAAGGGGCTGCGCGGCGGCGAGATCGTCTTCCCGAAGGTGACGGTCGGCGGCACGCACACGGCGATGATGGCGGCGTCGCTCGCGAACGGCACCACGGTGATCGAAAACGCCGCCCGCGAACCGGAGGTCGGTGACGTTGCCGACTGCCTGAACAAGATGGGCGCGAAAATCTCGGGCGCCGGCACCTCGCGCATCGTCGTCGAAGGTGCCGCGAAACTGCACGGGGCGCGCCATGCGGTGCTGCCGGACCGCATCGAGACCGGCACCTACGCGATGGCCGTTGCCATGGCCGGCGGCGAGGTCCTGCTGCAGAACGCGCGCCCGGAGCTGCTGCAGGCGGCGCTCGACGTCCTCGCGCAGACCGGAGCAACGGTGGCGCCGACCAACGAAGGAATTCGCGTCACCCGCAACGGCTCGGGACTTGCCCCGGTCGAGGTGACGACAGCGCCGTTTCCGGGATTTCCGACCGACCTGCAGGCGCAGCTGATGGCGTTGATGACGCGTGCCAGGGGCACGTCGCATATCACCGAGACCATCTTCGAGAACCGGTTCATGCACGTGCAGGAGCTGGTGCGGCTCGGGGCGCACATCCATCTCGACGGCGAGACGGCGACGATCGAGGGTGTCGCGCGCCTCAAGGGTGCGCCGGTGATGGCGACCGACCTGCGCGCGTCGGTGTCGCTGGTGATCGCGGCGCTTGCGGCCGAGGGCGAGACCATCGTCAACCGCGTCTATCATCTCGATCGCGGATTCGAGCGGCTCGAGGACAAGCTCGCGCGTTGCGGCGCAGCGATCGAGCGGCTCAGCGCCTAGACGAAATTAATTTACTCGGCCACGATCTCGCCCGTGATCAGGGGGAGGAATGTCTTGGCTGACATCAAGGTCATGAGCGCCGGCGCCGTGAAGACGATGGTCGCGGCACTGGGCGCCGAATTCGAGCGCGAAACCGGCAACAAGCTCGATCTCAATTTCGGCACGGCCGGTTCGCTGCGCGAGCGGATCAGGAACGGCGAGGGGGCCGACCTTGTCGTCCTGTCCGAATCGGCCATTGCCGAGCTTGCAAAGCTCGGCCTGGTCGAGGCCGGCACCGTCACCGATCTCGGCCGCACGGTCACCGGCGTCATCGTGCGCGATGGCGCACCGGAGCCGGACATCTCGACACCCGACACTTTCAAACAGGCATTGCTGGCGGCGCGCTCGGTTGCCTACACCGATCCGAAGGCCGGCGGCTCGGGCGGCATCATGTTTGCGGCGCTGCTGCAGAAGCTCGGGATCGCCGACGACGTCAACAGGAAGGCGGTGCTGGGGAAGGGCGGGCACGATGTGGCGGTATCGGTTGCCGAAGGCCGGGCGGAGCTCGGTACCACTTTCATCAGCGAGGTCCTGCCGGTGCGCGGCGCAAAAGTGATCGGCCCCTTGCCCGGTGCCCTGCACACCACAAATACGTATACGGCAGCGATTCGCGCGGGCGCGCCGTCGCGACCGGGGGCTGAGGCTCTGTTGCGTAAGCTCAGGGACCCTGCGACGCGCGGCCGCTGGACCGCGGCCGGACTGGAGCCGGCCTTCTGAGGACCGGATGCATCTTGCGCGGCGGAAAGGGCCTGCCTAACTACCGCGCAAGGGGAGCGCGAACGCCATGGACCAGCTCAAATTCGTGGTCCTCGACGAAGAGGATCTCGAGGTTGTCTCCACCCACCTGCAGGACGCGGTGGTCCGGGTTTCGGATATTCTCTGGCGGCCGCGGGAAAAACGTCTCGTCGTCGCCCTCAATCGCTTCGACTGGGAGAGCGCACAGGGCGATACTCCCGAGTTCCGCCGCAGGCGCGCGGCGCTGCGCTTCGAGCGTGTCCTGAGCTGCAAGTGCCGGCAGATCGATCCCGCCGGCAAGGACGGCGTGCTCAATCTGCTCGCGGTCGAATTCAGCGAAACCGAGGCTCCGTCCGGCGTGGTCACCCTGGCGTTCTCCGGCGGCGCGACGTTGCGTCTGGATGTGGAATGCCTCGAGGCCGAGCTGGCCGATCTCGGCCCGACCTGGACGACCGGCCACTGTCCGATCCATGCCGGTCTCGACGAAAGCACGGCAAAATCCCGCCGGGCCTGATTAACTCTTTTCCGCAACGGCAAGGGTTGACGCCGGCGCGCGCATCACCCATTGACCTTGTCGACCGGGCCGCCCCGGCAGGATCAGGTCATATCAGGCCATGGCCATTCGTCTCGACAGCCAGAATGCGGATTTTGCGGAACGGTTCCGGAAGCTGCTTGCGCTCAAGCGCGAAACCGCCGAGGACGTCGAGCAGGCCGTTCGCGGCATCATCGCGGATGTGACGACGCGCGGTGACCGCGCGCTGTTCGAGCTGACCGCGAAGTTCGACCGGATCGATCTTGCGACAATCGGCCTGCGCGTTACGGCTGCGGAAATTGACGCTGCCCGGAAATCCTGCGACGGTGGTGCGCTTGCGGCGCTTGAGACCGCGCGCGACCGGATCGAGGCTTACCATCGCCGGCAGAAACCCAGCGACGATCGCTTCACCGATTCTCTCGGCGTCGAACTGGGCGCGAAGTGGACGGCGATCGAATCGGTCGGACTTTACGTGCCGGGCGGCACGGCCGCCTATCCGTCGTCCGTGCTGATGAACGCCGTGCCGGCGAAGGTCGCCGGCGTCTCCAGGCTGGCGATGGTGGTGCCCGCGCCCGCCGGCAGGCTTAATCCGCTGGTACTGGCCGCGGCGCGCCTGGCCGGTGTCGATGAGATCTACCGCGTCGGCGGCGCGCAGGCGATTGCGGCGCTCGCCTACGGCACTGAAAGCATTGCGCCGGTCGCCAAGATCGTCGGGCCTGGAAACGCCTATGTCGCCGCCGCCAAGCGCCTGGTGTTCGGCAAGGTCGGCATCGACATGGTCGCGGGGCCGTCCGAGGTGCTGATCCTTGCCGACAAAACGGCCAATGCCGACTGGATCGCCGCCGACCTGCTGGCGCAGGCCGAGCACGACGAGAGCGCGCAGTCGATCCTGATCACCGACGACGCCGGCCTTGCCGGCCGCGTCGAAAAATCCGTCGAAGCGCAGCTCAAGACGCTGCCGCGCGCGAACGTCGCCGGCGCGTCGTGGGGCAACTTCGGCGCGGTGATCGTGGTGCGCAGGCTCGACGAGGCGATTTCCCTCGTCGATCAGCTGGCGCCGGAGCACCTGGAAATCCTCGCCGAGGACCCCGAACGGCTGGTGAAGCAGATCCGCAACGCCGGCGCGATCTTCATCGGCGCCTATACGCCGGAGGCGATCGGCGACTATGTCGCGGGCTCCAATCACGTGCTGCCGACCGCGCGGTCGGCGCGATTTTCGTCGGGCCTCGGCGTGCTCGATTTCATGAAGCGTACATCACTGCTCAAATGCGGGCCGGATCAGTTGCGTGCGCTTGGCCCGGCCGCGATCGCGCTGGGCGAAGCGGAAGGGCTGAGCGCGCACGCGCGCTCGGTTTCGATCCGCCTCAACCAGAGATGAGCGCGGCAAAGCCAACGGCCGCGGCATCGAAGCGACGTCTGGTCGCCGTCGTTCTCGACGAAGAATCGATCGGGCGCTCCAACCCGGATGTCGAGCACGAGCGGCAGGTCGCGATCTACGACCTGCTCGAGCAGAATTCCTTCGCGCCGGTCGGGCACGAAAGCGGTCCCTACACGCTGCACCTGAGCATCAACGGCAACCGCCTGGTGTTCGACATCCGGCAGGAAAACGGGGCGCCGGTCGTCGCCCACCTGTTCTCGCTGACGCCGCTGCGCCGGATCGTGAAGGACTACTACATGATCTGCGACAGCTACTATCAGGCGATCCGCACCGCCACGCCGGACAAGATCGAGGCAATCGACATGGGCCGGCGTGCGATTCACAACGACGGCTCGCGCATCCTGATGGAGCGGCTCAAGGGGAAAGTGACGATCGACATCGACACGGCACGGCGTCTGTTCACGCTGATCTGCGTGCTGCACTGGAAGGGCTGAACGGACATTGAGCGAACCTGAACGCCCGCCGCGTCCTCGCGCAGTGCTTTTCGCCTGCGGCATGAACGCCGTGCGCTCGCCGATGGCGGCCGCCTTGCTCCGCCGGATGTTCGGAACGGATGTCCGGGCCGGCTCGGCCGGCGTGCAGAAGGGCGAGCTTGATCCTTTCGCGGTTGCCGCGATGGAGGAGGTCGGCATCGATATTTCGCGGCACAAGCCGATCACGTTCGAGGAGCTCGAGGATCTCGAGGGCCTCGATTTCGATCTGATCGTGACTCTTTCGCCGCCGGCACATCATCGGGCGCTCGAGCTGACGCGCGCCGCGCCGGTCGAGGTGGAATATTGGCCCACGGTCGATCCGACGGCCGCGGAAGGCAATCGCGAGCAGCGTCTGAGCGCCTATCGCGAGGTTCGCGACCAGCTGATGGCGCGCATCCGCGAGCGCTTCGGGCGGTCGGGCGGAGGTAATGAGTAAGTGCGAGCCGCCTTGGGTTGTGAAAGCGGGCTCATTCCGCTAGGTTCCGCGCCCCGTAGGTTTTTTCAAAGCATTCATTGGCGTTTCCCGGGCAGATGATCGGCCGTCCCAAATTCGTGCTTGCTTCCGGTTCGCCGCGCCGGCTTGCCCTCATCAATCAGGCCGGCATCGAGCCCGACGCGCTCAAGCCGGCCGATCTCGACGAAACCCCGCAGCGCGGCGAAATTCCGCGCGCCTATGCGACACGGCTCGCGCATGCCAAGGCTTCCGCGGCATTGGAGAACGTGAAGCTCGACGATACCCTGCGCGGTGCCTACGTGCTTGCCGCCGACACGGTGGTTGCGGTCGGCCGGCGCATTCTTCCCAAGGCGGAACTGCTCGACGAGGCGGCGCAGTGCCTGCGCCTTCTCTCCGGACGCAATCATCGTGTCTACACGGCCGTCTGCCTGGTCACGCCGAAGGAAGCATTCCGTCAGCGGCTCGTGGAGACGCGCGTGCGCTTCAAGCGCCTCACGGAAGAAGACATCGAGGCGTACCTTGCCTCCGGCGAGTGGCGCGGCAAGGCCGGCGGCTATGCCGCGCAGGGCATTGCCGGGACTTTCATCGTCAAGATCGTCGGTTCCTACACCAACATCGTCGGCCTGCCGCTCTACGAAGTCATGACGCTGCTCGGCGGCGAAGGCTATCCCGTCCGTTTCGGCTGGCTCAACCCGGTCTGATGGACTACATGACCGTCATGAACGAGATTGGCCGCAGCACATCCTCCGCGCGGTCCTGCCCGATCTGCGGCAAGCCGGTCGAGCCGGCGTTCAGGCCGTTCTGCTCCAGGCGCTGCGCCGACATCGATCTCAATCGCTGGCTGTCCGGCGTCTACGCGATTCCGGCGAAAGACGAGGAAGACGAGGACGGCGAGCGCCCGGCCGAAGGCGAGGCGGACGGGACATGACTGTGCAGGCCGGGCAATGGCCCGATCAGCTGTTCGATGCGATCAAGCGCGGCGGCGTCCGCCAGGTCGGTTACGTTCCCGACGCCGGCCATGCGCGGCTCATCGACCGCTGCCGCGCCGATGCCGACATCCACGACGTCGCCCTGACCACGGAAGAGGAGGGCGTCGCGCTCGCGGCCGGGGCATGGCTCGGCGGCCAGCGTGCCGCGCTGTTGATGCAGTCGAGCGGTCTCGGCAACTGCATCAACATGCTGTCGCTCGCGCGCACCTGCCGTTTCCCGTTGCTGATGCTGATCACGATGCGCGGCGAGTGGGAGGAGTTCAATCCGTGGCAGGTGCCGATGGGATCGATCGTCGATCCTGTGCTGAAGTTGTGCGAGGCCGAGGTCTATCGCGTCGGCGAGCCGGCCGACGTCGCCGCCGCGGCCGCGCGCGCCGTCCGGCAGGCCTTCGGCGATGAGCGCATCGTCGCGGTCGTGCTGTCGCAGCAGCTGATCGGCAGGAAGGTATGGACCAAATGAGGCTCGGACGCCGCGCCGCCATGGCCGCGCTCGTCAAGGATCGCGACGACGATCTGCTGGTCGTTCCGGGCCTCGGCTCGACCACGTGGGACCTCGCCGCCGCCGGCGACAATCCGCGCAATTTCTACCTGTGGGGCGCCATGGGCGGCGCCGCCATGATCGGTCTGGGGCTCGCGCTCGCGCAACCGAAGCGCCGCGTCGCGGTGATCACCGGCGACGGCGAGATGCTGATGGGCCTCGGCTCGCTCGCCACCATCGGCAACAAGCGGCCGTCCAATCTCGCCGTCATCGTCTTCGACAACGGCGTTTATGGTGAAACAGGAATGCAACCGAGCCATACGCAAGGCGGCGTCGATCTCGTTCGCGTGGCCGGCGCGTGCGGCATTGCGACCTGTCTCGATGTCCGCGACGAAGCCGCGCTCGCCAATCTGGCCGCGCGCCTGAAGACCCTGCACGAGACGCTGTTCGCCCGTGTGCTGATCGCAGCCGACGAGCCGCCGCGCGTTCTGCCCCTGCGCGACGGCGCCGAGTTGAAGGACCGGTTCCGCGCCGCGCTCGGCGTCAAGGCGTGATCCGGGGCGTGTTTTCGGGGCGTTCTGGACAGTGCGGAATCGAGCCTTTATAACGCCCCGCGCTTTGCTGAGCGGCCCGTCAGGGCCGGCCCGGCGCCCAGGTAGCTCAGTTGGTAGAGCACGTGACTGAAAATCACGGTGTCGGTGGTTCGATTCCGCCCCTGGGCACCATCATTTCAATAACTTAGATGTCAGTCGCCATCGCCCGAGC